>JBCNPK010000017.1:0-109183 GCA_039593355.1 Pseudoduganella sp.
GGCCCAGGCCCGGGCCCGGCCGCCGGCACGCTGGCAGCGGCTGCGCCAGGCACCGGACCGGCCACCGCGCAAGGAACCGGCGACGCCGCCGAACGCGCCCGCCAGGCGTCCGATGCGGCGCGCCGCGCCAGCGCGCCGGCATCCCCGCAAGCCCAGCGGCTGCAGGCGGCCGATCCTTCCATCGCCGCCGCTGTCGCAGCCTATCGCACGGGCGACATTGCCGCCGCCTCTGGACGCCCGCCACCTCCCCCACCGGCAACCGAGCCGGTCCCGGCGCCGGCCGCCGTACCCGCGACCACGCCGGTTGCTCCGGTCCAGGCACGCCCCGTCCAGCGCCCCGCCGACACCGCCGCCGGCAGGAATCCCGGCGGCGGCCCACGCACGCAAACCGGCCCAGGCACCCAGGCGCAAACGGGCGGCGGCCGCACATCCGGGCAGGCCCCCGCCGGCGAACAGCCTGGTACAGAGCCGACTGCCGCAGGCCAGCCCGGCAGCCGCATCGACAGCAATGCCTGACCCGGGCGCCGCCCCTCCCCGCTGTGCAGCTTTAGCATCCACTTCGGCATAATGCGTCCGGCATGATGCGCTGCGGCTTGCTGCGCCGCCCGGATTGTGGATAATCACGCAATCGAAAACTATTGGAGACCCTTCGATGAAGCTGAAGCACTCGGTAAGCGCGGTGGCGCTGCTGGCAATGGCCGCTGGCGCCTGCGCCCAGGACGTGGTGGTAAAGATCGGCCATAGCGGCCCGCTGTCCGGCGCACAGGCGTTTTCCGGCAAGGACAACGAGAACGGCGCCCGCCTCGCCATCGAAGAACTGAACGCCAAGCCGATCACCGTCGGCGGCAAGAAGCTCAAATTCGAACTGATGTCGGAAGACGACCAGGGCGACCCGAAAGCCGGCGTCTCCGCCGCGCAGAAACTGGTCGATTCCGGCGTCAAATACGTGGTCGGCCCCTACAACTCCGGCGTCGCCATTCCCGCCTCGCGCATCTACAACGAAGCCGGCGCCCTGATCGCGCCCGTGGCGACCAACCCCAAGTTAACGCAACAAGGTTACAAGAACATCTTTCGCATCAACGCCAGCGACACCCAGCTCGGCTCCAAGATGGCCCTCTACGCCGCCAATGAGCTGAAGGTAAAGAATGTCGCCGTGATCGACGACCGCACCGCATTCGGCCAGGGCCTGGCGGAAGAATTCAAGAAGCAGGCGCGCGCCTCGGGCCTGCAGGTGGCCGGCCACGAATACACCACCGACAAGGCGGTCGACTTCACCGCCATCCTGACCAAGCTGAAATCGAAGAACGTGCAGGCCGTGTTCTTCGGCGGCTATGCACCGCAAGGCGCACCGATGGCGCGCCAGATGAAGCAGCTGGGCATCCAGGCCAAGCTGCTGGGCGGCGACACCATCTGCACCGCGGAGATGGGCAAGCTGGGCGGCGATGCCGTCGGTGAAAACGTGCTGTGCGCGCAGGGCGGCACGCTGCTGGAGAAAGCTGCTTCCGGCCCGGCCTTCAAGGCCAAGTTCAAGAAGCGCTTCAATGTGGAGCCGGACGTGTATGCCTCGGCCTACTACGACGCGGTGCTGATGTATGCGGCCTCGATGCAGAAGGTGAATTCGCTCGACCCGGCCAAGGTGGCCGCCGACATTTCCGCCGGCAGCTACAAGGGTGTGTCGGGTACCTATGCATTCGACGCGAAAGGCGACATGAAGTCCTCGCCGGTCACCATCTTCAACTTCAAGAACGGCCAGCCGGCTGCGATTTCCAGCTACTGAGGAATTCCCATAATGCCTGCGCGACCGGCCCGTGCGGCCGGTCGCTCCGGCGTGCGGCCACCAGCTCTTCCACGCTGCCCGGCAGGTACCTGCCGGCGATCGACAGCAAACTTCCCTCCTCCAGCTCCCGCTCCACCAGGAAGCGCGGCAAGTGGCCCCAGGCCAAGCCTTGCAGGATGATTTCCTTCTTCATCTGCTGGTCAGGCACGGAACACTGCGGCGCGCCCTCGATCGTGAAATAGCTCTTGCCCTCCTGACGCGCCGTATCGCGGATGATGCATTGCGTGTAGCTCCGCAACTGCTGCGGGCGGATCGCCCGCCCGGGCGCAAAATCCAGGAAGCCAGGCGCCACTACCGGCACAAAATGGATCTTCGCCATGTCGATCCATTCGAGGCGCGGGTCGCTTTTGTCGACGCCGTGCACAATCAGGTCGGCATCCCCGTCGTACAGGCGTTCGTTGGGGCCGCTGACCGCCTCAACTTGCACATGCAGGCGGGTTGCAGGCCGGTTGCGGAAGAACCCGGCCAGCGTGGCCAGCACCTCGCGCTGCGGGCACATATCGCCGATCACCACACGCAACTCATCTTCTTCACCCATCGCCAGCTGCTGGGCATGCACCTGCAGGCCGGCCAGTTCACTCAACGTCGCCTGCGCCTTGCGGTGGAAAGACTTGCCGGCCGGCGTCAGCGCAATCCTGTAGCCGCTGCGGTCCAGCAGCTGCAAGCCAAGCTGCTGTTCCAATCTGGCGACCGCGGCATGCACAGCAGGGTGGGAACGGTGGAGCAGTTCGGCGGCGGGCTGGAAGCCGCCGCTGCGGGCCACGGCATCGAAACATTGCAGGTCGTGCAGGGTAAGTGCGGTCATTGTCAGGATTTCTTACAAAGATATCCCGATCTTTATAATATATTTTTACGCCGGGCGCACCTACCATGGTTCCATCAACACTCCCATTGAAAGGACCTGAACCATGTTTATCACCACCGGCGACAAGGTACGCATCGGATACCGTTTTGACGGCTCGGAACAGCTGCCAGTACTCATCCTGTCAAACTCCATCGCTACCACCTACCATATGTGGGATGGCGAGGTGGAAGCCCTGTCGCAGCACTTTCGCGTGCTGCGCTACGATTTCCGCGGCCATGGCGAGTCCAGCGTCCCGGAAGGCGCCTACTCGCTGGACCGCCTGGGCCGGGACGTGCTGGAGATGATGGACGCTCTGGGCATCCAGCGCGCGCACTTCCTCGGCCTGTCGCTGGGCGGCTTTATAGGTCAGTGGCTGGGCGTGCACGCGCCGGAGCGTATCGACCGCCTGATCCTGTCCAACACCGCCGCGCAGCTCGTCCCAGCAAGCATCTTCGACGAGCGCATCGCCGCAGTGCGCGCCGCCCCGGACATGCGGGAAACTGCCGAAGGTTTCCTCGCCAACTGGTTCCCCAGGCATATGCTCGATGCGGGCGGGCCCGTCATCGACAAATTCCGCGCCATGCTGCTCTCCATCGACCGCGCAGGCCTGGCGGGACTGTTCGCCGCCGTGCGCGATGCGGACTTGCGGCGCACGATACGCCTGATCGAGGCGCCAACCCTGGTGATCGCAGGCCGGGATGATACGGTCACCTCCGCCCAGCACGGCGCCGACGTCGCCGCCGCCATCCCTGGCGCGCGCTTGCTTACCCTGCCGACCGTCCACCTGCCGAACATCGAAAGCCGGCAAGCATACCTCGACGCGGTGCTGCATTTCCTGCGCTGATCGCCGCCGGCAGTAGGCCGCCGGACGGCAATGCGTGTACGATCCTGCAAGGAGGATTCGAATGGATCAAATGCACTTGATGACGGTGTTCGTCGCGGTGGGCGAACAGGAAAGCTTTGCCGGCGCTTCACGCAGCCTGAATATGTCGCCGGCGGCAATTACGCGCGCCATCACTGCGCTGGAAGAAAAACTCGGCGCACAACTGCTGCAAAGAACCACGCGCAACGTCCGCCTGACCGAAGCAGGCCAGCGTTACCTGGACGACTGCCGCAATATCCTCGCCAGTATCGAGGAAGCCAACGATGCAGCGGCAGGCGTCAGCTCGACGCCTAAAGGCAACCTGACCGTCACCGCCTCTGTCCTGTTCGGGAAGAACTTCGTCACGCCCTGCATCGTGCAGTTCCTCAAACAGTATCCGGAGGTCGACGTCAGCGCATACTTCCTTGACCGTGTGGTCAACCTGATTGAGGAAGGCATGGATGTCGCCGTTCGCCTCGGCCCGCTGCCCGACTCCAGCATGAAGGCGCTGCGCGTTGGCCAGATGCGCCGGGTACTGTGCGCCTCGCCCGAGTACTTGGCAAGGAACGGCGTCCCCCGGCATCCGGAAGAACTGATGCAGCATACGATCATCGCCGCCAGCAACATCACCCCGCGCGTCGAATGGAAGTTCGGCCAGGGTGAAGGCGCCCTTACCGTCCGCATGAAACCGCGCTTCACCGTCACCAGCAACGACGCCGCCATCCGCGCCGCGGTGGATGGACTTGGCATCTGCCGCCTGCTGTCCTACCAGATGGCCGACGAGCTGGCGGCTGGCAAGCTGAAGATCATCCTGCCAGAATTCGAAGAGGAGCCGTGGCCGGTGCACATCCTGCACCGCGAGAGCAAATACGGCTCATCCAAAGTGCGCAAGTTTATCGACTTGCTGGCGCAGCACCTGCGGACCCACCCGCACCTGAACTGAGCTTGCCGAGGAAGGCACCGGTGATCGCGGCAACTTCATCCAGCCGGGTGTCCATCACGAAGTGCCCGCCATCGAGGATGTGCACTTCGGCCGACGGGTTGTCGCGCTTGAAAGCCTGCGCGCCCGGCACGGTGAACGCAAGGTCGTGCTTGCCCCACACCACCAGCGTCGGCAAGCAGCGCTGTTTCAGCCAGGCCTGCCACTCTGGATACGCTGCCAGGTTGTGCTGGTAGTCGTAAATCAGGTCGGCCTGGATGCGCGCCTGGCCTGGCCGATTGAGGTAGGCATATTCGTCCATCCACAGATCCGGGTCGTAGGCTTCAATTGCGGGGTCGCTGCCGATATGGCGTGCGCGCGTCGCCGCCACCGACTGGTGCACGGCGATAAGGTCTTTCTCGTGCGCCGCGCGGTCTTCCCAGAACGGCTTGCGTTTGGCCCACATTGGCCCCAGCCCCTCTTCGTACACATTCCCGTTCTGGAAAACCAGCGCCTGCACGGCCTGCGGCCGCGCCAGCGCCATGCGCATGCCGACCGGTGCGCCGTAGTCCTGCATCAGCAACACGTAGCGCTGCGCGCCAACCGCATCGGTAAACTTGTTCATCACTGCCGCCAGGTTGTCGAAAGTGTAGGCGAACTTCGCGGGGTCCGGCGCATCGCTGTTGCCGAAGCCGGGATAGTCCGGCGCCACCAGGTGGTAGCGATCTCCGAGCTTGCGCAGCAGGCCGTCGTACATGCGCGAGGAGCTCGGCACGCCGTGCAGCAGCAGGACGGTCGGCTTGCTGGCGTCGCCGGCCTCGCGGTAGGCGATATTGACGCCGTCCACGGCAACCGTGCGATAGGCGACCGGCGCGGCTTGCGCGGCCCCGGCAATTGCAATGGCCGCTGCGGCTACGAGTGTCTTCATGTTGTTCTCCAGTGGATTGTCGATGGCCCCACTCTACCGGCGCCCTGGCCTGGGCGGAACGCCGCCGGGCGAAATGGATTGTTTCGCCGCGCGTAGTTCCCGCGCCCGGAGCCGCTTCCTAGAATTCATCCCATCCCAACCATTTTTGAAGGAAGCGAACATGAAAACCTCCCGCATCGCTGCATCCCTGGCTTTTGCCTTTGCTGCCGCCGCGGCTTCGGCCGCGCCTGCAGACGTCAGCTACCACACCGTGAAGGTCGATGGCGTCAAGATCTTCTACCGCGAAGCGGGCCCGAAAGACGCCCCCACCGTGCTCCTGCTGCACGGTTTCCCTACTTCGTCCCAAATGTTCCGCAACCTGATCCCGCAGTTGGCCGACCGTTATCACGTCATCGCGCCCGACTACCCTGGCTTCGGCCAGAGCGATGCGCCGGCTGTCGATGAATTCGCCTACAGCTTCGATCACCTGGCGCAGGTAGTCGACAAATTCACCACCGTGGTCGGCGCGTCGAAATACGCGCTGTACGTGCAGGATTACGGCGCCCCGATCGGCTTCCGCCTGGCCGCTGCCCATCCCGAGCGCGTCTCGGCCATCGTTGTCCAGAACGGCAACGCCTACAACGAAGGCATCGACAACGAATTCTGGGCGCCGTTCAAGGTCTATTGGGCTGATAAAACCGAGGCGAATGCAGCCAAGCTGAAACCGTTCTTCGAACTCGGCGCGACCAAATGGCAGTACACACATGGCGCACGCGACGCCAGCAGGATCAGTCCCGACGCCTGGACCTTGGACCAGGCTTATATGGACCGCCCCGGCAACAAGGACATCCAGCTCGAGCTGTTCTACAGCTACGGCAGCAATCCGGCCCGCTATCCGGAGTGGCAAGCCTACTTCCGCAAGCACCAGCCGCCGATGCTGATCACCTGGGGCAAGAACGACAAGATCTTCCCCGCCGCCGGCGCCGCGCCCTACCTGCGCGACTTGCCGAAGGCTGAACTGCACCTGCTCGACACCGGCCACTTCGCGCTCGAAGAAGACAGCGAGCCAATCGGCAAGCTGATGCGCGCTTTCCTTGCGCGTAACGTGAAGTAACGCAGCGCCAAGCACATTTGAACTTCATCAAACGGGCGCTTGCTGGCGTGGTGAAAATGATAGGATCACTTGAGGAGCCATCATGGACGCCACGCCTCCACCAGAGCTCACCGACCACGAGGAGCGGATAACCAAGCTGGAGAACGCTATGGTCAACCTATCGTGCGAACTGAAGGCGCTACGTGCGCACATGGATTGCCGGTTCAAGGAAATCGAAACCAAAATCGACACCGGACTAAACTCGCTCCGCGTCGAGCTGCGAGCAGAATTCGAGGCGAAGCTCCACGAAGCCGTGGAAAAATTGAATGCGCGATTGGACGCCCAGCATCATCAGATGATCGCCCTTCAAGTCGCAATTTTTCTCGCATTGATTGCGCTTTTCGCCCAGCAATAAACGAAAAAACCCTGTCAACTTCGCGCCTGAAGCAAGGCAGCGCCAGGCACATGCGACGGCCAGCGCGTTAGCCTGCCGTCGCAGCACGCCTTTGCAAACTGTGGCCATTCGTCCACAGTGACAATTGGAGATTATGTCGGCCGATTTGCCGACTAAAATGCCTCTTGTTGCCGCACGGCTACTCAGCCGCGCCCCGGGCATCCCGTCCATCGGCCCCACCTCCGCCGACCAGATCCAACCCCCGAATTTTTTGCGAGCCGCGACCGGCCACGCCCGCGCTCGCTCGCCCGTACGATGAGGAAAAACATGGCGAATCCGACAGCATCAGACCCATCCCAGGCCAGCGCGACAGAAGTACTGGCTTTTCGCCTTGGCAATGAAGAATTCGGCATCGACATCCAGGCGGTGCGCGAATTGCGGGGCTATAGCGCGGTGACACGGCTGGCCGAAGCGCCACCCTACCTGAAAGGCGTGATCAACCTGCGCGGCGTGATCGTGCCCATTGTCGACCTGCGCATCAAGCTGGGCATCGGCGAGGGCGCCTATAACGCATTCACCGTCGTGGTCGTGCTCGCCATAGGGGAACAGCAGGTGGGCATTGTCGTCGACAGTGTTTCCGATGTACTCCGCCTGACTGCGGAGCAGATAAAGCCGCCGCCGTCCGGCGCGGATTTCGGCAACGCTTACCTGACCGGCATCGCCACCGTCGAGCAACGCATGCTGCAGCTGGCTGACCTGAGCCTGCTGCTGTCCGAAGTCACCGTCCCCGCCAAGCTCCCCTTGGCGGCCTGACATTGTCGTGGAGAACACAAGATGAAACTCAATCAAATGAAAGTCGGCACCCGCCTGTTGGGCGCCTTCAGCATTGTTGCGCTGGCCGGCGCCCTGGTCGCGGCCCTGGGAATCGCCAATATGAGCAAGATCAACGACATGGGCGACCGCATTTATGAGCGTGAACTGCTTGGCCTGTCGTATATCAAAGAAGCGAATATCGACCTGATCTACATTGGCCGCTCGCTGCGCAGCGTGCTGCTGGCTTCGACCGACGAACAGCGCAACAAATCATTGCAGCGCATCGAGGATGCGCGCAAGGAATTGCGCAGCAATCTTGCTGAGGCCGACAAGCGTTTCGTCTCGCCTGCCGGGCGCGAATTGCTCAGCAAGCTGCGCAGCGAACTGGATGCTTACGATACCGACGTACAGGAAGCGGTGCGGCGGGCGCGCAAGGAGCCATTGCAGGCGAATAATGAGCTGGCCTCTTTCGTCATGGGGGCGATGGCAAACAAGGCCACCGCGGTCGACGACCGGATGTCGGAGCTGGCACGGCTGAAGGAAAAGAATGCTGCCGCCGCATCCGATGAGACCACGGTCTTGTATGAGTCAAGCCGCAATTTCATGATCATGCTGGTCATCGGCAGCGCGCTGGCCGGACTGGGCATGGGCGCCTGGATCACCCGTGGACTGCTGCGCCAGCTGGGCGGCGAGCCTACCGATGCGGCGCAGATTGCCGCCCGCATTGCCGGCGGCGACCTGGCCGTGGACATCGAGCTCAAGCCGCATGACCAGTCCAGCATGCTGTTTGCCATGCGCCGCATGCGCGACAGCCTCTCGCAAATCGTCGGCCAGGTGCGCGCCGGCACCGATACCATCGCCACCGCCACCCAGCAGATCGCCGTCGGCAACCAGGACCTGTCCGCACGCACCGAGCAGCAGGCCGGTTCGCTGGAAGAGACGGCGTCGTCGATGGAAGAATTGACGTCGACGGTCAAGCAGAACGCCGACAATGCGCGCCAGGCCAACCAGCTGGCGGCGACAGCATCGCAGGTTGCCTCCCGGGGCGGGACGGTGGTGGCGCAAGTGGTGGATACCATGGGCGCCATCAACGAAGCGTCCAAGCGCATCGTCGACATCATCGCCGTCATCGACGGCATCGCTTTCCAGACCAATATCCTGGCGCTGAATGCCGCCGTGGAAGCGGCACGCGCCGGCGACCAGGGGCGCGGCTTCGCGGTGGTGGCCAGCGAAGTTCGCAGCCTGGCGCACCGCTCCGCCGACGCCGCCAAGGAAATCAAGGGCCTGATCGAGAATTCGGTGGCTTGCGCGGAAAACGGCAGCCGGCTGGTTGACCAGGCCGGGCGTACGATGGACGAAGTGGTGGCGAGCATCACCAGCGTCAGCGACATCATGTCGGAGATTACCGCGGCCAGCGCCGAACAATCGACCGGCATCGACCAGATCAACCAGGCCATCGGCGAAATGGACCATGTGACCCAGCAAAACGCCGCACTGGTGGAGGAAGCGGCCGCCGCCGCCGAATCGCTGCAGGAGCAGGCCAGCCAGCTGTCGGCCCTGGTGGCCGTCTTCACGCTGCACAAGGCCGCGGCGAGCGCCGCCATGACTGTTGCGGCGAAGGAGCCGCGACTGCCGGCGCCGGCAGTGGCCGCGAAAAGCCGGCCGGCAGCGGCCAAGGCCAAACCAGCGGCGCGGCCTGCACTGCCGCAGGCGGCACCGGCCCAGCCCGCCTTCCCACAGCGTGCCCGCGCCAAGGCAGCGGCCGTCAATGGCCAAGGCGGAGAATGGGTGGAATTCTGAGCGCGCTGCGGGCAAAACGGAAAAACCCGCCAGATCGACGATCTGGCGGGTTTTTGTACGTCCTGGTGCCGGAGAAGAGAATCGAACTCCCGACCTTCTCATTACGAATGAGCTGCTCTACCAACTGAGCTACACCGGCAAAGAGTCCGGATTATAACTTCGGGCTCAAGGGTGCGCAAGCGCAGCTTGCATTAATTACACGGCTTCCTGGTGGTAGCTGGTCACCAAGGCCACTTCGTCGCGGGAACCGAGGAAGACCGGCACGCGCTGGTGCAGCTTTTCCGGCTGGATGTCGAGGATGCGCTTTTTGCCGTCGGTGGCCATGCCGCCCGCCTGCTCCACGATGAAGGCCATCGGGTTCGCTTCGTACATCAGGCGCAGGCGGCCTGGTTTGGACGGGTCTTTATTGTCGGCCGGGTACATGAAGATGCCGCCGCGGTTCAGGATACGGTGCACGTCGGCCACCATGGAGGCGATCCAGCGCATATTGAAGTCGGTGCCGCGCGGGCCGGTGGTGCCGGCCAGCAGTTCGCCGATGTAGCGCTGCACAGGAGCGTGCCAGTGGCGCTGGTTGGAGGCGTTGATGGCGAATTCCTTGGTCTTGGCGGGAATCTGCATATTGCGCTGGGTCAGGACCCAGGAGCCCATCTCGCGGTCCAGGGTGAAGCAGTTGACGCCGTTGCCGGTGGTGAGCACCAGCAGCGTTTGCGGACCGTACAGGGCGTAGCCGGCAGCCACTTGCTTGGCACCTGGCTGCAGGAAGTCCTTTTCGGTCGGCTCGGTCATCCCTTCCGGCGCCTTCAGCACGGAGAAGATGGTGCCGATCGAGACGTTGACGTCGATGTTGGAGGAGCCGTCCAGCGGATCGAACACCAGCAGGTATTCGCCTTTCGGGTAGCGGTTGGGGATCGGGTGGATGTCTTCCATTTCTTCCGACGCCATGGCCGCCAGGTGGCCGCCCCATTCGTTCGCTTCCAGCAGGATTTCGTTGGAGATCACGTCCAGCTTCTTCTGGACTTCACCCTGTACGTTTTCGCTTTCCAGGGCGCCCAGCACTTCACCCAGGGCGCCTTTCCCGACGCTGTGCGAAATGGTCTTGCAGGCGCGGCCTACCACCTCGATCAGGAGGCGCAGTTCGGCTGGAATGCTGTGGTGCTGGCGTTGTTCTTCAACGAGGTATTGGGTCAGGCTGATACGTTTCATTGTTTCCCTAGGTTGGACTTGATTGGTTTAATTTGCGAGTGCTTTGCTGACCACTTCCATCACGTCGTTCGACAGCGGCGTGGCGGCGGCGACCTTTTCCAGCGCATGGCGCATGTGGACCTGCAGCGCCGGCGCGTAGCGGCGCCAGCGGTCCATGCTGCGCGCCAGGCGGGCGGCCACTTGCGGATTCAGGGCGTCGAGCTTGATCACGTGCTCGGCCCAGAATTCGTAGGCGCTGCCGTCGGCGGCGTGGAATTGCGACGGGTTGTTGTTGCAGAAGCTGAACAGCAGGCTGCGGGCGCGGTTCGGGTTCTTCAGCGTGAAAGCCGGATGCTTCATCAGCTCGCGCACCTTGGCCACATTGGTGTGCGGCGCCGAGCCCTGCATGGCGAACCATTTGTCCACCACCAGCGCTTCTCCCTTGAAGTCCTTGTAGAACGCGTCGAGCTGCTTGCCGGCGTCGGCGCCGCTGTGGATCAGAGACGACAGCGCGGCGGCGCGGTCGGTCATATTGGTGGCGGCGGCAAACTGCTCGCTCGCCAGCTTGACCGCTTCCGTATTGGGCTGCACCAGCAGGTAGGCCAGCGCCACGTTTTTCAGGCCGCGCTTGCCGGCCGAGATGGCGTCCGGGCTGTAAGGGCCCGGGGTGGCGTTGGCGCCGTACACCTGCAGCAGTTCGGTGCGCAGCGCGGTGCCGATGGCGTGGCGCATGAACTGGCGCGCGCTGTGGATCGCTTGCGGGTGCACGACTTCCATCTGCTCGGCGATGATGGTTTCCGACGGCAGGATCAGGCATTGCTCGCGGAAGGCGGCATCGAGCCCGGTGTCGGTCAGCACGGCGCGCAGGGCGGCGATGTAAGTGTCGTCCAGCTTCAGCGGCTTGCTGTCCAACACGGACTGCGCCAGCGACAGCAGGCGTCCCATGGCCAGGCGCTGGCCGGCTTCCCAGCGGTTGACCGGGTCGCTGTCGTAGCGGAACAGATGCAGCAGCTCGTCGTCGGTGTAGGGATATTCCAGCACCACCGGCGCGGAGAAGTCGCGCAGGATGGACGGCACCGGCGCGTGCGCCACGCCTTCGAAGCGGAAGGTCTGCTCGCTGGCGGTCAGTTCCAGCACGGTGGTCGTGCCCAGCGCCTTGCCGTCCAGCGTCAGCGGCAGGTCCTTGCCGTCGCTGTCCAGCAGGCCGACGGCGACCGGGATGTGGAAGGGCTTTTTCTCGGGCTGGCCCGGGGTGGCGGGGCAGGACTGGCGCAGCGTCAATTCGTACACCTGCTTCGCGCCGTCGTGGTGGCCGCTGGCGCTGAGCACCGGCGTGCCGGCCTGGCTGTACCAGCGTTCGAACTGCGTCAGGTCGCGCCCGTTGGCGTCGGCCATCGCGGCGCGGAAATCGTCGCACTGCACGGCCTGGCCGTCGTGGCGCTCGAAGTACAGGTCCATCCCCTTGCGGAAGCCTTCGCGCCCGAGCAAGGTCTGGTACATGCGCACCACCTCGGCGCCCTTCTCATACACGGTCACCGTGTAGAAATTGTTGATCTCGACGAAGGAGTCGGGACGCACCGGGTGGGCCATCGGGCCGGCGTCTTCCGGGAACTGGGCCTGGCGCAGCGTGCGTACCTGGTCGATGCGGGTCACGGCGCGGCCGCTGTCGGTGCCGATCATGTCGGCGCTGAACTCCTGGTCGCGGAACACGGTCAGGCCTTCCTTCAGCGACAGCTGGAACCAGTCGCGGCACGTTACGCGGTTGCCGGTCCAGTTGTGGAAGTATTCGTGGCCCACCACCGCTTCGATGCCGGAGTAGTCGATGTCGGTGGCGGTGCGCGGGTTGGCCAGCACGAACTTGGTGTTGAAGATGTTCAGGCCCTTGTTTTCCATCGCGCCCATATTGAAGTCGCTCACGGCGACGATCATGAAACGGTCCAGGTCCAGTTCCAGGCCCCAGCGTTCCTCGTCCCAGCGGATCGAATTCTTCAGCGACTGCATGGCGTAGTCTGTCTTGTCGAGGTTGCCCTCTTCCACCCACACCTGCAGCAGCACTTCGCGGCCGGACTTGAGCTTGAATTTCTCTTCCTGGCAGACCAGGCGCGCGGCCACCAGTGCGAACAGGTAGGACGGCTTCTTGAACGGGTCTTCCCATTTGGCGTAGTGGCGGCCGTCGCCCAGTTCGCCCTCTTCCAGCAGGTTGCCGTTGGACAGCAGCACCGGGAACTGCTCCTTGTCGGCGCGCAGCATCACGGTGTAGCGCGCCATCACGTCGGGACGGTCGGGGAAGTAGGTGATGCGGCGGAAGCCTTCCGCTTCGCACTGGGTGTAGAAACCGCTGCCCGAGGTGTAGAGGCCGGACAGCGTGGTGTTTTCCATCGGCACGCAGGTCGTTTCGATTTCCAGCAATACGTTGACCGGCGCATTGCGGATGGTCAGGGTATTGTTATCAATAAGATATTGATTCGGATTCAGCTCCACGCCGTTCATGCGCAGGGCGACCAGCTCGATGGCTTCGCCGTGCAGCACCAGGTCGCGGCTCTTGCTGTCCGGGTTATGGCGCAGCTGCACCCGGTTGGCGACCACAGTGCGGGCCGGGTCAAGGTCAAAGCCCAGTTCCACTGTCTCCACCAGGTAGCTGGGCGGGGTGTAATCCTTACGATAAATCGTTTTTGGGCTGTCGGTACGCATGGTTTGGGCGAGCGGGACAAAGAAGGCTATTTTACCAATACCGGGCAGGTGGCACGCCCGATTCTTTTCCCTTATCCTGCGGGCGGTAACATTCTGTAATAATTAGGTGAAATGTATGTTGCCGGATTAAACTGGCTTATACGATCAATAAGGAGTTCTGCCATGAGAGCGCTAGCCATTTTGGTGGCGGCCACCAGTATGTTGCTGAGCGGCTGTGCCACCACCCTGCACAGCAACGTCACGGTTTTCCATGAGTGGCCGAGCGACTTGCAGGACAAATCGTACACCTTTGAAACCCCTGCCCCGGGCGAGGATACGCTGGAATACCGCAGCTACCAGAACCTGGTCAGCGGCGAGCTGGCCAAGCTGGGCTTTACCCAGGCCGCCAGCACCAGGGACGCCAAGCTGCGCGTGGCCATGCAGTTCAGCACCATCGACCATCCGGTCAAGGTGCTCACCGCCACCGATCCCTGGATGGTTGGCCCGGGCCCGTGGGGCTATTACCCGCGCTGGGGCTACCCTTACCGTTACCGCTACTATGGCCACTACGGTTTTTACCGCCCGTATTACGACCCGTGGATGTGGGGCCCGATGGAGTTCCGCGAAACCATCCAGCATAACTACGACCGCAACCTGCACGTGACCATCAACAACCTGCAGGGCAAGAAGCTGTATGACGTGACGGTGCAGAACACCAGCCGCAAGCAATCGACGCCTGAAGTGATGCCGGCCCTGGTGCAAAGCGCTTTTACCGGCTTCCCGGGCGAAAGCGGCAAGGCCAAGCGCGTAGACCTTGAGCTCCAATAACTTCCTGCAATCGCTGGGGCGGTGGCTGCGCGCAGGCGCTTCCACCGCCCTTTTCCGTTGGCCGCGCTGGGAAGGCCTGGCGACCGGGCCGGGCGTGGTCGCGGCCCTGGTGCTGCTGTTGCTGGCCCAGGCGGTCCTGTTCCAGCGCCTGTACATTGACGGGCCGGCGGTTTTCTACTGGCAGGCAATTGCCTACGGCTGGCTGTCGTTCGCACTGCTGCCGTTTTATGCCCTGCTGACGCGCGGCGTCGGCCCTACCGGTCGCCCGGGCGCAGCGCCAGACATGGCATTGCTGGTGACACTGATGCTCGCGCAATCCGTGTGGCTGGAACTGTTCCTTGGCCTGTGCTTTGGCGGGCTGCTGTTCAGCGGGGCAAATGGCTGGTCCGTGCGCTACCTGGGGCGCTGGGGAGGCTGGATCATGTGGGCGATTCCGGTCGCCCTGTCGGTGCTGTCGCAACTGGTCCTGCTGGCGCGCGGCGGACGCGGGCGGCGCCGGCCATTGGCGCTTGCTGCCGTCCTGATGGTTGGCGTGGTGGCGCTGGGCGTGGCGGCACGCCAGCCGGAATACTGGTATCCCGAGAAGGAAGCGGCCGAAAACGACGACTCTTCCGCCCGCTACCTGAAGCTGACCCCGGAGTTGATGGAGGAGCAGCCCATCCTTCTGGCGCGGCAGCTGGCTGCGCTTGCGCCGCAGCGGCCAGGCAAAGTCGATATGTACGCACTGACTTTCGCACCTTATGGCGACGAAGTGTTCCGCCGCGAGAGCCAGATGGTGGCCGACGTGATGTCCGCCCGCTTCGGCACCGCCGGCCGCACGTTGCAGCTGGTGAACCACTTCCAGACCGCGAAATCGCTGCCCTGGGCCACCACGCTGAACCTGCAGCGCGCCATCCGCAGCGTGGCGCGCACCATGGACAAGGATGAGGACGTGCTCTTCATCTACCTCACTTCGCACGGCGCGCGCGAGGGACAGCTGGCGGCCAATTTCTGGCCCTTCGAGCTGACCGAACTGACGCCGGACATGCTGCGCAAATGGCTGGATGAAGCGGGCATACGTAACCGCGTGATCGCGGTATCGGCCTGTTTCTCGGGCAGCTGGATTGCGGCGCTGAAGGGCGATTCGACCATGGTGCTGACGGCGGCGGACGCCGACCACACTTCATACGGCTGCGGCTACAAGTCCGAGCTGACCTTCTTCGGCCGCGCCATGTTCGACGAACAGCTGCGCGGCCAGACGCGCTCTTTCGAACAAGCCCATGCCGCCGCCCGCGAAATCATCCGCAAGCGCGAAATCGAAGCGGGCAAGGACGATGGCTACTCCAACCCTCAAATCTCCGCCGGCCCTGCGATCCGCGCCAAGCTCGAAGCGTTTCAATGAATTTGCAGCTGGCTGAGCGAAATATCGTTATGGCCGGCGCCGGGGACGACCTGGAAGGCGGCGAGGCCGGGGCGGAAGCTGCGGTATAAGGCTTCGCTGCTGGCGCGGGGAATGACGTCGTCGCGCCCGGCGACGAGAATGGTCGTTGGGGCGTCGACTTTGGGCGCGTAGGCGGCGGAGTCGTAGCGGTCGCGCAGCAGCAGCCGCACAGGCAGCCAGCTGAAGTGATGCGCGGCTACCCCGGCCATGCTGTCGTACGGCGTGACGAGCACCAGGCGGTCTACGGGACGCGCGCTGGCCAGCCGGGTGGCGATGCCGCTGCCCAGGCTGCGGCCAACCAGGGTTACCCGCGGGTGGCGCGCCCGCACGTAGTCGTACAGCGCCTGCGCATCGGCGAACAGGCCCTCTTCCGTCGGCTCGCCCGGCGTGGCGCCGTAGCCGCGGTAGTGCATCAGGTAGATGGCCTGCCCTGGAAAGGCCGCCTGCACGTCGGGCAGGCGGCCGGCTACCGCTTCCGCATTGCCGCCGAAGTAGATCACGGCTGCAGGCCCGGGCTGCTCATGCAAGGTGACGCCGACCCGCGCCCCGCCGTCCAGCGCCAGCACAGTGCCGCCGGAAAACGCTTGCGGGTAATAGAGCATGCCGCGCTGGCGGAAAAATACCAGCGCACACACGGCCAGGTAGGCCGCCAGCGCCAGCAACAACAATGACAGCAGCATGCGCATGGCGGCTCAGGCGCGCGCGTCCGCACGGCCCCAGCTCATGCCCCAGGAATACAGGGCGACGAACATCATCACGTCCATGAAGATGCCGAACACCAGGTACAGCAAGGGCAGGAACAGCAGCGTCAGATGGTGCAGCACATAGGCATGCAGCAGGTACTGCATGGGGAAGGCCAGCGCGAAGTAGGCCAGCGTGCACACGGTCAGCCCCACCTTGCGCCAAAGCGAAAAGCCGAACACGTAATAGGTCAGGCCCAGCCCCCACGGCATCATGAACAGGAAGATCAGCGCCATGGTCAGCGCATCGCTCAGGTAGCGCGATGCGTCGTAGGGGAATTGGCCGGGGAAGTAGTGGAAGAAGGCCAGCGCGGTGGCCTGCACCAGAAGGCAGGCGCGCACGATGTACTGCAAGGGCAGGAAGCGGTCGCGCGACACCAGGAATGTGGCCAGAAAGGCCAGTACGCAGCCCGCCAGCGTGATCCACCACAGCTGGTTGCCCGGTTCGCCGGCCGGCAGCAGCGGGTACGGCAGGTCCAGGTAATACGAGCCCAGGTCGACCTGGCGCACTGCGACGCTGCCTGCGGGCGCGATGCGCGGCAGCCAGAATTCGAACACGCCGCGCCACAACGCCAGGATGGGCGACAGCAGGCAAAGCAGGACGAGGGTGAACACCGCAGGCAATGCCAGGGACCCAAGCAGGTTGCTGCGGCTTAGCTTGATCTGGACCATCGAGCGGTGCAGCTGGATTGCGCTGCCGCCGAAGCCGCGGAAGCGCAGGTCGTCGATCTTGCGCTGCCATGCATGCAATTGCTTCACGCTCAGAATTCCTTGAACAGTGCCGCTTCCAGGCCGCGGCGGTTGTAGTACGGGTTATGGTAAGCCTCGGCGCGCAGCTGGAAGCCGTAGGTGGGGGCCAGCCATTTGCGCCAGGTGCCGCTGACCACGTTGCTGCGGAAATTCACCAGCAGGTCGTTGCTGCCGGCGCCGATGTACTGGTAGGCCTCTTCGCCGATGTCGTAGCGCAGCGCGATGTACTGCTGCTTGTCGTGGCCCCAGGTGGCGGCCACGTACTTGGCATTGGCCATCACGCTGCCCGGATTGCTGCGGTTGATGCGGATGCCGCCTTGCAGCACCCAGGCGCTCGGCAGGTACCAGGACAGGCCCAGCAGCACGCTGCGGTCGCGGTGGCCGTCGCGCGCGTTGACGGCGGTCAGTCCGACGGTTGCGATCACATTGCGGTCGGCGCCCAGCTTGCGGTTGATGACCGCATCGAAGCGCGCCTGCGGGTAAAAGAAGCTGCTGCCGTAGCTGGCACCGAGGCCGCCGTACCAGTCTTCGTTGATTACATGGGTGACGCCGCCAACGACCAGGGTGCCGTGGGCATGGAACTGGTTGGCATTGACCAGGCCCGCATTCCATACCGTGGCGTCGGAAGTGCGCAGCGTGCCGCGCACGAATTGCTGGTTCCAGTCGCCCAGGTCGCCGGTCAGGCTGTGGTGCAGCAGTCCGGCTTCGATGGTGGCGGCGGGCGCCGACTGGCCGGCGGCGCTGCCCATTGCTGCAGCCAGCATGGCGCCGCACAGGTATAGCTTACGATTCATGAATGCTCCGTGTCAGGATTTCCCTGATGCGCTCGGCGGCAAAGCCGTCGCCAAAGGGGTTGGGCGCCGCGCGCATGGCGGCATAGGCCTTGTCGTCGGTGCGCAGCTCGTCGACCGCGCCGACGATGGCAGCGCTCTCGGTGCCGATCAGGCGCCCGCCGCCGCTGGCTACCAGCTCCGGCCGCTCCGTGGTTTCGCGCAGGATCAGCACCGGCACCTGCAGGCAGGCCGCTTCTTCCTGGATGCCGCCGGAATCGGTCAGCACCAGCCAGGATTGGCGCAGCAGTTGCAGCGTGGTCGAATAATTCAGCGGGCGGGTCAGGAAGATGCGCTCCGCTATTTCGTCCGGCAAGTCGGTGAACACCTCGTCCACCGTGGCGCGGATCTTGGGGTTGCTGTGCACCGGCCATACGATCACCAGGTCTTCATCGGCCAGCAGCAGCTGGCGCACCGTGGTGGAAATCGACATCAGCGGCCGCCCCAGGTTTTCGCGCCGGTGCGCCGTGATGAACACCAGGCGCCGGCCGGGCAGCACATGGCGCAAGCCGCGCAGCTGGGCGCCGGACAGCTCGTCCGCATTGGCGAGCAGTTCCTTGTCGCTGGTGGCCAGGCGCACCGCGTCGACGATCGTGTTGCCGACCATGTGGATGCGGCTTTCGTTGATGTTCTCGCGCACCAGGTTCAGCCGCGCATTGTCGGTCGGCGCGAAATGCCATTCGGCCAGGCGGCCGATCAGCTCGCGGTTCTTCTCTTCCGGGAACGGGTTGTAAGGATTGTGCGAACGCAGGCCGGCTTCCACGTGGCCGACCGGAATGCGCTGGTAAAAGGCGGCCAGCGCCGCCATCGCGGCACTGGCGGTATCGCCGTGCACCAGCACCGCGCCCGGCTTGACGGCCTCGAAGGCGGCGCCGAGTTTTTCCAGCAGCATGGCCGACAGGTGGTGCAGCGCGTCGTTGGTACGCTGCAGCGGCAGGCTGAAATCGGGCAGGATCTTGAAGAAGCGGTACATCGGGTCGGCCATGTCCTCGTGCTGGCCGGTATGCAGCAGCAGCGGCTCCAGGCCATTTTGCTTCAGCGCGTAATAGACCGGCGCCATCTTGATGATTTCGGGCCGGGTGCCCATGCAAAGGAGGATCGTGTTGGCGCCCAAGGTCGTTTTCCTGTGTCAGCTGTTGGTAGCGGCGGGGACCACGTAGCCGAGTTCCCGCGCCCACACGGTGCCGTGCGCCACCGTGCCTTCGTGTACACGGATTTCCACTGCCGTCACCGTGGTTTCCACGGCCAGCGATCCGAGCACCGTGCCTGCCCCGATCTCGATGGTCTTTTCGCACACCAGCGGGCCGTGGATGGTGCATCCCGGGCCGATGGTCATATTGCCGCTGCAGACGACGGCGCCGTCGATGCGCGCGCCGGCCTGCACCCGCAGGTCGCCATGGCACTTGATGCTGCCCTCGACCAGGGCATGGGCGCCGACGGTCATGCCGCCGCGCGCCACCAGGCTGCCCACGTGGAAGGACGCTTCCGGCAGGTCCAGGTCGCCGCCGGCCAGCCAGCGTCCGGCCGAATCGTCCAGCAGTCTGGCGGGGCGTTCGAGCACCTTGCGCTGGACAGGTTGCGACGGAGGCAGCGGCGCCGTTTCGCCGAAGCGGATGGTGGGCGCGTGCATGCGGCCAAAACGCGTTTCGCCATGCAGCACCAGTTCCTGGTTGGCCGAGACGCGGCCGAACAGGCGCGCGCGGCGGCTGGCAGTGAAGCGGGTATCGCTATGGGCCCAGCGCAGCACATCGCATTGCTCGCCCAGGGTGATGTCGCCGCGCGCCAGCAAGGCACGGAACGAATTTTCGCTGCCGGTGCTGATCGCGCCTGCCGCAAACACTTCCTTCTCGTACAGCATGCCCTGCCCCAGTTGCAGCGCGGCGGTGCCCAGCACCAGCTGGTCCACCGTCTCGGCGGCCAGCTCCTGCTCGCCGAAAGCCGGCTTGCCGTCGGCGCCGACCAGCTGGTAGCGGTCGCCCGTGGCCAGCCTGCCGTTGCGCGCCACCGTGGACTTGCCGTTCGCCTGCGCCATTTCGGCAAACTGCTCGTTCAGGAACTGGCGGAAGCGGTTGGCGAAATGCTTGATATTGCCGTCGTACTCGCGCACCACTTTGAGCGGCTGGGCGTCGCGCCGCAGGCGCCATTCGGCCAGGGAAGGCAGCAGCGGCAGCAGGAACAGCGCTACCTGGCAAGCGAAGAACAGGACGATCCAGCTCATGGCTTGGCCTCCGGCTGGCGGTAGCGCGTGGTCTTGTCCCATTCGAGCTTGCGCTTGAACATCCAGTCGAACACCAGCTGCCTGAAGGTGGCGATGGTGATGGACAGGAGGCTGACCAGGAAGCCGAAATAATTGAGCGGCATGAGGCGGATGCGCTGGCGGCTGCCATCGAGGTAGACGGCGGCGCCGATCTCGAAGAAGGCGGCAAAATTGCCCAGCGCGCTGTAGGACATCAGGCAGAACAGGGCCAGAACCCCGGTCAGCCAGTGGTTGGCGTCGGCGTAGAACAGGACGATGGCCAGCGCCCAGCCGGCCAGCAGGATGGGCGACATGGCGAACACGCCCAGCAGCAGCATGCCGTCCAGCTTTTCGCGCAGCGACACCTTGTCGCTCGCCAGCAGCCCGCCGGCATAGCGGAAAGCGGCCTGGTTATGCCCTTTCGACCAGCGCATGATCTGGCGCACGCGCACCGGCCAGGTTTCCGGCACTTCCTCATAGCATTCGGAGCGGTTTTCGTAGGCGGTTTTCCAGCCTTTGAGCAGCAGGCGGTAGGTCAGGTCGGTATCTTCGGCCAGTGCGTCGTCATGCCAGCCGCCGATGGCCTCCAGCGCACTGCGCCGCACGCCGCCCACCGTGCCGCCGTATTGCGGCACCAGGGACAGGTTCATGCGCGCCTGCTGGTCGACCTGGTAGCCGCCGGAGCGCTCCATGTCCAGCAAGCGGGTCAACAGGTTGCTGCCGGTGTTGAGCGGCACCACGCGGCCCATCACGGCGCCCACCTCGGGATCGAAGAACGGCGCGACCAGCTGGCGCAGCAGGCCGCGGCCCGGCACATAGTCGGCGTCGAACACGATCAGGATGTCGCTGTCGACCAGGGCGGTGGCGTCCTTCAGCGCGGCTGCCTTGCCTGGCTTGCCCCCGCTGCGGTGGAAAGGCGTGATACGGCCCGGATTGGCGGCTGCAATGTCGTCGACGATACGGCGCGTATCGTCGGTGGAGCGGTCGTTGACGGGCATGATGCGCAGGCGCTCGCGCGGATAGTCCACGTCCAGCAGGGCGCGCAGCGAGTCGGCAATCACGGCCTGCTCGTTGTGGGCGGCGACCAGCACCGTCACGCTGGGCCAGTTGCCGCTGTCGACGTCCAGGTACGGGTGGCGCTGCGCGCCGAACAGGCGGTTCAGGGTGAAGTAGTAGTGGCGCGCCGTATACACCAGCACCAGCGCGATCACGCCCCACAGCAGGTAGAGCATGATGGTCAAGGTGCGCGAACTCAGTACGGTAGGGTGGCGCGACTGGATCTGGTCGGTGACGCCGATCCAGCTTCCCTGCGGTTTCCTGTGCAGTGCCGAGGCGGGGTCGAGGCTGAACGACGGCGCCGCGGCAACGGCCGGCACCGCCGGCGCGGCAGGGTTGGGCGGTGCAGCCACCGCCAGCGACAGCGACAGCGACAGCCACCACCCGGCAAACAAGGCCAAACATTGCAGGGCGAGGCGGCGGCGTTCAGTCATCGTGCGGATTCCTGCCGGAGCGGCGTAATTGGTCTTTGCCATTCTAGCAAATCATCTTTCGGTTTTGTCAACCACGGCGACAGGCGGCGGCGCGGCAAACGGGGCGGCCAGCTGCCCGCCAAGGTCGTGCGCCACGGGCGTGTCGCTGCCATAGTCGGCCGGCCAGGAAGGCGGCAGGTAGTGGGTGCCGAAAACGCGGTCCAGCACGGGCAACATGGCGGCAAAGTTGCGGTCGGCATGGTCGCGCCGCGTATGGTGCCAGTGATGGAAGGCGGGCGTGGACAGCAGCCATTCCAGCGGCCCGAGGCGCAGGCGGAGATTGGCGTGGATGAAAAAGCCCCATAGCGTGCCCAGCAGGATGACCGCCACCGGCGTGGTGCTGCCCGCCATGCTCGGGCCCGCCAGGCCCAGCACATAGAGCGGCAGCAGGCCGCACAGGCGGCTCAGCAGCAAGTCGACCGGGTGGGCCCGGGTGTTGGTCAGGAAATAGACGTGGGTGGCGCTGTGGTGCACGGCGTGGAAACGCCACAACGGCGGCCAGCCGTGGGCCAGGCGGTGCATCCAGTACGCGCCCAGGTCGCTGACCAGCAGGGCCAGCAGCAGGCGCGGCGCCAGCGGCAATGCCGCCAGGGTGTGTGGAACGACGGCCGGCAGCAGCTGGCGCGAAAGCTGCGCCGCCAGCGCCAGCGGCGTGGCCAGCAGCAGCATCGGCAGCAGGCTATTGACGAAGTAATAGAACAGGTCCGGCCAGCGCTGCCGCTCGCCAGGGTGCGCCTGGCGCACCGCGAAATAGCGCTCCAGCGGCAGGAAGATCGCGCTCAGCACGCACAGCCACACCGCCAGCCGTAATACCTGTTCGGCAATGGCTGCCAAGGGCGCCTTCTATCAGGATGGGCGGCGGCGGCGCAGCGCCACTGCCAGCAGGCCCAGGCCGCTCAGCATGGTGAGCAGGCTGGCCGGCTCGGCGACGTTGGCAGCCGGGGTGTTCTTGTCCGGCGTATCGATGGCGAACAGCGACACGCCATCGAGCAGCGAGAAAGGCGGGTGGCCGGCCGGCGTGCCGGCTGCCAGGAAGGACAGCAAGCCGTCGCTGGCCTTGGCGGTAAACGAGAACGCTTCCGTCATCCAGCCGCTGGAGCTGTGGTTGGCGTTGGCATAGGTAGCGGTTTCAAAGCTGTTGCCATCGATGCTGACGGTCCATTTTTCCGTGGTTTCGCCGCTGAAACCCCGCTGCTGGGCAGCCGCCCACTCGAAGGACAGCATGTAAGTCTGGCCAACAACCAGGCTGATGGCCTGCTGGATCGGGACCACGGCGTAGGCGCCGTCGGCGGCGATGAAATTGCCGCCGTTGGCGCTGCTGGCCAGCGGGTTGGCGCCGCCGTTCTTGTCGCTCCACAGCGTCAGCGGGATATCGTTCTGGGTATTGAACCAGGTCCAGGCACCAGTGGTATCGGCGGTGCCGGCCCCGAAGACGAAGTTGTAGCCGCCCGGCGAAGTCCAGTTGGCGATGGAAGTGTTGTAGTCAACCTGGCCGGTGCCGCTGGTGGTCAGCTCGAAGCCGCCGTTCTGCACCAGGTTGACCGGGCCTGCCTGGGCTGCCGACGCCAACACAAGTGCAAGCATTGCCACAAAGGTTTTCATAATTCTTCCTTGAAATTCGAATGTCCTGGCGGAATTCGAGCAAGAATCATGCCTAAGTAGTTAGCTCAGCCGTAAACCATTGAGCGCAATGATACTTTCTTTGCGGAAATGTCTATTATTGATATGCCAAATCCAGTTAGTGTAAAGAAATTCGACACTAACTGGTTGGGCAGGCGGCTGCATCAGCGGTAATAGGCTTCGCTGGCGAAGGTGATCAGGCCGATCAGGGCGACGGCGCTCAGCAGGACGATCAGCAGGCGGCCAAATTTCGGGTTGCCGTCGTCTTCATCGGCTGGGCGGTTCTGGTCGGTCATAGTCGAATCAAGGCAAGAGGATGGTGGAACCGGTGGTGCGGCGCGCTTCGAGGTCGCTGTGCGCCTGCCCCACGTCCGCCAGATTATACCGCTGGTTGATATCGATCCTGACGTCGCCGCGCATGACCACGTCGAACAGCGATTGGGCGCAGGCGTCCAGCTCTTCGCGCGTGGCCGTGTAGTTGCCCAGCGCCGGGCGCGTCAGGTAGAGCGATCCGCGCGAGGCCAGCTCGCCCAGCGAGAAGCTGGCCACCGGGCCGGAGGCATTGCCGAAGCTGACCATCATGCCGCGCGGGCGCAGGCAGTCGAGAGAGCCGATGAAGGTATCCTTGCCGATCGAGTCGAACACGGTGGACACGCCCTTGCCGCCGGTGATCTCGCGCACCCGCTCTGTAAAGTTTTCCGTGTTGTAGTTGATGGCGTGGGTTGCGCCGTGCTTCAGCGCCAGCGCCACCTTCTCGTCGGAACCGGCAGTGCCGATCAGGTTCACGCCCAGGGCGCGCGCCCACTGGCAGGCAATGAGGCCCACGCCGCCGGCAGCCGCATGGAACAGGATGGTATCGCCTTTCTTTACGGGCGCTGCGGAGTGGAACAGGTACTGCACGGTCATCCCCTGCAGCATCATGGCGGCGGCGGTGTCGCTGCCGATGGCGTCCGGCAGCTTGACCAGCAGGCTGGCCGGCATATTGCGCACCTGGGCATAGGCCCCGTTCGGGCGGCCCGCATAGGCCACGCGGTCGCCCACGCGCACGTGGGTGACGCCCTCGCCCACCGCTTCCACCACCCCTGCGCCTTCCTGGCCCAGGCCAGCAGGCAGCGGCTGCGGATACAGGCCGGTGCGGAAGTAAATATCGATGAAGTTCAGGCCGATCGCTTCGTGACGCACCGTCGCCTCGCCGGGACCCGGCGCGCCCACTTCAACGTCCACGTATTCCATGACTTCCGGCCCGCCAGTGCGGGAAATGCGGATTGCCTTGACCATCACGCTGCTCCTTCGGATTGGGCGACTGCCTGCAATTGCGACAGCACCAGGTGGGCCGTAGCGAGGTTGGTGGCGCAGGTGACGTTGTGCACGTCGCAGGCACGCACCAGTGCGTTGATATCGGGTTCGTGGGGCTGCGGCGTCATCGGGTCGCGCAGGAAGATGATGGCGTCGATATGGCCCTCCACCAGCATGGCGCCGATCTGCAGGTCCCCGCCAAGCGGGCCGGAATGCTTGCGGTCCACCGTCAGCCCCACTTCGGCAACCAGGCGGCCGCCGGTGGTGCCGGTGGCGCACAGCTTACAGGTGCGCAGGAAGGCGGCGTACTCGCGGGCCAGCGCGATCATGTCGTCCTTTTTCTTGTCGTGGGCAATCAGGGCAATGCGGGGCGTCATTTCTCTTTACCTTTCACATTCGACAGCAGATAAATACCGGCCAGCACCAGGGCCGTACCGGCCAGCTGCCAGCTGGTCACAGGTTCGGACAGGATGACGGCGCCAAAGAACAGCGTGGAAACAGGACCAATCATAGCCGCTTGCGAGGCCGCGCCGGCGCCGATGCGCTGCACGGCGGTCATGGTCATGAACACCGGCATCACGGTGCACAGGATGCCGTTGACCAGCGACAGGCCGTACACCTCCATAGGCTGCACCAGCAGCGCTGCAGGACGCAGCACGAAAAACTGTCCGATGCAGGCTGCGCTGGAAACGCACATGGCGTAGGACACCAGGCGCAGCGAGCCAAGGCGCTTGACCATCTCGCCGGAGCCCAGAAGGTACAGGGCGTATGCGATGGCCGAGCCCAACACCAGCAGCGAGCCGAGGGCCACATTGCTCATGCCGCCCTGCAGGTCGTGGAAGAACACCAGGACGATGCCGGCGTAGGCGGTCAACAGGGAGAGCCATTGGGCGCGGCTGATGTGCTGCTTGAGCCAGAACGCGCCCGCCAGCAGCACGAAGGTCGGGGTCAGGAACAGGATCAGGCGCTCCAGGCCGACCGTGATGTATTGCAGGCCGAGGAAGTCGAGGAAGGAGGACAGGTAGTAACCGACCAGGCCCAGGCCGACCAGGCGCCAGGCGTCGGCACGGCTCAAGGGCGGCTCGCTGCGCATCTTCCACAGCGCGACGGCGGCGAAAACCGGCAACGAGAACAGCATGCGGAAGGCGATCACCGTGACGGCGTCGAGGTGGTAACGGTAGAGGAGCTTGGCCACGATGGCCTTGGTTGAAAACAGAATGGCACCGCCGATGGCGATGGCCAATCCGCCAAGATAGGCGGAGCGCTTGCCTTGTGAGTCCTGTGTGGCTATTCCCATGCCACCATTGTAGCGGCAAGCCGGCGGGCTTGCTGGCGGCCACCCAAAACCGGCAAACCGGTACCCGACCCGCAGGGTCAGGTACCGATCCGCGGCCGCCGCGTGCCAAGTGTCAGCCCCCGTGGGTCTGACACGGGTGTACCGGTTTATTGCGGCCTTTAGTACACGTTGACCGCTGCCTGGCCCGCGGTGACAGCGGCCGTGGTGACCTTGGCAATCACGTTGGCCGGCGCGCTGCCGCCCACCAGCTTGTTGACCTGCTTGAACTGCGCCGTCAGCGCACCCGGGGTCAGCGTCACCACGGTGAAGCCCTGCGCGTCGGTGTTCACATGGCGCAGGTGCGGGTTGCTGTTCAAGCCGGCCAACTGCTGCGCCAGCGGCACCAATTGGCCGCTGAAGCCGGCGTCGGCCTTCAGCCCTGCCAGCACCGCTTCCACGGTGGCATCCAGCGACGCTTCCGGCACGCCCTTGGCAGCCAGCGCGCCGCGCAGCTGCACGGTCAGCGTCGCAGCAAGCGTGTCGACGGTGGGCGCCGGCTTGCCCATGGTGTAGTCCAGCAGGTTGACGTTCAGGCTGACGGGGCCCAGGTTGGGCACTGGCACCACCAGCGGCCAGGACACCAGCGTGCCCAGGTCGCCCAGGCTTTCCGCCGCCTGGCGCAGGTAGGTGAAGAAGGAGTCGGAGCTGACACCGGCCGATACCAGGTCCACCATCACCGGCGTGCCGCCTCCGGCTGCATCGTAATCGTCATTGACGGTGCCGGCGAAGAAGGAGTGGATGTCGCCGGTCAGCGCCACCACGTTGCCGATGGCATTGGTCTTCAGGTGCGCCATCAGCGCCTTGCGCTCGGCGTTATAGCCGTCCCACTGGTCGCAGTTGATCAGGAACTTGCGGAAGTAAGGCGCCAGCGCGGCAGCCTTGCCGGAAGCGACGACGAAGGGCGATTCCACTTTCTTGGCCTGGATGTCGGCCTTGATGTAGCCGATGGCGATACCCTGGGCCGCGGCGGTAGCCTGCGCCGTGGCGCTGCCGGCAGCCTTGGCAACGTTCTCCGCCTGCCCGTAGGCCAGCACGGCCACGCCGGCCTGGACCGAGCTCAGGCCGGCGCCAACGGCAGCGGCCAGGCGCGCGCTGGTGTCGCCCCCGCCAGCCGCCGCACCGGCGATGGCCATGGCGGCGGCGCTTGCCGCCGAAGCCGAAGCGCCGGCAGTCATGGCGCCGACGATGGCGGCGGCCACGGGCACGTTGCCGCCGGTAGACGTGGCGGCGGTGGTGCCGATATTGGCCGCCAGGGTGGCCACGGACTGGAGTGCGATCAGGGTGGCAATGGCGTCGGTGCCGTTCATGCCCATGCGCAGCAACGATACTTCATTGCCCCACAGTTTCCAGGTCGCGCCGGAAGCCTTCATGGTGGACTTCCACCATTCGCGCTGCGTCGCGCCCAGCATGGCGGCGGCGGACAGCGGATCGGCGCCGGCTGCGGTGGCGGCGGCCATCTTCTGCGCTTCCACGCCGTTGTACAGGTCCTGCGCCACCAGATAGCGCGCGCCGATGCTGCCCAGCGGCAGGCCGGTGGCCGGGTTGGCCATCTGTTCCGGCACCACGTGGTCGGCGCGGTACAGGCGTTCGTCGGTCATCACCAGCTGCATCAGCTTGCCGAACTTGAAGTCGCGGTAGATCTTGATGTTCTGGAAGCCGGTGCCGCCCGTATCGAGGTTGACGTCGGCCGGCATGAACTCGAACCAGGCCTGGTTGGCGCTGCGGCGGCGCGGCGTGTCGTGCTTCTCGCCTTCGGCATAGGTCTGGGTGTCCTGCCAGCAGTCGTCGCTGAATTCGTGGTCGTCCCAGATGGCGATGAAGGCGAAGCGCTCGTGCACGGCCTGCAGGCGGGTGTCGGTGCGGTATTTCTTGTACAGGTAACGGTAGTCCTCCAGCGTGGTCGCGTATTTCGGACCCGAGGCGCCGTTCTTGAAGGTGCCGTTCGGCAGCACCAGCGCGTCATGGCGGGTTTCCACGGCGCCGGCCTGGAAGGACTCACCCACGGTCTCGTAGATGTAGTCGCCGAGGTGAACGATGAAGTCCAGTTGCTCGTTCTTGGCGATGTGGTCCAGCGCGCCCCAGTGGTTGATGCTCCAGTCCTGGCAGGTCAGGTAGGCGAATTTCAGCTGGTCGACGCTGGCGTCGGCCGCCGGTGCGGTCTTGAAGCGGGCCACGTTGGAACGGATGTCGCCCGCGGTGAACTGGTAGAAGTAGACCTGGTTTGCCAGCAGGCCGGTAACCTTGTGGCGGATCGTGTTGTCGAAATCGGCGTTCAATTCCAGCTGTTCGTCGACCACCAAGGCTCCGGTCAGCGCCTTGTTGCTGCCCAGGGAGGCGCCGTTATCGGCCGCCGTCACCTGCAGGCGCACGGTCACGCCGCTCTTGGCGGTGACGGTCGCCACATCGTCCAGGGAAGCGGGGACCACGCGGGTCCAGAGCATGATGCTGTCGGAACGCGGGTCGCCGGAAGCCACGCTTTGCGGGAATTTCCAGTTGGCGCCCGTCGCAGGCGGGGTGCCAGGCGCTGGCGCAGGGGTGGTTCCGCCGCCGCCGCAACCTGCCAGGCCGCCGGTAGCGGCCGATACAGTGATAAAACCGCCCAATTTGATAAATTGCCGACGATCCATAGGTCTCCTTCATCTTAAAAGTTGTTGTTTTACGATACTAACTTTACAAGCCGATGAAATGCCCCGAGGAAATCTACTAAACAATCCTTTCGGGCAGGAAGCCGCGCAATTGGTCGCGCCGGCGCGACAATTTCTTGGAGGGGCCGGTATGCTAGAATGTCGCCCTCGATTGCATACCGTCTAAGGAAGATTGAACATGGCTGGACACAGCAAATGGGCCAATATTAAGCACAAAAAGGCTGCAACGGACGCGAAACGCGGCAAAATCTGGACCCGCCTGATCAAGGAGATCACGGTGGCGGCGCGCATGGGCGGCGGCGACCTGAACTCCAACCCGCGCCTGCGCCTTGCAGTCGACAAGGCGGCCGACGCCAATATGCCGAAGGATAACGTGAACCGCGCGATCACCCGCGGCACCGGCGGCGGCGACGGCGCCAACTACGAAGAAGTACGTTACGAAGGCTACGGCATCGGCGGCGCAGCGATCATCGTCGACTGCATGACCGACAACCGCGTGCGTACCGTGGCCGAAGTGCGCCATGCCTTCAACAAATACGGCGGCAATATGGGCACCGAGGGTTCGGTGGCCTTCATGTTCCAGCACACCGGCCAGTTCCTGTTCGCACCGGGCACCGACGAGGCCAAGCTGATCGAAGCTGCCCTGGAAGCCGGCGCAGAAGACGTGGTGACCGACGAAGAAGGCGGCATCGAAGTGCTGTGCGGCCCGCACGATTTCGCCAGCGTGAAGGATGCGCTGGAAGCGGCCGGCTTCAAGGCTGAAGTCGCGGAAGTGATCATGAAGCCAGCCACCGAAACCGTCTTCACCGGTGAAGACGCGGCCAAGATGCAAAAGCTGCTGGACGCACTGGAAAACCTGGACGACGTCCAGGAAATCTATACCAACGCTGTCATCGAAGAATAATCACCTATGAAGATCCTGGTAGTCGGCTCGGGCGGCCGTGAACACGCTTTGGCTTGGAAACTGGCGCAGTCGGAACGCGTCCAGATGGTCTATGTTGCTCCCGGCAACGGCGGCACCGCGCGCGACGTGCGCCTGCAGAACGTGCCGATCACCGACCTGGTGCAACTGGCCGATTTCGTCGAGCAAGAGCACATCGGCCTGACCGTGGTCGGCCCGGAAGTGCCGCTGGCTGCCGGTATCGTCAACCTGTTCCGCGCGCGCGGCCTGAAAATCTTCGGCCCGACCAAGGAAGCGGCGCAACTGGAGTCGTCCAAGGACTTCGCCAAGGCCTTCATGAAGCGCCACGGCATCCCGACCGCCGAATACGAGACCTTCGCCGACGCCAAGGCTGCCCACGCTTTCGTGGACAAAGTGGGCGCGCCGATCGTGATCAAGGCCGACGGCCTGGCCGCCGGCAAGGGCGTGGTGGTCGCCATGACCCTGGAAGAGGCGCATGGCGCCATCGACCACATGCTGTCCGATAACGCCTTCGGCGACGCCGGCGCACGCATCGTGATCGAAGAATTCCTGGCCGGCGAAGAAGCATCCTTCATCGTCATGTGCGACGGCAAGAACGTGCTGCCGCTGGCTACTTCGCAAGACCACAAGCGCCTGCTGGACAACGACCAGGGCCCGAACACCGGCGGCATGGGCGCCTATTCCCCTGCCCCGATCGTGACCCCGTCCATGCATGCGCGCGTGATGCGCGAGATCATCATGCCTACCATCCAGGGCATGGCCAAGGACGGCATCCAGTTCACCGGCTTCCTGTACGCGGGCCTGATGATCGATGCCGCCGGCAATCCGAAGACGCTGGAATTCAACTGCCGCATGGGCGACCCCGAGACCCAGCCGATCATGGCGCGCCTGAAGACCGACCTGCTGGGCGTGATGGAACACGCCGTCAACGGCACCCTGGACCAGGTGGAGCTGGAATGGGACCGCCGCACCGCCGTCGGCGTGGTGCTGGCTGCCGCCGGCTACCCCGACGCGCCGCGCAAGGGCGACCATATTCACGGCATTCCGGCCGAGACGCCTGATTCGGTGACCTTCCACGCCGGTACCACAGACGATGCAGACGGCAAGCTGGTGACCTCCGGCGGCCGCGTGCTGTGCGTCGTCGGCCTGGGCGACAATGTGAAGATGGCGCAGAAGCAGGCTTACGAAGCAGTCGACAAGATCGGCTTTGAAGGCGTGCAGTTCCGCCGCGATATCGGCTGGCGTGGCCTGAAGCACTAAAACCGGTACCCCGGTAAATCTGGGTCAGACCCAAGGGTCTGACCCTTGGGTCCGACCCAGGTTTACCGGGTTTAAGAATAGAGCAAAGAACAAGAAATGACCGCCCCCAACCCACAAGACGTCAAAGCCTGGCTGCTTGGCCTGCAGGACCGCATCATCTCCGCCCTGGAGAATGTGGACGGCAAGCCATTCCTGCGCGACGCGTGGGAACGCCCGGAAGGCGGCGGCGGCATCTCGCGCCTGATCGAAGAAGGCAATGTGTTCGAACGCGGCGGCTGCAACTTCAGCCACGTCACGGGCGCCAAGCTGCCCCCATCCGCTTCCGCGCACCGCCCGGAGCTGGGCGGCCAGCCGTGGGAGGCCATGGGCGTGAGCCTGGTCCTGCATCCGCGCAACCCATACGCCCCGACGGTGCACATGAACGTGCGTTTCTTCAGCACCAGCACTGCCGACGGCAAGCCGGTATGGTGGTTCGGCGGCGGCATGGACCTGACGCCCTACTACGGCAAGAAGGAAGACGCAAGACACTTCCACGCAACGTGCCGCGACGCGCTGCAGCCATATGGCGAAGAGCTGCACCCGAAGTTCAAGAAATGGTGCGACGAGTACTTCTACCTGAAGCACCGCAAGGAAGCGCGCGGTGTCGGCGGCATCTTCTTCGACGACTTCAACGCGCTCGGCTTCGACAAGAGCTTTGCAATGACCCGCAGCGTGGGCGACGCATTCCTGGCCGCCTACCTGCCGATCGTAAACGCGCGCAAGGACGCGCCGTACGGTGAACGCGAACGCGACTTCCAGGCCTACCGCCGCGGACGCTATGTCGAATTCAACCTGGTATTCGACCGCGGTACCCTGTTCGGCCTGCAGTCCGGCGGCCGCACGGAAGCGATCCTGATGTCCATGCCGCCGGTCGTCAAATGGCGTTACGACTGGCATCCGGAAGACGGCAGCGCGGAAGCGGCGCTGTACACCGACTTCCTCCCCCACCGCGACTGGCTGGCCGAGTGAAACGCTGCATCGCACTGCTGGGAGGCAGTTTCGATCCGGTGCACAACGGTCATATCGCGCTCGGCAAGCTGTTTGCTGAAAAGCTGAAGGCCGATGCACTGCTCGTGATTCCCGCCCTGCCCTGGCAGAAGGGCGCCCTGGTGGCGACGCCGCAGCAGCGGGTGGACATGCTGACTTTGGCCTTTACCGGCCTGCCCTGCCCCGTCACGATCGACTGGCAGGAACTGGCGCGCGGCAGCGCCACATATACGATCGAAACGCTGCGGGCAATCCGCGCCGATGTGGGGCCCGATGTATCGCTGGCCTTCCTCATGGGCGCGGACCAGCTGCAGCGGTTGAACACCTGGCACGAATGGCGCAACCTGTTCGACCTGGCCCACTTCTGCGTGGCGGCCAGGCCCGGCTTCGAGCTGGACGACGCCCACGTGCCGGCCGAGGTGGCAGCTGAATTCCAGCGCCGCCTGGCCACGCCGGATCAGGTCAGGAACACCCCGGCGGGCAGGACCATGCTGGCGGCCGAGATGGCCGTCGACATCTCGGCCACTGCCATTCGTGCTGCATTACAACGGGGGGATGGGGCGAACTCGCTTATCCCACCGGTAGTGCTAGACTATATTGAACAACATAATTTGTATAAGAACTAAATAATGGATATCAAAAAACTGCAATCCATCGTCGTGGACGCCCTGGAAGACGTGAAGGGCCAGGAAATCGTCCTCTTCGACACCACCGGCCTGACCAGCCTCTTCGACCGCATCGCCATCGCTTCCGGTACCTCCAACCGCCAGACCAAGGCACTGGCTGCCTCGGTGCGCGACAAGGTGAAGGAAGCCGGCGGCGACGTGATCGGCATCGAAGGTGAAGATACCGGCGAATGGGTGCTGGTGGACCTGGGCGACATGATCGTCCACATCATGCAGGCGCCGATCCGCGCTTACTACCGCCTGGAAGAAATCTGGGGCGAAAAGCCGGTGAAACTGGGCGCCGCCAAGCGCAAGTCCACCGCCGAAGGCAAGGCTGCCGCCGAAAAGGAGGCAGCGCCGAAGAAATCCGGCCACCTGGCCGCCACCAAGGCAGCCAAGGCCGCCGAAGCCGTGGTCGAGAAAAAGCCGGCTGCCAAGAAGCCCGGTACCGTGAAGGCTACCGCCGCTGCGGGCGCCGTGGCCAAGAAAGCCGCCGCCAAGAAGGCCGCGCCGAAGGTCGTCGCGCCGGAAGGCAAGAAAGTGAAGGTCGCTTCCACCAAGACCGCCGAGGCATCCGCCAAAGCGGCCAAGGAGAAAAAAGCCGCCGCTGCAGCCGCAACCCCGGTCAAGACCGTCATCAAGCGCCTGAAGAAGGCTGCTGCGGCAGAGTAAGCGACGAGAACTGCGTGCAGCTCATCATCGCCGCGGTCGGCCATAAGATGCCGGCCTGGATCGAAAGCGGCTTCACCGAATATGTGAAGCGCATGCCGCCGGAACTGCGCATCGTGCTGAAGGAAATCAAGCCCGTTGAGCGCTCCGGCAGCAAGACCGCCGCCACTGCCATGGTCATGGAAAGGGAGCGTATCGAGGCGGCCCTGCCAAAATCGGTGCGCATCATCGCCCTCGATGAACGCGGCAAGGACCTGACCAGCGTGGGCCTGTCCCAGCAGCTGGAAGCCTGGCAGCAGGATGGGCGCGATACGGCCTTCCTGATCGGCGGGGCCGACGGCCTCGATCCGGGACTGAAAGCCAAGGCGGAAGGCATGATCCGCCTGTCCAGCCTGACCCTGCCGCACGGCATGGTGCGCGTCATGTTGGCCGAACAGTTGTATAGGGCGTGGACAATAACGCAAAACCACCCTTATCATCGTGTTTAAACCCTAGGGCATACGATGAAACTGGCCGAAAAAAAAATCTACTTGGCTTCCAAGAGTCCACGCCGACGCGAATTGCTGCGCCAGATCGGCGTTGACTTTGAATTGCTATTGCTGCGTAACGACGGCCCGCGCGGGCCGGACGTGAGCGAGGCAGTCAATCCCGGCGAGGAACCGCTGGCCTACGTCGGCCGTGTGGCCCAGGAAAAAGCCGATTTCGCCTGGGACATCATTCAGAAACGCCGCCTGATCCTGCGCCCCATCCTGGCCGCCGACACCACCGTCACCATCGACGGCGAGATCCTCGGCAAGCCGGCCAATGTGCGCGAAGCCGTCGACATGCTGCATAAACTGTCGGGCCGCACCCACCAGGTACTGACCTCGGTGGCCGTGCATTCGGCGGACTTTTCCGGCCATATCACCCAGGTTTCCGACGTCCGCTTCGGCAAGCTGACGGAAGCCGAGATCAAGACTTATTGCGCCACGACCGAGCCTTACGACAAGGCCGGTGGCTACGGCATCCAGGGCCTGGCCGCCCTGTTCGTTGAACACATCGAAGGCAGCCACTCCGGCATCATGGGCCTGCCGCTGTACGAAACGGCGCAGCTCTTGCGCCAGGCAGGATTGAAGCTCCCCTGATGAACGAAGACATCCTCATTAACATCACCCCGCAGGAAACCCGCGTCGCCCTGATCATGCAGGGCTCGGTGCAGGAACTGCATATCGAACGCACGCTCACGCGCGGCCTGGCGGGCAACGTCTATTCCGGCAAGGTGGTGCGGGTGCTGCCCGGCATGCAGTCGGCCTTCATCGACATCGGCCTGGAGCGCGCAGCCTTCCTGCACGTCGCCGATATCTGGGAAGCCCGCCCGCACGACGGCGCGCAGAACGCCACCCCGACCCCGATCGAGAAGCTGCTGTTCGACGGCCAGGTGCTGACCGTGCAGGTGATCAAGGACCCGATCGGCACCAAGGGCGCCCGCCTGTCCACGCAAATTTCCATCGCCGGCCGCATGCTGGTCTACCTGCCGCAGGACGGCCATATCGGTATCTCGCAGAAGATCGAGAAAGAGTCCGACCGCGAAGCCCTGCGCGCGCGCATGCAAAGCCTGCTGCCGCCGGAGGAAAAAGGCGGCTACATCGTGCGCACCCAGGCGGAAGACGCCTCCGACAGCGACCTGCAGGCCGACATCGAATACCTGCGCAAGACCTGGGGTGCGATCTGCCACGGCGCGCGCACCCGCCCGCCGACTTCCCTGCTGCACCAGGACTTGAGCCTGGCGCAGCGCGTGCTGCGCGACTTCGTGCACGACGAGACGGCCACCATCCAGGTCGACTCGCGCGAGAACTTCCTGTCGCTGACGGAGTTCGGCCGCGTCTACACGCCGTCCGTGCTGCCGCGATTGCAGCACTACACCGGCGAGCGCCCGCTGTTCGACCTGTATGGCGTGGAAGAGGAAATCCACCGCGCCCTGGGCCGCCGCGTCGACCTCAAATCCGGCGGCTACCTGATCGTCGACCAGACCGAGGCCATGACGACGATCGACGTCAACACCGGCGGTTTCGTCGGCGGCCGCAATTTTGCCGACACGATCTTCAAGACCAACCTGGAAGCGGCGCATGCCATCGCGCGCCAGCTGCGCCTGCGCAACCTGGGCGGCATCATCATCCTCGACTTCATCGACATGGAGAACAACGAGCATCGCAACGCCGTGCTCGCGGAACTGAAGAAAGCCCTGGCACGCGACCGCACCAAGGTGTCGGTCTCCGGCTTCTCGGCGCTGGGTCTGGTGGAGATGACCCGCAAGCGCACGCGCGAATCGCTGGCCCACATCCTGTGCGAGCCCTGCCCCGCCTGCGAAGGCAAGGGCCAGGTCAAGACTTCGCGCACCATCTGCTACGAAATCCTGCGCGAGCTGCTGCGCGAAGCCAAGCAGTTCAACCCGCGCGAATTCCGCATCCTCGCCTCGCAGGAAGTGGTGGACCTGTTCCTCGAAGAAGAGTCCCAGCACCTGGCCATGCTGGGCGACTTTATCGGCAAGAAGATCTCGCTGCAGGTGGAAACCAGCTATCACCAGGAACAGTACGACGTCATCCTGATGTGAAAGTCGGGGTCAGGTCCGGCAATCGGACACAGGGTCAGCCTTAGGCCAGGCCTACGGCTGACCCTGTGTCCGATTGCCGGACCTGACCCCGACTTTATCCAGGATAGCCTGCCATTCCGCGTCGCGTTGCAGCGCCTGAATCGCCGCGGCCAGGCGTTGCGCTGTTTCAGGTGGCAGGCTCGGCGAAAGCAGGACGTGGCGCAGGAAGTCGCCGCCCGGCTCCGGTGTCGCGGCCAGTTGCTGCAATTCGGGCATGACATCCGCCAGGGCGTGGAAATGCAGGCGATTCAATAGCGTGAAGTCAATGCGCCCTGCAACCAGCTTGCGCAGGTTGGTGGTCTCGTCGGCCACTTCTTCGTAGTGCAATTCCCCGCGCCGCGCCATGCCGTCCAGGAAACGGTACACATTGCCGCGCACTGCGCCAAAGCGCAGGCCGCGCAAGGATGCGGGCATCTGCCTGGACGGCACATGGCCGGCCCTGAACACCAGCACGTTGTGATCGGCGAACAAGGGTGCGCTCCAGCCAACCCGGCTGGTCAGGGGCTCCCTGACGAAGGTCGGCGACAGGAACAGCGCAATACCCCCGATCCTGCCCTGGCTCCGGTTGGCCATGGCCAGGAACCGGGCGCGCGGCACGTTCTCCAGCACGAAGCTGTCCGGCCCCATATGGCGGTTCAACGCTGCCACCAGGTCGGCCGCCAGGCCGCCGCCATCGGGCCGCACGAACGGTGGATGCAGGTAGGTGTTGTAGGCCGGATAAATGGCGGCGGCGGCCCACAGTGGCCAGGCCAGCAACGCAATCAGTCCGACGCGCAGTATTTTCGCCATGCTCCATCCTAGTCCAAAACGAAAAGTACGTGGACTCTTACTTGGCGAACACTTTTAGCGTTACCATCGTGAAACCAACCTTGGGGAGGTGATCACCATGAAGAACCTGAAAATAGGGGCGCGTCTTGGTTTGGCTTTTGCCGTGGTGCTGCTGCTGCTGGCGGCGATGACGGTGGTGGGCATCTTGCGCTTGCAGAGCGCCAGTGCCAAGACAGAAGCCCTGGTCGCCGAGAATGTGCGCAACGAGCGGCTGGTGGCGGAGTGGCAGAAAGTGGTCGAAGTGAATGCGGCGCGCACGACGGCGGCATATATGGTGACCGATCCCGAGCAGCAGAAATCCATCGAGGCGCAAATGAAGGCCGCTTCCGGCCGCGCCACCGAAATTCAGGACTTGCTGGCCAAGCTCCTGGACAATCCCGCCTCCCGCTTGGCCTACGAGAAGGTACTGGCCAGCCGCAAGGCCTACGTTGACCAGCGCAAAGCCGTGTATAAAGCCAAGGCCGATGGCGACATGGAGACTGCGCAGCGCCTGTTTGCCGACATGGAAGCGCGCCGCGTTACCTACCTCGGCGCGCTGGACGAAGTCACGGCGGCCGAGCATCGCAACCTGGACGCCGTCGCCGCTGAAATCCAGGCGGGCAACCATAGCGGCCGCAACCTGCTGGTAACGCTGGGCTTGGCGGCCGTGATGCTTGGCATTGGCTTCGCCTGGCTGGTCACGCATTCCATCGTCAAGCCCCTCAATGAAGCCGTGCAGATCGCACAGACTGTAGCCGACGGTGATTTGAGCCGTCGCATCGAAGCGCACAGCGACGACGAGGCCGGGCAGCTGCTGAAAGCCCTGAAGGCCATGAATGACAGCCTGGCCGGCATCGTAAGCGAAGTGCGGCACGGGACGGAAAGTATCGCCACCGCTTCGCAGCAGATCGCCTCCGGCAACCACGACCTGTCGGCCCGCACCGAGCACCAGGCCAGCACGCTGGAAGAAACGGCGTCGTCGATGGAGGAGCTCACCTCCGCCGTGCGCACCAATGCCGACAATGCCAGAACCGCACAGGAACTCGCGGCCACCGCCTCCGATGTTGCCGCGCGCGGCGGCACCGTGGTAAGCGAGGTGGTTCACACCATGGGTTCGATCAATGCAGCGTCGACCAAGATCGTCGACATCATCGCCGTGATCGACGGCATTGCTTTCCAGACCAATATCCTGGCGCTCAATGCGGCCGTGGAAGCTGCGCGCGCAGGCGAACAGGGGCGGGGCTTCGCGGTGGTGGCAAGCGAAGTGCGCAGCCTGGCGCAACGAAGCGCGCAAGCCGCAGGCGAGATCAAGGAATTGATCAACAACACTGTACAGCAGGTGCAGGCGGGCAGCGCGCTGGTGAACCAGGCCGGCAGCACGATGGATGAAGTGGTGGCCAGCATCCAGCGCGTCACCTCCATCATGTCGGAGATCGCATCGGCCAGCAGCGAGCAGACCGAGGGCATCGAGCAGGTCAACCACGCGATCGTCCAGCTCGATAACGTAACGCAGCAGAATGCCGCGCTGGTGGAACAGGCAGCTGCGGCGGCCAGTGCGATGCATGACGAAGCGGGGCGCCTGACCGGCCAGGTGGGCCGCTTCAAGCTCGCCTGATCGTTTCTGGACCGCCGGCGGCAAGGCGCTGATGGCGCCGAAGCCGAAGTAGCCATCGACGCCGCGGTGCGCGCTTGGCACGGCGCATGCCAGAGCCAAACGCAATCCAGGCAGTTGAAAGTTCTTCAGCGAGCTGGTGGCTCTTGTTTGTGAAACGCGTTGGAAATTTGCTGCTGCGGAATCAGTACCTGGTTCGACGTGAATCCCAGGCCAGCCATGTTCCCGCCATGAACCCTCAGGCACACATCGAACGGCTTATGCTGGAAATCAAATTCCCGCTGCCGTGTGCGCGCGGCAATCGCTGCATCGCGCCGCACCGGCGCGTAGGCCACCGCAACACGAAACGCTGGCATCAGCTTGCTCGTTCCAGGTTTGCGGTGTCGACCGCGTGGCGGATCATCGCCAGCGAGGACGGCGGCAACGGTATGACGTTCTGGTTGCGCACAACGATGCCGCCACGCTGCAGCACCGGCGACAGGATGTCAATGCCGAGCTCCCACTGTCCCAACTGGCACGCCACCATGCCGGCGACTACCTGCTTGCTGAAAAATCCGCCATAGTTCCATGTGCCGCGCCGCAGTGGATCGCGCGCCTTGCCTTCGATGTCGGGCTTCCCTTCACGCAGCAATTGCTGAACCGTGTGCAGGTCGTCCAGCCACGCAAACCATGGGAAAGCGCGCTCCTCCAGCAGCCGCTGCGCCTCGGCACAGCAGTCAAGCAGTTCTTGCTCATTGCAGATGACCCAGGTCGTGGCCTTCGGTCGACTGAAATGAAACATGACCTTACGCAGGTGACATGCTCCCGCATTGGGAGCAAGCTGCCCGTCAACATCCTTGACCGGGCCGCTGACCGGGTCCGGCGGTGCAAACGCAAGATAGCGGCCTACATCAAGGATAGGCGAATCGCGACGGAAAGTGAGCGTGTCGACGAAGGTGATTTCCACCACGTCAATCCATTGTGCAGTGCGCCGCCATGCGACCGTGCCTTGGAAGGACGAGAACCCTTGCGCCTGCAGTACCGGCTGCAAGGCTTCCAACAGCGCCTTGCGCACTGCCTTGCGCTGCATGGTTTGCGGCGGCGTACGCGCCGGCAGCCAGCGCGCGACCATGCCGGCCAGCCTATCTGATAAACCGGGCATAGAACCAACCAATCAGCATGGATACGCATACGGGCGCAAGCAGGGACAAGCAATTACGTCGCCGCTGCCGGCTGGCCAGCTGGCGCGATAGCTGCGCCGCCTCCTCAATCAGTGCCCGGTCGTCCGGATGATGATAGGTTTCGTCGATAGTGCGGTAAGTTTCAAGCTCATCTCCACGCGCCCGGGCATGCAGCAAGCCGGCAAGTTCAATCATCAAGCGCAGGAACTCTTCACTCGGATTCTTCGCCCACAATTCGCCATGCTCGAACAGCATGATTTCGCTCTGCTCTCCCTTGGCCGGCTCGCAGACCATGGGACCATGCTGCGCGTCATGTGCGAAAACCAGGCGTCCCGACATCTGGCCGATTGCCTGCGCCAGCTCTTCGATCTGAATTGGAGCAGAGGGTGTGCGTAAAATGGTTATGTGATAGCCCATAAGCTTTCAGAATTCAGTCTGGACTCCGGCGATCATTCCCATTCCTGCCATCGGCCCACTTGAACAGCATGCGCGCATACTTTCCGACTTGCGCTGGCGTCCGCCGGGTCAGCCAGTCATTTGGGATGCCGGCATCCAGGGTCTGCAGAAGCCAGGGAATGCGGCGCGCCAGCTCACCGGCTTCTTTCTGCAAGCGCTTCCTCGGCCTGAGAGAAAACCACTGGTAGCCGAAGTTGCAGTCGTAACTCTTATTGCCGCCTTTGCACAGCATGAAGGTATACGGGCCCTCCACTACATTCGCACTCATGCGCGGAACGGGGGTGACGCCCTGGCGATAGCAAATTTCCGGCAACAGTGAAAATTCCACGCTGAGGAAATGCGGGGCGTACGCGGGAAAACGCAGTTCCACGGTCGGCCACAGTTCGCCGGTACGCCGCTGCAAGGCGATGGTGCTGGCGCCGACCGATTGCGGATTGTTCCCGGCATAGTCCTCGTAGCGCTGGTAGCCCGCCGCTTCGAACAGCGGGACCACCTCATCGAGGATCAGTTGGATGAAATATGCGTTCGTTGGCGACTGGCGTCCGCGCCAGCGGTCAAACCTTTGCACCAGTCCTTTTCGCACCCAGGCCACCTTGCTCAACCAAAGTGGGCCCGAGTATAGCCTTAATTTTTCAATAAGATGCTATCGAAAAATCACGGCGATGGCGCTGGCCAGCGCCTGCGGCTGTTCGAGGGGAATCAGATGGCCGGCATCGGGTATGGTCACCAGGCGCGCGCCAGGGATGCCGGCGGCCAGTTCGCTCGCCTCTTCCGGACTACGCAACCGGTCCTCGGCTGCGGCGACCACCAGCGTGGGGCAATGGATGTCGGCCAAGCGGGCCGTGTCGGCGTCGCGCACGATCAACGACTGGCGAATGAAGACTTCGCGGCCAAGGCGCTCGCCCATGATGCGCACCTGCGCCACCAGCGTTTCGTTGCCGGCGTTATCCGGATGCAGCGATTGCGCGATAGCTGCCCGTCCCAGGCCGCGGAAGGAGCCCAGCGGCGTGGCGCGGGCGGCCTTGCCACGCTGTTCGATCTGCAGCGGCAAGTCGGCGCGGCTCGAAGTAGCGACCAGCGCCAGCGTTTGCACGCGGTCGGGCGCCAGCCGCACGATTTCCCGCGCAACGTAGCCGCCCATTGAAAAGCCCAGCAGGCAAAATTGCGGAGGGCATTTGGCCAGGATTGCCTGCGCCATGGCGGCGATGGAACCGCCTTCGGCCAGGCTGGCGAAATGCAGCGGGAGTTCGGGAGGCAGGAAGGGCAGCATGCCATCCCATAAAGCATCGTCCAGCATATAGCCGGGAATAAGGACAAGCGGTGTCATGCCGCAAGTATATCCCCGGCGCCAGGCTCAGTGCCCCATCATCTCATTCCACTGCGGCAGCAGCACGATACTGTTTGGATTGAGGCCTGCGTTCTTCAGCGTATCCATGCTGGTGACCACGACCCCGCTCTGCAAATCGACCACGGTCACCGAACCGTCGCTCATGCCCGGCAGGTTAAGCAAGGCATTCTGCACGAAGGCATACTTGCCGTCCTTGGTGAAGGCCACGTGGTGCGCGCCCTCCGCCGCAGGGATCGACTTGAGCAGCCTGGGTTCCCCCGCCTTGGCCGAGATATCGAAGATGTGCAACTGGCCCGGCTTGGCGCTGGTCACGTACATGCGCGAGGCCTGCTGGTTGAAGTAGATCTCCAATGGCACGCCCGCCTTGGCATCGGCAAAGTCGTAAACCTGCGCCACCTCGAAATCCTTTTTCGCCGGATTCCAGCTGGCGGTCCACAAGGTGCCGCCATACATATTGGTGACGTAGGCCACGGCCGGCTTCGCGTTCGGCACGAACAGGATCTCCACCGGCGCCTCGCCCGCTGGAGTGGCTTTCTTCGATACCTTGTAGGTACCCAGCACCTTGCCGCTGCTCGCTTCCACCGCACTGATTACCTCGCCCGCATCGCCCAGGTCGGAGGCGCGCACCGTCGACGTCAGGAGGATGCGGTCGGCGCCGCCGGAGACGGCCAGCCCGTGCGGGTATGGCGCCGCCACCTTGATGGTGTTGAGCACCTTGTCGCTCATGGCGTCGCCCACCACCATCGATTGGCTGCCCATGCAGCTGACGTACCAGCGCTTGTGATCCGGCGAGAAAGCCACGTCCTCGCCCACGCTGCATCCGGGCATGCTGACGGTGGTCATGGCGTAGTCCTTGGACTTCATGTCCATCACGCGCAGCTCGGGCTTGCCAAGCGCCGTGATATAGGCCTTGCTCATGTCGTGGTTATAGAAGATATGGTGCGCCACCAGGTCGGCCGGCAGCGGGATATCCTTGACGATCTTGCCGAAGGTCTTGGAGTTGGGGTCGACATCGACGATCGCGATGCCTTCCTTGCGTGCCCCCGGCGCAACAGGATTCTTGAGCGCCTTGAGCGATTCGGGGGACTTGGTTTCGTAGTTCATCATCGCCAGGATTTCGGCGCTGGCCAGGGCGGGGATGCCCAGGGCAACTGCGAGGGGAAGCAGGAAACGGATACGCATGGTCCACTCCTTCTTTGCAGGTTCAGGCATTGAATATTACGCCTGCGCGGCTAGAATCACCATATGCGCCTGCCCTGCCCCTACTGGCTGTTTGCAACGCTAACCCTGTTGGCGGGCGCCCCCGTATGGGCCGCGCAACAAAATGCCAGTTTCGAGGTAAAGCGGCAGCGCATTGCCGATCCGGCGCCCACGGTGCGCGTGCCCCAGGGCGACACCCTGGTCCTTGAATTGCGCAGCGACAGCCCGCTGGACTTGCACCTGCATGGCTACGACCTGCATCTGGCGCTCAAGGCCGGCACGCCGGGCCGGCTGCAACTTCAGGCGCAGGCCCTCGGCCGCTTCCCGCTTGCAGCGCATGGCAAGGGCCACCATCACGCGCCAGCCTTGCTGTACGTGGAAGTCGTGCCCCGATGAAGCGCTGGCTGCTGGCAGCCGTTCCCTTGCCGGCGCTGGCGCACGGCTTCGGCCAGCGCTTCGACCTGCCGCTGCCCTTGTGGATGTTCATGAGCGGCGCCGGGGCGACCGTGGCTGTTACCTTCCTCTTGCTGGCGCGCCAGCGCAAGCTGCAGCCGCGCGCCCCCGGGCAGGCGGCCACCGTGCTGCAACGGATTCCCATGGCCGGCGCGCTGGCGACGGTTTTGCGCGCGGCGGTGCTGGCCCTGTACCTGCTGGTCATTTACGCCGGGTTTGCCGGCACCCAGAACCCCTTCAAGAATATCGCCCCGCCCATGGTGTGGGCCGTCTGGTGGGTCGGCATGGCTTTCGTCTCGGCGCTGCTGGGCGACTTGTGGGCCCTGGTCAACCCCATCGACACCGTCTACCGCTGGTCGCTGGGCGAGCGCCCGGCCTGGCTGGCCTGGCCGGCGTGGGCCGGCGTGTGGCCGGCAGCCGTCTTGTTCTTCGTGTTCGTGAACATGGAGCTCAACTGGGAGGGCAGCGAACAGCCGGCCAGCCTGGCCGCCGCGATGCTGGCCTATTCCTGCCTATCCTGGCTTGGCATGGCCTGCTTCGGACGCCGCTGCTGGCTCGAACATGGGGAAGTGTTTGCCGTGGTCTTCGGCCTGCTGGCGCGCTTTGCCCCCAACCGCGTGCAGGACGGGCGCTGGCAGCTGCGTCCCTTCGGCGCCGGTCTGCTGGTCGAAGCGCCGCTGGGCTGGTCGCACATCGTGCTGGTGATGCTGATGCTGTCTTCCGTCAGCTTCGACGGCTTACTGGAAACGCAACCCTGGCTGGACCTGCAAACCGCACTGGGGGCGCCGCCCGCCCTGCTGCGCGCCGGCGCCCTGTGCCTGCTGCCGGCCCTGTTCCTGCTGGTCTACCTGGCCGTCTGCCGCGCAATAGCCTGGTGCGGCGGCGGCGCCGACCTGGCGCAGACGGCCGGCTGGTATGTGCTGACGCTGGTGCCGATCGCCATCGCCTATCATTTCGCCCACTACCTGTCTTTCCTGGCGATGGCGGGGCAATACCTGATCCCTTTGGCTTCGGACCCGCTGAACCGCGGATGGGATTTGTTCGGCACGCGCTTTTACTTCATCCGCCTTGGCATCGTCGATGCGCGCATGGTGTGGTATGTATCGCTGTTCGCCATCGTGGCCGGCCACGTGGCGGCAGTGTGGCTGGGGCACCAGAGCGCCTTGCGCCAGTTCGGCGCGCGTGCTGCCCGCAGCCAGTTGCCGATGCTGGCACTGATGGTGGCCTACACCCTGCTAAGCCTGTGGATCATCGCCCAGCCCATCGTCAGCGCTTGAGCATTGGCTCCAGCGTTTGCCACACCTGGCCGGCGCTGATGCCGTGCATGCAGTTCTGGTGTCCGAGCGGACATTCGCGCTGGCGGCAAGGCGAGCATTCCAGGCGCAGCGAAATCGCGGCCGCCATGTCGGAAAACGGCGGCGCGTGATCGGGATCGGTCGGGCCGTAGATGGCGATGACCGGCCGGTTCAGCGCCGACGCCACGTGCAGCAGGCCGGAGTCGTTGCTGACCACCGCAGCCGAACGGGCGATCAGGGCGACCGCATCGGCCAGGGAAGTCTTGCCGGCCAGGCTGACCAGGCCAGGCGCGCCGTTGGGCGATGCGCTGGCGGCGGCAATCACTTCGTTGCAGGTGTCGGCATCCTTGGGTGAACCAAGCAACGCGACCTGGGCTTGCGGGTCGCGCTCCAGGATGTGCCGGGCGAGCTGGCCGAAGTGGGCCGGCGGCCAGCGTTTGGCGCCGCCGAATTCCGCACCGGGCGCAAACACCACCAGCGGGCGGGCAGGATCCAGGCCGACCTTGGCGCAGGCGGCGGCCACCTGCGCATCGCTGGCTGTCATGCGCGGCTTGGGCAGGTTGGCGCGCAGCGGCGCCCCCGGCGCGTCGGCCAGCGCCGCGTAGAAAGGAACCATGGGCCGCGGCGGCGTATCGTCGCGATGCATCACGTTGATCAGGCCATAGCGGCTCTCGCCCTTGTAGCCGACGCGGCGCGCAATGCCGGCCAGCCAGGGGATCAGGGCGTATTTCAGGGTATTGGGCAGGATGTAGGCGTCGGCATAGCCGCGCTGGCGCAGCAGGCGGGCATAGCGCCAGCGCTCCTTCAGCTGCAGCGAGCCGTGGCGGAACGGCGTTTCCAGCACCTCGGCCACTTCCGCCATCTGGCGCCAGACCGGCGACACCGCCGGCGGCGCCAGCACGTCGATCGGGCGCTCGGGGTGGGCCGCCTTCAGCAGCTGCAGCAGCGGCTGCGCCATGACGGCGTCGCCGATCCAGTTGGGCGAGATCACCAGGGTGCGGGCCGAATGCGGGTTCATGATGTCCATTTTCCAGTTCCTGAAGCCAGCCATTATGTCCGATTGCAGCCAGGGCAACAACACGCGGCGGGAGGCGGGCCGGAGCAGCCCGGCTGCTATAATCGGCCATTTTTCGCCCCGCTCGAGAAGCGCTTTCCATGCTGGAAAACCACGATTTAACGCCTGCCAAGACGCGCCTGCTCCCCAATTTGCTGCTATTCGCCTTGCCGGCGCTCGCCTTGACCACGCCGTATGGGGTCGGCACGGTCCTCGGCCTGTCTCTGCTCTTGTTCTTCTGGCATGTGCGCGACGGCGTGCTCGATTGCTATCGCGACAACTGGCCAGCCGTGCGCCCCATGGTGTTCGCCTTCGGCGCCTATTTCCTGATTTCGCTGGTGCGCATGTTCACCGACCAGCAGCCGCTGCGCACCCTGGACGGTCCTTCGCGCATGCTGTTCGGCCTTTCCTGCATCGGCGTGTTCTACTACCTGAAGCCGCAGCCGCGCTATTTCTGGATGGGCCTGGTCGTCGGCACCGTGGCAGCCGCCATCCTCGGCACGCTGCAGGTCCACGCCTGGGGCGTGCCCTACCCCGACGGCACGCCGCCGCGGGCGGAAGGCTTTACCCACCACGCCATCACCTTTGGCGACCTGGCCGTTGCCATGGGCCTGATGGCCCTGTGCAGCCTGAACACCTCCCACCCCATGCGCTACCTCGCTCCGCTGGCCTTGCTGGCCGGGCTGGTCGCATCGGCGATGTCCGGTTCGCGCGGCGGCTGGCTGGCGATGGTGCTGGCCGCCGTGCCGCTGGCGCGCTACGGCAGCCGCATGCACGGCAAGCGCATGCTGGTGGTGCTGGCCGTGGCCGCCGTCTTGTGCGTGCTCGCCTATTTCATTCCCGCCACCGGCGTGGAAGAACGGGTGGCCGTCGGGATCGCCGACATCCAGGGCTACCTGACCCGCGGCGATGCCAGCACGTCGATCGGCATCCGCCTGGAGCTGTGGAAGGCCTCCTGGCTGATGTTCGAGGCGCATCCCTGGCTGGGCGTCGGGCGCGACAACTTCGACGTCGCGCTGCATGCCCTGGCCGCGACAGGACTGATCCAGCAGTCGCCGGCGCTTGAATTCAGCAGCGGCCATAACGATATCCTGCACACCCTGGCCACCGGCGGCCTGCTCGATCTGGGCGTGCTGCTGGCCATGTACGCGGCGCCACTGCAGTTCTTCCGCCGCATGCTGCACGCGCCCGACCTGGGCCAGCGCCCTGCCGCCCTGGCAGGCCTGGTGATGGTGGTGTGCTTTATCGGCTTCGGCTTGACGGACGTGATGTTCTGGCTGATGGCGACCAAGCTGTTCTACATCACCATGGCCTGCAGCCTGGCCGGCATTTGCCTTTGCCTCACGCATGGCGCAGGCAGCGGCCAGTCGCCGCGCCGCATCCTGGTCACCCGCACCGACAATATCGGCGACGTGGTGCTGACGCTGCCCATTGCCGGCTGGCTGAAACGGCGCTATCCGGGCGTGCACATCACCTTCCTGGTGCGCCGCTATGCCGCCCACACCGTCGGCCAATGCCGCAACGTGGACCAGGTGCTGGCGCTGGAAGACCTGCCCGACCTGGCGCAGCATATGCGCACGGCCGGCTACGACACGGTGCTGCTGGCCTTCCCCGTGCGCCGCATCGCCGTCGCCGCCTGGCGCGCCCGCATCGCGCGCCGCATCGGCACCAGCCACCGCTTCTATCACTGGTTCACCTGCAACCAGCTGCTCAACTTCAGCCGCGTGAAATCGCCACTGCATGAGGCCCAGCTCAATTTCGAATTGCTGCGCCCACTGGGGCTGACGGAAATCCCGCCGCTGCAGCAGGTGTGGCCGCTGTACGGGCTGCAGGCGCCGTCCAGCGAAAAGGTCGACGCGCTGCTGGTGGAAAGCGGCTGCAACGTGATCCTGCACACCAAGTCGAACGGCAACGGCCGCGAATGGCCGCTGGGCCACTTCACCGAACTGGCGCGCCTGCTGCAGCCATACGGCGACGTGAAGATCTGGCTGACCGGCAGCGCCGCCGAAGGCGAACTGCTGGCGCGGCAGGCGCCGGCCCTGCTGGCGCTGCCCAATGTGAACAATGTGTGCGGCAAACTGGACTTGCGCGAGCTGCTGGCCCTGATCGGCCGCGCCGACGGCCTGGTGGCCAGCGGCACCGGCCCGCTGCACCTGTCGGCAGCGCTGGGGCGCAATACGCTGGGGCTGTTCCCGCCCATTAAGCCGATCGATATCGCGCGCTGGGGAGCGCTGGGCGAGCGCGCCGTCAACCTGAGCGCGCCGCAGGCTTGCGGCAATTGCCAGGACAAGGCCGCCTGCAGCTGCATGGCGGCGATCACGCCGCAGCAGGTCCTGGATGTCGTGCTGGGCTGGCGCGAAGCTTAAGACTTATTCGCGCATCGCCACGCGCACCAGGTCGGCTACGTTATCCACGCCCAGCTTGGCCATCAGGCGCGCCTTATGCACTTCCACCGTCCGCACGCTGATATTGAGCTGCGGCGCGATTTCGCGGTTGTGGCGGCCCATCACCACCAGTTCGAACACTTCGCGCTCGCGCGGCGTCAACTCGGCCAGCAGCTGGTCGCGCTGGTTGCGCCGGTCCTGGACCTGGCGCTGGCGCTGCTGCATCGAGAACGCTTCTTCGATGGCCGCGATCAGCTTGTCGTCGTCGAAGGGTTTCTCCAGGAAGTCCACGGCGCGCGCCTTGAAAGCTTCGCGCGCCGAACTGACGTCGCCGTGGCCGGTCACGATGATCACAGGCAGCAGGCACCCCATTTCCGTCAGCTTGCGCTGCAAGGTCAGTCCATCCATGCCGCCCATGCGGATGTCGGCCACCAGGCAACCCGACCATTCGGGCAGCCAGGCCTGCAAAAACGCTTCGGCGCTGGCGAAAACGGCGGTACGGTAGCCGCGCACGCCCAGCAGCAGGCCAAGCGCATCGCGCAGCGAAGGATCATCGTCGACGATGAAAACGGTAAGGTTTGACAAGGCTATTCTCCAGAGTCCAGCGCCGGCAGTATAAATCGAAAGACCCCGTGGGCGGCAACTTCTGCCCACAAAGTGCCGCCATGTGCCTCAACGATGGCCCTACTCAGCACCAGGCCCAGGCCCATGCCGGTGGCCTTGGTCGAGACAAAGGGCTCAAACAGGCGCCCCGCCGCCTGCGGCGTCAGGCCTTCGCCGCTGTCCTCCACCGTGAAGCGCAGCTTGCCGCCGATATTTTCCGCCGTCAGCCCGATGCTGCGCTGGCCGGCCGGGCGCGCACGCACGGCATCGAGGGCATTGGCCAGCAGGTTGCGCAGCACCAGCTCGATCTGCAGGCGGTCCACCTGCACCAGCAGCGCCGGCGCTTCGGCCACCGTCAGCTGCACGCCATGTTCGGCGAACTGCGGGCGGAACTGCTGCACGATGCCGGCCATCAGGGTGGCCGCGCCCACGCTTTCCAGCTGCATGGCGCCGGTACGGAAGAAGTCCCGCAGGCGCTTCACCACTTCGGCCGCACGCGCCGATTCATTGATCATCTGGCCGATGGCGTTTTTCAGCAGCTCGCCCGCTTCGCCGCGCGCCAGCAGGTGCTCGCACGCCTTGCCGTACACCGCCAGCGCCGTCATCGGCTGGTTCAGTTCATGCGCCAGGGCGGCCGCCATTTCTCCGGCTGCCGCCAGGCGCAAGGTCTGTTTCAATTCTTCCGCCACCTGGCGCCGCTCATCGACGACAATGCCGATGAAAAAACCCACCAGCGCCAGCACGGCGTCCAGCAACTGCAGTTCGGACACGGTGATATTGTTGGCGTGGTTGGCCTTGACCAGGGTGACAATGGCCATCTGCAGCACGAACACGACCAGCGCCGCGCCGTTCACGCCTTGGCGCGAAGCGGCCCAGATCAGCGGCAGGAACAGGAAATAGAAGTGCTTGAATTCGGATGTGACGATGTAGCCGAACACCGCCCACAGCACGAAAATGGCCAGCGCCAGGTAGCCCACGGTTTCCGCCCTCCAGGCAGCCTCGCGCAAGTGCTGGCGCCCCACCGGATGGGCCAGTTTTAACAGCAGCGGCATGCTGACCACCACCCCCACCATATCGCCGAAGCCGAAGCGCCACACGCCGCGCAGCCATTCGTCCCAGGGCACGAGGCCGAGCCAGGCCAGCAGGCTGATATGGCCTACCGCATTCAGCATGGTGCCGGCGGCCACGATGGCCAGCCAGCGATAAAAGCTGGCACGCGTACTGAAGATCGGCAAGCCGCCCAGCACGCGGCGCAGGGTTTCACCCAGCAGGCCGTAGCCGCAGGTCAGCCAAGCCGCTGTCAGCAAGGTGCCCGGCAGCCCGCCCGGCATGCCGCGCACCAGCACATCGCCTGCGACCAGGGCCAGGAACCAGGGCAGCGCCGCGCGCCGGCCATACACCAGCCAGAACACCAGGCCGAGCGCGGTATCCGGGTTCCAGGGCGTGATATTCAGCCCGAACAGCGGCTCGACATAGCTGACCCAGTCGAACAACAGGTAGGCGGCAAGGAAGCCGGCCGTCGGTATCAGGAACGGAAAACGCATGAGGAAAAAACGCAACTAAGTGTTTAACGTAGCGACCCTGTTCACTTTTCAAATAAGCCACATCGAAACTTATGTTGGTTTACGGAAAGTGATAAGTGAGACACGTAGGTGTGCTTACAGTATTGCCCGCGCCATTGCGCGCAATTAGCATTAGCAGATTGTAACGCACTGTTTCAACTTGATAACGCAATGTATTTGCATGCAATCACACTGAGCTCCGGCTTGGAACGCAAACCTTCCTTGTCCCGGCTGACCGCGGCGGTGAAACTGCATGCCCGGGCCATGACCGCTCCGCGCCTGACGCGCGGCTGGCTGGAATTGCTCAACTCCCACCCCGCCTTGCGTGAGCTGGCCGCAGCCCAGCCGCGCCTGATCCACAAGATTTACCGCCCTTGGCTCAGCAAACGCCTGTGCCGCGAACGCCGCCTTGCCGCGCTGGGCGACCACTACCGGTTTATCGTACAGCAAGGCTTGGGCGATGCGGTGGTCAAGGCCGCTCGCGACGGCCTGCAGCTGGCCAGTTTTACAGGGAAATCGGGCGCCCACTATACCATTGAACTGCGCGCCGTTGTCCCGATGGAAAGGGAGGGCGAACTGGTGCTGCAGCTGATGTGCCAGGGCACCCTCGTGTATTCGCTGGCATTTTCCTTTGTGCAGGAAGGTGCGCTGCGCCAGGTAGGCATCGGCTGCGTGCAAGGCCCGCAGTGCGGCGCCGGACTCGCACTGGCGCGTGAAGCAACGCGCGACTTGCACGGCTTGCGCCCGAAAAATCTGCTGGTGCGCCTGGCCGGCCAGCTGGGCCATGCAGTGGGCTGCGACCACCTGGTCCTGGTGGGCAACCACAACCGTACAGTGTGTGCCAAATCCATGCGCAAGGGCAAGGTCAAGGCCGACTATGACAGCCTGTGGCAGGAGTTGGGCGCCACCCGCCGTCCCGATGGCGACTGGCAGATGGGCTGCCTGCCCCTGCAAGCGCCCGATATGGAAGAGATTCCGTCGAAGAAACGCGCGGAAATGCGCCGTCGCTACGATTTGATGACCCAGGTCAATTTTGCGGTGCTGAGTTCACTGGGCCGTTAAAACTGGCATGGCCTGCGCCGCGCAAGCGGAGTAGAATCAAAGCGTTACGCCAGCCTGTGCGTAGGACTTAGTTGAAGGGAGATGAAGATGCGCCTGGATATCTATCGTCGTGCCGAACACAACGGCATTTATTCCTACCTCGCCGTGCCAGAGGGCAAGCCCATCCCGCAAGAAGCCATCAACACCGACTGGCTGCCAGCCGAGCAATCGCTGGAAGTCGATGATGACGTGCAAGTCCTGCCCCACTACCATATCGACCACCTGATCCAGCAGATGGGCAGCAAAGGCTACGCCATCACCGGACTCAAAGACATGTAGATCAGCCAGAGCTGACCCCGACTTTCAGCTGAAAAGGTCGTCCAGGCCGGGCGGGCGGCTGCCTGCTTGCGGCTTGGCGCGGCCTTTGCGGCCGGTGTACTCTTCTTCGATATTGTCGCGGTAGAAGCTCCACGCGCTGCCGGAGGTGGACAGGCGCTGCCAGACGTCGCGCCCGACACCGTCGTAGTCGATGGCGCTGCCGTCGTCGAATTCGACGCGCAGTACGCGTGCGCGCTCGTCGTAGCCGATGGCGCGCAGCTTGCCCGCGTTGATGCGTTTCATTTCCATGTCAGATCCCCTTTCCTTGGCGGCGCTGCGCGCGCTCGACCAGTTCCCGCGCTTCGGCGAACAATTGCGGATGCGCTGCCGCGCAATTGGCGCGCTCGCTGGCGATGCGCTGCCGGTCCCGCTCCAGGTTCTGCCGGTTCAAATCCATGCCGAAGCTGCCCGCCGGCGCGCCGGACAGCATGCGCTGCATCATCACTTCGCCCAGCGCGGGCTTGTAGTGTCCCGCCTCCCAGTACCACTGCGTACGGCCCTTGTCTCCCGGCCCTGGAATCGGCTCACAATTGTATTCCCCGAAACCGCTGAAGTCATGCAGCATGATGCGCGCCTGCGGGTAGCGTGCCCGCGCCGCTTCCACCTCGTCCAGCACGATACGTTTCCACTCCTCGAAGCGCGGCCATAATCCGCTCGCTTCGTACAGCGCCATCAATTGCGCGTGGTAGGCGTAGAACAGCAGGTGCACCTCAACCCCTGGGTTGTCGCGCGCGGCAGCATCGAGCAAGGTGCGCAGCTCTTCATGCAGGCCGCCGCGATCGAGGCCGCCCGGCGCCTTGCGCACCAGTGTGGCGGCATTCTCCTCCGCACGCTGGCGGAAGATCTTGTGGTAGCCCTCGTAGCGCACGTATTTTTCGTACTCGCTGAGCGGGTTCAGGCCGCGCGCGGTCATGGTTTCGGCTTCGCTGTCGCGCTGCATGGCGAAGGTGGCGGCCGCGTCGCGCAAGGCGCCCAGCGACAGCAGGCTCTGTATGCGCCAGCTCCAGTCGGCCATTGCCGCCGGTACCGGCCGCGCGCCGCCGTGCTGCCCCGGCGCCAGCAGCGCATCATGAAACTCGATGCCGGCGATGATGCGCGTGGGCTTGACACCGATGCTGCGCAAGTATTGCAGCTGCCCGACCGCCACCATGGTGCCGGTGCCGGCCAGGCCCAGGTTGTAGGCGCTGCCGCCCAGCACCGGGCTGTCGGGATCGAAGCCGACTTCGACGCGGGAATTCCCGACCAGGAACTGGGTCGCGCCCACGCGTTCGGCGCCGGACAGCTTGATCTCGTTGCGGAAACGGGTCGGCACAGGTTTGCGGGCGTTCAGGCCCGGCTTGCGCAGCACGCCGTACAAGTCGTAAGGATCGGCCAGCACGACCACGCTGGCCACCAGCAGGAAGCCTCCCAGCATGGCCAGCGCCAGCTTGCGCAGATAGTGATGATGCGAGACGTTCGCCATGGTCAGAACTGGAAATAAAGGAATTCGCTTGGACGCGACAGCGCCAGCAGGCAAGCCACGGCCAGCAAGCCGGCAGCCAATGCGGAGCGCGGCGCCGGCAGCCAGGACAGGCGCGCCGGGGCCGCCGTGCCGTCGTGGTCCAGCGCCGGTGCGAAGCGGTGCATGATCTGCTGCGTGTTCGGCGCAAAGAACGCGATCAGCGCGGCCACCACCACCCACGACCAGGTTTCAATGAATTGCGTGCCCCCGCCCAGCGACCAGCCGATGCCCAGCCGCTCCAGCGTATGCGCAAAACCGCCCAGCCTTGCGCCGATGGCATCGGGCAGCGTGATTCCCGCATGCCCCGCCATCCCGGCGGCGATGCGCAGCGCCGACGGCAGGTCTGCCGCGCGGAAAAAGACCCAGGCGAAGGTGACGGCGGCGAAGGTCAGCGCCCACGCCGCCAGACGCCCCGCGCGGCTGCTGCCGCCTTGCCAGCCCATGCGCTGCCTGAACATCTGCCAGGCGTGTGCGATAACGAGGTACAAGCCGTGCAATCCGCCCCAGACAACGAAGTTCCAGCTGGCTCCGTGCCACAGGCCGCCCAGCAGCATGGTGACCATCAGGTTCACCTTGGCGCGCACGGCGCCGTGCCGGTTGCCGCCGAGCGGGATGTACAGGTAGTCGCGCAGGAAGCGCGACAGCGTCATATGCCAGCGGCGCCAGAACTCGACGATGTTCAAGGACTTGTAAGGCGAATTGAAATTCAGCGGCAGGTGCACGCCGAACAGGCGGGACAAGCCGATCGCCATGTCCGAATAGCCGGAGAAGTCGAAGTAGAGCTGGAAGGCATATGCCAGCACCCCGCCCCATGCCACCAGCAGCGTCGGTTCGCCCGGCGCCGCGAACAGCGCATTGGCATAGGGCGCCAGCGTATCGGCCAGCAGCGTTTTCTTGGCCAGCCCAATGATGAAGATGGTGGCGCCGACGGAGAAATTGTCGGCGCGCGGCACGGCATTTCGCGGGTCGGCGAACTGCGGCATCATTTCCTTGTGGTGCAGGACTGGGCCAGCCACCAGGTGCGGGAAGTACGTGACGAACAGCAGGTAGTGGATGAAACGCCCTTCCTGCACAAAGCCGCGCGCGGTGTCGACCAGGAAAGCGATCTGGGTGAAGGTGAAGAACGAAATGCCGATCGGCAACACCACCTGCAGCGCGTCGGAATGGTGGCCGGTCAGGCTGGCGTAGAAGAAGTTCGCGTACTTGTAGTAGCCAAGCAGCACCAGGTTGGCCGCGACTGCACAGGCCAGCCACCATGTGCGCGCCCTGCCCTGTGCGCGGCGGATCGCTTGCGCGCAGCCGTAGTTGACGACCACGGAGCCAAGCAGCAGCGGCACGTAGCGCACGTCCCACCAGCCGTAAAAGAACACGGAGGCCAGCGCCAGCCAGGCCACGCCCCAGCTTGCGTTTCGGCGCGCCAGCAGGAAATAGCCGATCAGGGTGAGCGGCAGGAAGCCTAGCAGGAAGCTGAATGAGTTGAATAGCATGGTTGAAAATGTTATCACCCATGCAATAACACATCAATACTCGATTGCCACTTCCTGCGCACCAAGCGCTTGTTCCAGCGCGATCTTCAATGCGTCCGACGGCGCCACGCGCCAATCGTCGCCCAACTGCAACACACAGTCGATGCCTTGCGGTTTCACGCGCATGGAAACAGGGAGGCCATATTCGTCGCGGTGCGGGCCAAGCACCTCGGCCAGCTTGGCGGACGGCACAGCCTTCGGCAGCGACAGGCCGATCTGGCGGCCGAACTGGATGCGCGCGGCGGTGATGTTGTACACCTTCTCCGCCGAAATGCGCAGGCCGCCGGAGAAGCGGTCTTCCGACACCTTGCCCGTCACGCACAGAAACTCGTCTTCCTTGAACATATGCTTGTTCGGCTCGAAGACCTCGTTGTAGACGGTGACTTCCACCACGGCGGTCTTGTCGTCCAGCGTGACGATCAGCAGCTTGCCGCGCTGGGTCATCTGGGTGCGAATGCCGGAGATCACGCCGCACATCATGCGCGGTTCGCGCGACGGTTCCAGCTCCGACAGCTTGGTGCGCGCGAAGCGGCGCGCTTCCTGCTGGTAGGAGTCGAACATATGGCCGGACAGGTAGTAGCCTAGCGCGATCTTCTCTTCCGCCAGTTTTTCGCGGTCGGTCCATGGCGTCGCCTGCACGTAGTCGGGCGGCGCCACCAGGTCGGAATCGTCGCCGCCGAACAGGCTGACCTGGTTGGCGGACTTGGCTTCCTGGTCCGCATACTCCATGGCAAAGCCAACGGAAGCGAACAGCACCGCGCGGTCGACGCCGAAGCAGTCGAAGGCGCCGGAGCGGATCAGCGCTTCGATGGTGCGGCGGTTGATCTGCTTCTTGTCGACGCGTTTGCAGAAATCGAACAGGCTGGTGAACGGGCCGCCCGCTTCACGCGCTGCGATGATCGCCTCGATCGCGTTCTGGCCCGCGCCCTTCACGCCGCCCATGCCGTAGCGGATCTTGGTAGCCTTCTTGCCCGGCTCGCCGTCCGGACGGAAACGGTAAGACGATTTGTTCACGTCCGGCGGCAGGATGGTCAGGCCGCACACGTCGATCGAGTCCTCTACCAGGATCTTGACCTTTTCCGTATCGTCCATCGCCAGCGACATGTTGGCTGCCATGAACGCTGCGGTGTGGTGATGCTTGAGATAGGCGGTGTGGTAGGACAGCAGCGCGTACGCGGCAGCGTGCGACTTGTTGAAGCCGTAGCCCGCGAACTTTTCCATCAGGTCGAAGATCTCGTCGGCCTTCTCGATGGTCAGGCCGCCCTCTTGCGCGCCCTTGCGGAAGATCTCGCGGTGCTCCGCCATCTCCTCGGCTTTTTTCTTACCCATCGCACGGCGCAGCATGTCCGCGCCGCCCAGCGAGTAGCCGCCGATGATCTGCGCCATCTGCATCACCTGTTCCTGATAAACCATGATGCCGTAGGTTTCGGACAGGATGCCCTCGGTGCGGGGATCGGGGTAGTCGAACTTTTCGCCGTGCTTACGCTTGCAGAAGTCCGGGATCAGGTCCATCGGGCCCGGACGGTACAGCGCCACCAGCGCGATAATGTCCTCGAAGCGGTCGGGACGCGCATCCTTCAGCATGCCCTGCATGCCGCGCGATTCAAGCTGGAACACGGCGACGGTCTTCGCCTTGGTCAGCAGCTCATAGGTCGGGCGGTCGTTCAGCGGCAGCTTGGCCAGGTCGAAGTCCTTGGCGCCTTCCGGATCGAGTTCCTTGATGTAGTTGACGGCGCGGTCCAGGATGGTCAGCGTGGTCAGGCCCAAAAAGTCGAACTTCACCAGGCCGACCGCTTCCACGTCGTCCTTGTCGTACTGCGACACCACGCCGGCGTCGCCGCCCTGGGTGTACAGCGGACAGAAGTCGGTCAGCTTGCCCGGCGCAATCAGCACGCCGCCGGCGTGCATGCCGATGTTACGGGTGATGCCCTCCACCTGCTGCGCAAGGTCGAGCAGCTGGCGCACTTCTTCTTCGTTTTCCTGGCGCTCTTTCAGCAGCGGTTCTTCCTCGATCGCCTCGGCAATCGACACCGGCTTGCCCGGCTTGAAAGGGATCAGCTTCGAGACGCCGTCGCAGAAGTTGTAGCCGAAGTCCATCACGCGGCCCACGTCGCGGATCGCGCCTTTCGCCGCCATGGTGCCGAAGGTGGCGATCTGCGACACCGCGTCGCGGCCGTACAGGTCCTTCACGTGCTGGATCACCAGTTCGCGCTTTTCCTGGCAGAAGTCGATGTCGAAGTCGGGCATCGAAATACGTTCGGGGTTCAGGAAACGCTCGAACAGCAGGTTGTACTTCAGTGGGTCGAGGTCGGTGATCTTCAGCGCATACGCCACCAGCGAGCCCGCACCGGAGCCGCGGCCCGGGCCGATCGGCACGCCGTTGTTCTTGCCCCACTGGATAAACTCCGCAACGATCAGGAAGTAGCCCGGGAACTTCATCTTGATGATGGTGTCGTTCTCGAACTTCAGGCGTGCTTCGTAGCGCGGACGTTCCTTCTCGCGTTTCTCCGGATCGGGGAAGAGCTGGATCAGGCGTTCTTCCAGGCCCTTCTGGGTTTCCGCGACCAGGAACTCGTCGATCGACATGCCCGGCGTCGGGAAGTTCGGCAGCTGCGGCTTGCCCAGGGTGAGCACGACGTTGCAGCGCTTGGCGATTTCCACCGAGTTTTGCAGGGCGGCCGGCAGGTCGTGGAACAGCTCTCCCATCTCCGCCTGGCTGAGGAAGCGCATCTGCTCGTTGAAGCGCTTGACGCGCTTGGCGTTGGCCAGCATCTCGCCTTCGGCGATACAGACGCGCGCTTCGTGGGCGATGAATTCGTCCTTCGACAGGAACTGCACCGGATGCGTGGCCACCACCGGCAGGCCAAGCTTGGCCGCCAGCGCCACCGACTGGCGCACCTGCACCTCCTGGTTGGCCTGGCCGGCGCGCTGGATCTCGACGTAGAAATGGCCGTTCGGGAAGATTTCCGCCCATTTGCGGGCGTTGGCTTCCGCCAGTTCCAGGTTGCCGTTTTCGATCGCCTGGCCAATGTCGCCGAAGTGGGCGCCGGACAGGGCGATCAGCGCGTCGGCGCCGCTCTCGCCCGGCAGCAGCGGGTAGTCCTTGTTGGCGCGCTCGCGCAGCCACTCAGTGCGGATTTCGGCGCGCCCCTTGTACTGGTTGGTCAGCCAGGCTTCCGACAGCAGCTCGCACAGCTGCAGGTAGCCCATGCGGTTCTTCGCGAACAGCATGATGCGGTGCGGCTTGTCGCGGTTTTCGTCGTTGGTGATCCAGACGTCGACACCGACAATAGGCTTGATGCCCTTGCCGCGCGCCGCCTTGTAAAAGCGCACCATGGCGAACATGTTCGCCAGGTCGGTGATCGCCAGCGCGCCCTGCTTGTCCTTGACGGCCGCCTTGATCATGTCATCGATGCGCACCAGGCCGTCGACAATCGAATACTCGGTGTGCACGCGCAGGTGGACGAATCCCGGTCCCGCGGGCACGGCGGCTGGCGAGGCGTCTACTGGCTGGTCGATGGTTTCAATGCTCATGTGGCGGGCGGCTTTTTAGTCGAATATCCGCCTATTTTACCTGTTGAGCTGGCTCCACTGCCATCGACATTCCTGAGTACTTCCAATGCTTCCCGCATGGCGCGCCGGCGTTTTCGCTGGCGCGACGGTGCAATATCCGCGATTTCTTTACCGTTCAGCGAAAGAGTGAAACTTCCGTCGATTTTCTTGTGCATTTTGCACCTCCACTCGACTTGTTGGTGCTCTCAGTCTATCCCGCGCCATAATTGCTTACAAATGAGACGGGCGCTACCGTCCGGCAACGCTAGAATCACCTTACCAATCCACCTTGGAGTTCATGATGAAAATTGCAATTGCTGCCCTGCTGATGTCCGCTTCGCTGCTTGCCCATGCGGATGACACCGAGCAGTTGGCCAAGTCGAAGAGCTGCTTTGCCTGCCATGCGATGGCGAAAAAGCTGGTCGGGCCGTCGTTCAAGGATGTCGCGGCAAAATACAAGAACGACAAGGGCGCGGAAGACAAGCTGATTCTGAAGATCCTGCAGGGCGGTTCCGGCACCTGGGGCGCCGTGCCAATGCCGCCTAACCAGGTGACCGATGCCGAAGCCCACCAGCTGGTGCGCTGGGTGCTGGCGCAGAAGTAAGCACTAAGCGAAGCTGCCTTCCACCGCCAGCGTTGCGCCAGTCCAGACCTGGTAGCTGGCAGTGGGCTCCACCAGGCGCAATTCCGCGCTCGAGCCTAGCGGGATCGGCGCCTTGAAGCGGGCCGCCATCGCCGTCAAGCGGCGCCCGGCGCGCCGCTCCAGCAATGCTGCGGCTTGGGCCACGGTATGCATGCCGTGGATGATCGGTGCCTTCATGCCGAGCAGGCGCGCCGACCACGGCCACAAATGGATCGGGTTCCAGTCGCCGGATATCGACGCGTACTGTCGCCCCGCATTCGCCGCGAGTGACCACTCACCTGCCGCCTGTCCCGCCGCCGGCGCTGTCACCTGCGCCGTCCGCTCTCCGCTCCCCGGGCGCCTTGCGCCCCGCACCGCCAAGTAGCGGCTGCGGCACGCAAACATTTCCTGCCCCTGCTGGCTGGCGACGGTGTGCAGCTCACAATAGCGCGCACCGTTGTCTGCAGGCGGTTCAATTACGACGCTCGTCACCAGCGCCATCGGGCGCTCGCAGTCCGGCACCCTCATTTCGCGAATGTCGTTCTCGACATGGATCATGCCCGCCAGGCGAAACGGGAATGCCGCATCCAGCATCGTCGCCAGATGCGCGCGTTGCGCCGGCAGGTAATAAAAAGACACCGGCAAGGCATCCGGCGCAAATCCAAGCAAGGCGTTGTAACGCTCAAGCTGGCGGCGATCCAGGCGATCGAGCCGGAACGTGGTTGGAGATACTTGCGGTTCCCCAGCAGCGGCCGGGCCTTTGAACAAGGCCCGCAGCAAAGTCATCGCTCCGGCCTCGGGAAGTAGTTGCGGCTGTGTCATGCGCGCAATTGTGCCTGACACCCCGGCTTATCGGAAGTACAAGCCCACCATCAAGGCGACAACCAGGCCGATCATCCACATGAATTTTTTATCCATGTCGCCGCGGAGGCCATCAAGTTTGCGGTCAAATCCCTGGCGCCACTCTTCAAGCTTGCGGTCATTTTCCTTGCGCCAATCCTCAAGCTTGTGATCATGTTCCTTGCGCCAATCCTCAAGCTTGTGGTCGTTTTCCTTGCGCCATTCCTCAAGCTTGTGGTCGTTTTCCTTGCGCCAACCCTCAAGCTTTTGGTCGTTTTCCCTGCGCCAGTCCTCAAGCTTGCGGTCATTTTCCTTGCGCCAGTCCTCAAGCTTGAAGTCCAGCTTTTCGCTGAACCATACTTTTAGCGCAGCAATTTCCAAAGTTAACTGCTGGCTCAATGACTGAACCTGCGTTTCCAATTTAATAATCCTTGCTTCGTGATCCTGGCCGCCTGGATCTGGAGGTATTTCCGGAAGTTCCATGATAGCCCCGATTTGTGGTTGGACGCGCAGATAGACAGGACGAAGCACCGAAAGTTCCGCCGTCGGTGCCTAATATTTGAGCATGCCGCAGAGAGCGGCTATAATGTCGGCTGTTCCGGATTCAATCGATTACCAATCCCATGCAAGCAACCATTGAAAACGCGCCTGCAGCGCCCGGCGCGGCACCAGCCGTTTACGTCAACATCGCGGCTTACAAATTCATCACGCTGGACAAGCTGGACGAATTGCGCCCGCAGTACCAGGACATCTGCGCCCGCCTGGGCCTGAAAGGCACCATCCTGCTGACCCCGGAAGGCATCAATATGTTCCTGTCCGGCACCCGCGCCAATATCGACGAATACCTGGCCTGGGTACGCAGCGACGCGCGCCTGGCGGACCTGGAAGTGAAGGAAAGCCTGTCGGCCGAGCAGTCGCACCGCCGCATGCTGGTGCGCATCAAAAAAGAGATCATCACCATGCGCATGCCGCTGATCAAGCCGGAAGAAGGCCGCGCACCGTATGTGGAAGCCAAGACCCTAAAGCGCTGGCTGGACCAGGGCCACGACGACAACGGCAAACCGGTCGTCATGGTCGAAACCCGCAACGACTATGAAGTGGACGTCGGCACCTTCAAGAACACCGTCGACTACCGCCTGAAGAAGTTCACCGAATTCCCGGAAGTGATCGAAAAGCACAAAGCCGATTTCGAGGGCAAGACCGTGGTGACTTTCTGCACCGGCGGCATCCGCTGCGAGAAAGCCGCGATCCACATGCAAAACATCGGCTACGACAATGTGTACCAGCTCGAAGGCGGCATCCTGAAATATTTCGAGGAAGTGGGCGGCGCCCACTACAACGGCGACTGCTTCGTGTTCGACTACCGCACCGCACTGAACCCGCAGCTGGAGCCGACCGAAACCAAGCAATGCTTCGCCTGCCGCGCCGTGGTGACTCCGCGCCAGCAGCTGGCGCCGGAATACGTGCCGGGAGTTTCCTGCCCGGCCTGCTTCGGCAAGCATTAAACCGGTAAAGCAGCGCCTGACCCGCGGGGGCAGGCATCATCCATAAAAAAAGGCCCGTTCACGAACGGGCCTTTTTTCGCCTTAGCCTTTCGGCAGGCCGCCCAGCAGGGCTGCAACCTTTTGCTTTGGCTTGGCCGGAGCGGCCGGCGCTGCGGCGGCAGGCGCGCCGTTGCCGCGGGTCGGCTCATATGGTTTCAGGAACCATGGATCGACCTTTTCGCGGCGCGGTGGCGGCGCCCCTTCGCGGCGCTCGCCGCTGCGCGGTGCACGGTCGCTCTGGGTGCGGTCGCGGCGGCGGTCGCCGTGGCGCTCGTCGCTGCGGAAGCCGCCCGGCACGAAGCCTTCCAGCGTGCCGCGCGGGACGGTCTGCTTGATCAGCTTTTCGATGTCGGCCAGCAGGCGCTCATCCTTGTCCGAGTAGATCGAGATGGCGTCGCCCGAGGCGCCGGCGCGGCCGGTGCGGCCGATGCGGTGCACATAGTCTTCCGCGTTGTACGGCAGGTCGAAGTTGATCACGCAAGGCAGGTCCGAAATATCCAGGCCGCGGGCCGCCACGTCGGTGGCGACCAGCACGTCGATTTCGCCCTTCTTGAAGGCGTCCAGGGCCTGCATGCGCTCCTGCTGCGTCTTGTCGCCGTGGATGGCGGCGGCCTTCATGCCCTCCGCCGCCAGGCCGCGCGCCAGGCGCGACGCGCCGATCTTGGTGTTGGAGAAGACGATCACTTGCTTCAGCTCGCGCTGGCGCAGGATGTGGGCGACCGCGTCGCGCTTGTGGTCCTCGTTGACCTTGTAGACCACCTGGGTCACTTTTTCGGCGGTGGCGTTGGAACGCGCCACTTCGATCGTCACCGGGTCGGTCAGGAAGCTCGAAGCGAGCTTCTTGATCTCCGGCGAGAAGGTGGCCGAAAACATCAGGTTCTGGCGCTTTTTCGGCAGCAGGTTGATGATGCGCTGCAGGTCGGGCAGGAAGCCCATGTCCAGCATACGGTCTGCTTCGTCCATCACCAGCATCTGCACCTGGCCCAGCGAGATATTCTTCTGCTCGACGTGGTCCAGCAGGCGGCCCGGGGTGGCGATCACGATCTCCACGCCGCTGCGCAGCTTTTCCGTCTGCGGCTTCATGTCCATGCCGCCGAATACCACGGTGGAACGCAGCGGGGTGTGCTTGCAATAGGCAGCCACGTTTTCCGCCACCTGCACCGCCAGTTCGCGGGTCGGGGCCAGCACCAGGGCACGCACCGGGTGGCGCGCCGGGCTCATCGACGTATTGGCGTGGGCCAGCAGCAGCTGGATGATCGGCAGGGAAAAACTGGCCGTCTTGCCGGTACCGGTCTGGGCGGCGCCCATCACGTCGCGGCCCTGCAGCAGGATCGGGATCGCTTTCGCCTGGATCGGCGTCGGGTGCACATAACCCTGGTCGGTCAGCGCGCGCAGGATTTCCGGCGCCAGGCCGAAATCGGCGAACTTTACTTGCTCAGGGGTGTTCTCAATGTCAGACATACAATTCTTAAGGTTAACAGCGGCCAACCCCGCATGATACCCGAGAACTGTGGTAAAGCGCATGGAATGGGGCTTGGCAACGGTAAATTATTGCTGAGACGGAAGCTATAATGTCACTAAATGAATGCTACCAACGCCCGCGGCTGGCCCCTGAGCCGCTATTTCTTGCTGTTGCTCTTGCTGGCAGTCAGCCTCCTGACCGCCGTGGCCGAAGCGGCGCCCTCGCTGCGTTTTCGCAAACTGGGGCCGCTGGGCAATGATGAACCGTCAATGTTGTCGCTGCTACAAGACAAACGCGGCTTCATGTGGATCGGCACCCAATCGAACGGTCTCTACCGCTACGACGGCTACCGCGCCACCCGCTACCGCAGCAAGGCCGGCGACGCCGGCAAGCTGCCGCACGACCGCGTGGCGGCCCTGTACGAAGACAGCAAGGGCCGTCTGTGGGCTGGCACCCAGAACGGACTGGCGCGCTTCAATGCCGACAGCAACGATTTCACCACCTTCCTGCCCGCCAACGCGCCCAACAATGCGCGCATCATCAAGGCCATCGTTCCCGACGGCAAGGACGGCATGTGGCTCGCCACCTGGGGTGGCCTGCAGCATTTCGATCCGGACAGCGGCAAATTCACCGTCCATGTGCACGATCCGGCCCGTCCCGGCAGCTTGGGCGGCAACGACCTGAATGCGCTGGCGGTCGACGCCACGGGCGCGGTGTGGGCCGCCACCTGGCCCGGCGGCCTGGACGTGCTGCCTGCCGGCGCCAGCGAATTCGAGCACCGCCGCGTGGACAAGGGCAGCGATCCCAACGCACGCAGCAATATCGTGCGCGCCCTGCGCTTCGACCGCCACGGCATGCTGTGGATCGGCACCGAAGGCGGCGTGCTGCGCTGGGACAGCAGCAAACCCTGGGACAGCCGCGAAACCGTGGCCGCGCCCGACAGCCGTATCACCAGCTTCTACGTCGACCGCGACGGCACGCTATGGGCGACCACCCTGTCGGCCGGCCTGTTGCGCTGGGACGAGGCGGCGCAGCGCTTCGACCAGTACAGCCACAATAGCGACGATCCGTATTCCCTGCCGGGCGACAACCTGCGCGCGATGATGCAGGACCGCGGCGGCATGCTGTGGATCGCCTCGTTTACGGACGGCATCTCCCTGGTCAACCTGAGCAGCAGCGGCTTCACGCGCTACCTGCCGTATCACCTGGACGGGCGCCATGGCCGTGCCAACAACGCCTTGCTGAGCCTGGAAAACGGCCCCCATGGCACGGTCTGGATGGGCGGCAGCCTCGGCATGGGCCTGTTCGACCCGGCGAAAGGCGAAGTGCTGCGGCGCTACCAGGCCGACGGCAAGCCCGGCTCGCTCAGCAACAACATCGTCTATAGCATGTACCAGCAGCCCGATGGCCCGCTGTGGGTGGGGACGGCCAACGGCCTGAACCGCCTGGACAAGCTCGACGGCAAGTTCAAGCTGACCCGCTTCGGCAATACCGCCAGCGATTTCATCAACACCATCGCCCCCGGCAAGGACGGCGTGCTGTGGCTGGGCACCGGCAACAGCCTGGTACGCTACGACACGCTGCGCGACCGGTCCACCCTGTTCTACCACGACCCGTTCAACCCGCACAGCCGCAGCGTGGGCGGGGCCAGCGCCGTGCTGGAGGACAGCAAGGGCCGGGTCTGGACCGGTTCCGAATTCAATGGCGGCGGACTCGACCTGCTGGACCCGGCCAGCGGCCGGTTCCGCCATTTCCTCAACGGCGGCCCGGAAGGCATGATCGACGATAACGTGACCGCCCTGCATGAAGATGCCGCCGGCCGGGTCTGGATCGGCACCTCGCGCGGCCTGCTGCAACTGGAGGAAGGCGCCGACGGCACGCTGCGCCTGCGCTCGCATGCCGCCGCCGTGCAGCATCACAAGGTGCTGTCGCTGCAATCGGATACCAGCGGCAAGCTCTGGGTCAGCACCCTGGCCGGCCTGTTCCGGCTGAATCCCGGCAACGGGTCGGCCCAGCTGTTCACCGTGGCCGACGGCATGACCGACGGCTTCACGGTAGGCGCCTCGGCGCCCGGCGCGAACGGCAAACTCTATTTTGGCGGCGTGCACGGCATGACCGGCATCGACCCCGACCAGGTGCGCAGCGCCTCGGTGCCGCCGCAAGTGGCCATCACCGACATCAAGCTGTTCAACCACTCGCTGAGCGAAGGCCGCTTCCGCGAACAGGCACGGCTGGAAGGGCCGCTGACCGCGCCCACCGGCCTGGTGCTGTCTTCGCAAGCGACTGCCTTCACGCTCGAGTTCGCCGCCCTGCACTACACCGAACCGTCGCAGAACCGCTACGCCTACCAGCTGGAAGGCTTCGACCCCGACTGGCAGGAAACGGACGCCGAGCGGCGCGTTGCCACCTATACCAACCTCGACCCGGGCCGCTACGTGTTCCGCGTGCGCGCCGCCAACCACCACGGCAGCTGGAGCGAAGAGGCGGCCACGCTGAACGTGACCATCACCCCGCCATTCTGGCAGACCCTCTGGTTCCGCGGCGGCGCCATCGTCCTGGTGCTGGGGGGACTGTGGGGCCTGTACCACTGGCGCATCCGGCGCCTGACGCGCCAGCAGGCCGAGCTTGAGCTGCTGGTGCATGCCCGGACCATCGAGCTGGAAGACAGCAACCGCAAGCTCGAAGCCTTGAGCCAGACCGACGGCCTGACCGGTGTCGGCAACCGGCGCGGCTTCGACCTGGCGCTGGAAGCGGAATGGCGGCGCGCCCTGCGCACCGGCCAGCCGCTGGCGCTGTCGATGCTCGATGTCGACTACTTCAAGAAATACAATGACCGCTACGGCCACCTGGCCGGCGACGCCACGCTGTGCACGGTGGCGCACCTGATCACCGAGCACGGCCGGCGCAGTTCCGACCTGGTGGCGCGCTACGGCGGCGAAGAATTCGCGCTGCTGTCGGTGGCCACGCCGGGCGCCGACGCCATCGGGGTGGCGCAAACGATCTGCGACGAACTGGCGCGCCTCAAGCTGCCGCACGACGCCTCGCCGCTGGGCCACGTCACGCTCAGCATCGGCGTGGCGGTCCTGGTGCCGACGGAAAACAGCCGCCCCGAGCAACTGGTACGCCTGGCCGACGAAGCGCTGTACCGCGCCAAGCAGCGCGGCCGCAACCAGGCCCTGCTGGCAATGGAAGAATGATGGCAACACCGGACGACCCCCAACCCCAGCCGCCGGCCGCCCCCGGACCGGACGACTGCTGCCACAGCGGCTGCACCTGGTGCGTGCTCGACCTCTACTACGAAGAGCTCGAGCGCTACCGCGCCGCCCTCGCCGCCTGGGAAGCGCGCCGGAAGAAAGTCGGGCTCAGCGGTGAAAAAATAGAGGACGGGAAAAAAGGGGACGTACCCCTTTAAAAGGGTGCTTCTTCTTTTAAAGGGGTACGTCCCCTTTTTCCCCGTCCACTTTTTCACCGCTGGCCCCGCCTTTCAAATTCGATGTTCGTGGTTTAACGGAAGGGAATCTCTGCTGCCGCTAGCATCGGTGTCATGGAACAGCAGAGCCAATCGTGGCTGGACAAACTCGGCCCCGGCCTCATCAGCGGGGCGGCCGACGATGATCCCAGCGGCATCGCCACCTACTCCCAGGCCGGGGCCCAGTTCGGCTACGGGATGCTGTGGCTGGGCCTGTTCACCTATCCGCTCATGGTGGGCATCCAGGAAACCAGCGCCCGCATCGGCCGCATCAGCGGGCGCGGGCTGGCGGCCAATATCCGGCGCTGCTTCCCGGCCTGGCTGCTGTATGCCCTGGTCAGCCTGCTGCTGATTGCCAACACCATCAATATCGCGGCCGACCTGGCCGCCATGGGCGATGCCTTGCACCTGGTGGTCGGGGGCCCGGCGCATTGGCATGCTCTGGCTTTCGGCCTGCTGTCGGTGCTGCTGCAAGTGTTCATCCCCTACCAGCGCTACGCGCGCATACTGAAGTGGCTGACACTGGCGCTGCTGGCCTATGCCGCCACGGTGCTGGTGATCGACGTGCCCTGGCTTACCGTGCTCAAACGCACCTTCTCGCCGCACATCGAATGGAAACCCGAGTTCCTGACCACCATGGTGGCGGTATTCGGCACCACCATCAGCCCCTACCTGTTCTTCTGGCAGGCGGCGCAGGAGGTCGAGGAGCTGCGCGCGGACCCCAAAGCCGAACCCTTGAAACATGCGCCGCGCCAGGTGCGCCCGCAACTGCGCCGCATCAAGCTCGATACGGCCATCGGCATGGGCTTCTCCAACCTGGTGGCGTGGTCGATCATGCTGACCACCGCCGTCACCCTGCATGCGCATGGAATTTTCCAGGTCGAATCGTCGGCGCAGGCGGCAGCGGCGCTGCGGCCGATCGCGGGAGAACTGGCCTTTGCGCTGTTCGGGCTGGGCATCATCGGTACCGGCCTGCTGGCCATTCCCGTGCTGGCCGGCTCGGCGGCCTACGCCATGGCGGGCGCCTTCAACTGGCGCAGCGGCCTGGAACTGGAGCCGCAGGCGGCGCGCAAGTTCTACGGCATCATCGCCGCCGCCACGCTTGTCGGCGTGGGCATCGGCTTCCTGCCGATGGACCCGATGCGGGCCCTGTACTGGAGCGCCGTGATCAACGGCGTGGTCGCGGTGCCGGTGATGGTGGTGACGATGCTGCTGTCCACGCGGCCCGGCGTGATGGGCGAGGTGACGCTGTCGCGCCGCCTGCGCTGGCTGGGCTGGGCCTGCACCGTGGTGATGGCGCTGTGCGTGCTGGCAATGTTCGCCAGCATGGTAAGCTAGCGCGCATGAACAAACGACACTTCCTGCTGGCCCTCGCGGCCACCATAGCCTTCCCCGCCCTGGCCCAGGAGGGTGCCCGCGAACCGCGCCCCTTCCCGCCGCAAGCCAAGCGCGGCAAGATGACGCTCGGTTATGCGCCCGACATCACCATCGACGGCAAGCTGCGCCAGCTGTCGCCAGCGGCGCGCATCGTCAGCGAAGAAAACATGAGCGTGGTGCCCGGCTCCCTGAGCGAGAAAAACATCGTCGTCAACTACACCGAAGACATGAACGGCAATATCGACCGGGTGTGGATCCTGACGCGCGAAGAGGCGCGCATGAAGGCGCCCAACGCACGCTAAGCGTTCATTTCAGGCTGTCGATGAAGGCCTGCACCGCGCCTGTGTAGGCGCTGTCGGAACCGAGCTGCAGGTTGATCTCGCGGTGGCTCTTGGCCTGCTCCAGCACTTCGGCGCGGGCGCCGCCGGCCTTGACGCGCTGGGCGAAGGCATGGGCCTGGCTGCAGGAATCCTCGCGCCGGGTCGAGCACACCAGCAGCATCGGCTGCGCGCCGGGCTGCAGCGCATGCATCGGCGAGACCTTGCGCCAGAAGGCGGGATCGCTGCCGAAGGCTTCGTCATACAGCCGCATATGGCGGTGTTCCATGATCTGCGGCACGTCCAGCGCGCCGCTGTCCAGCGCCACGGTGCCGAGCCAGCCGCTGCCGGGCGCCAGCGATGGCTGGGCCGACAGCAGCGCCACCAGGTGGGCCCCGGCCGAATGTCCCATCAGGATGAAACGGCGCGGATCGCCGCCCCAGCTGGCGGCCTTCGCCTGCGCTGCGGCCAGGGCCAACGCCACATCCTGCGCCTGCACGTAAGGGTCGGCGTCGGGCAGCATGCGGTAATTGATGGTCACAAAAATATAACCGTGCCCTGTGAAGTAAGGCACCTTGTTCTCCACCACCGCCGTTTCCCCTTTGCCGCCGGTGCGCCAGCCGCCGCCGTGCACCATGAAGATCACTGGGGCATTGGCCGGCGCCTGGCTTGGCAGGTAGACGTCCATGCGCTGGCGCGGGTCGCTGCCGTAGGGGATATCGCGCAGTGCCTTGCCAGGAACGCTGGTCTCGCCCGCGCTGCGCGCCGCGCGGCGCTCCAGCAGCTTGTCGCGCAGGGGACCTGCGCTGGTGGTGGCGGGGACGATGGTGGCGGCGCCCAGCACGAATGCCAGGGCGCCGCTCAGGAACGGGTGCCGCATGCTGCCTCCTTGTAGCGAGGCAGCACGGGCTGCCTCAGATGTAATAGATTGCTGCTGCGAGACCGATGATAAGGCCAAACTTGGTGATTTTGTAAGCGGTCTTGTTCCAGGCCTTGAAGGCGCGGCGGTATTTGCCCGCGTAAAAGGAGATGCGGAACAGCTTCGACACCAGGCCGACCTGGTCGCCCTGCTCGTTGGGCGAAGCGGCGGCGGTCATCATGGTGCGGCCCAGGAAGCGGTTGATCGCCTGCGCCCAGCGGTAGCGCATCGGGCGCTCGACATCGCAGAACAGGATGATGCGGTCGCTCTCGGAACCGTTGATGGCCCAGTGGATATAGGTTTCGTCGAAGATCACGCCCTGGCCGTCGCGCCAGCTATGGCGCTCGCCGTCGACGTCGATGAAGCAGCGGTCGTCGTTCGGCGTCGCCAGGCCGAGGTGGTAGCGCAGCGAGCCGGCGAACGGGTCGCGGTGCGGATTGAGCTTGCCGCCCGGCGGCAGCTCGGCGAACATGGCGGCCTTCACCGACGGGATGGCGGCCAGCAGCGCGTAGGTTTGCGGGCACAACTCCTGCGCCGACGGGTGGCTGGCGTTGTACCACTTCAGGTAGAAACGCTTCCAGCCGTTCTTGAAGAAGGAATTGAAGCCGGCGTCGTCGTTCTTTTCCGAGGCCTTGATCTTCTGCAGGCGCAGCAGGTTTTCCGCTTCGGCGCGGATCACTTCCCAGTTTTCTTCCAGCGGCTTGAGTTCCTTGAAGATGTCAACCGGCAGGTAGGGCGTGGACGGCACACGCGAGAACCAGTGCATGAAGATATTGATCGGGGCCATGAACGAGGAGTGGTCGAACAGCTGGCGCCCGATCGGCAGGCGTACCTTGCCACGGAAGTGGATGTGCAGGACGGACAGGATGTAAAAAGCGACAACAGCCCATTTCATTGCGAAACCTCGGAAAGATCCAAACCTGCGATTTTACCGCAGTCCGCGCGGCGGCGACTTGCGCTTTTCTCAACAATGTCAAGCCCGCCACAGGGCCAGCGCTTCCTGCGCCACCAGGTCCGGCCGCTCCTCCGGCCAGAACAACTTGCTGCCTTCGATGCGGCGCACGCCCTTGCTGTTGCCGAAGGCCTGTTCCAGGTAGTCGGCGCCGCGCGGCAGGAAGATGGTGTCGGCCATGCCCCACAACACGCGCACCGGTGCCGTGCTGGCCTGCAGCGCGGGCTTGATGCCGTGCAGGGCGTTGCGCTCCAGCGCCGCGATGTAGGCGTGCAGGCGCTGCGGATGGTCGACCAAAGGCCGCAGATAGGTTTCGAACACCTCGTCCGCCAGCGCGGCGGGACGGGCGTAGCAGGCACCGCCCAAGGCTTCGGGCAAGCGGGCCTTGTTTTTGTCGGCCAGCCACGGCTCCAGCCACTCCTGGGCGAACTTGCCTTGCTTGGCCAGCTCGATCACGGGCAGCATGGCGGGCGGCGGGCTGTCGACTTCCGTGTCGCAATTGGCCAGCAGCAGGCTGCGCACGCGCTCCGGGTGCAGCACCAGCAACAGTTGCGCCACGGCGCCGCCGCTGTCGCTGGCCACCACGTCGACCTTGTCCACGCCAAGCTTGTCGAGCAGTTCGGCCAGCATGGCGACCTGGCCCTCCGGATCGAGGCTGGCGCCAGGCGCCGGCTCGCTGTGGCCAAGGCCGAGGAAGTCCGGCGCGATGCAGCGGCGCTGCGGCGCCAGGCGCGCCACGGCGCCGCGCCACTGGAAGCTGTTGAGCGGCAGGCCATGCAGGAACAGGGCGGACTGCGGGCCGGCGCCGCGCTGAACGAGCGCGATGCGCCCCATGCTGGTCTCTACGAAGCGGCGGGCGGCGCGCCATGCGCGCGCATCGCGGGCCGCTTCCACACGCAGCGCGGCATCCGCGGGCGAAAGGACAGGGTCCTGCGCGGACTTGGCCAAGCCCTGGGCCGCGCGCGCTGCCCCGGCCACGGCGCTCATGCCGATGGCGGCAAAACCGGCAAGCAACAAGTCTCGGCGAATCATGCACATCTCCTTCAGAAAGGTTGCGATGGAATGCATGATCGGGGCGCGGCGGACTGGAAGCAATGACCTCGGAGGTCATGGAACTGTGGCGGCAAATATTGCTAATATGGCCAAATGAACGATTCCCTCGCCCCCATTGCCCACGTCGGCGCCCTGCTGCGCGAGTGGCGCGCCGCCCGCCGCCTGAGCCAGATGGACCTGGCACTGGAGGCCGGCCTGTCCACGCGCCACCTGAGCTGCATCGAGACCGGCAAGGCGCAGCCCAGCCGGGAGATCCTGGCGCGCATCGCCGACACGCTGGCAATGAGCCTGCGCGAGCGCAACGCACTGCTGGTGGCGGCGGGCTATGCACCGCGCTACACCGAATCGGCGCTGGCCAACCCCGAGCTGGCGCCGATGCGGCGCGCGATCGAGGCCATGCTCAGGCAGCAGGAGCCCTACCCCGCCTTCCTGCTCAACCGCCACTGGGACATCGTGATGGCCAACGACGCCGCCATCCGCATGAACCGCTGGCTGCTGGGAGGGCGCGACAGCCCGCACCGCAATATGCTGCACCACGCCTTCGATCCGCAGGACTTGCGCGGCGTGCTGCTGAACTGGGAGGAAATCGCCGGCCACCTGCTGGCGCACCTGCACAAGCTGGTGGCCAGCGCGCCCAACGACGGCAAGGCCCGTAATCTGCTCGACGAGGTGCTGGCCTATCCCGGCATCCCCGAAACCTGGCGCCGGCGCGACGTGCGCGCCGTGCCGGCGCCGCTGATGGAAACCGTGTTCGAACGCGACGGCCGGCGCGTGGCCTTTTTCTCCACCATCACCACCTTCGGCACGCCGCGCGACGTGACGCTGGAAGAGCTGCACATCGAATCATGCTTCCCGGCCGACGAGGCCAGCGCGGCGTTCTGCCGCCGCGTCATCGGCCTGTAAGCGCGCGCTATCGGGCGGCGAAGGGCACGTCGGCGACGCCCTGCACGCCGGGGCGCAGCAGCAGCACCGAACCTGGCCAGGGGTCGCCGGCGGCATTGCCGGGGTCGATGGAAGTGACCAGCAGGGTGGACAGGTCCGGGCCGCCGAAGCTGCACATGGAAGGCTTGGCGCAGGGAAGCGCGATTTCGCGATCGAGCATACCGGCCGGGGTGTAGCGCTGCAGCAGCCCGCCATCGTTGGCGCAGGTCCAGTAACAGCCGTCGGCGTCGACGGCAGCGCCGTCGGGCCGGCCCTTCTGCGCGCCCAGGTCGAGGAACACGCGCTTGTTGTACGGCGTGCCGCTGGCGATGTCGTAGTCGAAGGCCCACACCAGCCGGCGCTGCGGGTGCGAGTCGGACAGGTACATCACGTCGCCCTTCGGTGAAAAGGCGGTGCCGTTTTGCGTCAGCAAGCCTGTGACGAAAGGCCGCGACAGGCCGTCTTCGGCGGTAAAGCGGTACAGCTTCCCGACCGCCCGTTCGGCCGCCATGTCCATGAACATGGTGCCGGCCCAGAAGCGGCCTTGCCGGTCGCAGCGTCCGTCGTTGAAGCGCATGCCCTGGCCCAATTCGGATAGCGGCGGCGCGGCCAGGCGTTCCGCGGAAACGCCGCCGTCGCCATGCAGCGCGAGGTGGAAGATGCCGCTCTCCATGCCGGCGAGCAGGCCGCCGCGCGCAGCGGGCGTGACGCAGGCCGCCATCTCGGGCGCCTCCCAGAAGCGGGTGGCGCCGCTGGCGTAATCGAGGCGCCAGATGCGGCGCGCCGATATGTCGACCCAGTACCAGGCGCCCTCCCCTGCGTGCCAGGCCGGGCTTTCGCCGGCCCTGCAGTGAACGCCGCCGACCTTTTCCATCACAGGTCGCGGATTTCCTTGTGCGCGGGGACCAGCGCCTTCATGATGCACCACGCCCCCAGGTAAGCCAGCGCGCAGAAGGTGAACATGATCATGTAGCCGGTCTGGACCTGGCCCAGTGCGCCGTAATAGTCGAACAGTGCGCCCGCCACCTTGGTGACCAGCACGCCGCCCAGCCCCCCCGCCATGCCGCCGATGCCGACTACCGAAGCGACGCTGTGTTTCGGGAACATGTCCGACACGGTGGTGAACAGGTTGGCCGACCATGCCTGGTGCGCCGAGGCGCCAACGCCGATCAGGATCACCGGCACCCAGATACCGAGGTAGCCAAGCGGCTGCGCCAGCAGCACCGCCAGCGGGAACACGGCGATGGCAAGCATGGCGCGCATGCGGCCGTGGTAGACGCTGGCGCCGCGGTCGATGAAGAAAGTCGGGAACCAGCCGCCGCAGATGGAGCCGAACATGGTCATCGAGTACAGCACCGCGAGCGGCACCACCATTGCGGTGCCGGCCAGCCCGTACTGCGCCGACATGAATTTGGGCAGCCAGAACAGGAAGAACCACCATACGCCGTCGGTCATGAATTTGCCGATGGTGAAGGCCCAGGTCTGGCGATAGGACAGCAGCTTGAACCAGGACGCCTTGCGCGGCGCATCAGCGGCAGGCGGCGCGTCGGCGGCATCGCTGTTGATGTAATCGAGTTCCGTGCGCGACAGGCGTTTCTGCCGCGCGGGTGTTTCATAGAACACCAGCCAGAAGCCCATCCACACGAAGCCGATGGCGCCGACGATGATGAAGGCCGCCTGCCAGCCCCATACTTCGGCGATGACCGGCACTGTGACCGGGGCCAGGATCGCGCCGATATTGGCGCCGGAATTGAAGATGCCGGTGGCGAAAGATCGCTCCCTCTTCGGGAAGTATTCCGCGGTCGCCTTGATGGCTGCCGGAAAATTGCCCGCCTCGCCCAGCGCCAGCACCGCGCGGCCGACCATGAAGCCAGCCACCGAAACCGGCACGGCGGCAATGCCGCAGGCGGACAGAATATTGGCCACTGTGACGCCGACGGCCACCGAGTAGGCATGCAGCACTGCGCCCAGCGACCACACCACGATCGCCAGGACGAAGGCGCGGCGGGTGCCCATCTTGTCGATCACGCGGCCGGCGAACAGCATCGAGATCGCGTACACGAACTGGAACACGGCGGCGATATTGGCGTAGTCACTGTTGGACCAGCCGAATTCCTTCGACAGCGACGGCGCCAGCAGCGACAGCACCTGGCGGTCCAGATAGTTGATGGTGGTGGCGAAGAACAGCAGGCCACAGATGGTCCAGCGGTATTTGCCGATGGCGGCAGCCGGTGCGGCAGCAAGGCCGGCGGCTTGCGGATTGGACTGATTCATTTTAGTTAATGATGCAAAAGCGGCCGGTGTCTCCCCCGGCCGTACTACAACAATCAAACTGCCGTACGCAGCTCTCCATCCACCAGGCGCGCAAGGCCCAATGGATTATCGTCCTGCAGCGCCGCCGGCAGCAAGGCCGCCGGCACGTTCTGGTAGCTCACCGGACGCAGGAAGCGCTCGATCGCCAGCGCGCCGACGGACGTGCTGCGGTTGTCCGAAGTGGCCGGGAACGGGCCGCCGTGCACCATGGCGTGGCACACTTCGACGCCGGTCGGGAAACCGTTGAACAGCACGCGGCCGGCCTTGCGCTCCAGCGTCGGCAGCAGCCTGGCGGCCAGCGGGTGATCGTCGGCAGTGCAGTGCACGGTGGCGGTCAGCTGTCCATCCAGGCCGGCGGCCAGGCGCAGCAATTCAGCTTCGTCGCGGCAGGCCACCAGCAGCGAGGCCGGGCCGAACACTTCTTCCTGCAGCGCGTGGCTGGCGGCGAAGGTTTCAGCGTCGACGCGGAACAGCGCGGCCTGGGCCGCGCAACCGGCGCCTTCCTGCTGGCCCTTGCCCAGGATTTCCACGCCGGCCGCGTCGGACAGGCGGTCGATGCCCGACCCGTAGGCATCGTGGATGCCGGCGGTCAGCATCGTGCCTGCACCTTTCGACTGCAACGCAGCCGCGGCTGCCGCGGCGAAGCGCTCAAAGCCTGAACCGGCCACGCCGATCACCAGGCCGGGGTTGGTGCAGAACTGCCCCACGCCCATGGTGAGCGATTCGACAAAGGCGGCGCCCAGCGCTTCGGCATTGGCGGCCAGGGTGGCAGGCAGCATGAACACCGGATTGATGGAGCTCATCTCGGCATACACCGGGATCGGCTCATGGCGCGCGGCGGCGGTGCGCATCAAGGCAGTGCCGCCCTGGCGCGAACCGGTGAAGCCGACCGCCTTGATCGACGGGTTGGCCACCAGCGCCTGGCCGATCACGCGGCCGTTACCGTGGATCATGGAGAACACGCCTTCCGGCATGCCGCAGTCGGCGACGGCCTTTTGCACGGCGCGCGCCACCAGTTCGGACGTGCCCGGGTGGGCGGCATGCGCCTTCACCACCACCGGGCAACCGGCGGCCAGCGCGGACGCGGTATCGCCGCCGGCGACCGAGAAGGCCAGCGGGAAGTTCGATGCGCCGAACACGGCGACCGGGCCGACCGGGATCTTGCGCAGGCGCAGATCCGGGCGCGGCGGGGTACGCTGCGGCAGCGCCGAATCCAAGGTGGCGCCCTGCCAGTGGCCGTCACGCACCACTTTGGCGAACAGTCGCAGCTGGTTGACGGTGCGGCCGCGCTCGCCTTCCAGGCGCGCTTGCGGCAGGCCGGTTTCGGCCATGGCGCGTTCGGTCAGCGCGGCGCCCAACGCGTCGATATTGCTTGCCACCGCCTCCAGGAAGGCGGCGCGCACTGGCGGCGTGGTGGCGCGGTAGGCGTCGAAAGCCTGTTCGGCCAGGGCGCAGGCGCGCTCCACGTCCGCCGGCCCGGCCTGTCCGAATTCGGGCTGCAGGTGCTCGCGCGTGGCCGGGTTGAAGGCCAGCTGGGTGCCGGCGGCGCCGCGCACCAGCTGCTGGCCGATGATCATGTCACCGCTGATCTGCATTATCGGGCACCCGACTTCTTGATCAGGTCCAGCAGCATCTGGTCTTCTTCCGCGGTCAGGTCGGTCAGCGGGGCGCGGACCGGGCCGCCGGAGTGGCCCACCAGGCGCGCGCCGGCTTTAACGATCGACACGGCGTAGCCGGCTTTGCGGTTGCGGATCTCCAGGTACGGCAGGAAGAATTCGTCCAGCATGCGGTCGGTTTCGGCGGTGTTGCCGGCGGCGGTGGCGTGGTAGAAGTCCATCGCCAGCTGCGGCACGAAGTTGAACACGGCGGAGGAGTAGACCGGGGTGCCCAGGGCCTTGTAGGCGCCGGCATACACTTCGGCGGTCGGCAGGCCGCCCAGGTAGGAGAAGCGGTCGCCCAGCTTGCGGTAGATCTGCACCATCAGTTCGATGTCGCCCACGCCGTCCTTGAAGCCGATCAGGTTCGGGCAGCGCGCGGCCAGCTTGGCCAGCGAATTGGCGCTCAGGCGGCAATTGGCGCGGTTGTAGACGATGACGCCAATCTTGACCGATTCGCAAACCTGGGCCACGTGTTCGATCAGGCCGTCCTGGCTCGCTTCGGTCAGGTAGTGCGGCAGCAGCAGCAGGCCGTCGGCGCCCAGGCGCTCTGCTTCCTGGGCGTAGGCGATGGCCTGGCGGGTCGGCCCGCCGGTACCGGCCAGCAGCGGCACCTTGCCTTTGCAAGACTCCACGGCGACCTTGATCACGTCGGAATACTCCTTGCCGGTCAGCGAGAAGAACTCGCCGGTGCCGCCGGCGGCGAACAGCGCGCTCGCGCCGTATGGCGCCAGCCATTCCAAGCGTTCGGCATAGGTCCTGGCGTTGAAGTTGCCGTCGGCGTCGAAGTCCGTGATCGGGAAGGACAGCAGGCCGGATGACATGACTTTCTTGAGTTCTTGCGGGGACAGCGACATGGTGTTGCTCCTAAGTGTGGTGTGGGGCGGGTATCGGTTATCTCAGTTATCAGTCATCGTACAACTTAGACCGCATCAACGCAAGAAAAAAAAGGGGACGTAACGCTTTTTTCTGCGAAAAGCGTTACGTCCCCTTTTTTCTAGGCGGCGTTTTCGAGTCGTTGCTGGGCTTGCACCAGGCGTTCGCGCGAGTTGGACAGGTGGGTGCGCATGGCGGCGCGCGCCGCTTCCGGGTCCTGGCGCTGGATGGCGCGGAAGATGTCTTCGTGCTCGCGGTGCACGCGCTCCAGGTAGTCGGCCGGGCGGTCCTGCGCCAGGCCGGCGGTGTTGACGCGCGAGCGCGGGATGATGGCCTGTCCCAGCTGGCCGAGGATGTCGACGAAGTAGCGGTTGCCGGTGGCCTTGGCGATTACCAGGTGGAAGCGGCGGTCGGCTTCCACCGAGGCGCGGCCCTGCACCATCGACTGCCGCATGTCGTCCAGCGCCTGCGCCAGTTCGGCCACGTGCTGCTCGTTGCGGCGCGCGGCGGCCAGGCCGGCGGTTTCGGTCTCCATGCCGATGCGCAGTTCGAGGATGGCCAGCACGTCGCGCACGGTGACAATGCTTTCGGCGTCGATGCCAAGGCCGCCGTTGCCGCGCGGCTTGTCGACCACGAAAGTGCCGATGCCGTGGCGCGTCTGCACCAGTCCCGCCGCCTGCAGGTGCGAAATCGCTTCGCGCACCACGGTGCGGCTGACGCCATGCTGCTCCATGATGGCCGACTCGGTCGGCAGCTTGTCGCCTGGCTTCAGTAAGCCGCCGTTGATGCTGGCGCTGATCTGTTCGACGACGCCCTGGGCCAGGGTGTGCCGCTTGCGGGGGAGGATAGTCATGCCGGCATTATACACGCCAACAAGACATCAGACATCATATGAGATACCTCTGTGCTGCGGCGCCGTGAGCGCCGCAAGCACCGTGCTAACAGCGGCAGGTGAAATTCATTAACAAAATGGTTTCATTTGCTTACATCGATTACACTACACGACGTTTTCCCCACGGTTGGCCAGGCCTATACTGCGGCCACGCACTCGCGTCCAACCATCAAACGAAAGGGAACGCCATGAAAACCACCAAGCTGCTCGCCGCCGTGCTGGTATCTGCCTTTGTCTTGCCTGCCTTTGCGCAATCGACCCCGAACCTGGACAAGCGTGAGGAACGCCAGCAAGCCCGTATCGCCCAGGGCGTCGAGTCGGGCCAGCTGACCGCCAAGGAAACCCAGCACCTGGAAGCGCGCGAGGCCAAGCTGGCCAGCGACGAAGCAGCCGCCAAGGCCGACGGCAAGGTGACCCGCAAGGAGCGCCGCAAGCTGCAGCGCGAAGCGGACCGCGACAGCGCGGCGATCCACCACCAGAAGCATGACAAGCAGACCCGCTGATCTCCCAACGCTTTCGCGCTATGACGCCATCGTGGTCGGCAGCGGCCCCGGTGGCGCCAGCGTTGCCCATACGCTGGCGCGGCACGGCCAGCGCGTGCTGGTGCTGGAACAAGGCAGCGCCGCTCCCTTGCGCGGCACGCTGGCGCAAATGGCCGGCATCGGCGCCATCCCGGGCAAGGGTGCCTTCTTTCACCGCGACGCATCGCTGCTGGTGCGCGGCATCGCGGCCGGCGGCAGTTCGGCCCTGAATTTCGCCACTGCCTCGCCTCCCCCTCTCGAACGTTTCGCCGCCCTCGGCATCGACCTGGCGCCAGCCCTTGCTGCCTGCCGCGCCGAGCTGCCTATCGGTCCCTTGCCGGACCAGCTGCTGGGTCCCATGGCCCAGCGCATCATGCAGGCGGCGCTGGCGGCGGGACTGCCCTGGCAAAAGCTGGACAAGATGATCCGGCCCGCCATCTGCCGCACCGGTTGCTGGCGTTGCGTCTACGGCTGCCCCTACGGCGCCAAATGGACGGCACGCGACCTGCTCGATGACGCCCGCCTGCGCGGCGCCCACATCCTTGACCGCGCACGGGCCTCGCGCGTGCTGTTCGAACAAGGCCGCGCGAGCGGCGTCGATTATGTGCGCGACGGGGTGACGCACAGCGCCCGCGCCGGCGTGGTGGTACTGGCCGGCGGCGGCATCGGCAGCCCGCGCCTGCTGCATGCTTGCGGCCTGGCGCCGCGCAGCCTGCCCTTCTTCAGCGATCCGGTGGTGGCCGTGATGGGCGCGGTGGACGATATCGACGGCGGCGCCGAAGTGCCTATGGCGGCGGGCATGGCGCTGGCCGAGGAAGGCTTGTCATTCTCCGACCTTACCCTGCCGGGCCCGATGTACCAGGCCTTCGCGCTCCAGATGGGGCGCGTCGACCGCCTGTTCGCGCACCGCCGCACGCTCAGCATCATGGTGAAGATCCGCGACCAGGCCGGCGGCGGCATCGGGCCGCGCTGGGTCGACAAGACGCTGCAGCCGGCCGACCGCGAGCGTTTTGCGCGCGGCACGGCACTGGCGCGCCGCATCCTGGCCCAGGCCGGGGCGCGCCATGTGTTCCAGAGCTGGCATTTCGCCGCCCACCCCGGCGGCGCGCTGGCTGTCGGCGGCGGCGGCCCGGCCGCGGTGGACAGCGACCTGCGCACCTCCATGCCGGGCCTGTACGTGTGCGACGCCTCGGTGCTGCCCGCACCTTGGGGCCTGCCGCCCACCCTCACCCTGCTTGCCCTGGGCAAGCGCCTGGGACAGCACCTGCAGCAGGCCGCGTAATCAGGGCTTGAGGCGCAGGATCGTGTGCTGGGTTGCCACGTAAACCGCGCCCTTCCTGTCCACGGCAAGTGCGCGCAGCTTGCCGGTTTCCTTGAACAAGTCTTTCGCCAGCGTGGCCACCTCGCCCTGTGCCGACAGCTTGCGCAGCATACCGTCGTCGAGCAGGTAGATGTTGTTGCCTGCGTCGGGCGCGGCATGCGTCAGGTGCCGGAAGCGCGCCATCAGGCCCGCGCCATCGGCGCTGCCCCGGCGTTCGCGGCTGCCTGCCGCCAGCGTCTGGTAGCCATCCGCGCCGACGCGGGTCAGGTAATGGCCGTGCAGCATGAAGACATCGTCGCTGGGCGCCACCACCACGTCGCCGCAGCCATCTGCAGCGCCTTGCAGGATCGTCTTGCGCGCCACGCCGCGCGGCCGGATGCGCCACAGCACGTTGTCGGCACAGTACCAGGCCTGGCCGCTGGCATCGGCGGCGATGTGATGCTGGCCCAGGCCCGGCAGCATGAACGGTTCCGCATCCTGGCTGGCGTAGGCCCAGATGCGCCGCAGCGCAGGGAGCAGGCCCGTTTGCTCCGGCGCCATGCCGGGCGGACCGCTGACCAGTGAAATCAAGCCTTCCGTGCTGACGCCGGCCAGGGCGCCGTTGGCGGTCACAAAGACGCCGGTGCTCGGGCGGGCGGCCATCGACCCGTGCTGGTCCACCTGGGCGGCGGTATGCGCCTCGCGCAGCTTGCGGAAGCCGCCCTCCTCCAGCAGGGTGCGCACCACGCCTTGCTTGTCGATGCGGCGCAGCTGGTCGCCATCGAGCACGTACAAGCTGCCGTCGCGGCCAATCGCCAGCTGCGTGATGTCGCCGAAGCGCGCCTGCAAGGCCGGGCCGTCGCGGTTGAGGGATGCAGCGTACTGCAAGGCGAAGGGCTGCGCCTTGCCGGCGGCGTCCCAGCTGGCGGCCGACTGGCGCCCGGCCAGCAGCACATACAGCCTGCCTTCGCGGTCGCGCGCCGCGCCGGATAGCTCGCCGGTGACGTCGCCGGCGCCCAGCAGCGGCGCGACCATGCCGTCGCGTTCTATACGGTAAATCGTGCCGGTGGCGGGCACCGTCGCCAGCAAGCGCCCTTGCGAGTCGGCCGCGATCTGACCGGCGGGCATGGCCCGCCCCGGCTCGGCGACCGGCATGCTTGGCGGCTGGAAGCGGCGCAGGCATCTGCCGCGCACGCATTCGCCGGCAGCTTCTACAAGCGCGCTGGCACGGCGCTCAGGCGCGGGCACCGGCGCAGGCATTTGCCCGCCTTCGCCCGCCAGTCCGCGCCCTTCCTGATGAGGATGCGTGGCCGAGCGCTGCGCCTGCCCGGCTGCAAGCTGTGGGTCCACCGCTTGCAGCTTCCCGTCCGCGGCAATGCGCAAGGCGGTCGACGCGTCATACAACACCGCGCCGCCGCGTGCATCGAGTGCGATGCCCTGCGGCTGCAGCGGCAGTTGCCGGGCCAGCGTGGTGACGGCGCCGTCGGCAGCAATCTTGCGCAGCGCGCGATTGCCGCTGTCGGCCACCAGCAGGCTGCCCGCCCCATCGATCGCCAGCCCGGACGGCTGGTCGAAATGCGCAGCGATTCCCTTGCCGTCATTGCGCCCCGCCGTGCCAGCCTGCCCGGCCACGGTACGCACCTCGCCGGCAGGCGTGACCGCCTTTACCACGTGGTTGCCGGCATCGGCGACGAACACGGTGCCGTCAGCGCCGACTGCCAGCCCGGCTGGTGCAATGAACCGCCCCGCCAGCGTCGCCAGCCTGCCATCGGTGTGCAAGGCGCGCACGCTGGAGCCGTCGGTGAAATAAATGGTATCGCCGGGACCCACGGCAATGCCGCGCGGCGCGTCGAGGCGTTCAGGATGCAGGGCGGCGGGCGCCCCCGCCACCAGCTCCCACGAAGTGGCGAAAGCAGCATGGGACAGCAGCAAGCCGGCTGCGGCGGCAATCAGGCGTTTCATGGGCGCTAGTGTAGCAAATCGGTCCTGCGCCGCTTGCTGCCATCACGCCGCAAGCGCGGGCTCAGCCGATCGGGCAGGTCCTGCTGTGGGCCTGCAGGGCTTCACGGCAGGCTGCCGGGTCGCCGGCATCGAAACCGGTCTTGGGGTAGGCACAGAACAGCGGGAAGGATTCGCGTTGGCAAAGCTGTGTCCACAAATGCTCCAGGCGCATGGTGGCGCGGTACAGCTTTTCTTCCCACAGCAAGGCTACCATTTCACCGAAGGCGCGCACCGCCGGATAGTTGACGCGCGCCCTGGCGATCAGTTCTTCCACCATTGCATTGAAGCGCGACTCGGCCGGCCAGCCGTCGAACATGAAACGGGCCAGGCAGCCGCGCGCGTCGCGTACGATGTACTGGCCGCTCGCGGCGGCCGCCGCCACGCTGATGCCATTGCGTTCCAGGCGTCCAGCCAGCGCAGCGCGGTGTTCGGGCGTGGCAATGATGATGATGGCCTCGCCGTTGCGGAAACCGGCCATGACGAAACTTTCCAATGTTTCGAGGAAGGACTCTTCATCTTCATACACCTGCACCGCGTGCTCGCAGTGTGAAGTATGCTGCCAAAATTCCTCGATTGCTTGTCGCTGCGTTGCCTGCATCCCTGGGCTCCAGATAAAAGAGATGCAAGGTTAGCAGAACATGCCCTGCAAAAGATGCACGCTTTGTCACACGGCGCGGCCGTGCAGATGCACCGCCAGCCACAAGGCTCGGTCGGAAACGCGCAGCACCGTGTGCGGCGTACGCGCCGGCAGGAACAGGTAGTCGCCGGCGCGCAGCGACACCGGGCGCCCGGCCACATCGAGCTGCGCCTCCCCGGTCAGCAGCACGACCCACTCGTCCTGCTCCTGCACATACTGCTGCGATTCGATCTTCGACGTGCTGACGATGCGTTCGATCACCAGGCCATTGTGCATCAGCAGCGTATCGAAGCGCTCACCCGTCGCGGGCGGCAGTGCATCCTCGTACAGATTTCCCATTTTTTCCTTCCTGGTTGGTGCGCGCCATCATGGCAGGCGTAGCATACACCTGTCCCCTGGCGTCGATCAGCATGGCCTCTTTCAGGCCCAGGCGCTGCGCCATATCGCACCAGCCATCCGGCCCCACCACGAACAGCGGCTTGGAATTGCCGTCCGAGCGCAGGCCGGCATCGGTCCCGCCGGAAGTGATGATCGTCACGGAAGCCACCAGGTCCACCGTCTGCCCGGTGCGGGCATCGATGATGTGGGCGTGGCGCTTGCCGTCCTTCATGAAGTAGCGTTCATAGTCGCCGCTGGTGCCGATCGCCTCGTTGTCGTGCAAGGCGACGCGCGCCACCGTGTCCGGCCCGCGCGGATCGCGGATGCCGACCATCCAGGGCCGCGCTCCCGGCTGGCCGATGGCGATCATATTGCCGCCCACATTGACCAGCGCAGCCTTGACGTGCGCCTGGCGCAGGATCTGCGCCGCACGGTCCAGCGCATAGCCTTTGGCGTATCCGCCCAGGTCCAGCATCACGCTGCGGTTGCTGCTGGTGATGCGCTTGCCTTCGAAACGCAGGTCCGCCATGCGCGGGTTGGCTTTCACCAGGCGCGCGATTTCGGCCGCCGGCGGACCACCGGCGCCGATATCGTTTTTCTGGAATCCCCACAGCCGGATCAGGCGCCCGATGGCGGGGTTGAACGTGTCGCCGGAGCGCGCGGACAATTCGGCGGCGGAGCGCAGCAGCGCCACCATTTCCCCGTCAGCCTCGAACGGCTCGCCGCGCGCAATGGCGTCGTTCAGCGCTGTCAGCTGGCTTGGCTGCCAGGCATGGTACTTGTGGTGCAGGCGGTCGAACTCGCGCAGCACGGCGGCGCCCTGCTGCTGCGCGTCCCGCTCGGAAGGGCCGTAGATGCTGACCTCTACCTGCGTGCCGAAGACGTGACCTTGCACATGGTGGACTTCATCCCTGCCCGCGCATGCCGCCAGCAGTGGCAGCAGCGCGGCGCAAGCCAACAGCCGCTGGCGCTGCATCGTCAGCTCTTGGCCATGTAGTCGATGGCGGCTTTCACCTCATCGTCCTTCAGGCCCGGATTGCCGCCCTTTGGGGGCATCATCTTGAAGCCGTTCAGGGCATGGGTATAGAGCACTTCCTTGCCTTGCTTGACGCGCGGGGCCCAGGCTGCCTTGTCGCCGAACTTCGGCGCGCCCAATACGCCGGCGCCGTGGCACGAAGCGCAATTGGCAGAATAAATCTTCTCGCCGTTGACGCCGCCCTTGGCGGCCGGTGCTGCGGCCATGGCGGCCGGCGCCAGGACTGCGGCGGCGATGGCAAAAATCAGGGATGCTTTCATGGTTGTCTTCCTTTTGGGTTGGTGGTGAGAAAAATTTCAGCGCATGGCGTCGTCATGCGCGGCCTTGGCGCCCAATGCGGCGGATGCGCGCAGGGCGCGCTGCACCTGGCTGTAGTCGAGTACCCGTCCGCCTTCGCGCACGACAAAGGCTTGCGCATCCTGCTGCCGGGCGAAGGTGCCGATGGTCGGGCCCATCGCGCCCTGGGCTCGGCTGTCGAGCACGTAAAACGCCGTGGCGGCAGGTATCCAATGGCCGCGCGGTTTGTCCCAATCGGCCCGGCCCATGTCCTGCACGTAGCTGGAGTCCACGCCTTGGCGCCCGGTGTCGTTTTCAAACAATTCCGCCAGCGTGCAGAAGTAGTCGATGCGGCCATCCTTGAACACGATCTGCGCCTTGGGACCGGGGTAGTCCTTGATACTCATGCCGTCCAGCGCGCAAAGCGCGTCGTCGCCCGGCTCGCGGGCAGCCAGCGAGCGCGCGGTTTCGCCGCAGGCAGCCAGCGCCAGCAGCACGGCGACCGCGGCAGCCCGATGTTTGAATGTCATTTGAACCTCCAGCTGGCTATGGCAAAGGGAACGGCGATCCAGGCCAGCATCACGCCCGCCAGCATGGCCGGACTGGTCATCTGTTCCGGCATCACGGTGGCCAGCCCGTACAAGCCCTGTACCTGGTCGGAACTGAAAATATTCAGCAAACGGAATACGTCGGCCGGATTGAGCATCAGCAGCGCGCCGAACACGCTGCTATCGAGCGCGCCCTGCGACAGCACCAGCACCCCCATCAGCACCATGTCGAACACCAGCACGAACAGGAACCACAGGCCGATCGCCAGGCCGCTGGCGCCGATGCGGGTGCGCGCCAGCACCGACAGGCAAAGCGACATGCTGAGGAAGGCGAGGCCAAGGAGGATAGCGCTGCCGGCAAAGCCGAAGAAATGCATGGCGTCGCGCGTATCGAGCTGGTTCGCCAAGGCCAGCAGCGCCGCGCCGAAGCCCAGGGCGGTGGATGCCGCCAATGCGGCGGCCAGCCCGCAAAACTTCCCGAGCAGCAGCTCGAAGCGGGTGATCGGCATCGACAGCAGCAACTCCAGCGAGCCGCGTTCGCGCTCCCCGACGACGGCGTCGTAGCCAAGCAGCAGCGCGATCAGCGGCACCAGGTACGTGACCAGGCTGGAAAGGCTGACGATCGTCACGTCGATTCCCCGATACCCCACGCTGCCCTGCTGCGCCATGCCGAACCAGGCAATCGCCAGTGCGAACGCGGCGAACACCAGCGCCACCGCCAGCACCCAGCGGTTGCGCAGGCGGTCGCGGAATTCGCGGACGGCGATGGTGCGCGCAGCCGACCAGTCAAGCCGCGCGCGCATGGCGGCCTCCCATGCCGAAGAACAGGTCTTCCAGCGAAGGCTCGTGGATCGCCACGTCGTCGATAGCGTCGCCCAGCGTCGACAAGAGCTGCAGCATCTGCATCTTCTGGCGCGGTTCGCACGGCACACGGATGCAGCCGCTCTCGACCTGCACCCGGTGGCCGCGCAGCGCCGCGACCACGCGTCCGCTGTTGCCCGCACGCGCCACCAGCCGGAACTCCGCCGGCATTGCAGCGCCGGCGCGCAGCTGCGCCAGCGTGCCCTGCGCCGCGATACGTCCGCCGCGCAAAATCACCAGCTCGTCAACCCGTTCCTGGATTTCCGCCAGGATGTGGGAGGTGATGACGATGGTCGCACCTTCGGCACGCAGCTGGTGCAGGATGCGGTAGAAATCATGGATGCCGTCCGGATCGAGGCCGTTGGTAGGCTCGTCAAGGAATACCAGCTCCGGCGCGCCGAGCAGCAACTGGGCGAATCCGAGGCGCTGGCGCATGCCCTTGGAATAGCCGCCCACGCGGCGGTTTGCCGCAGCGGATAGCCCGACGCGCTCCAGCACATTACCGCAGGCGCCCCGCGCAACCTTTTTCAAGTCTGCGAACAGCTGCAATAGCTCCAAACCGGTCAGGTTGTCGTAGGCGACGAAACTCTCCGGCAGGTAGCCGATGCGACGCCGCACGTCACGGAAGGCAGCGTCGTTGGTACGCACGCCGCAGATGCGCACCTCGCCGCTGCTTGGCTCCAGCAGCCCAAGCATCATCTTGAACAGGGTGCTCTTGCCTGCGCCGTTATGGCCGATCAGGCCGACCATGCGGCCGCGCCCAACCGACAGGTCCACCCCGTCGACCGCCTGCAGCGCTCCATAGCGCTTGCCCACGGAGCGCAAGTCAATCAGCTTGTCGTCCATGCCATTTCCTCCAATCTGTGTTCCACGGCCGCATGCGCGGGTGCTTGTCGATCACGCTCGGCGCCCGCAGCAAAGGGAATTGCCGCGACACGAAGCGCAGCGTTTGTACCGATGGGCTGCTAAGCAGGAGCTTGAGCAGCGGGTATTGCCAGTGCAGGCGGTCCACCACGTCGTTGGCCTGGTACGCCACGTCGCCGTTGCCGTCGTTATCCTGGTCCCAGCCGCTGTAATTGCTCCAGAAATTGCCCTTGCCGCGGCCCCACTCCACGTCCTTCGAAGCCACGAATTTCACTTGCTCCGCGTTGTGGATAAAGTCGTTCCCGTCCACAGTGTTATTGCTGGAACCGGCCGTCAAGTGAACGCCGGTGCGGTTGCCGACCACCAGGTTGCCGCGCAGGGTGTTGAATTCGGCGTCGTAGATGAAGAAGCCGCGTCCATTGCCGGCAACGATATTGTTCTCGATGAGAGAATCCTGGATGGTGCGCAGCATGATGCCGTGGTCCTCGTTGCCCCAGGCAACGTTATTGCGCACGGTCAGGTTGCGCACTTCCATCAGCGCCAGGCCGCCGCGGCTCTGGTGCACGGTATTGCCCTCCCACACACTGTCGTGGGTGTTCATGTAGTGCGTTCCGTAGCGTACGTGGTGCACGGTGTTACCGCGAAAGGCCGCATGGCGCGAATAGTCGACGTAAATGCCGTCCCGCACATAGCTGATGGTGTTGCCGACAACCTGGGTATCGTCGGTGTTGTACACCTGGATGCCGTTGCCGCGCATTTGCGACATCATGTCGCGCCGGCCGACCACCAGGTTGCCTTGCAGGAGCGCACCGCGCGACTGTTCCAGCCATATGCCGAACAGGTTGGTCACCAGATCGCAGTTGGCGATGACCACGCGATCGGAGCCGGGGGCGACGTAAATGCCCGCATTCTGCGCACCGAGGTCGGTGCCGCTGTCGCGCACGATCAGGCCCCGGATCGAGACGTCCTGCGCCTTGACGCGGATCACATCGCCCTGAAATCCGGCAGCGATGGTCGGCTTGCCAACGCCCTCCAGGCGCAGCGGCTTGTCGATCACGAAGCGTTCCTTGTACGTACCGGCCAGCACCTGGACGGTGTCGCCAGGATGCGCCTGGCGAATCGCGTCGGCAATCGATTGGCCGGGATGCACCTCATGGACGACAGCGCGCCCGGCCTGCGCTGCTGCGGCGCGGGCCGGGACGGTCGCCATTGCAATGGACACGGCCAGGATGGCCGCGCAAACCCTGAGGGCACTCATGGCTTTACCCTGCCTTCCTTTTCAGCTCACTGCGCAGCGCTTCCAGCGGAATGAAGTAGCCGCGCTCGTTGATCGGCGTCAGCGGCTGGCCATTCTTTTCGCGGACCTTGCGCTCCTTTGCCAGCGGCGGACAGGCATGGTCGTCGTAATACATCACCATGCAGTCCAGGCAAAGCAGGCATTCCTTCTGGTCGATACGGCCTTGCGCATCGATGGCGTGCGAGCCGCAGCCCTTGGCACAGGCGGTGCAGGTCACGCATTCCTGCTTGCGCTTCAGGCCGAACAGGCGGAAGAAGCTCGGCACGGCCAGGCCCGCGCCGAGCGGGCAAATGTATTTGCAATACGGGCGTTCGCTCAGGATCGAAATGCCAAGAATGATTGCCACGAAGGCGGCGAACGGCCAGCCGCGGTTCAATACGCCCACCAGGAAGGTGGTCTTGAACGGCTCGATCTCCGCCAGGTGTTCGGCCAGCTCCATCGAGAAGAAGGATACGCCAACCAGCACCGCGAACACGCCGTACTTCACCCATTTGAGCTTGTCGTGCACGCGCTTGGGCAGCAGGCCCTGGAAGCGCCCCAGGCCAAGCAGCGTGCCAAGCTTGTACGCCAGGTGCTGCAGCGAGCCGAAGGGGCACAGCCAGCCGCAGAACAATCCACGTCCCCACAGCACCACGGTGACCACCATGAACCACCAGAAGATGAAGATGAACGGATCGGACAGGAACAGCTCCCACTTCCACTGGTAGGCCAGGGAGTGGAACCACGTCATCACCTGGGTGATCGAAGGCTGCGCCTTCAGGTAAAGGCCAAAGAAGCCGACCGCAATCAGCCACAGCGCGGTGCGCGGTATGCTGATCAACGGCTTGCTCTTGCGGTTGGAGGCGCGCACCAGCCGGTCGCGCTGGGAATACAGTACGGCCGTCGTCAGCAGCACCAGCACGAACAGGATAATCTCGCCCTTGCGCGACAGCCAGGCGGCCTTCCATGCCGGTACCGGACGCGCAACTTTCGGACGCCCGCCTTCCAGGTAGCGCGCCGGGGTCCAGTATTCCTGGTCGAAGTGCACGAAGACCTTGCTGTGCGTCTGCATGTCCAGCTTATTGGCCAGCAGGCTCAGTTGCCACGGCCAGGCTGGATTGAAATTGGCCGAACGCACGATGAAGATGGCCGACTCCTGGTATGCCGGCGTATCGGCCGGCTCCAGGTGGTACAGGTTGCGGTAATCGGTGTCGCGGAACGTGAAGCGGTCCGTATCCTGGCGCACCTGGATGCGGTCATAGATGCCGCCGCGCACAAAGCCCGAGCCCTTGAACGATTCCAGGCCGGTGCCGATGACGAAGATCGCGTGCTCGTCCTCTTTCAGGTCCTGCATCAGGCTCGCATAATTGCGTTCGCCCAGCAGGCTGATGCCCACGCTCGGCACGTTCAGGTAGCCGAAATGCAGGTCCATGTATGGCTTGCCGCTCGAGGGCAAGCCGACATCCGCGCTTTCCACGCGCAGGTGCTGGACCGCGCCCTCCTTGACGAGCGCGGCCCAGTCCAGACGTTCGCGCAGCGGCGTGAAATGGGCGCGCGGTTTGACCATCCCCTGGAAGATGCCCACCTGCTTGCCGATCTCATACGCGCTTTGCGCAATGGTCTGGTTCTCGGCTATGGCAGTAACAGTGGCCCCGCTGATCGCATCAAGATCACCACCGTCACGTCCAAGACCGAGTTCCAGCTTGGCGTCGCCGGGCTTGCCGAAATACTGCTTGACGAACTTCGTCAGCACAGTCTCTGGTATGCCCGCCAACAAAATCGGTTCGGAGTGCTTCAGGATGCGCACCCCGCTAATCAAACCTTTGGTATCCATGCCGATCAGCGTGACGACCGGCTTGCCCGAATAGGCTGGAATGTCCACCACGTCCGTAGACAGGAAGACATAGCCCACCAGCTTCTGCTTGCCCTGCTCCAGCGCAAAGCCTTCGACATAGGCCGGCGTGCCTTTGCGCTTGGAAAACACCGTGGCGGCGGGCAGCACCTCGCTGCACGGCGCCTCGGCGCACAGGTCCGGGCCACGCATCAACGCCGGCGTCAGCACGGTGTCGTACATCGATGCGGCCGATGCGGGCGCCGCGCATGCCAAGACGAGCAGCGCCCAAAGCAGGGAAATCAGACGATACGGCATGGATACACAGCCCTGGGGCTTAAGCCTCCACCAGGAAGCGGCTGCGCATTTCAAGGTGCAGCGCATGGCAGAAGTGGGTGCAGTACATCCAGAACGCACCGGCATGGTCAGCCTTGAAGGTAACCGACTTGGTCTCCTGCGGGTTGACGATGAAGTTGATGTTGAAGGTCGGGATCGCGCAACCGTGGGTCAGGTCTTCCACCTTGTCATGGTTGGTCAGCGTGATCGTGACTTCGTCGCCCTTCTTCACCTTGATGACCGGCATGCTGAAAGCCGGCGCCTGGGACATCAGGCGCACGTGCACCTTGTTGCCCTTGCGCTCGATGCCGGCGTTATCGGCCGTCACCTTGTTCGGGAAGTCGTCCAGGTTGTAGATCTGGCGCGTCTTCACGATGTCGCGGCGCATGATGATCGCATCGTGCGGCTCCGGATAGGCCGTGTGGTCGGACACGACCACCATCTTGTCGCCGGTGATGTCGATCAGTTGCTCGGTTTCGCTATGCAGCGGGCCGACCGGGAGGAAGCGGTCTTTGGAGAACTTGTTGCCGGAGTTGAAGTACTTGCCGTCCGCTTCCCTGGTCTCGCCCATCGAGGCGTAGCCGTGGCCCGGCTGGTAATGCACGTCCACACGGTCCAGCACCACTTTCGCAGCCTTGTCGCCCTTGAATTGGGCGATGGCGGCGGCCACGTTCCACTTGACGATCTGGCTGTCCAGGAACAGGGTGGTGAAGGCGTTGCCCTTGCCGTCGAAGGCGGTGTGCAAGGGACCGAGACCGATTTCCGGCTCCGCCACAACCGCATCGCGCTCGGTTTTCAGCTCGCCGTCGAACCACTTGGCCACCAGCGCCACTTCGATCACGGTGGCCGTCGGCGACAGCTTGCCGGAGCAGACCATGTACTTGCCGTCCGGCGAAGCGTTCACCCCGTGCGGGTTCTTGCCGACCGGGACATGGCAGGTCACCGAGGTCTTCGGATCGGTGTTGGCAGCCTTGCGGCCGTCGACCACGGGCACCTTGGAGGAACCAATGGTGGTGAACTTGCCGGCCTTGATTGCCGCTTCGATGCGCGCCACGTCGAAGAACACGCAGGCATCGCGCTCGGCAGCCATCATGCCCGCCTGGTCCGGCGCATTTTCCGTGTTGTACTGGTTGGAGCAGGCAAAGCGGCCGTCATACGACGTAGCCACCAGGTCCATATTGCCGTCCACACGCACCTGCCAGCGCACGGCCATCGTTTCCGCGTCCACGCAGGTGAACAGCGATCCCCACTTGGATGGATCGTCCAGGTCGCGGCCATCGTTCGGGAACGGGATGGCGAATTCGGCGCCGCAGAACACGCGGGTGGTATGGTTGATGGACTTGTCGACCGGGTCGCACTTGTCCGGGAAGGTGCCGTGGAAACCCATCACGTTCGGCAGTTCGGTGATCTTGTCGCACTCCATGGTATCCATGCGGATACGTGCCAGGCGCGAGTTGATCTTGTCGTTCACCCACAGGTAGCGGCCATCGTAGGTGCCGTCCTTGTACGAGCCATGCACGTGGTGGGTATCGCCGGTGGTGTATTTCAGGCTGCCGTCCGGCTTGGTGCCGAGAATAGCCTTGGATTCGTTGGTGATGCCCCAGCCAACCATAGGATCCATATTGAACACAGGGATACGGCGCAGCGTACGTCCGGAAGGAATGCCGATGATGCGCGCCTCACCGGAGTGGCCGCCGCTGGAGAACAGGTAATAGTCGTCCAGCTGGCCCGGCTCCACGTGCGCCTTGCTGCCGCCATGGGACTTGCCCGCCGCCGCAGCCGAAGCCGAAGCCGAACCAGGCGCCGCCGCACCGTTCTCCTTGCAGCCCGCCAGCACACCGGCGCCGGCCAGGCCAAGCACAGCACTCTTACCCAGGAATCGACGACGGCTGTTTTTTTGCACGTCGTTCACCTCGTTATCGCTACCCATGTTTCAATACTCCTACTCTGTGTTATTCCAGAGCAGGACTGTACGTAGTTTGCCAATAAATTAAATTGACTCAGGTCAAGCGCAATGAAAAACCTTCTTTCATGCCTGGCAGCCTTGCTGACTGCGAACAGCCTCATGGCGGCGCAGTTGCCGTCCTTGCAGGTCCTTGCATCGGAATCCAAAGCGCAAACCGGCGTGCCGCTCACTTTCGGCCAGGTGTTTGCCAAAGGCGACGTGAAGCCCGGACAGTCCCTCAGCGCGACGCTGAAGGGCGTACCCGTGCCGCTGCAAGCCGATCCCAGGGCCACGCACGACGACGGCTCGCTGCGCCATGCGGTGCTCACCGCCGTGCTGCCGAAACTTGCGGCAGGCGAAAGCGCCACGCTGCAGCTGGCAGCTATTCCCGCTCCTGCCGTATCCGGCCCCACGCGGCCGGAAGCACTGCTTGCAAGCGGCTTCCAGGCAGTGGTCAAACTCAATGTCGGCGGCACGCTTTACAGCGCCGATGCGGCCCAGCTGCTGGCCGGCCAGCCACATACCGGCTGGCTGTCCGGCCCACTGGTCAACGAATGGCTGGTGTCCGGCCCGATGACGGCAAACGGCACACCACACCCGCACCTTTCGGTACGCTTCGCCATCCGCAGCTATGCGCCCGCGCCCGGCGGCCGGATCGGGCCGACGCGCGTCGACGTCACCATCGAAAACAACTGGGCCTATGAACCAGGGCCGCAAAACATCACTTACGACGCACAGATTCTGCTGGATAAAAAAGAGGTGTACCGCAAGGAAGCGCTGACGCATTTCCACCACACCCGCTGGCGCAAAGTGTTCTGGACCGGCGCCGAGCCGAAGGTGGAGGTGAAGTACGATACCGCCTACCTGCTCGGCACCGGAGCCCTGCCCAATTACGACCGCAGCATCGTCCCATCGCAGGCAGGACTCGCCAGGCTCAAGGCAGAGTGGGATGGCGCCGACCGCGGCCCCATGTCAATGCCGCTGGTGAACAAATACATGCCGGCGCCCGGCGGCCGTCCGGAAATCGGCTTGCTGCATGCCTGGGCAGCCTTATACGTGCTCAGCATGGATGCGCGCGCGCGCCAGGTCACGCTCGGCCTGGGCGACCTGGCCGGGAGCTGGCCCGTGCATTACCGCGACAAAAAAACCGGCCAGGTCGTGTCGATCGTTGACTATCCGTATGTCCGCGATGTGCGCATTGGGAGCGACAGTTACAATCCGGCCACCAGGAAAAACGAGGACATGCCGCAATGCCCCGCCACCGGCACGGCCAACTGCAAAACGCCTTACGAACCCGATACGGCGCACCAGCCATCGTTCGCCTACCTGCCCTACCTGCTCACTGGCGACGCCTACTACCTGGAGGAGCTGCAATTCTGGGCCAACTGGAATCTGGTCAGCATGAATCCGTATTACCGCGCATTTGCCAAAGGGCTGGTACAGCGCAACCAGGTGCGGGCCCAAGCCTGGGATATGCGCACGCTGGGCCACGCCGCCTACATCACGCCCGACACGCATCCGATGAAGGCCTATTTCAGGCAGATCCTGAAGGACAACCTGGCCTTCTACAACACCGCAATCGCCGGCGGCGCGGGCAATCAGCTCGGCTTTATCGATGCAGGCTACGCCCTTGGATACGACGGCCCTACCGGCCCGAAAACCGGAGTCGCGCCATGGATGGACGACTTCTTCACATCCACCATGGGACATCTGCTTGAAATGGGATTTGCCGAGGCCAGGCCGATCCTGGAGTGGAAGGCGCGCTTTCCGATCGGCCGCATGATGGCCGATGGCTACTGCTGGATCGACGCTTCGATCTACGCACTGATGGTGCGGCCTGCGCCAAACCTGCCTTACTTCGGCAGTTTCGCCGACGCCTACCAGGCCACCATGCGCAACCAGGACGCCTCTCCCATGATCGACAGCACCGGTGCGCGCTACCTGGAGCAGCCCTGCGGCAGCCAGCAGCAAGCCGATTGGCGCACGCAGTGGGAACAGGATAACAAGACGCAGCGCGCGCCCTGGCAGGCTGGAGAAATGCTCGGCCACGCGGCGTCACCGGAAGGATTTCCTGCCCATATGCAGCCGGCATTGGCAGCGGCCGCCGCCACAGGCTTGCCAAAAGCGCGCGCAGCTTGGATCCGCTTCATACAACGTCCGGTCAAGCCGGACTACAGCGAACACCCGCAGTTTGCGATCGTGCCGCGCTGAAGGGCCTCAGCTCAGGAGCCAAAGCCCTCGCTGGTCGATGCGCACAGCTGCTCCTTGACGCCCGACCGGTTGAATACATCCTCGCCCGCAGCGGCCCCCTTTGCCATGGCCGCCTTGATTTCAGCTTCGCTCACGCCCAGCGCTTGCAGGCAAGGCTTGAACGACTCCAGGTTCTTTTCCACCATTTTCTGGATGCGCGGCTGCTCGACCCTGCACAGTTCTCCCATGCGTTTATGCTGGCCGACCGTCATGATATCGGCAATCAGGGTATCGTGCGCCACCGGACAAGCGGCATTCGGGTTGGCAAAAACCGTATTGGCTGCGAGGCCGGCTAGTACGGCTATCAGGACACGCATGGAAAGCTCCGGATTCAAATTGCGAAGCTATTGAGCTTACAGCAGCTCTTTCCATCTATCGCGCACGGAATGCACGAGTGTTGATATTTCGCAACTCTGTGTGCACAGCCGTTGTTTTCAGGCCGCCTGTGACTGGGTGTATAACGCCACCTGGGCCGCCAGCGCCCTTTGGTATGCCGGGCGGTCGAGGCAACGCTGCTGATATGCCTGCACCGCCGGGAATTGCTCGCGCAGTCCCGTACCGTCCAGCAGGCGCAGTACGGTGCACATCAGGATGTCCGCCACGCTGAACCGGCCCGCCAAGAACTCCCTGCCGGACAGCCAGGCATCGAGGCTGCCCAGGCGCTGCTTGACCATCTCTTCCAGCATGGGGCGGCGCTGCTCCGTCCACGCCTCGCCGGCGTGGAATACCGTCAGCTCGGCCAAGCCGGCGACATAAGGTTCGACCGAATTCAGCGCCGCATACAGCCACATCTCCGCGCACTGCCCGGCTGCCGCGTCGGTGAGTCTCAGCCCAGGGAGTTTGTCGCCAAGGTGGCGCAGAATCGCGCCGGATTCGAAGATCGCGCGTTCCCCGTCCAGCAGCAAGGGCACTTGGCCGAAGGGCTGCTGCTGCCGGTAAGCCTGAGAATTTTTATCCTCCGGGCCAACGGTGCGCACGGCGTAAGGCTGGCCGGCCTCCTCAAACGCCCAGCGCACGCGCAGGTCGCGCACATAGCCGACGGCAAACGGGGGAACGGCGCGTAACGTAACCAGGGTGTACATGCTTGTCTCCTTAGGTTTGGGTGGGTACATGCGGCCAGATTACGGGCTTACATAATATGTTCAAGAACATATTTTGAATCGGACGCATAATGCCAACCGAGGAGGAAACGGCAATGCCCTATACCGCAGAGCACAAGGAGCGCACCCGTGCGAGGATCGTCGAATCGGCCCGCAAGCTGTTCAACCGGCACGGCTTCGAGCAGGTCTCGATCGAAACCATCATGTCCGAAGCAGGCCTGACGCGGGGCGGCTTCTACAACCATTTCCAGAGCAAGGATGATTTGTACGCTGCGGCCGTGGCCAGCTTCACCGAATGCAATCCCTTTCGCAAGGAAATTGCGGCCGCCCCTCCCAGCGACGCCCACGAATTGGCGCGCCGCCTGGTCGAACTTTACCTGAGCGACCAAGTGCTGGAAGACATCGACAGCCATTGCCCGTTATACGCGCTACCGGGCGACGTCGCCCGCGCCGGCCTGTCGCCGCAAATGGCCTACACGCAGCTGATCCGCAACCTGGCCTGCGTCTATCAGAGTGCACTGAAGGAATTCAGCGACGGCGAGCAGCGTGCGCAAGCGATTGTCTCGCTGTGCGTCGGCGGCATGGTGCTGGCCCGCACCACCGACGATGAAACGCTGCGGGCATCGCTGCGCGCGTCCGCCCGCCACCAGGCCTTGCAGTTGCTGGGCGTGAATTAGGGCTTGATCTCGCTGCCGAGCAGCTTGAGGAATTGCGCCATCCATTGCGGATGCGCAGGCCAGGCCGGCGCCGTGACGAAATTGCCGTCCGTGACTGCCTGGTCCATCTCGACCGAAACGTATTCGCCGCCGGCCGAACGCACTTCCGGCGCGCAGGCGGGATAGGCCGAGATGCGCTTGCCTTTCACCACGTCCGCCGCGGTCAGGATTTGCGCGCCATGGCAAATCGCCGCGATCGGCTTGCCGGCCTTGGCGAAGTCCTGCACGGTTTCCAGCACGCGCGGATTGAGGCGCAGGTATTCCGGCGCGCGGCCGCCCGCAATCACCAGCGCATCGTAAGCCGAAGCGCGCACCTCATCGAAGCCGGCATTCAAGGCAAACTGGTGGCCCGGCTTTTCGGTATAAGTCTGGTCGCCTTCAAAGTCATGGATCGCGGTCTTGATCTTCTCGCCCGCCTTCTTGCCCGGGCAAACCGCATGCACCGTGTGCCCAACCATTTGCAGCGCCTGGAACGGCACCATGGTTTCATAATCTTCCGCAAAATCGCCCGTCAAAAACAGGATCTTCTTGATTGCCATTCCGATCTCCTTGTTCAAACTTTCATGACGAAATGCGCTCACGATGTGCAGCGCGACTAACGAGGATAGCATTGCCTGCGGGCGCCCGCCGTCAACGGCGCGTATGATAGGGATACCTCTTTTTACGCCACTGGGCATATTGTGCTGAAAATCGGCTTCCTGCTGCCGCCCGGCTTCCAGATCATGGGGCTCGCCGCCGCCTCCGCCTTCGAACTGGCCAACACCACGGCTGGCGAACGCCTGTACGACATCGGCTTCTTCTCCGCGCTTGGCGGCCCGGTCGCCAACTCGTTCGGCGCGGCAGTGGAGACCCAAGCGCTCAGCCGGCGCCGGCTGGACACCCTGATCGTCTGCGGCCTGGTCGCTCCTGCTCCTACCGATGCGCAGACGCTGGGCCGCCTGCGCGCCGCCTCACGGCTGGCCCGCCGTACGGCCTCAGTCTGCACCGGGACGTTCCTGCTTGGCGAAGCGGGGCTGATCGACGGCCGGCATGTCACAACGCACTGGTTGTTCGCCCGCGACCTGCAGCAGCAATTCCCGGCCGCTAAGGTGGACGCGGACCGCATTTTCATCAACGACGGCACAATCTGGACATCGGCCGGAATGAGCACCGGTATCGACTTGGCGCTTGGCCTGATCGAAGCGGATTACGGCGCCGAACTTGCGGCTGCCGTAGCGAAAAAGCTGGTGGTGTACCATCGCCGCGCCGGCGGGCAATCGCAGCATTCAGCCTTGCAGCAGCTTGGCGCGAGGTCCGACCGCATCCAGCACGTGCTTGAATACGCGCGCAATCACCTCGACTCCAGGCTGTCGGTGCAGGAGCTGGCGCGCGTCGCCCACCTCAGCCCACGCCAGTTCAGCCGCGCATTCACGAGCGAAACCGGGCAACCGCCGGCCAAGGCAATCGAAAATCTGCGGCTGGAGGCGGCGCGCCTGATGGTCGAGCAAAGCCGCCGCACGGTCGAAGAAATTGCCGTGGAAACGGGCTTCGCCGACACCGAACGCATGCGGCGCGCCTTCCTGCGCGCTTACGGGCAGCCGCCACAGGTGCTTCGACGCATGGCGCGAATGTCCTAAAAGGAGGTAAATACGACATTTACGTCATCCAATGCGGAACCTATATTGAAGGCATCTCGAACCAACCGCAAGGGACCGCCAAATGTCCGTACTCAAAAAATCAATCGTCGCCGCCGCAAGCACCCTGGCATTGACCAGCGCCACCGCCCAGGAAGTGGGCTACCTGAAACTCGACCCCGACATCACCTTGCGGCGCATGGTCGTCAAGAACCCATCCGCCAAGGGCACGGTGCTGTTCCTGCACGGTTTCCCCGAAACGATGCTGACATGGCGCGACCTCGCGCTTGACCTCGGCCGCGATTACGAAGTCCATGCATTCGACTGGCCCGGCTATGGCCAATCCTCCCGCCCCTCCGTCGACCAGTTCGCCTATGCGCCGCGGGACTATGCGCGGGTCGTCAAGGACTACATCGACAAGGCCGGCATCGATCGATCAAAGCTCATCATCTACGCAACCGACGTGGGCGCCCTGCCGCCGCTTTTGCTCGCACTGGAGCAGCCGGATATCGCCAAGAAGATCATCGTCGGCGACTTCGCGCCGTTCGACCGGCCGGAATACATGTCCGACCGCCTGCGCAGCCTGAAGGCGCCACAGACCGCCGAAGCGACCCGCAACGCGATCAACCGGAACCGCGGCGAAATAATCGAAAACGCCTTCCGCCGCGGCTTGGAAAGCGGCGAGCAATTCAATGTGCCTGCGGACTTGAAGGAAGACATGCAGGCCAGCTGGGTGCAGGCCAGCATGAGTACCGGCGATGCCTTCCACCACTACTACTCGCACTTCACGCGCGACCAGCGGTATTTCGAAGCGAACCTGGCCCGCCTGAAAACACCGGTGCAGATTGTATGGGGCGAAAAGGATATCTACATCGACAAAAAGATGGGCGAAGAGCTTGCAGCCAGGTCGGGCAAGCCTTTCACCATCCTGCCGAAACTTGGCCATTACCCCCACCTGCAAGCGCCGCATCAAACAAGCCGTGAGATTCGCTCAGCGTTTGATTGAACCGGCACGGAATGCCAGCGTCACTTGAGGCGATTCATGGTCCACAAGACGCTGGCGATTTTCCACTGGTCGTCGGCCACCTTCATCATCTGCCAGGTCTCGATGCCATAGTTTTCGGTCTTGCCGTTGGTAACGAACTCGTAGTCGAACATTACCCAGGCCACGTTCTTGTCCTGCGTGATCTTCACGTTGTAGAACTTTTCTTCCACCTGGTCCTTGGCGGTGCCGATAAAGCGCGCGAAGTCGGAATAGCCGCTGGCGCGGATGCCATTGAAGTTGACATCGACCTTGTTGCGCAACATGGCAATACCATCCGGCGCCGTCGGCGAATCGAACAGGATATTCGAATGCAGGACCAGGGTTGAAAGCAGCTTCGGATCCTTGTTCCTGATGGCGCTGCCGAAGTCTTCGATCACCTTGTTGATCGCAGCAGTGTCTTGCGGGGTGGAGGTGTACTTGCCAATGTAAGCCGGCGGATTGTCCGCTGCCATCCCAACACCGCTGCACAACAACGCGGAAGCCAAAGCCAGGCCGGTAACGATACGACGCATTGATGAAATCTCCTTGTGTTATCTGGTGCGTCCCATTCTAGGCCCGGTTGCAGCAATAACGATGCTATTTCAACACTTGGATAGCGTCATCCATCACAACGCCCTGCAGTTGGCCGAGCCAGTGGTCGAACCAGGGCTTATGCGAGACGCCGACAATGGTCAGCACGCGCGCTCCAGGCCGTTCGCGGAAGGTCTCGCGAATGTTCGCCACCATGCGCAGGTTGCGGATTTCCCAGCCGCCGACCCACATTTGCGGATAAGCGTCCGCCGACTTGGCGCGCATCGGCCCCACCACATTGCCCTCAGCGTGAATGCGCACGCTCTCAGGAGAATTGATGAAGCGGTACAGCGGCAGCATCTCTGTCGACAGCACCATTTCCTTTTCGCGCTTCACGTGCGCCTTCATCTCGGCATTGCCCTGCTCCCATGCCGCCTCAAGCGACTTGACGAACGCCTTGGTGTCCGGAGCGTCGATATTGTCGCCGGTATGGTTGTCGACGGGATGGACGCGCTGTAGGCCAAGCCGGGCAGCCAGGGGCGCTGCGATCAGGTGGTCCTCGCTCTTGCTCTTTTCGAGCTTTTCCAGCATGGCCACCAGCGCCGCATCCAGGCCGTCGCCAGCTCGGCGCTCATTCACCGGTAGCTGCAGCCACTGCACCAGCGCCGAAGGTGGCTCGTTCGCCGCCAGGAAAACCGCCGCGAGACGCCGGCGCTGGGCCGGCGATGGCTGCGCAGGCCATGCCTTGAGCGTCTTGCGCACTTCCGCCAGCGCCGCCGGAATATCCAGCCCGGTGGCCGAACGGGCGGCGTCAGTGTTGGCACACCAGTCAGGCCCGAACTTCGACGGATGGCGCGCCGCCAGGTCGCAATCCTCGCCAGGCTCGCGTTCGATGGTAATGATATCGGGCTTGTACGCAGCCAACCGGTCGAGCAAGCCAGCCAGCGACGAGGGATCGAAGCTGTCGGGCGTTTCCCTCAGGTGCACCGTTCCCAGTACCAGCACGTGGGACTTCGGCCCCGCCATGCCGTTATCCAGCTTCGTCAGGTCAAACTGAGCTTGCGCCGCCAGCGGCGCAGCTGCAAGCACGCCCCAAGCCACTTTCGTCCACATTCCCATTCCACTCCCCCGCATATTGATAGGAATTCCGATTCTATTCACGCATGCGCGCACGCGCGGCAAGAATCCGACAGGCTGCACGATTGCGCTGCTGAATTGCGGAAATTGCGCGGTGGGCGCTGTCCGCCTGCGCGACACCATCGTCCGAAGCCGAACAGTTTCTGCGGCATTGAAATCCACATAGAGCCTTTACCTAAAGCCTTCCTGCTTTGGCACGCAACTTGCGATCGCAAGCTCCAACAATTTCCCACCACCTGAAGGAGTACTGCAATGCGAACGACAAGCTTCCTCCAGCGCGCCTGCGCCCTCATCGCACTCACCCTGGGCCTGGCATCTCCGGCCTGGGCCGAGCGCGGCCCCTCCACGCCCGAAGAACGCGCCCGCGTCGTGCAACTGGCCGAAGCCGCCAACCGTGACCCGATCGGCTTGATGACATCGAGTGACGGCCGCTGGTTCATGAAATGGTCGGACGAAATCCCCGACTACATGTTCGGCCCGGACAAAGGCGCCTTCTGGATGGAAAGCGGCGCAGCGAAGGGCGACCTGCGCCGCGTCATGCGCTTCCACCACATGCTGAGCACCGCCGCCTACCAGGTGCAGCACGGGATCACGGATCCGGAAAAGGACCCGGCGGCGATGCAAGCGAAGACCATCGCCGGCATCGAAGGCCTGCTGCACGCTTACGAAAGCCTGAGAGATAAGCGCCCCGAAAACCGCTCAGATGAACTGGACAAGGCAATCGCCCTGCGCGACCAGGGCAAGCTGGCCGCCTTCGTCCAATCCCTTCCACCAGCCCCGAAACGGTGATCGGCATGGCCCGCTTCCTGATATTTGCGTTCGCCAGCACGCTGCTTGCGACCACCCTCGCCAGCGCGGCCGACGCCCCTGCCGTCCTGGCGGACGAAATCGCCGCCCATGCGCAAATCCAGCGCAACCTGGAAGAGCTCTGCGACGATATCGGCCCGCGCATGACCGGCACGCCAGGGCTGCAGCGCGCGCAGGAGTGGGCCATGCGCAAGCTCACATCCTATGGCGCCAGCGCGGTCCATCTGGAACCCTATGATCTTGGCCGTCCATGGCAGCGCGGCCCCGCCCATGCACGCTTGTTGAACGCCAACGGCGTCCAGCTCAACGTCGTGCAGAAGGCATGGACCGAGGGAACGCCGGGCACGATCCGCGCCGACGTCGCCGTGCTGGACGTCAAAACACAGGCCGACTTCAACGCAGCCCTTCCGCGCCTGAAGGGCAAGATCGTACTGGCAGAAGCCACCCCGCGCGAGGCGCCCAAACAGGCTTTGCGCGAAGCCGGTGCCGCAGCCGTACTGCAGGTAAGCGGCAAGGCCGACGGGCTCCAGGATATGTGGGGCGGCCCCGGCCAGCGCTACGACAGCAACGCCGCCATCATCACGCGCGAACACGCCAACCTGCTCAAGCGGCTGCTGGCACGCGGCATTACTCCGAGAATCGAGCTGAATCTTCAAGGACGATTCGCTGCGCGTAAGGTGCAGGCATATAACGTGGTCGCCGACTTTCCCGGCAGCGAACCAGGCGGCGAAATGGTGATCCTTGGGGCCCATCTCGACTCCTGGGATTTGTCCAGCGGCGCCACCGACAACGGCGCAGGCGTCGTCACCATGCTCGAAGTGATGCGCTCCATGCACGCCGCCGGCCTGCAGCCGAAACGCAGCTTGCGCATCGTGCTGTTCTCCGGCGAAGAGCAAGGCCTGCTGGGCAGCAAAGCCTACGTCGAAAGCCATCGCAGCGAACTGGCGCGCATCCAGGCCGTCCTGGTGCAGGACGCGGGCAGTGGCCGCATCCTCGCCTTCCCGGACATGGAGGTGGAAAGCTGGTACGGCCCATTGAAGGAAGCACTTGCCCCCACCAGGGACTTCGGCGAAATCGACGTGCACTACGCAAAGGGCTCCGGCTCGGACCAGGACAGCTTCTTCAAGCAAGGCATCCCGGCCTTCGCGCCGCTGCAGGAATTGCGCGACTACCGCACGCATACCCAGCACAGCCAGCTCGATACGGTCGACCACATCGACCACGCCGCGCTGGTGCAGGCAGCCCAGGTAACCGCCATCCTGGCGTGGGGACTGCTGAACGGCGAACGGCTGCCGCAACGGTGACCGGCGGCGCTTGGAACGGTCTCAGGAAAAACAAAAAGACCTGCAGCGCGAGGCATGCAGGTCTTTCGCAGGAATTGGTAGGCCCTCGCGGAGTCGAACCGCGCACCAAAGGATTATGAGTTTGCCAGCGAAACCGTGTCCGTAGGGAAATCGAGGTAAAGTAAGCACAGGTTGGTGAAGGCAAGAGTATACAACAAATCAATGAGTTAGCGAAATCTAGATAAATCTGCGGATCGTTACGAGTGTACTGTCACTGTACCGAATTGTCTCTCCGCCCGCCCAGAAACATCCTCGGTACCTTCGCCGAATTGCGTCGGGGTCTCCGCAGTTTCTTACCCTGTGCGGGTGCAGTATAAGTAATCTAGACCTGGTTACACTGCATCTGTAGAGTGGTTCACTTGGCGAGTCGTCGTCGCTGAGGTAAAGTATCGGTTTTGGGCCTCTAGCTCATGCTTGGTTAGAGCAGCGGACTCATATGCAAATGTGCCTTACGAGGGGAAACCACGTAAGGGATGGTGTCAAATTCGGTGAAACCTAAGCGCAGCGATGTGTATGGCAATGCCGAGCCAAGCTTCAGTGCGAAAGCGCTGTTGAAGGTGTAGAGACTAGACGGCACCCACCTAAGGCGAGAGCTATGGTGAAGGCATAGTCCAGGGAGTGGCGAAAGTCACGCAAACCAGAATCCGTTGGTGCCGTGTTCGACTCACGGGAGGCCTACCAAATTCAGCAGTAAGATTAAGGGGTTGCGAAATTTTCGCAACCCTTTTTTGCTTTCAACTTCGCTTGAGGCTGCGGTCAACTCTGCTGACCGAACCGTTGCTGGCCAAACGAATGAGGCGGTTAGCAGATCGCTAAGCTGCTCTTGTGCTCAGAGGTGATCAAAAGGATTCGTTTCAACGCATCCAAATTGACTTCAGGCCTCTGTCGTCATGCCTAACGTCAACATTACGTAAAGATTATTGATAATCGATCGTTCATACCTGCTAAAATCGACAATATCTCATCCATGTGTACGAACTTCCAATGACACTTGCCTGCTCTTTCCGTACAGGAATTGCTCAAGTTCGCCCTGAAATCCTCGAGCGCGTGCACGATCGACGCCCTTCACCGTCAAAGCAGTTGAGCGATCAACTGCCATGAAGCAACTCACCCGCACCAGATCCAAAAGCAAGCGCCTGGCTGGGCACACTTGCCAAACGTTGCCGACGCATTGCCAAGATGGAAAACTAAGGCTCCGGTCGCGATGGTCACTTAACTCTCGGGCTTCAGTCCCCCATTTTCGCTGTGCTAGGTCCGCTTGATCTTAGCCGCCCGATATGGTCTGAGGACACTGCTAAGACAGACTAAAATTCGATGAACTTGAAAATCGTATATGAAATTATTTATTGAAAACATCGGAACGATCGAAAAAGCTGAAATAGAACTTTCAGATATCACTGTTATCGCCGGTGAAAATGACTCGGGAAAGAGCACTATTGGGAAAATATTCTTTGCGTTAATTCAAGCATTCGCGAACTATCCCGTTATGCTACGAAGCGAAAGAACCAACCATATTCGACGTGAACTGGAACGTGTTTTTATCGAATTACGTCGCAATTTCGACTTGGCAAATTTCCCTGATGTTCGCGACACATTCTTTCCGCCTCGAATCAATCGCCGCATTGAACTGCTCGATGTGGAGACTTTATCGATCATGCATGAAGTGCTTGAGCGATTGGATGCCGCATCCCCCGGAAAGGGACCAATCATTCGCGCACTTCAAGATAGGCTCCGACGATTGGAGCGCTATACAACAATCGAACTTTCCCCCACTGAAGCTATCGGCAATGCCATTTTTCGATCATTACAGTCAGAATTTTGTGGCGAGCTTGTAAATAAGACTCGAGATATCGCGAGAATCACCGTCGTTGACGGAGAGTCGATGGTATTTGAAATAACGCTAAGCGATCACGAAGTCTTGAATTTCAAGGGAGAAGATAACATTGGCCTGGAAGATGCAACGTTTATCGATAGCCCAGCAGTAATTCAATTCGTTGATTCGATGAGCAATTACACGCTGTTTGGGGAATCATATAGGTCCTCTTCTTCGTTGCCGTTTCATACGGTAGACTTGATGCAAAAGCTTAGGGCTGGCACATCTGCTAGATTACATATTCGCCCATCGTCACTGAATCTAAGTGCAACCTATAAGGGAAAGATGTACTTTGACTCCAACGAGAAGAACTTCTTCTTGGACAAGGGAAACTACAAAGTCTCGTCTAATAATATTGCTTCTGGCGTAAAATCTCTCGGCCTACTCGATATTTTAATAGAGGGCGGGTATGTACATGAAGGCTCTGCGTTGATTCTAGATGAGCCCGAGACAAATTTGCATCCAAAGTGGCAGGTCGAATACGCAAGAATATTATGTCGCCTTGCCAATGCGGGAGTAAAAGTTCTCATTACCACGCATAGTCCTTATATGGTCGAAGTCCTAAAGGTCTTAACTCAGAGTGAGAAAATTCATTCTAGCTTCTACATGGCAGGGAAAAATATAAACAATGAAACAGTTTATCTAGATGCTTCTAGAGATGTTTCTCCGATTGTAGATGAGCTCGCACAGCCTTTGATGAATTTTTACGAAAACCAGAACGATGACTTCTAAGGCAGAGCAACTTTACCTTGCACTTAAAGCAAAGCATCCTGAAGCAATGCAATCCGTCTCGGAATTAAGCCGAAATTCATCGGATGGACGGGATTTTATTCGATCTTCGTATCAGGCATTCAATTTCGACAAGGTTGATAATGTATGCCCTGCGAAAATTGCAAAGGAGAAATCTCCTGATGCACTATTTTTGCATTCGGACACCCTTTATTTTGTGGAATTCAAGGAAGGGAGTGTATCTAAAGAAGACATCAGAATGAAAATTCACGAGGCAGTGGTAACACTGTTCCATTTTGCCGTCGAAAATTCCGTCCTTACGCGAGATGAATTTCTTGAATTAGAAATCAAGTATGCCGTGGTCATGCGGAACCAAACAAAAGGTAGGCCGAATCCATCAATTCTAGACACAATTGAGTCTCGATCCACCTACTTCAACTTGAAAAATATTGAAGGGTTATTAGTCCAAGAGACGAAAGTTGCCTTCTTGCCACAAACAATTGCAAAACTTCTGCATAAGCTTAGTAACGGAAAGGTGGCGCCCGCGCATTTGGTGCATGAGGATCAAGTAACTTTAACTGCGATCTGATTACTCAATGGGGAAGAGCCGAATTGTGGCGTTTTACGATGGTACAACAGTGGTTAATACCTAAAACGGTTAAAGTATTGGCTCTTGACAACCTCACCTTTTGATCTTCTTGCGCCGATTGCAGCTTGGTATCGGTTGTCCCGTCAAGCACAACATGACCATCACGGCAAATGACAACTTGATCGCTTATGAATTGGACGAACCTGCGGCAATGAGCCACACGCCGCTCGGTTGGTCCATTCAAACCATAGAGCTTTCGCCAAGCGGAAAGGCGCCCAAAAGATATGGCACGAACACCTATCGGTTCGGCGCGTCTCTGACACTCAGCGCGATATTGCCACGCAGAGGCTGGTCACTTGTCAAGAACACGAAGAGCTACGTCTACCTGATTCCCCCATTAGATCAGTCCAATCCTCCATTCCACATTTCTATTGCAATACCTTCGCAAGAAGAATGTTTGGCGCTTGCGCGTAGATACTATGCAAAAGGCCAGTCGTGGATTGGCCAGTTGGGTGAATGGCCGGCCTGGTACCTGCACGAACGAAACACCGACATGCGAGAAATGTGGCGGGACCCAACGACAGGTGAGATGGCATCAAAACTTCATCATAATCCGCCAGAGTCGAGTCTATCTATTGGCGAATGGGGCGTTTGGGATGCTCGAGTCACTGGCATTGCCGGCAACTTCTCGCTTGGACTGCTAGCGCAGCCCACTTCACCCAACGCGTCAATATCTAAGTCACATGAGGAGCTCACTTTGCTTGAGGGGGCGCTGCGGAGCTTGGAGCTAACGGCCTATGAGAGAAACGCGACCGCACGACGGCGTTGCATTGAACACTATGGCCCTACATGTCAGATCTGCGGCTTGGTTTACGAGAACATCTACGGCCCTATTGCGGCTGATCTAATTCATGTTCATCACCTTACACCATTGTCCTCCATCGGTACTTCCTACGAGGTCGATCCAATTCGGGATCTTATCCCCCTATGTGCCACTTGCCACCATGTTGTGCATTCCCGCATGCCACCATATTCTATAGCCGAAGTTCAGCAAGCGATTCTTACCCAGACAACGGATCGTAAATAGCCGACTCTTACTGAGTGAGACGCAGGCGGACCTTAGGCCAAAATCCCTATGTGCTCATCAAGCCGTCGCCAGTCGCATCCGCGCTGAAATAATCCCACAATTGTCACTTCTTGTTTTTTCACCTCATTTGAGGTTAAAATTCAGGAAGTAAACACTTTGGGGAAATCTATGAGCACGCAGCATCAGCAGCAAAATAGTACCGAGGTTTCACGGCTTGAAGAGCTATTTGGTTTGAGGTTGGATCAGATGCAAGATGTCATCATGTCCGGCGTGCATGCCAGGGCTACTGGTACTGCGCATCATCCGAAGACTTACCCCGGATACGCACAATGGGCCGAGACTGTACGTGCGCTGCGTGACGTGATTGTGCCGCTAGGCTGGGTGCCTACGGACGAGAATAATTTCCCGCTTTGTGCCCATGACGAGCGCGGCCTGTCGATCGCAGTGCAGACAGGTGACCGTGAAACCGGTACGACAGGCATTCCGTCTAACCGTGCGCCCAAAGGCGCTAGCACCGAACAGGCAGTTGCGGTAAATGTGCGCCAGCTGTCCTTGTTCCAAGCGGAGGATATCCCAATTCTGCCGACCACGACCGAAGATTCTCGGCACATCATGTGGATCCTCCTCTACCATGTTGCGCAAAACGAAGTGCGCTTCGAACTTTCGCTGCCTTTGAAGATGGTGGGCGGGAAAATCCGCTCATGGCAGGAACGGATTATTTTTCCAGCGATTCCGCTGGATGGAACTCAGATTAACTTTGGAGATGACGATGGCCCCGAATTTGACGTATCTGTCGAAAGGAAAGGGTAATCAAGACTCCGCAGCATTTAATCCTTCAAGACTGACTTTTGCACGTAATCGACGCGGCCTGAAGAAGGCAGATCTGGCTAAGCAGGCTGGACTTACCCCGCGCTCGATTACCGCATATGAAACAGGTGAATTTCCTCCGGATGCGGAGCGGCTTCGAGTCTTAGCTCAGCTGCTGCGATTTCCGGAGGACTTCTTCTTTGAAGAGGATGCCGTAGAGGAGATTGACTCTGATGCAGTCAGCTTTCGTGCGATGAGCAAGATGAGCGCGACGTTAAAGAACGTTGCGCTTGGAGCGGGTGCGATTGCTGTGCAAGTAAATGAATGGATTGAAGAGCGCTTCAACCTTCCCGAACCTGATCTTCCCGAGCTCGGTCGTGACATTGGCCCGGAAGCGGCAGCCGAAGCGTTGCGTCGCCATTGGGGACTTGGGGAATCGCCAGTTAAGAACTTGGTGCATCTCATGGAGTCCAAAGGGGTGCGTGTATTTTCGCTGTCGATCGACGCGAAAGAAGTCGATGCGTTTTCGATGTGGTGGAACGGTATTCCCTATGTGTTCCTGAACACGTTGAAGAGTGCGGAGCACAGTCGATTCGATGCTGCTCACGAACTAGGCCATCTGGTGATGCATCGTCATGGCCAACCACATGGATCGGAAGCTGAGAAGGAAGCGAACGCTTTTGGATCAGCATTTCTTATGCCGATGAAGAGCGTACTGGCCACAGGCCTTCGTTTCCCAACTTTGGATACTTTGATACGGGCGAAGAAGCATTGGGGCGTTTCGGTTGCTGCGTTGAACTATCGATTGCGATCTGTGGGATTGACGACCGAGTGGATCAATAGAAACCTTTGCATTCAAATTGCACAGGCAGGATTTCGGACAAGTGAACCTGAAAGTATGCAAAGGGAAACGTCGCTGCTTCTAGAGAAGGTCTTTAGCTCTCTTCGCAGTGAGAATCTCGGACGCGCTGATATCGCACAAGATCTGCGAGTGTCGTCCTACGAGATCGATGAACTTACGTATGGCTTGCTAAAAATGGGGGTGGTCCCAGATAGACAAGATTCCTCAGGAATACCTAGTGCGGGTCAAAAAAAACCCGCACAACTCAAGCTAGTGAAATGATATGGCTCTTTTGCCGAACAGGAGAAAAAATTACATGGCGAACTTTAAGATTCCGGTCGCAATTGGTGAAGTTTCGGTAGTACACACGCGCAACGCAGTTGTGACGGTAACTTTGAATCCAGATGGCAAGACGTATGAAATTTTGGTTGATGGAACACTTTACAAAGCTTCCGCGAGTCTTGAGTTCATGACGTCCTTTGTTGAGGAATTGCTGCAAGACGAACTTGATGTGACGCAAAGCGGTTCGAAACCGGAAACGCCTGTTCGCCGATTGAGGCCGTGAAATTTGCAACGAAGTCCACTTCAATTGCTGTCCGAGCGTCATAACTTAGATGAGCGGTTAGTCCCGGTTGCTTGTGGGGCGCCAGGAGATATGTGAAGCGGCCGACGCAGAGCGCGAGACCGCGAGTCCTACAAATAAATAAGGGCAGTTTGCGCACCAACATGTTTTCATGCGTCGCATCTTGGCATCTTGAAATTCTACTGATTGGCTGTGTCTGGTGACACAGCCAATCAACAGCGGCAGCCAAGCAGGCCAAGGCGCAGCGCCAACCGCGACGAGCGCCTTTTACCTACCGAAGCGCTGGCTACTCATCTACATCGAGAAGAGTCCAGAACCACCAACCTCCTTCAAGCCCTCTAGTCGAGGCAAAATCCTTTAGATTCTTTGGTGGCACTGGCATTTTCCGCTTCCGCCGGGAGCAAACTGCTTGAACTCTCTCAGGAACTTCCGAAATCGAGCTAACGCTAATCGGCCTTCGAAGCCCAGGTAGAGAAATTACAAGCGGGTTGCCTGGCGTTTTGTTCTGAATATAGATGGGGTAATACATTGCCTAATTCCTCTCTTCCACTTTCTGCTGGAACAAGACAGCAATCTTGATGTATCGTTTCGAAGTCATAGAATCTCTCTCAAATAGAATTTATGGCAGGCAGCACTGGCGCCGCAATCGCCTGTGCTGCCATCTTCAGGAATGTCGGCCCATTGATCTCTCGGAACGACAGCACTGGGATTCGCTCAGACTCATCCTCCAAATAAATCCAGTTGTCGAGATCCCATCTCTCCAGCGGAGTTACAACAACTACTGCCGTGTCCTCGTCGCGCCAGGCCAAGAATGGTCGGTCATCTAACTCCAGAACATAACGCACAGGTCCACCTCCACGGCTAGCGAGCGTAGCGTCTAATTCATGCTTCACGGCAGTTGCCTCTGACAACCTGGACACCGCCACTCTGAACATCTCAAGAACGTCTTGCTTCACATCGATCTCCTTCTTTCCTGAGCTTAACCAATTGAACCGTCAGCAGTAGCTGGCTGACCCAAATCATCGGCAAATGTGGCACCACACGGCTCGGGCACCGCATTCCAATTGCTGCAGTACCAGAACAAGCGTCCCTTTTTGCCTTCCTTGCACCGCAAGTGGCCAGTCCCACAGGCTGGACAATGGACGACACCCGCATGCTTCTCGTCCATGAGTTTTGTAAGCTGGGCGCGACTCCGCGAAGAGAACTTCGTCGGCAGGTCGCGGAAAAAAATCTCGCGCCGCTCGCTACGCACTTTCTCGGCTACGTCCATGTCCGGTGGAGAGGGCAGCACAAAGGCCAACCAATCACATAAGTGATCCAAAACACCAACAACAAGCTGCTGTTCAGCCCTATGAACCGGACCGGGATTATGAGAGGCGCCTTGGTTTGAGTCATGCCGGGATGGCTTGACTCGATAATTGACGATAATAGTTCATCTCAGCTTCGGCTGGTGGGATATGGCCGATGGGCTCCAGCA
>JBCNPK010000018.1:0-108542 GCA_039593355.1 Pseudoduganella sp.
TCTGACCCTTGGGTCAGACCCAGGTTTACCGGGTCTAAGGGTTTGGAATCTCAGTCGAAGGATCCGGAATCCCCGACAAAATCGTCACCGCCACCCGCCGATTCCGCGCCCGCGACTCGGCATCCGTATTCGGCGCCACCGGCTCATTGTCCGCATGCCCCACCGCCGTCATGCGCGAAGGCTTGACGCCCGACTCAATAAACAGCCGCACAACAGTCCCCGCCCGTACCGCCGACAACTCCCAGTTCGACGGATACGCCGCATTCCTGATCGGCACATTATCCGTATGCCCCTCCACCTGCACCGCATGCGTATCATCCTTGAGCAAGGAAGCCACCGCCGTCAGCGCCTCGCGCGACTCCTCGGTCAGGCTCGCGTCCCCAGCCCGGAAAAGAACCGAGGCATTGATCTCCACGCTCACCCCGCGGCTATTCTGCGTCACCCGCACCTTGCCCTCCTTGACCAAGGGCGCCAGCGTGCTCGCCAGGTCCTTGGCCAGGCGCGTCATCTGCTCCTTTTCCTTCCTGATCGCCTCGTTGCGCTTGCGGGTAGCGGGATTGGGAATCGGCAGGCTCTGAACCTCGGTATTGGTCGGCGCGGCGGAACCGGCCCCGCCGAACGCATCGCCCAAAGCATCGGAAAACACCTTGTATTTGCCCAGGTTGACCGAGGACACCGCATACATCACCACAAAGAAGGCGAACAGCAGCGTAATGAAGTCGGCATAGGAAATCAGCCAGCGCTCGTGGTTCTCCGGATCGTCATCGAACTTGCGGCGTGCGCGGCGGTATTGCATGTCACGGCTCCCGCATCAGGGTCGCAATACGCTCGTCGATAACACGGGTGAAGTCGCCGGTGGCAATGTCGTACATCACGGCGGCGGTAATCTCCTGCAGGTAGACCTGGCGCGTAACGATGGTCTTGAGCTTGTTGGCGATCGGGTAGAAGAACAGGTTGGCCAGGCCGACGCCGTAAATGGTGGACACAAACGCCACCGCAATGCCGGAGCCCAGCTTGTTAGGATCGGTCAGGTTTTCCATCACATGGATCAGGCCCAATACCGCGCCCAGGATGCCGATGGTGGGCGAATACCCCGCCGCCGATTCCCAGATCCGCACCGCCTGGCGTTCCGCCGTTTCGAAGGCGGTGATTTCCATGTCCAGCATCTGGCGCATCTTGTCCGGATTGATGCCGTCCACGATCATGCGCAAGCCCTTGGCGACGAATTTGTCCTTGGCGCCGAGCATAGGGCGCTCCAGCGCCAGCAGCCCGTCGCGGCGGGCCAGCATGCTCCAGTTATTGATATCGCGCGCCAATTGGGCGCGGTTGTCCGGCGGCGGTTGGAAGACCCAGCGCACCATGGTCAAGCCACGGCGCAGGGTCGGCACGCGGGTCTGCAGCATGACTGCGCCGAACGTGCCGATCACCACGATGGCGAATGCCGCCGGCTGCAGCAAGGAAGTCAGCTTGCCGCCTTCCAGCCCCTGGCCGACGATCAGGCCGGCCAGCGCCAGCAGGACGCCGGCTACGCTGGACCAGTCCATGCCTGCTCCCGCAGCGAGGCACGCAGGCGCGCCACGGCTTGTGTGTGCAATTGCGATACGCGAGATTCGGATACGCCCATCACGGCGCCGATCTCCTTCAGGTTCAGCTCTTCCTCGTAGTAAAGGCCCATCAGCATTTTCTCACGTGGTGGCAGCGCATCAATCGCATCGATCACAGCCTGGCGGAAGTCGGTGTCGAGCAGCGCGCGCAGCGGATCGGCATCATCATCATGGGCGTAGCGGTCGAGGAAGCTGTCGTTGCCGTCTTCCTCGTGAAAATCTTCGTAATACACCAGCTGGTGGCCGCCGCCTTCGGACAGCATTTCCTGGTAATCGGCCAGCGACAGCTTGAGCGATTTCGCCACCTCGGATTCGGTCGGCGGGCGGCCCAGGCGCTGCTGCAGCGTGGCCATCGCATTTTCAATTTTCCGCATGTCCTGCCGCATCGAGCGCGGCATCCAGTCGGAGGAGCGCAATTCATCGAGCATGGCGCCGCGGATGCGCATCACCGCGTAAGTCTCGAACTGGGCGCCTTGCGTTTCTTCATACCTGTTAATAGCGTCGAGCAAGCCGATCATGCCGGCCTGTACCAGGTCATCCACTTCCACACTGGGCGGCAATTTTGCCTTCATATGGTGGGCCAGGCGCTTGACCAACGGCATGTGCTCCGTCAGCAAGGAATCCTTGTCCACCTTCCCTTTGACCGTGTACATAAAGGTTCTAATTCTTTTCAGGCTCTAAAATGGTTGCAGCTCCCCATCGCAAAACGCCCTGCCAGCTGGCGGAAGGCCACTGAAGCCCCGGCCAATGGGAAGGCGTCCACCACCGCACGCCCCAGCCGGGCTGCACGCTGCAGGTATTCGTCGGCCGGGACAGACCCCATGGAAACGAGGTTGACTGCCAGGTAACGGCTTGCCGCAGTTGCCATATTATCGTAAACCACCCTTGCTTCGGCCTCCGAAGCGCCGGTGACCAGGATGCCAAAGGGGCGGCGGCCCAGTTCATGGTTGAGCCGCTTGATCATCATATAAGCATTCTTGATGGAAGTGGCGCTGTTCGACACCTGCACCACGATTTCGGAACTGGCCATCAGCGGCACGGGGAAGGCTTCGCCGTCGAATTCGCCGTCCACCAGCACGATGCCTGCCTGGCTGGCCAGCACGCCGAAGGCCTTGGCCAAGCGGCGCCCTTCGTCCGGCCCGCGGCGCGCTTCGCCCCGGGTCATGGACACCACGTTGAAACCTTGCGGTGCAGCATGCAGCACCTGGTTCAGGCCGCAGCGCTGGCGCGCCACGTCGAGCAGGCTGGTGCCGTGGTCCAGGCCCAGGCGGGACACCACGCCATGGGCGCTGGCGCAGGCGTCGACGACCAGTACATCGTTGCCGGCCTGCGACAGCGAAGCGCCCAGGTTCACCAGCATGGCGCCTTTGTCGTCCTGCGGCGTGGCCGACAGGAAGGTGACGATGCGTGGCCGGGGACCGGCCAGCATCCGGCGCAGGCCTTCGGCCTGGTCGAAGTCGAAATTAGCCAAGGCGTACCTCGCGCAGCATTGGGTCGTGAGCGCCGGCTACCAGCAAAGGCAGTTCGGCGTCGCCGTATTTCGGGGCGGACTGGCCAGCGAAGGCGCGCTCCACCAGCGCAGCCGGATCGGCCAGGTGCAGGTCTTCCGGCACGCGCTGGCCGTTGGACGCGTAGAACAGGCGCAGCTTGTGGCGGATCACCACATCCAGCGCGGAACCGATGGAGGCTGCTTCGTCCAGCTTGGTGACGATGGCGCCGGCCAGGCCGCTGCCCTGGTAGGCGCGCACCACTTCGGCCAGGGTTTCCTGGGTCGAGGTGGCGTTCATGCAGAGGATGCGCTGCACGTTGGTGCCCACGCCCTGCAGCATGGCGACCTGCTCGGCCACCATCTGGTCACGCTGGCTGACACCAACGGTATCAATCAGCACGGTGTGCTTGTTGCGCAGTTCGTTGAGGGCGATGCGCAGGTCCGCCTCGTCCTTCACCGAGTGCACCATCACGCCCAGGATCTTGCCGTAGATGCGCAGCTGTTCGTGGGCGCCGATACGGTAGGCGTCGGTGGTGATCAGGGCCAGCTTTTCCGGACCGTGGCGCATCACGCAGCGCGCGGCCAGCTTGGCGGTGGTGGTGGTCTTGCCGACGCCGGTCGGTCCCACCAGGGCGAACACGCCGCCCTGCTCCAGCAGCGCGTCTTCGTTGTTCATGGCGTTGATGTTGCGGGCCAGGACGGTGCGGATCCATTGCAGGGCTTCGGCGCCGTCGCGGGTGGCGGGGAGCTTGTCGGTCAGGTAGCGCGCCAGGCTGGCGGAGAAGCCGGCGGCCAGCAGTTCGCGCAGGACCACGGTCTTGTGCGGCTCGCGCTGCTGCGTATTGGCGAAGGCCAGTTCATTCAGCTGGGTTTCCATCATGCCGCGCATGGCGCGCAGTTCGCTCATCATGCTGGTCATTTCGGCGGCGGCACTGGCTTTGGCGCTGGCGACGGCTTCGGCGACCAGGGTGGAAATGCGGTCCATGTCGATAGCCTGGGCCGGGGCCGGGGCCGGGGCCGGCGGCACGGATTGCGCCGGGCGCGGGGTGGCGCGGACTACCGGTGCGGCCGGCTGGGACAGCAGCGATGGTGCGGCTTCCTTGGCTGGCGCGGCGGGCGCCAGGTCCAGCTGCGGCGCCGGCGCGGACATCGGGGAATCGGAGGAGTGCGGGGCCAGCGCGGCGGCATCGTCGCCGGCCAGGGCCAGGATTTCGACCGTGCCGTCGACTGCGCGGTTGGAGAGGATCACCGCATCCGGACCGAGCGCCTCGCGTACTTTGCGCAGCGCTTCGCGGGATGTTGGGGCGGTAAATTTTTTGACGTTCATTTCCAGCGGCTCCTGCTGATTATTTCGCACATGGTCAGATTATTGACGATGCGTGGGGGTAACAATCGATGGAATAGCTTGGGAAATGCCCTCTTAATCCAAACCCGGTAAACCTGGGTCAGACCCGCAGGGTCTGACCCTGAATGATCTCGCGGCCAACGGGGTTGGTTGCAGGCCCCTGATTTACGTCCAAAGTCAAAAGCTTAGAACCAGCCCTGCGGCTTCAAGACCGTTGAGGGTCAGACCCTTGGGTCTGACCCAGGTTGACGGGTTTTACTGCGCACCAACCAGCGCCGTCACCCTGATCGTCTTCGACTCCGGAATCTCCGCATGCGACAGCACCTTCAACTGCGGCAAGGCGCGCCGCAAAAACTTGGACAGCAAAGGCCGCAAAGCCCCCGGCACCAGCAACACCGGCGTCACACCCAACGCCTCCTGCTGCTGCGTCGCCGCCGCAGCCTGCTGCGCGATGGTATCCGCCAGCCCCGGCTCGATCCCCGCAGCATCCGTCCCGCCGCTCGCCATCGCCTGCATCAGCAGCCGCTCCAGACGATTATCCAGCGTCATCACCGACAACTCCCCACTGCCCGGGAACAGCTGCTGCACAATCGCCCTGCCCAGCGCCACGCGCACCTGCGCCGTCAACTCATTCGGATCCTGGGTCTGCGGCGTAAACTCCGCCAGCGTCTCGATAATGGTCCGCATATCGCGGATATGCACTCCCTCCGCCAGCAGGTTCTGCAGCACCTTCTGCAAGGTCGACAAGGACAGCATCTTCGGCACCAGATCCTCCACCAGCTTCGGCGCCTCCTTCTCCAGGTGGTCGAGCAGCGCCTGCACCTCCGCCCGTCCCAGAAGCTCGGACGCATGCGAGGTGATCACATGGTTCAGGTGAGTCGCCACCACAGTGCCAGCATCGACCACGGTATAGCCCATGCCCGTAGCCTGGTCGCGCAGCGAAGCATCGATCCAGATCGCCGGCAGGCCGAAAGCGGGATCGGTCGTGACCATGCCCGGCAGCGTACCGCTCGCCATGCCAGGGTTGATGGCCAGGTACTGCCCATTGAACGCCTCGCCGGTGCCCACCTCCACGCCCTTCAGCGCGATGCGGTAAGCGGAAGGCTTGAGTTCCAGGTTATCGCGGATATGCACCGGCGGCGCCAGGAAGCCCACCTCCTGCGCAAACTTCTTGCGAATGCCCTTGATGCGCTTGAGCAGCTCGCCGCCCTGGGTCTTGTCCACCAGCGGAATCAGGCGATAGCCGACTTCCAGGCCCAGGGTATCGACCGCCAGCACGTCCTGCCAGGTCGCTTCTTCCTGCTCGGGTGCCGCCTGCCCCGCCGCCGCAGCCGCGCCACCGCCGCCACCCGGCCCCGCCGCCTCGCGCGCCGCAGCGACTTCCGCCTTCTCCTTGGCCTGCTTCTGCAGCATGTAGCCGGAACCGATCAGGGCCGACGCCAGCAGGATGAACACCAGGTTAGGCATGCCCGGAATCAGGCCCAGGCCGCCGATAATGCCGCCGGTGATGAACAGCACCTGCGGCTTGGCGAACAACTGGCTGATCACCTGGGTACCGATATCGGTTTCCGAAGCCACGCGCGACACCACGATACCGGCAGCAATCGAAATCACCAGGGAAGGAATCTGGGCCACCAGGCCGTCACCAATCGCCAGCAGCACATAGTTTTTCAGCGCATCGGCAAAGCCCATATCGTGCTGGATCATGCCCACCAGCAGGCCGCCCACCACGTTGATCACGGTAACCAGGATGCCCGCCACCGCGTCGCCGCGTACGTATTTGGAAGCACCGTCCATGGCGCCGTAGAATTCCGCCTCCTGCGCCACCTCGTTACGGCGGCGCTTCGCTTCCGGCTCGCCGATCAGGCCGGCATTCAGGTCGGCGTCGATCGCCATCTGCTTGCCAGGCATTGCATCCAGGGCGAAACGCGCGCCCACTTCAGCGATGCGGCCCGCACCCTTGGTCACCACGACGAAGTTAATGATGGTCAGGATCACGAACACCACGATACCGACCGTGTAATTACCGCCGATCAGGAAGTGGCCGAAAGCCTCGATCACCTTACCCGCCGCATCCGGACCGGTATGGCCCTCGGTCAGCACCACGCGGGTGGACGCCACGTTCAACGACAGGCGCAGCATGGTCGACACCAGCAGCACCGTAGGGAAAGCCATGAAATCGAGCGGCTTGACCGTGTAAAGGCTGGTCAGCAGCACGATGATGGACAGCGCGATATTGAAGCTGAAGAACAGGTCGAGCACGAACGACGGCAAAGGCAGGATCATCATCGCCAGCAGCATGATGATCAGGATCGGCGCAGCCAGGGCTTGCCCGTTACCGGCGATTCCCCTCATCCATGGCGGCATGTTCAACGCGTTCATTCTCTTGCTCCGTTATTGTTGCTTGTTCAGTGGATCCATATCGTCCGGCACATCCAGTTTGGAAGGACGGTCCGGGTAGCGCAGGCCAGGACGATAGGCCTTAATCTGGTAGACATAGGCCAGCACTTCCGCCACGGCGGCGTACAGGCGCGGCGGGATCTCGTCGCCGATGTCGGTGTGCTTGTGCAGCGCACGCGCCAGCGGCGGCGCCTCCAGGATGGCGACGCGGTGCTCCTTGGCCAGCTCGCGGATCTTGGCCGCCACTTCGTCGGTGCCCTTGGCCACCACGCGCGGCGCGCCCTTCGCCCCTTCGGCGTATTTCAGCGCCACCGCATAGTGGGTTGGGTTGGTCACCACGACGTCGGCCGTCGGCACTTCCTGCATCATGCGTTTCTTCGCCATTTCGCGCTGCAGCTGGCGGATCTTGCCCTTGATCTGGGGGTTGCCGTCCGATTCCTTGGATTCCTGGATCAGCTCCTGGCGCGTCATCTTCAGCTTGTTCGCGTAATGCCACATCTGGTACGGCGCATCGATGGCGGCGATGAAGCCGAGCGCACCGACGATCACCATGAAGCTGAAGCCCAGCATGTTCAGCACGTGCACGCTGCCCATGTGCAGCGGCTCGTTCATCAGACCGATGGCTTCCTGCTGCTGGCGCGAAATGACCATCCAGGCCACGACGCCCACGATGACCGACTTGATGATCGCCTTGACCAGTTCCACCAGCGAATTGGTGGAAAACATATTGCCAAGCCCCGTCATGGGATTCAGCTTCATGAAGTTGGGAGTAAAAGCCTTGGCCGAGAACAGCCAGCCGCCCACCAGCAGCGGCGACGCCAGCGCCACCACCATCACCGCCACGCCGATCGGCAGGCAGGCCAGCATGACGTTCACCACGTCGACCAGGATACGGGTTACCAGTACATCGGGATTGAAGACTTGCTCGCGCGTGAGCGACAGGCCGGAGATAAGCATGCGGCTCAACTCGCGCACCAGGCCGGAGCCGGTCATCCACAGGCCGGCGCCCGCCGCCATCAGCACGGTAAAGGTGGCCACTTCGCGTGACCTGGGTACGTCCCCTTCCTCACGCGCCTGCTCGAGGCGCCTCTGTGACGCGGGTTCTGTCTTTTCTGCGTCGCTGTCTTCAGCCATTGCATGCTCCAGGAGGTACCGCCGGCCGGTACCTGACAGCCTGGATTATGCTGCGCGCCAGAGTGAGGACATGCCGTGAACAGTCGGGCATTTCACCCTCTGTTCAAAAAAAACCACGCGGACAGTCGTGCAACTTGGACAACTTAAAAATGGAAGAGATAATTAATTATTATTGGAAATCTCCTAAGTATCTCCCTTAGTAGTTACTTTTTGAAATTGATTCCTAAGTGGAAAACACGTTAAAATACTATTAAATTATGTCTTCAATATGCCAGGCAAGCTGCTGCTTACCGCGGCAATCTTCAGCGCCGGATGCCAATTAGCTGGCCCTTTCCCTAGCGCAATCAACTCGAATGAAATACATCTTCCTCGGCCTGCCTCGCATCTATAAGCAACTGATCGCCGCCACGCTGGATCTGGTATTCCTGCCATTGATGTTCTATTGCGCGCTCGCACTGCATGTCGATACCCTGCGGCCCCAGGAGCTCGAGGGCTTTGGCAGTTGGGCGTTGGCAGTCCCGATGACCGCGATTCCGGTATTTGCCATGTGCGGTTTATACCGCGCCGTGGTGCGCTACATTGACCAGCGCATTATTGGCACGGTGATGCTCGGCACAACCCTTTCGGTGATTCTGATGGCCGAAGTGGTACAGCGCGTCCTCGATTTGCCAACTTCTAACACCGTCTTCCTGATCTACTGGGTGAATGCGGTTCTGTACATGTTGACCAGCCGCTTTATTGCACGCGGCCTGTTCATCAGCGCTACTACCGGACCAAGCCGCAAACGCGTAGCAATTTACGGCGCAGGCAAAGCTGGCCATATGTTGGCCGCCGCACTGCAATCCAGCCATGACTACGAACCTGTAATTTTCATCGACGACAATCCGCAACTTAAGCGCACCACTATCGGCGGGATCAAGGTCTACTCGTCGAACCAGCTTGCCCATGTGACCGCGCTGAACGGCATTGACACCGTGCTGCTGGCCATTCCGTCGCTGACCCGTCAACGCCAAAGTGAGATCCTGGATCGCCTCGCAGCGCTGAAACTCAATGTAAAGGTGACTCCGCCGATCGGCAACATTATCCGCGGCCTGTCCAAGGTGCAGGACGTGCGCCAGGTAGATGTGGAGGACTTGCTGGGACGAGATTCCGTGGAGCCGCATCCTGACCTGCTGGCCGGCTGCATCACCGGCAAAGCCGTCATGGTTAGTGGCGCCGGCGGCTCCATCGGTTCCGAACTGTGCCGTCAGATCCTGCGCCTCGCACCGTCGCGCCTTGTGCTGCTTGATCTTTCCGAGTTTGCCCTGTATTCGATCGATCAGGAACTGCAGAACATGCGCGCCTCGCTGCAGCTGCAGGTTGAAATCGTACCCTTCATCGGCTCAGTGCAGGACTACGAGAAATGTTTTCGCATCCTCTCGACCTTCGAAATCGACACGGTATATCACGCGGCCGCCTACAAACACGTTCCACTGGTTGAATTCAATCCGGTTGAAGGCATCCGCAATAACGCCTTTGGCACGCTGAAAATGGCGCGTGCGGCGATGGCGGCCAAGGTGAAATGCTTTGTTCTCGTCTCAACCGACAAAGCCGTTCGCCCAACCAATGTGATGGGCGCCACCAAGCGCCTGGCAGAACTGGTGCTTCAGGCGTTCGCGCGCCAAGGCAGCGCTACCCGCTTTTGCATGGTCCGCTTCGGAAATGTACTAGGTTCCTCCGGATCAGTGGTACCACTGTTCCGCAAGCAGATCGCCGCAGGTGGTCCTGTCACCCTCACCCACCCCGAAATCACGCGTTATTTCATGACCATTCCGGAGGCAGCGCAACTGGTCATCCAGGCTGGTTCCATGGGCATTGGCGGCGACGTCTTCGTGCTCGATATGGGAGAGCCGGTACGCATCGCCGACTTGGCGAAACGCATGATTCACCTGAGCGGGAAAGAAGTCAAAGCGCCGGCCACGCCGCATGGCACCATCGAAATCGAGTACGTTGGCTTGCGTCCCGGCGAAAAGCTGTATGAAGAACTGCTGATTGGCGGCGGAAATGTATCCGGCACCACTCACCCGCTGATCATGCGCGCGGAGGAGAATGAAATTGACTGGCGCTTCCTGGAAGTGATGCTGAAACAGCTCGATGACGCATGCAACCGGGACGACCAGGAAACGATCCGCGCCATGCTGACCAAGATCGTCAAGGAGTATCAACCGAGCAGCGAAATTTCCGACCTGATCTGGTGCGAGCGCTCGGTCGCAGATGAAGAGCAGGCTGAAGAACTGGCTTAACTTATTCATTCGACGGGGGAGCGGGGCGAAAGCCGCAAATCAAAACAAGTGTCGATTTCGGCTTTCCCCGTCAATCCGCAAGGATCTTTTCAGTTTTCCAGGTGCCAGCCCGAAGCACGTTGCTTGATCGGCCGCGCCGGTGCACCGACCGCAGTCACGTTGGCGTCAATCGACTGCGTTACGATGGCGCCAGCACCCAGAATTGACCAATTCCCGACTTCACAACCTGGAATCAATACGCTGCCAGTGCCGACCTGGCAGCCTTCCCGCAAATGCACGTTGCCCGAGACATTCACGCTGGGGTTTAGAGTCACATAATCCGCCAGTGTCGCGTCGTGGCCAATTGTCGAACCAATGTTCACGTGCACATGCTGGCCCAGCGAAATATCCGTCGTGACCAGGCTACCAGCACAAATAATGCTGCCTGGTCCCATTTCAACGTAATCGCCCACCCATGCGCGAGGGTGTACCAAAGCAGGGAAGGCATTATTGCATCTCGCTTGAATGGCGCCGACGACCCGGCGACGCGCTACCGAATTTCCGATTGCAACCACGACGGAAACTTCAGGCCGCCCGGCCAGCCAATCGATCCCGCCCAACACCGGAAGCCCGGCTACCGTCTCCTGCGAACCCGTTGCATCGCTCAGGAAACCGAGGCACTCCCACTGGGGGCTGACCCGGTTGATGTCGCGAATAAGCTGAAGGACTTCGCGTCCGAAGCCGCCCGCGCCAAAAATCACGATTGGCTGCATGATTCACCCCTCCGAAGTCGCGGATTGCAGAACGCTGCGGATAAAACTGGCAGCCTGTTCGACCCATTCAAGCGTCAGCGTCGGATGGACAACGAACATCAAACTGGTCTCGCCAAGCTCCTTTGCCACCGGCAGTCGCCCTTGCGGCTTACCAGGATTACCGTCGAATGCCTTTTCCAAATAGATTTCACTGCAGGAACCGCTGAATGCAGGAACACCGAGCGCGCATAGTTCCTCGATGATCCGGTCGCGGCTCCATCCTGCGCGCAACTGGTCCGGGCGAACGAATGCATAGTACTTGTAGTACGCATGGCCAATGTCGCTCGGCGGCACTTCGAGGCGCACTACCGGCAGATCTTGCATTGCATTGGTAAGAATCTCAGCATTCCGACGGCGTAGGGCCGTCCATTCTTCCAACTTTTTCAATTGCCGTAGGCCGATCGCCGACTGCATTTCGGTCAAGCGCCAGTTGGTACCGAAGGAGTCGGTCAGCCAGCGGAAGCCGGGAGGGTGCTCACGACGATAGACGGCATCGTAGCTGCGGCCGATGTCCTTATACGCCCAGGCGCGCTCCCATGCAGCAGTATCGTCGGTGGTGAACATACCACCTTCCCCGCCAGTCGTCAGGATTTTGTCCTGACAGAACGAGAATGCTGCAGCGTGGCCCAGAGAGCCGACTGGCCGGCCTTTGTAGGTGGCGCCGTGTGCCTGCGCGCAATCCTCGATCACAACAAGATTATGTTCAGCTGCGATTTCCATGATGGCGTCCATGTCGCACGGCCAGCCTGCCAAATGAACCGCAATAATCGCCTTGGTTCGCGGAGTGATCGCCGCACGGATGCTAGCCGGTGCAATAGTTTGCGACACGGGGTCAACGTCCACCACGACAGGCACGCCGCCGCGCAATGCTACACAGCTGGCCGACGCGATATAGGTGCGGCTTGGAGTAATCACCTCAGCGCCATCGCCAATGCCAAAGGCGTACAAGGCAAGCTCCAAAGCTACGGTGCCGTTGGCGACAGCTACCGCATGCTTTGTTCCAGCGTGCCGCGCATATTGGCGCTCGAACTCGCGACCAACATCGCCAGTCCAATAATTGACTTTGCCGGACTGCAGAATTTCAGTGACTGCAGCAACTTCGTCTTCCGCATACAACGGCCATGGTGCCGGGGCACCCAGCTTTTTTTCATTCAATTGCATTTATTCTTCCTTTCCTACAATTCCCGCAGCTTCTGGACTGCCGACAAATCGGCCCATCGTCGCTTCGCCTGCGGCGCTGATCCCATCGCGGTTAAGTACTTTCCCGACCGTCATCCACAAGATGCGCACATCAAGCGCGAACGAACGGTTTTCTACGTACCAAACATCGTATTCAAATTTTTGTTCCCAACTGATCGCATTACGACCGTTCACCTGTGCCCAGCCTGTAATGCCGGGGCGTACCTCGTGACGACGCGCTTGCTGCGGCGTATAAAGAGGTAAATATTCAACAAGCAAGGGCCGTGGGCCGACAAGGCTCAAATCTCCCCGCAATACATTGATCAGGCTTGGCAGCTCATCGAGACTTGACTGCCTCAGGCGCCTGCCAAACGGGGTCAAGCGGACGGAGTCTGGCAGCAGCGCGCCCGTCGCATCGCGTTCATCGGTCATGGTGCGGAACTTCATCAACCGGAACACTTTTCCATCGAGGCCCGGTCGTGGCTGACGAAACAGGACTGGCCGGCCCAATTTGACTGCGACCAGGACAGCAATTAGTACAAGAAGAGGTGCAAGCAAAATCAATGCGATGCCTGCAACGACGATATCTAATAAGCGCTTCATTTAAGGTTCCAACCCCATATTGGCCAACATTTCAATGTTGACGAACTTCACATCGTATTTTCGCTCTGCGATATCGCGGCTGCGCTGGCCCATGCGCTGTATTTCCGCCGTATCTCCCAGCAGTTGAACCATCGCTGCGGCCAAGGCCGGGGCATCTGCAACCGGTACCAGCAAGCCGTTCACGCCATGACGTACAGTTTCTCTGCATCCAGGCGCATCGGTAGTGATGATGGCGCGTCCGGTGGCCATTGCCTCCAGAACGGAGCGCGGAGTGCCCTCACGATACGATGGCAACACAAAGACGTGGCAGCTAGCGAGAGCCGAGCGCACATCAGCCAAGCGGCCATGGAACTCGATGAGCCCCTCATCTTGCCATTGCTGAAGCTCATGTTGCGCAATGGAGGAAGGATTCGAATCGATCCAGCCAACCAGATTGAAGACTGCATTGGGATAGGCCTTTCTTACTTCCCTCGCCGCTTCAATGTATTCATAGATGCCTTTGTCCCGCATCAAACGTGCGACCAGCAGAAAATGGATCTTTTCTACCGGCGGCAGTAACTGCTGCGTGAACTCCTGCAACGGCACACCCGACCCATTGACCAATGCGGTGCGAGACAACTTCACTAAGGAATTCTCGACAAAATATTGCTTGTCATCCGGGTTCTGGAAAACCACTCGGGTCGCGTACGCCAGCGAAATTCGATAGAGGCATTCCTGCACCAACCGTAAAAGGCTGAATCCTTTGGCCCGGGTTGCAAAAGCATGGCCAAGGCCGGAGATCAAAGCGGTTCGATTGGGCACACCGCTAATTTTTGCAGCCAGCATCCCATAGATCACCGGCTTGATGGTGTATGCAAGTACATGGGTTGGCCTGACCTTGCGCATTAAACCGATCAACGAGAGCAGAGTCCAGGTGTCGGAAACAGGATTCGTTCCATTCCGAGCCATCTGGGTCTCATGACATATGCAGCCCATTACACTCAACTGCGATCGTATCTCAGGGGCCTGCTGCAAATTCGGAACAGCAATATGCACTTCAGCTCCCCGTCGAATCAACGAAAGCAATAGTTCGCCGCGGAACTTGATGAGGGAGTCGGCAAAACTCGCGACCATAAGAACAGTTTCGCCGCTCTTAATCTTTGCAGGCTCTCCTTGAAGTCCTATCGCCGCGAGAATCGTTGCGTTGACCTTTACAACATCGAATTTTTCAACCGCAATTTCACGGCTTGCCTTGCCCATTGAAGAAATGAGTTCAGGATTGTCAGCGAAGCGCATCATCGCATCCGCTAGTGCCGATGGGCTTCGCACCGGCACCTTGAAACCGTTAATCCCGTCGACCACCGTCTCCCGACAACCCGGCACATCCGTCGTAATCACGGGACGGCTCATTGCCATCAGTTCCTGTGTGCTACGGGGCAGACCTTCACGGTAAGAGGGCAAAACAAACACGCTACTCTTTGCAACCCATGGCCGAATATCCGGCACGTGGCCCGGCCATTCAACAATTCCTTCCTTTACCCATTCAGCAACCTCTTCAGGCCGGATGGACCCGGGATTGACATCGACATCGCCAAGAATTATGAAGTTTGCCCGCGCGCCTTTGCGCTTGAAGATACGAGCCGCCTCGACAAAGTCATAGACCCCTTTCTCCTTCAGCAGTCGGCCGATAAGCAGAAAGGTCAGCGGCTCGACAGCAGGCGGCACTTCGAGGTAGTGCTCCAGAGGCAGACCAATGCCGTTCAACAGGTGGACTTTTTCCGGCGCTACCATTTTCTGACCGACAAACAACTGCTTATCGTCTGGATTCAACATGAAAACCAGATGTGCAAAACGCAGCGAAGTACGGTACATCCGCGTCACCAGATTTCGCAATAACTTGCGACGCCAGCTCAGCTCTTCGTCGTCGGTAAAAGCGTAACCGGCCCCCTCAATCATGGCAAAGCGCTGCTTCACGCCAGCAACTCGTGCGGCCAACAATCCATAGATGACCGGTTTAATATAGTAGGAGAACGTGGCATCCACACGTAAGCGACGCAGCAGCAACGCCAGATTCACAATATCGCCAACGTCGCGCAACGGATTCATGCCAGTGCGCGACATCGAAAAATCGACCGGAATGCCACCAAGGGCACGAACGGCAGCACGCGTCTGGTCATCGTAATCCGGCGCCAGCGCATATACTTTCACGCCCTGCTGATGAATCGTTTTGATCAGCGGCCCCCTGAAATTAATCAGTGAAGTCGCAAGATTTGAAATGAAGGCCAGAGTCTTCATGCCGTCATCCGTGCAGCTGAAGCTTCGTAAAACCGCATATATTTTTCGACGATACTATTCAATTCAAAGAGCCCGCTGATTCTTTTCCGCGCGGCGAGACCAAGCTCCGCCCTCTTCCCTGCCGGCATTGCAAGCATGGACTGGATGGCAGCAGCAAGCGCCTGGTGATCAGCAGGTGGCACTACCAGACCGGTATCACCGACCACCGCGGCGCAATCACCGACATCTGTCACGACACATGGTGTTGCACACGCCATCGCTTCACCCACGACGTTAGGGAAGGCCTCCATGTAGGACGACAGGCACGCAATGTCAAACAAGCTATTCAGAGCCGGAATGTCTTTCCGCTCGCCGAGCAAACTGATTGCAGCGCGAAGACCAAATTCATCGACCCATTCCACAAGCTGCGAGTTGTTCCAGTCCACATTTCGGCCGGCGAGTACAAAGCGTACAGACGGATATGCGGCATGTACGCGGCTGGCAGCGGCCAGGAAATTCCTGTGGTCTTTCGCCGGGTCAAAGCGCGCAACCATTCCAACCACCGGCGCCTGATCGAGTTTCAATTCGAGGCGCAGTGCTTCCGCGCAGCTTGGGCTTGGATCAAATGCACGGATGTCGAAACCGTTCGGAATCACTTCCATCGACGCAGACGCAAAGCCGAACTTCCTGTGCGAAGATAAGCTGACTTCACTGTTGAACATGCACGAGTCAGCGCGCGACGACAGCAACGCATTGGCTTTGATGACGGCACGCGTGTGGCGCTTTTCGCGCGTAAGGTCGTAAAGTGTATGGCGAATGCCAAAGCAAAGCGCGGCACGGCGCAATGAGAACAAGCGACCGAGCCAGGCCAGCAAATTGCCGTGGTACATCCACCCCTGGATGACATCGAATCTCCCCTGGCGGATGATTTTGGCCAGTCGCCACAACGCAGTCGTCATGCCTTTCAGCGTGTTGATGCGCAAGCTGAAAACCTGAATGCCAAGCTTCGAGATCTCGCCGCCGAGCGTGCCTTCATCGATCAGGGAGACAACTACCGGATCAAAGCGCGTACGATCGATGTTTTGCAGTAATTTCAACAACATGCGCTCGGCGCCGCCGGTATGCAGACCTGTCGAAACGAATAGAATCTTCAACATATTCAGTTCAGCCAATGATCAGCCCAAGCGTTGAACATCAGCACATTCCAGAGATGGTGCTCCCAGTTACGCAGGCCCGATTGGTGCTCGTTCCATTTCTGGCGCACCAGTCCAACGTGGAAGTAACCGTCGCGCTCAAGGCGCGACTCGCTCAGCAACTCCTCCGCCCAGGCTTTCAATGGACCGCGCAACCATTCGCCGATCGGCACCGCAAAGCCCATCTTTGGGCGTTCGATCAGATCTTTCGGCACGTAGCGATACAACACTTGCCGAAGCGGCCACTTGGCTTGGCTGTCCCGTACCTTCATCGCTTGCGGCATCCGCCAAGCGAATTCAAGAACGCGATGGTCAAGCATGGGCACCCGCGTCTCCAGTGAGACGCCCATTGCCGCGCGATCCACCTTGGTCAGGATGTCGTCTGGTAGATAACTCAACATATCCCACGCCATCATGCGCGACATATCGTCAACTTCACCCACGGCGGGCAACTCTTCATCCAGCCATGCCGGCGGGACGGCGCCCCCTATGACCATACTGGCCGGATCGCGCCAGAGCGTCAGCAAACTGCCATACAAGTCGCTCGCAGAAGTTGAAGAAACCAGCGCAGCCCCCTTATGGATCTTGTCGCCCCAATTCAGGCCCCGCAGCCGAGCGGGAAGCACCGGGCTGGCCAAGCCAGCCATGACGTTCCAAGAACTGACCGGAATTCCTGCCAGGCCAAGAGCCACCGCCTTACGCAAAGGCCGTGGCGCCATGGCGACGCGCCGCCAGATTGCGGCAGCCAATGAATAGCGCTGATAACCGCAGAACAGTTCATCGCCTCCGTCGCCGGACAACGCCACCGTTACATGCTGGCGAGCCAGTTGTGACACCAGGAATGTAGGGATCTGGGACGAATCGGCAAACGGTTCGTCGTACAACTGCGGCAAGCCCGGAATGACGTTGCGCGCCTGCTCGGACGTTACGTATAGCTCCGAATGTTCAGTGCCCAAATGGCGCGCAACCGCTTTCGCATGCTCAGCTTCATTGAAGCGAGCCTCATTGAATCCAATGGTAAAGGTCTTAACCGGCCGCTTCGATTGCACCTGCATCAGCGCGACAATAGTAGACGAATCGACTCCGCCGGAAAGGAAAGCGCCAAGAGGTACGTCGGCCACCATTTGCTGGCGCACGGCATCCTTCAGGAGACGGTCCAGTTCATCAACCGCTTGTTCCGCCGTGCCTGCGAACGGGTTGGCTTTGCCAGTTGCTACCGCGCCAGCGACAGACCAGTACTGCCAGATTTTTGGGTCCGGACGATCATGCGAGATCTCCAGCAATGCCCCCGGCAGAAGCTTGTAAATGCCTTCGTAAATTGAATATGGCGCCGGAATGTAATTGCTGCGGCAGTAAAGAGTAAGGGCCGCGCGCGAAACGCAACCCCGGAATTGCGGATGCTCGCGGAGAGCTTTCAGTTCGGAACCAAACAGAAATGCAGCATCCGCACCTTTACCTTGCCAGCCGTAGTAAAGCGGCTTTTCCCCAAGGCGGTCGCGGCCAAGCGTCAGCACATGCGTCTGCTGGTCCCAAACGCCGAATGCAAACATACCGATGGCCTTGCGAACGGTCGCCTCAATGCCCCAGGCATCGAATCCGGCAAGCAGTGTTTCGGTGTCAGAATGGCCACGCCATGCTGGTGCCAGGCCTGCCGCCTCCAGTTCAGCACGAATGTCGAGATGATTGTAGACCTCCCCGTTATAGGCAATCTGATAACGGCCACTCGCCGAGGGCATCGGCTGATGCCCTGCTGGCGAAAGGTCAATGATGGACAGACGGCGATGGCCGAGCCCGATCGCATGCCGCTCATCCGCCCAACTTCCAAAATCATCGGGTCCCCGCGACTGGATGGCGAAAGCCATTTTCTCCAGCAAGGTTGTGAAGCCTGCGCCATCACCGTGGCGATTGCGCCCTAAGAATCCAACAATGCCGCACATTAGCGTGCATCCTTACAAAAAATTGAACCGGCTATTAACCCCGCGAGGTTCCATACACCGAAATTAAATCTGTCCACACTGCGCCCGCAACCTCAAGAGAATACTTTCGTTCTATCAAGGCACGTCCGGAATTACCTTGCTGTGCCCGCTGTTCCGGATTGTCAATCAGCTGCTGCAGCGCCGAAATCCATTCATCAGTTTGTGTAGCTCCTAGCCCTACGTCGCCTTGTTGCAGAATTTCGCTGTTCATTCCGAAATCCGAAACGACAACTGGTACACCACTAGCCATATAAAGGAGCATTTTGTAGCTGCATTTTCCCCGGCAGATGTCGTCGTCTTCAAGCGGCATAATGCCGATATCCATATCAGCAATCGTCTCCGCTTCATTCTCGGCTGACCACTTTATGAACTCGAACTGATTAGGGGGAAGGTCAACGAACTCGGGAGGCCTATCACTAACAATTCTTAGCTTCCAACTCACATTTTTGCTCAACACATGCGCCAAGGCTGGGTAAACTTCCTTGACGAATTTATATCCGCTGCTCGTTCCGGACCATCCAATTACACGCGTCCTCTTCTCGACAGCAGGTTGGATAGGGGCAAATCGCGCAGTATCTACGACAGTTGGCAAAATCGTCACAGGTTTACCAAACTGAGAAAAGTAATCCGCCAGATAACTATTTCCACACACAATATGGTCGACATGTCGTGCCAAATTGTTGGCTGCTGCTCCATTTCGATGGAGCCAAATCGCGTCGTCCACATCTAAGATTTTCTTGCCTGGGACAATGAATTCCAGGGTCGGCAAAGTCGAAATGAACTCACGCTGCAATATAGAAACATTGGCACCTGCATTTTTTCGAATTTGTCCGAATCGAGACATTAACTCGCGGGCTAACCAAATGGGTCGCTTTGGCTTACTTACCGGTGGGTAACTTCCATACTTCGACGACACCTCTCTTATCGAAATCCCATTCGCCTCAATTGAAGGAATTAGTTGCCGAATCCGAAATCGAGCGCTCGGCACCGTTACCCCTTGCGTATATGCAACAACTTTTAACATGGCGCCTTTCTCAACCCGCTTCCGGCCTCAATGCTATTCCACAAAAGAATATAGAGCGGCAAAAAGAATACCACTCTAAACGTGACTAGCAAGGGGAATCCAAAGTCCGTCATGACAAAGAAAAGAAAAATGCATAACGCCGACCAGCCACGCAACCGTGCAGCCTTAATGAAATTCCACAACATTATCAAAACCAAAAAATATCCAACAATCGAAATACGAAGGATATATTCAGCAATAAAGTTATCACCAATCTCTAAGACTCCGTCCCAAGTTATTCCTATCGGCTGGAAATAATTATCCAAAAGATAGTCATAAGTCCCCTGGAGACGGGAACCTGAGCTAAACCTACCCATTAGGCCGTTATCCTTACTTTGGAATACGTTGACCACTTCACTCATGAATTCAAATTGGTCGAAATATCCCGTAGTGGCAAGAAATAAAACGAAGCAAATCAATACAAAACTAAGCAGGACCGCAACAGTCCAATTGAGTTTTCTCAACCAGAAAATACCTACACCCGACACTAGCATTGCGAATAAAAGCAAAGCGGAATTGGATAGCAATAGCGGCATCATTGCAACAAACCCGACAAACATTACGTAACCAAACCATTTGTCGGCTGACTTTTTCGATAGTGCCGCCATGCGAAAGAACAAGACGGAAATTGCAAAATAAACGAATGCTGCAACCGAATGGGTTGCGAAGACCGCAACCGGCTTTGCCATCCAGCTCATTTGCTCAAGCAAGTCATCACGATATGCCTGATAAAAGTCGTTAACGAGGTCGGTCGCGGGCTCGAAACTAAGGATGGTTCCCCACCCTAAAACAAGCAACGGGCCGAATAACAATGCGCTGATTAGCTTTGGCGAACCTAATTCTCCTGCACATCGACAAAATGTGAATATGGTACAGATTGACAGGTATGGGAAAATTGCGCCAAAAGTAATATTTGGCATATCCGACACTGCAGTAAACAGGCCGAGAAGAAGGAGGATTGTTATCGCAGGGACGATGTTTTCTTTAATTACTTCATTGCGTCCCGACCATAACAAAAGGCCACAAAAAATCACCGAGTAAATCGAATATGCGATAGGCAATATACTGCCCCCGATAGAACTCGGCAGGTAAAAGGCCGCCGCACCAATAATGAGCAGCAGCAACGAGGATTTTCGTTGCAGTATTTGCATTAATTCAAAATCCGATTATAAAGGCGTGCACATTGTTGACGCGCTCCGCATACATCCAACGCATACAATGACAAGCCGTAGAGTGCAATCGCAATCAAAGCATTTACAACGAGCAAGACAAATCCCTCGCCACCACCAAACCAGCATAAGTAGCCGGCCATTACCATAGTCGCGAGAACAATTTTTGACAAATCAGCGTTCCAAAGGGGAAGCCTGAACAGTTGTCTACCAAAATACCAGCTCAGCAATAGCGAAACCGTAAAGGCAAACAAGGTCGAAATCGCCGCCCCTACCAGCCCGTAATGCGGGATCAACAAAAAGTTAAACAATGTATTGACAAGCGCCGCCCAAGCAAACACCCAAACCTGTCCGGATAATTTAGCTTTAAGTTGGAAACTGAAGTCGAAATAGTAAGCACGAATCCCGCCGACAAAGACTGCGGTTGCAACAATCGCCAACACCTTTGCTGATTCCGATGTCACACCAGATCCCAGTAACAACCGCGAAATATTATGGGACTCAATTACAAATCCCACTGTTACCGGCAACGCAATCGCGATCAGCAGCTTGCCGGTGTCTATAACACGGAAGCGGGCAGCTTCCTCCCCATCAACTTGCAACGCTCGTAAAACCAAGGGATTGGACGCCAAATAAATTACGCCCATCAGCATACCCAGTGATTGCTGGCTGAAGTCGTAAACTGGAGCATATTCCCCAACCGCGGCAGCCCCTCTAAATGCTGCCAAAAAATATCGATCTGAGGCATCAATTACCATAATTAACACATAGGTAATTGTCAGTGGCGCCCCATATTGAAATAGACGAATAAGAAGAGTCTTGTCGAAATTTGACAAGCGCATACCTGACCAAAATACTCCTGCGAAGAGGCTGCTAACCAGTAGCGAGACAACGAGGGCAAGAATGACACCTTCAGTATTCGAACTCCATTGCAATACAAGCAAACTCAACAACAATGCCAGGGTTGATTTGACGGTTCCCATGACTACGTAACGCATTGGGGCCAAATTGGCGTTCACCAAGCGTTGAGACAAATCGAACAATGCCAATGCCCAACTTACGCCTAAGGCAAACCATAGCAAATGTGAAGGAAAATCATGCCTAAATACTTGCGCCAAAATCATCGCGAATGGCAAGGTGACTGCTAGCATTAGCAAAAATGCTCCGAACACAGTAGCTAATAGCCTTTCCCGATCGACATCTTTATTCGCGATGAATCGGGCCATGCTGATGCTGAGCCACTGAAACATGACTGCAGTTACCATTCCACCACTGGACATCAGCAAAGCGTAGTAACCGTACTGCTCCTTAGACATTGAGCGGACGAGTACCAACAGAACCGCCAAGCTGGCAGCTGCTGTCAGCAACCGCCCGAACAGATAGATAACAGTGTGCTTGAATAACATCTCGATTCACGTGCGAAGCCCAGAGCCTGGCGCTAGCCAAACAGACTAAGCCCCCCGAAAAGCTTGCTTCAGACGACGAATCGAATCCCCCTTTGAGGAGTCTTCAGTCGCTAGCGACAAGCGGAAACGGCAATATTCGTAAACCAGCATTGCAAACAAAGCCATGATGAGAGACATCATTACAAGAATCGCGCGTTTGGGTTTGACTTTGCGCTCTGGAACAACTGCCTCGTCCAGCACTTGGATGATCGAGGCATCTTTGGCCTCATCAAGCCGCGCAATTTCATATTGTTTCGAAAGCAGCTCATAGAGCATTTGATAATACTTAACGTCGCGCAGCAATTTCACGTTTGCCAATCCGCCATCCCCCTTCTCAACCGGCGTTAATTCCTGCGAAGGCGAATTGCTGCCTTCGAGTTTGGCCAGCTCAGTTTTCATGCTAGACAACTCTTGGCTTGCGCGCTTGTATTCCTGGTTATCCGTCGTGACGAACGATTGCATCGAACGCAGCTGGATCTCTTTTGCAGCAACTTGAGCGCGGAGGCGCGCCATGGTTTCGACGATCGCACGACTCTGTGCATCGACACTGACCATGCCACGCTGCTCCAACCCCCCTTTGAGTGAAGCCTCTGCCTTTACCAGGTTATCTTTTGACATTTCCAGCTGTTTCTCGAAGAACATTCTGCGTTGCGATGCTTCAGTTACAGCCAGCTCCTTCGTAACCTTCAATAGTTCCTCCGCATACGCGTTAGCCATTGCGGCGGCGCGTTTCGGATCGGTGTCCTCAACCTCAATATTGATCAGGCCATCTTTGCCGGAGGCGATCGACGTATTGGACTCAAGCTCCCGGCGCACTTGTTCGTCATACTTTTTGTCGTAGAGAGTTTTCAAGTTAAAACGTGCGATCATGCGGTCGCCGATACGTCGACTTTTCAACATCCCGAGGTAAAGATCGTTCGGGTTCTTAATCCCCGTCGCCGCTGCAACCCCTGCCACGCCACTAAGTTGCGCCATAAGCGCGGCCGCGCCACTTTGTGCCTGTTGCGGCGGTAAAATACGCGTGTTCGCCTTGAACTCATCCGGCATGAATAGGCTACCGACTGCTACCAATACTGCAATCAGTGCCGGAATCCCAAAAACGTTTTTTTTTCTACGCAGTAGGACCGTTAGAAACTCCAACGCCTGCGTGTCGGCTACATTGGCCGGCAGCTGGCTGGCCTGAACATGGCTTCCATCGTTCATATGAATTTCACTCTCTGATTTCGTTATTTGCGACGAAGATAAAAATCTGCCGCTTTATCCAGGCCATCCCGTACTTGATACAACGGTTGATACCCGAGCAACTGGCTGATCTTCCCAATATCCGCCTGCGAATGGCGTACGTCGCCAGCGCGGAAGGCCCTATAGGACGCTTGGGCATTGGCGGCATCGGGATAGGCGCGAGCGACCCGCTCACGAATCAAACTGAACAACTCGTTTAAAGTCGTGCGGTTCCCAAGTGCGACGTTGTAGACCTGATTGACAGCAGCTGGGTTAATTGTCGTGGCAGCGAGAATGTTCGCTTGCACTACATTCTCGATGAAGCAAAAGTCGCGGCTGGTTTCGCCATCGCCATTGATATAAATCTGCTCACCGCGAATCATTGCGTCGTACCACTTCGGAATGACAGCGGCATAGGCGCCTTCTGGATCCTGACGTGGACCGAATACATTAAAGTAGCGCAGTCCGATCGACTCCATGCCGTAACAACGACCGAAGACATCAGCATAGATTTCGTTGACGTACTTGGTCACGGCATATGGCGAGAGCGGCTTGCCGATTACGTCTTCCACTTTTGGCAGGCCGGGGTGATCGCCATAAGTCGAACTGGAGGCAGCGTAAACGAATCGCTTGACGCCTGAGTCACGGCTGGCCGTCAACATATTCAGGAAGCCAGTGATGTTTGCCGCGTTAGTTCGGATCGGGTCTTGCAGCGAGCGCGGCACACTGCCAAGCGCAGCCTGATGCAGGACAAAATCAACGCCCTCCGAAGCGCGCATGCATGCCGAGAGATCGCAGATATCGCCTTCATCAAATCGGAAACGCGCCCACTGTTCTTCGCTCACCAGTTTTTGCACAGCTTCGAGATTGCGGCGATGGCCGGTCGCAAAATTGTCCAGGCCAACCACTTTCTGGTCGAGCTTCAGCAGTGCCTCGAGCAAATTCGAACCGATGAACCCGGCCACACCGGTTACAAGCCAAACTTTAGGTTCGTCGCGCAGCGACGCTTTGACGGTCTCAAACGCCGACATTACAGCCTCCAAAGCGAGATGCCGGCTTCGGCAAATTGCTCGCGCCCGCAAATACCTTTGACATCCAGTACGAGTGGCCGATCGCCCAGCAGTTTGCGGTATTGCGCGACATCCCAGTTTGTATATTCCTTGTGTGCCACGGCCACGATGACGGCATTGGCTGGTTGCAGGTCTTTGGTCGCGGTCAGTTCCACACCGTATTCGTGCTGAGCTTCAGCCGGATCGGCTTCGCAATCGCTTACTTGCACACGTACGCCGAACGATTGAAGTTCGCGGATTACGTCGATGACTTTCGAATTGCGCAGGTCCGGGCAGTTCTCCTTGAAGGTCAAGCCCAGCACAGTCACCACAGATTCGGCTACATGATGTCCGGATCGAATCAGCTCTTTCACTGCCTGCTGGGCGATATAGGCGCCCATGCCGTCGTTGATTCGGCGGCCAGCCAAGATAACCTGCGAGTGGTATCCCAGCTTCTCGGCCTTGTGGGTCAGATAATAGGGGTCAACGCCAATGCAATGACCGCCCACCAGGCCAGGTTTGAACTTGAGGAAGTTCCATTTAGTGCCGGCGGCCTCCAATACGTCATTGGTATCAATGCCAAGGCGCTCAAAGATCAAAGACAATTCGTTCATCAACGCGATGTTCAGGTCGCGCTGAGTGTTTTCGATCACTTTCGCTGCTTCTGCGACCTTGATGGTGGCGGCACGATACACGCCTGCGGTAACCACCGAACCATACACTTCGGCCACCACGTCCAGCGTCGCTGCATCCTGCCCCGATACTACTTTTTGAATCTTGGTGAAGGTGTGTTCCTTGTCGCCTGGGTTGATGCGTTCAGGGCTGTAGCCGACGGTGAAGTCGGTACCGCAGCGCAGTCCAGACAAGCGCTCCAGGATTGGGACGCAAACGTCTTCAGTCACGCCAGGGTAGACCGTGGATTCGTAGACGACGATGTCGCCACGCTTCAGCGCTTTGCCTACAGTCTCGGAGGCACGTTCAACGGGGGTCAGGTCGGGCTGGTGCGCGTCATCCACCGGGGTCGGCACGGCGACGATGTGGAAGTCGGCCTGCGCAAGCACGGCGGTGTCGGACGTGTAAAGGATGTCCGCCGCCTGCAATTGCGTGGACTCCACTTCATTGGTGCGGTCATGGCCATCACGCAGCTCCTGCAGGCGCTGTTCGTTAATGTCGAAACCGATAGTTTGGGCCTTCAAACCGAAGGCCACCGCGACTGGCAGGCCTACATAACCCAAGCCGACAACAGAAATTTTACGTTGATGCATTTAACTTATTTCAGAGTTTTAATTGCTGCGGCGCCCAGGCCCAGGTTAGCAAGGATCTGCGACCATTCACGCAGCCCGACGGTAAAGCGAGACCAAGCAGTTTCCTTGTCCAGCTTTTCAGGCACCACGATGCTGTCGCCTGGCATAACTTCCAAACCGCCGATGCCGCGCGAGTACCAGCTGGAACTGCTATTGGCGGCAACCGAGCCGTCAACGCGGATAACGAAGACGTTGTCGACGTCTGCCTCGGAAGTCACACCGGCCTTATTCAGATAATCGTTGACGGTCATCCCTTGGCGCCACAATGCCGAAGACTCAGCATTGACCGAGCCGAACACGTGCACGAAGTCCGGGCGGGCAGGCACGACCAGACGGTCACCGTTCTCCAACTTCAGTTTTGGCAGATGGCTGAACGAGCGTTCATCCGGCGACAGGCCGAAAGCGATTCGGCCGCTCGGCTTCATCTGACGGAAGCGGGCAATTGTTTCGCGCGCCATCTGCATATCGGCTTGGCGGCGCGCTTCCGCGATCTGCGCATCCGCAGCGGAATTGCCGCGCACGTTGGCCAACATGCGCGACTGCTCCGAACGCAGTTGCGTTTCCAGTCGATTTGCAGCCTTTTCCTGGTTGGCTTCCTGTTCTTTGCGAACCTGCTCGCGATAAAAAGCAGTACCAAATACATAAGCGTTGGCGGTTGGACCGCCCGCTCGCGCGATCAGTGCCTGAAGGTCTTCGCCGGCGGCCATTTGATAGACGCCGGGAACCTTTACCTCACCCTCGACACGCACAAAGACGCGTCGCTTGTCGACCGGCACCGCCATATCGCGCTGGGAGAAAATGGTCACGGTATCGCCTGGTTGCAGATCTACGTTATCGGGACCGGCAGGGTTATCGAACATACGGCCCAGGTTGAACGGGATCAGATTGACAGTCAGATCCTCGCGATTCACGCGTTCGATCACGGCATAGTCCCAATTGATTTCATCAACCAGGGCTCCGATACGGGAAGCTACGTTGGCGTCCTCACCGTCACCTTCACGCGCGACAAAGCGGTTGTTTCCGGCTACACCCAATGCGCTATTCTGGCGCTGCAGAGCCGTGCGGCGATCCTGCAAGGTGTCGCCCTCCTCTTCTTTCGCATTCGCTGCGGCATTTTGCCGCTGTACGTAGCTGCGGGTTATCAAGTATTGGCGAGTTGGGATCAAGTCGCTGACATGCATGCCAGGTTTGAACGGCGCACGAACCGGTTGATCAACATTACCCCGCAAGACGACTGCGTTGCCAAAATCCGGAGTAATTGCAACCACGTTCAATACGTCGCCGTTCTTCAACTTACGGGCTAGGCCCTCACCTTGTAGCGCAAACTGCTCCACGCTGCGTGGCTGATTCTTACCAGGCTCCACGTGCTCGAGGAAGGCGCGGCGCGGATCGGCCACTACAGGAAGGCCGCCGGCGAAATCGAGCATCGTTTGTACTGTATCGCGGTCGTCGCGCAGTTCATAGATTGCTGGTGTATTAACCTTGCCAGTCAGCGCAACAAATCCAGCAGCTGCCGGGATGTAAATAGTATCGCCATCGCGCAGCTTGATATCGGCGGAGCGATCACCCTTTGCAATAAAGTCGTAGAGGTCAAGTGTTGCCACTACGCGGCCGCCACGCTTTACTTCCACGCGGCGCATACTGCCGTTACCGTTGGGGCCACCGCTGGCAAACAAGGCAGTGACAAGGGTAGACAGGCTGGATACGGTGTACGTGCCCGGGCGGTTAGCCTGGCCGACAATGTAGACGGTAATGGCGCGCAGCTGGCCAAAATTCACGCTCAGGTTAACGCCTTTATACAGCTTGCTGACTGCCTGCTGGATGACGCCTTCTGCATCGCCAGCCTTCACGCCGCCCAGCACCACTGGGCCGATTGTAGGTACGGTCACCAGGCCATTGCGATCGATCGTGGCACGATAATCGATATCGATCGTGCCCCAACCACGAATCAACACTTCGTCGCCTGGGCCCAGCGGATATTCAGCCGGCACTGGCGTGTTCTGCACTGGCGCAAAAGTGGATGGAGCATTACTGAAGAATTCGGAACCGAATACCGGCAGCGGTTTCCCCAGGCTTTCAGCGACGAACTTTTGGAACTCGCTCGTGACAGGTGGCTTTTGCTGGATCTGCGCATTACTCACGACCGGCTGTTGCTGGTCGCGGTAACCCTGCATTTGCATGCGGGCGGCAGTATTGGTATCGGTGTAGTTCGACAGAGCATTGTTAATCCGGGTGCGAGGCATGCCGAGGCCTTGGGCCGAAGCTGGCACATCGCCAACGCTAACCGGCGCCTGGTCAATGCTGGAACGCGGATCAGGCATATCGTTTTTATTGATGGAGTCCTGTGCGAAAGCAATGCCGGAGACAGCCAGGCTCAGGGCCAGGGTGGAACGAATGATTGGGCGCATGTGGGAACTAAATCGAAGAAAGACCACTGGCGACATTAGCAGTTAGGCGGCAGCCAACCCCTAAAACGCCGACGAAATATTTCATTGTAACATTAATTTAATACTCACTATCTGTTTGCGGCAGCGGCTTCGCCTGCCGGTTCGGTCGGCAAAGGCTTTGGCCGGCCAAATTGATACACGGCCTGATCGATGGCGCCAAAGATGGATTTACCATCCGAATCCAGCATCTCGATCTTGATCGTGTCGCCAAACGACATGAAAGGCGTTGTCGGCTTGCCATCGGCAATCATCTCAAGGCAGCGCTTTTCCGCAATGCAGGAATAGCCCTTCTTCACGTCTTTGTTGGAAACGGTGCCAGAGCCGACGATGGTCCCGGCACGGGCGTTGCGCGTCTTAACCAAATGCGAAATCAGCTGGGCAAAGTTGAACACCATGTCGACGCCTGCATTCGGCTGACCGACCAGCTTGCCATTCCAGGTTGAGCGCAACGGCAGGTGCACTTTGGCGTCTTTCCATGCCTCGCCGAGTTCATCCGGGGTCACGGCCACCGGCGAAAAGCTGCTGGCCGGCTTGGACTGGAAGAATCCAAAGCCCTTGGCCAGTTCCTCCGGAATCAGATTGCGCAGCGAAACGTCGTTCACCAGCATGAGCAGGCGTATTTGCTGGAAAGCCTGGTCGGGAGTGGCGCCCATTGGCACGTCGTCTGTAATGACAGCGATTTCCGATTCAAAGTCGATGCCCCACTCCTCGTGTTTCAACTCGATGTCGTCGCAAGGACCGATAAAGTCATCGCTGCCGCCCTGGTACATCAGCGGATCTTCCCAGAACGAGACAGGCATTTCCGCATTGCGCGCCTTGCGCACCAATTCAACATGGTTGACGTATGCGGAGCCGTCGGCCCACTGATAGGCGCGCGGCAGCGGAGCCATGCAGTTTTTCGGGTCGAAGTCGAAGCTGCGGCGGGACTTGCCGTCGTTCAGTTGGCGATACATCTCGTCAAGCTGGGGAGAAATGAAGGCCCAGTCGTCCAGCGCGCGCTGCAGGCAACGCGCGATACCGTCCGCAACTACGGCGGTCTTCAGGTCGCGGGACACGACGATCAATTGGCCGTCGCGGGTACCGTCTTTTAAGGTGGCGAGTTTCATGGCAATGCTATCGATACGGTAGAGATTATCAATTTTACCTCTCAGATGGGAATCATTACCATTTAGCTCAACAAAGAGAGGGAGCTATTCATGGCAGCCGCAGCGAAAAAACTTAGCCAAGTGACCACGCACATGGGGATCGCGTTCGGATTGATGTACGTTTTCACTGGCTCAATGGCTTTTGGCGGCCTGGCCGCTGTGCTCGAACCGGTAATCAATGTGGTGCTGCTGCCTTACCACGAGCGTAGCTGGCACTCGCTGCGCTCACGGTTACCCGGTCGGCGCCTTGCGCTGCTGGCGGCGGAAAAGTTTTCGCAAACACTGATGCATGCGGCGGTTGCCTTCGGCGTCATGTATGCCGCAACGGGCTCGCTTGCATTTGGTGGAGTGGCGGCAGTTCTGGAGCCGATCATCAATGTGATTGCCCTGCCTTTCCATGACCAGCTGTTCGATCGCCATGTTTTGCGGGTCAAAGCAAGCGCCCCCGTTACTGCTTAAACCTCTCAGTTCGGGCGCTCCTTTGCAGGAAGGACAGCGTGCGTCATCGAACCGACGCTGCATGCCTGGAAGCTTAGTCTCCCTTGGTCAATCACACCAGGAGGCACACCATGCTTGCCGACAAAGATGCGATCGCAATGGTCGCGGTGAAGGACCTGGCCGCAGCGGCCCGGTTTTACGGCGAAGTTCTCGGCCTGGAAAAGCTCGACAGCCCCGAGGAGCAGGTCCTGGTCTTTCGCAGCGGGGCTACCAGGCTCAACGTCTATCACTCGGAGTTCGCGGGCACCAACAAGGCCACCACGGTGATGTGGAATGTGGGTGCGGAGCTAGAGGCGATTGTGTCGCACCTCAGGTCGAAGGGCGTCGAATTCGAGCATTACCGCATGCCTGGTTTGAACCTGGAAGGCGATATCCATGTCGGCGACGGCATGAAGGTGGCGTGGTTTAAGGATGTCGACGGCAATATCCTCAGCATTGTCAGCGGATAGGAGGCTCATATGAACTCGAAAGCGTTTGCTTTGATCGCCGGGGCGTTGCTCTCGCTTCAGGCAGTGGCGAATCCGGAAATCGATAAGGAATTTTCGGCGATGGATGCGGACCATGACGGGAAGGTGTCGGCAGCTGAGCATGCCGCGGGCGCCAAAGCCATGTTCGACAAAATGGATGCGAACCATGATGGCAAGGTGACGGCTGCTGAAATGACGGCGGCGCATAAGGCGATCACGGGGCAGCAAGCATCAAGGTCGGAGATGTCGGCGGCTGACAAGATTAAGGCCATCGATACCGATGCGGATGGCGTGCTGACTGCGGATGAGCATGCCAAGGGGGCGGCTTCGATGTTCACGAAGATGGACGCCAATAAGGATGGCTTCTTGTCCAAGGAGGAAATGGCCGGGGGACATGCGGCCATGATGAAAAAGTAGCCGCGGGCTTGCAGGGGCTCGGTTGGGAGTTTCGGCGCGGACCTTGCAAACCGGTAAACCGGTGTCTGACCCGCAGGGCCGGACACCGTCTGTTCGGGAGCTTTAGGTGGGGGTCAACAGTAGGAGCTGCTCGGGCGTGAGGTAGCACCATTCGCCTTCCTGCAGGCCGAGACTGGCCAGCTCCAGCTTGCCGATGGCGGAGCGGTGCAGTGCGGTGCAGTGGTTGCCGGCGGCGGCGAGCATGCGCTTGACCTGGTGGTATTTGCCTTGTTCAAGCACGATTTCGAGCTGGTTTTCGCCGCGTTTGATGCAGGTGACGGCGGCCAGCGGGGCAGGCTCGTCGTGCAGCTGGACGCCGGCCAGCAGTTGGGCCACCAGTTCGTCGGTGACCGGTTCGGCCGTGGTCGCCTGGTAGACCTTGGGAACGTGGCGCTTGGGCGAGGATTGCGCGTGGATGAAAGGACCGTCGTCGGACATCAGCAGCATGCCGGTGGTGTCGTGGTCGAGGCGGCCGACCGGCTGCACTTCGCGCCAGGTGAATTGCTCGGGCAGCAGGGTCAGCACGCCGGGGTGGTGGCTGGGCTTGCGCGAGCATTCGTAGTCGGATGGCTTGTACAGTGCAATATACAGGTGTTCGCGGTAGACCCACTCTTCGCCGAACACTTCCAGCACCAGGCCCTCGGTGTCGATCGTCGCTTTATAGTTGTCCTGCACTTCGCCGCCGATGGAAACGTCACCGTCTTCGATCAGGGCGCGGCAGTACTTACGGGTGCCGAAACCTTGCGACTGCAGGATTCGGTCCAGGGATAATTTACTCATGGGGCGGGATTTTACCGGATTTACGCTAGCGCAAAGCTTCCTATTGATGCAGATCAAAGGCTGTGCCGGTCGAGTTGGTACACTTAAATAGCATTAGGAATCTGCTGACTGGGCTATAGGAATTTCTTTGGGAGATCTCAGCAATGAAGCTCAACATCAACCGCAAGTCGCTGGCCCAGGCCCATGCCGCGTCGCTGGAAACCAAACTGGCCATGGCGCGCTGGAGCGGTCAGCCGGGCGCAATGCCCCAATCGCAGTGGCGCCGGCAGCGGGAAATGGAGATGGTCGAATGGCTGATACGCGGCGGCTTTGCGTCCGAAGGCCAGAATGCGGAAACGAAAACAGCGGCCATGGGCCGCCGTTCTCTTGCCTCTCAAAGAGACAGTGACGAGGAATGTAAATTCACTCAACTCCGCATCCGTGATGCGGCTGCGTAGTCTGCCTCAAGAATTGATTGCTTATTCGCCCTCCCCTTGAATCGAACTACACCGTCAATATAGTCCACGTCGGGGAAATGGCAAGGCAAAATCTAGGCAAAAATGCCAACGTTGACTGCTGAGCTAGTCCTCAGCGCAACGTCGGCTTGGCTGCCTCCGCGGCAGCCTTGATCGCACCGTGGCCCACTGCGGCGCCAAACTTTTTCAACACGCGTTCCGGCAGGTTTTCATGCTGGGTGTAGTCGACGATGTCTTCCGCCTTGACCACGTCGCGCGCCACGCTGTCCACGCTGCCAAGGTCGTCGGCCAGGCCCATCTCGATGGCGCGCGCGCCGGTCCAGTACAGGCCGGAGAACATGTCCGGCGTTTCCTTCAGGCGCTTGCCACGGCCTTCGCGCACCACTTCAATGAATTGCTGGTGGATTTCCTTCAGCATGCTCTGGGCGTGCTGCTTCTGTTTTTCGGACTGCGGGCTGAACGGGTCCATGAAGCCTTTGTTCTCGCCGGCCGTCAGCAGGCGGCGTTCGACGCCCAGCTTCTCCATCGTGCCGGTAAAGCCAAAGCCGTCCATCAGCACGCCGATCGAGCCGATGATGCTGGCCTTGTTCACGTAGATGCGGTCGGCCGCCGAGGCGATGTAGTAGCCGCCGGAGGCGCAGATCTCGTCCACCACCACGTACAGCGGTTTTTGCGGATAGCCATGGCGCAGGCGATGGATTTCGTCCACGATCATGCCGGCCTGGACGGCGCTGCCGCCCGGGCTGTTGATATGCAGGACAATGGCCACCGAACCGCTGTCGGAGAAGGCTTTGTTCAGCGCAGGGATCACCACGTCGGCGGCGCCGCTGCCTTCGGACTCGATGCTGCCTTCAATCTCGATCAGGGCGGTGTGGCGGCCAAGGGCTTCGGCATCGCCGCCCATCAGGTTGACGCCGAAGTAGCTGGCAACGGCAAAGAAAATGATCGCCAGCGTCGTCACCTTGAAGAAGATGCTCCAGCGGCGGTTGGCGCGCTGCTCCTTCAGCGTGGCGAAGACCAGCTTTTCCAGCACCTCGCGCTCCCATTTGATGGGAGGGTTCTCCGCCGGTGGCGGCGGGGGCGGCGGCGGTGGCGGGACCGGGTTGGGCGAAGGCTGGTTGTTCTCGTTGTTGTCGCTCATGGTCGTGGGCCTACGTAATCATCCGGCTGCCAGTAAATGTTCTCGTCGTGTTCGCTTACCGCGATCGGGCGCAGGCGCCCGCCGCGGCATGGGCCGCCGGCGCATTGCCCATTTTCCGGCATATAAATCGCGCCGTGCGTGGAACACATGATATATAAGCCGCTCGATTCGAAGAACTCGCCCTCTGCCCAGTCCAGCTCAATTGGCACATGGGCGCAACGGTTCAGGTAGCCGTACACCTTGCCGCCGTAGCGGACCACGAAGCCGGTGGTGTCTTCGCCGCCGGCGCGCAGCGGGAAACGGATGCCCTTGCCGCCTTCCAGCAGCGCTTCGGCGGCGCAAACCAGGATCTCGGCCGCCATCACGCGTTCTCAACCAGCCATTGATGCAGCTGCGGCACGTTCCGCGCCGAGAACACCGGGTTGCAGGCAGCCAGCTGGTCCAGTGGATGGGCGCCATATTCGACGGCGATGCCGGAAGATCCCGCATTTTGCGCCATCATCAAGTCGTGCGTGGTGTCACCGATCATCACGGTGCGGCGCAGGTCCTGGCCCAGTTCGCGGGTCAGTTCCTGCAGCATGGCCGGGTGCGGCTTGGAAAAAGTCTCGTCGGCGCAGCGCGTGGCGTCAAAGGTCGACAACAGGCCGGCGGCGTTCAGCGAGCGGTTCAGGCCGACGCGGCTCTTGCCGGTGGCGACGGCCAGGAAGTAGCCTTGCTGCGACAAGTCCTGCAGCATCTCCGGCACGCCGTCGAACAGGGTCAGTTCATGGTCCTTGGCCAGGTAATGGTAGCGGTAGCGCTCCATGATGCGCGGGTAGATCTTCGGGTCCAGGCCGGGCATCGCCACCTGCATGGCTTCGCCCATGCCAAGTCCAATGACGTGGGCGGCCTGCTCCCGGTTGGGGATCGGCAGGCCCAGGTCCTTGGCGGCAGCCTGGATGCATTTCACGATGGTGGCAGTGCTGTCCATGAGCGTACCGTCCCAATCGAAGACGATCAGGTCAAATTGCTTGCGCGGCATTATTTTTTTCTCAATTCAATGGTTTCCCCAAGCTTACCAAGAATCGCTGGCATTCGGCGGCCAAAGGCGCATTCAAAGTCATCGGCTTGCCCGTTTCCGGGTGGGTGAACGTAATCTGGTGGGCGTGCAGGAACATGCGTTTCAGTGCGCCACGGCTTTCGGTAGGCTTCTGGAGCGCCTTGTTCAGTGCGAAATCGCCGTATTTGTCGTCACCTGCGATGGGGAAGCCCGAAGATTGCAGGTGAACGCGAATCTGGTGGGTGCGGCCGGTTTTCAGTTCGGCTTCCAGCAGGGCGAAGCCGTCGAACTTCTGCAGCAGGGTAAACACCGTGTGCGAGGCCTGGCCGTCGGCTTGCACGCGCACGCGGCGCTCGCCGTCCGGTAGCGTGTATTTATGTAATGCCAACTTTACGTGCTGTCGTTTGTTCTTCCAGTCGCCCACCGCCAGGGCCAGGTAGCGCTTGTCGGTCAGGCCGTCGCGCATCTGGTCGTGCAGGTTGGTCAGGGCCGTGCGTTTCTTGGCGATCAGGAGCAGGCCCGAGGTTTCCCGGTCCAGGCGGTGCACCAGCTCAAGGAATTTGGCGTCCGGGCGCGCGGCGCGCAGTTGTTCGATCACGCCGAAAGACACGCCGGAGCCGCCGTGCACGGCCACGCCGCAGGGCTTGTTGATCACGAGCAGGTTGGCGTCTTCGAAAATGACTTCGAATTCGGCGGCCGGGACGGTCGCCTCTTGCTTTTCGGCAATGCGAATCGGCGGAATGCGCACCAGGTCGCCGGCATTCAGGCGGTACAACTGGTCGATTCGGCCCTTGTTGACGCGCACTTCGCCCGAGCGCAGGATACGATAGACGTGGCTCTTCGGCACACCTTTGCAAATTCGCAACAAGTAGTTATCGATGCGCTGACCGGCCTCTTCTTCGGTGATTGTAACGAATTGAGCTTGCGGCAGGACCTGTTGGGGGGAAGCGGTTTCGGCTTTTTGCGACTTGTTTTGCGCCGACTTCCCAGAATTTCTCTCTAAGTCCTTCATTTTGAATATATAATCGTTTTGCCGCGGTTTAATCTGCTGCAAGTGTAAAGAATTAAACGTACATTTTACACAGGGGCGTATCCACTGGCCTCGCCAAACGCAAATTCAGTGGAAAAATCGTATACGCACATTCGTGCGCCGATCAGGGTCGCAACCACTGTTGCCATCGGCTCGAGCGCTCGTGTGCTGAATTAGACTGGCTGGATTGTTAGGATAAGTCCGGCGAGCAAGCACTACAGTCGTTGCTCGCTGGTTGATGAAGTGGATAACGCTTGCCGTTTCGCCAAGGCACCATACAAGATGCCCTGGCCCGACGATGTGCGCACGCCTGCATTCTCCCGCCACCCGAAAAGTTCGGGCCGTTGGATGATGTTGCACGCTGTGCGCAAACTCGGCATGACGATCGGCTTCATGCGCCCAATGCGGCGGCAGCGCCTCGCGCAGCTGCGCCGCATGATGTGGCATTTCTCCCTACAGCCTCCTTAATTCACGCGTATATCCTTGTACTTCGCCGTCTCTTCGGAGGCGGCTTTGACATGGCCCAAGGGTCGCGGAGTTAATAAAAATGAAACGCATGTTGTTTAATGCTACGCAGCAAGAGGAGCTGCGCGTAGCCATTGTCGACGGTCAAAAATTGATCGACATCGACATCGAGACCGCCGGACGAGAGCAGCGCAAGTCCAATATCTACAAAGGCGTCATCACTCGAATCGAACCCTCCCTCGAAGCTTGCTTCGTCAGCTACGGCGAAGACCGCCACGGCTTCCTCCCCTTTAAAGAAGTTGCCCGTTCCTATTTCCGCGAAGGCGTCGACGTCCGCAATGCATCCGTCAAGGAAGCGCTGCGCGAAGGCCAGGAAATCATGGTGCAGGTGGAGAAGGAAGAACGCGGCAATAAAGGCGCGGCACTGACCTCCTTTATTTCGCTGGCTGGCCGCTACCTGGTCCTGATGCCGAACAACCCGCGCGGTGGTGGTGTTTCCCGCCGTGTGGAAGGCGAAGAACGCCAGGAACTGCGCGAAACCATGGACAAGCTGGACCTGCCGCAAGGCATGTCGGTAATTGCCCGTACCGCCGGCATCGGCCGTACCGTGGAAGAGCTGCAGTGGGACTTGAACTACCTCATGCAACTGTGGCGCGCGATCGAAGGCGCCTCCAAGGCAGCCTCCGGCGCCTTCCTGATCTACCAGGAATCTTCCCTGGTGATCCGCGCAATTCGCGACTACTTCCAGCCTGATATCGGCGAGATCCTGATCGATACCGACGAGATCTACGAACAGGCGCACCAGTTCATGTCGCACGTGATGCCGGACATGGTGCACCGCGTGAAGCGCTACAGCGACGACGTGCCGCTGTTCTCCCGCTTCCAGATCGAACACCAGATCGAAACCGCGTACTCGCGTACCGTGCCGCTGCCATCCGGCGGCGCCATCGTGATCGACCACACTGAAGCCCTGGTTTCCATCGACGTCAACTCGGCCCGCGCTACCCGCGGCTCCGACATCGAAACCACCGCCTTCCACACCAACTGCGAAGCCGCCGACGAAGTGGCCCGCCAGCTGCGCCTGCGCGACCTGGGCGGCCTGATCGTGATCGACTTCATCGACATGGAAGTGTCGAAGAACCAGCGCGAAGTCGAGCAGCGCCTGAAAGACGCGCTGCACCACGACCGTGCCCGCGTCCAGATGGGCAAGATTTCCCGCTTCGGCCTGATGGAACTGTCGCGCCAGCGCCTGCGCCCTTCCCTGTCGGAAGGCTCGCACGTGACCTGCCCGCGCTGCTCGGGCACCGGCCACATCCGCGATACCGAATCGTCCGCCCTGCAGGTGCTGCGCATCATCCAGGAAGAGGCGATGAAGGAAAATTCCGCCGCCATCCACGTGCAGGTGCCAGTCGACGTGGCTGCCTTCCTGCTGAACGAGAAGCGCGGCGAAGTGCTGAAGATCGAGACCCGTCACCGCATCACCGTGATCCTGATCCCGAACAAGCACCTGGAAACCCCGCACTACAAGCTGGAACGCATCAAGCACGATGATCCACGCCTGGAAGACCACGCTGCCTCCTACACCATGGCCGAAGCTGCCGAGACCGACATGTCGTTCTCCAAGCGCCATAAGGAAGAGGCTAAGCCGCGCCAGGAAGCCGTCGTCAAGACCATTACTCCAGAGCAACCAGCGCCGATGGTGGAGCACAAGCCGGAAGCTGCCAAGCCAACCGCTCCTGCGCCACGCGCCGCAGCAGCCGCACCAGCTGAAAAAGGCTTCTTCGCCAAGCTGATCTCCTTCTTCACCGGTGGTGACAAGGAAGAGCCAGTGCAGCCGAAAGCGCCAGTCATCGTCACCAAGGCGCCAGCCAATGCCGAGCGCGGCGACCGCAAGGATCGCGGCCAGCGCGGCCGTAACCGTGGCGGCAAAGGCGGCCGTGGCGAGCGTGAAGACCGCGAACCAGGTACCCGTCCAGGCGCCGAGGAAGCCAAACCGGCAGCGGAAGCCCGCAAGCCACGCGAGCAGCGTGAGCCGCGCGAGCCGCGTGAACCACGCCAGCCGCGTGAGCCACGCGAGCAGCGCGAAGGCGCCGAGGCGGTACAGGCCCAAGGCCAGCGTGCCGAGCGCGAGCCGCGCGAGCCGCGTGAACCGCGCCAGCCGCGCCAGCCGCGTGAACCGCGCGCCGAAAAACCGGTTCCAGCCGAAGCCAAGGCCGAGGAATTGGCACTGGCGGCAGCAGGCGTCGGTCCAGTCGGCACCGGCACCGGCGCTCCGGAAACGCCAGTGCTGGTGAAGGCAGTTGCCAACACCGGTCCGGAGGGCGAGGAAAATGAAGGCGCGGAAGGCGGCGATGAGCCACGCCGCCGCCGCCGCCGCGGTGGCCGCAACCGTAACCGCCGTGAGCGCGAAGGCGCCGAAGGTGCGGAAGGCGCGACCGAGGCAACGTTCACCGTCGCTCCGGCTGAAGGTGAAGGCGAGCACGCTGCTGCTGCGCCGGCCGCTGTCGAGGCTGCGCCAGCAGCTCCGGTGGCAGCCGCTGCTCCTGCCAGCGTCGCCGTCCACGCTGCAGTAGAACCGGCCGCTACTGAAGCTGCGAGCGCCGCTGCTGCTGAAGGTTCCGCCGCCCAGGCTGCCGCATCCGCAGCTGTCGAGGCCCCTGCTGCCGCTGAGCCAGTTGCTGCTGCACCTGTTGCTGCTGAGCCTGTTGCTGCCGCGCCAGCCGCCGCTGCACCGGCCGCTCCTGCTCCGGTTGAAGCTGTTGCCGCCGCTCCGGTCGAGCCGGCTGCCGTGGACCTGCCAGTGGCTGCCCCTGCCGCTGAACCTGTCACCGCAGCACCGGCTTCGCCGCAAGCCTCGCTGCCGTTCGCCGAGCCTGCAGCCCCTGCCGCTGCCGAACCGGCAACCGTAGAAGAAGTCGCCGCTGAAGTGGTTGAGCCGGCCGCTGCCGCTCCGGTAGCAGCAGCGCCAGCTGCCGCGCCAGTTGCTGCCGCTCCAGCCCCGGCTGCTGCGCCAGCTCCGGCACCTGCCGCTGCCAAGGTTGACGTCGACGCCATGCTGGCCGCAGCCGGCCTGTCGATGGCCGTGACCGACCCAGCAAAAGTACGCGCCGCACAGGAAGCCGCTGCCGCCGCAGCGACCGCCCAGCCGATCCGCGTTCCACGCGAGCGCAAGCCGCAGCCGCCGGTCGCCAGCGAGCCGCTGGTGCAGGTTGAAACGAAGGTGAATGGCTAAACAGCCGATCGCTGACGAAAAAGGGAAGCCTGGTGCTTCCCTTTTTTACGTCTCCCTGCGCGAGGCCTTCCTCTATTGGCTCAAGCTGGGCTTCATCAGCTTTGGCGGTCCCGCCGGCCAGATCGCCATGATGCACGCCGAACTGGTCGAGCGCCGCCGCTGGATCTCCGAGCACCGCTTCCTGCACGCCCTGAACTACTGCATGCTGCTGCCCGGTCCCGAAGCCACGCAGCTGGCCATCTACATTGGGTGGATGATGCACCGAACGCTGGGCGGCATCATCGCCGGCGTGTTGTTCGTCCTGCCGTCGCTATTGCTGCTGATCGGCCTGTCGTGGGCTTACATGGCTTACGGCAGCCTGCCGGCCATCGCCGGCATCCTCTACGGCATGAAGCCCGCCGTCGTCGCCATCGTGCTCGCCGCTGCCTGGCGCATCGGCACCCGTACCCTGCGCAACCGCGCCCTGATGGCCATTGCGCTGGGCGCCTTCACCGGCATCAGTTTCATCGCACTCCCCTTTCCCGCCATCGTCGGCACAGCCGCCCTGCTGGGCTGGATCGGCGGCCGCCTGCGCCCGCAGCTGTTCGCCTTGGGCGGCGCCGCGCATGGTCCGGCCAAAGCGCGCACCCCGCACGCTCCCGCGCTGATCGACGACGACACCCCCACCCCGACTCACGCCCGCTTCAGCTGGGCCGGGCTGGCCCGCGCCATTGCCGCCGGCATCGGGCTGATGGCAGGCGGCTGGCTCCTGCTGGCGTGGCAGTTCGGCGCCGACCGGACCTTGGCGCAGATGGGCTGGTTCTTCACCAAGGCTTCCTTGATGACGTTCGGCGGCGCCTACGCCGTGCTGCCTTATGTTTACCAGGGCGGCGTCGAACACTTCCACTGGCTCAGCGCAGGGCAAATGGTGGACGGCCTGGCGCTGGGCGAAACCACGCCCGGGCCGCTGATCATGGTGGTGGCCTTCGTCGGCTTCGTCGGCGGCTGGACGCAGCAAGCCATCGCCGGGCATCCCGGCCTGGCCGGCGTGGCCGGCGCCATGGTTGCGGCCTGGTTCACTTTCGTGCCGTCGTTTATCTTTATCCTCGCCGGCGGGCCGCTGGTCGAATCCACGCGAGGCAATATCCGCATGACCGCCCCGCTCACCGCCATCTCCGCCGCGGTAGTGGGAGTGGTTGCCAGTCTGGCACTATTTTTCGGCATTCACGTGTTCCATCCGGCCGGCAGCTGGGAATGGCCCGCCGTCGCCATCGCCGCCGCAGCCGCCGTCGCCTTGATGCAGTACAAGCAAGGAACGATCCGCGTATTGCTGGCCTGTGCGATTGCTGGCATCGTGCTATCGTACCGGGTGTAACCGCTCACCAGCATGACCGAAAAAATCATTATCCTGAACGATGGCCGCAGCCAGGCGCCGGCCATCCCGGCAACACTCGAGGCGCCAAGCGGCAGCCTGCGGGACCAGTTCGCCCGTCCGCTGCACGACCTGCGCATCTCCATCACCGACCGCTGCAACTTCCGCTGCGTCTACTGCATGCCGAAGGAAGTGTTCGATAAGGATTACCAGTACCTGCCGCACAATGCCCTGCTGACGTTCGAAGAGATCACCCGCGTGGCGCGGCTGTTCGTCGAGCACGGCGTCGAGAAAATCCGCCTGACCGGCGGCGAGCCGCTGCTGCGCAAGAATATCGAGAAGCTGATCGCCATGCTGGCCGAGCTGCGCACCGTGCACGGCAAGCCGCTCGACCTGACGCTCACCACCAATGGCTCCCTGCTGGCGCGCAAGGCGCAGTCGCTGAAGGATGCCGGCCTGCAGCGCGTCACCGTCTCGCTCGATGCGCTGGACGACGCGATCTTCAAGCGCATGAACGATGTCGATTTCGCCGTGGCCGAGGTGCTGCACGGGATCGACGTGGCGCACAGCGTCGGCCTGGGACCGGTGAAGGTCAACATGGTGGTCAAGCGCGGCATGAACGAGCAGGAGATCCTGCCGATGGCCCGCCATTTCAAAGGCTCGCCGGCTATCCTGCGCTTCATCGAATTCATGGACGTCGGTTCCTCCAACGGCTGGAATATGCGCGACGTGGTGCCCTCGGCGGAGGTGGTGCGCATGATCGGCGAGGCCATGCCGCTGGCGCCGGTCGATCCAAACTACACCGGCGAAACCGCCGAACGCTGGCGCTATGTCGATGGTGGCGGCGAGATCGGCGTGATCTCCAGCGTCACGCACGCCTTCTGCAAGGATTGCTCGCGCGCCCGCCTCTCGACCGAAGGCAAGCTGTACACCTGCCTGTTCGCCACACGCGGCCACGACCTGCGCGCCCTGCTGCGCGAAGGCCGTAGCGATGAAGAGATTTCTTCCGCTATCGGCGCCCTGTGGCGCGTGCGCGGCGACCGCTATTCCGAAGTACGCACCATCAACACGGAAGGCCTGGCGCAAGGCCGCGACGGCAAAGTCGAAATGTCCTATATCGGGGGTTAAGCTGGCGATGGAAAACAGCATCAGTGCATTGATACTGGCGGGCGGCCGCGGCACCCGCATGGGCCGCGTTGACAAAGGTTTGCAGCCCTTCCGCGGCGGAACGCTGGTCTCGCATGTGCTGCAACGCCTGGCGCCGCAAGTGGCCAGCGTCACCATCAACGCCAACCGCAACCTCGACGCCTACGGCGCGCTTGGCGTGCAAGTACTGCCCGATGAACTGGAAGGCTACGAAGGCCCGCTGGCCGGCCTGCAAACCGGCCTGCGCCATTGCGCGACCGACCTGCTGCTGACCGCGCCCTGCGATTCGCCCTTCCTGCCGGCCGACCTGGCGCAGCGCCTGCACGAAGCCTTGAATGCGCAGGGCGCCGACCTGGCCGTGGCTTCCACGCAGGAGACCGACGAAGACGGCAAGCCGCGCACGCAGCTGCATCCTGTCTTCTGCCTGGTGCGCAAGAGCGCCCTGCCCGCGCTCGACGAGTACCTGAAAACCGGCTCGCGCAAAATGGATGGCTGGTACAAATCGATCAAGGTGGCGGAAGTGCCGTTCAGCGATGCCGCCGCCTTCCGCAACATCAACACGCTGGCCGAATTGCAGACCGAAGAGGAGGCTGGCGCCAATCCTTCGCTCAAGGACGTGGCCAGCTGCCTGTCCGGCTACGATCCGGACGCGCTGCCGGTGCGTGATGCGCAACGCATCATCCGCGACTTCATCCAGCCGGTACGCGGCGTCGAGAAAGTCGCCTTGCGCAGTGCCCTGGACCGCGTGCTGGCAGCCGACATCGTTTCGCCGATCAATGTGCCGGCGCACGACAACTCCGCCATGGACGGTTTTGCCTTTGCCGGCGCCCAGCTCAGGGCGGACGGCAACACCACGCTGAAGGTGATCGGCACCGCCTACGCCGGCCGCCCCTCCGGCCTCACGCCCGGCCCGGGCGAATGCGTGCGCATCATGACCGGCGGCGTCATGCCCGAAGGCTGCGACACCGTGCTGCCGCAGGAACTGGCCGCCGACTTGAGCGACGTGGCCGTGACGATCGCGCCGAACACCGTGCGCACCGGCGACAACCGCCGCTTCAAGGGCGAAGACCTGGCCGCCGGCAAGCCGGCCCTGCGCAAGGGCAAAATCCTCCGCCCGGCCGACCTGGGCCTGGTCGCCTCGCTCGGCCTGGCCGAAGTGCCGGTGCAGCGCCGCCTGCGCGTGGCCTTCTTCTCCACCGGCGACGAGCTGCGCTCCATCGGCGAAGCGCTGGCCGAAGGCTGCGTCTACGACAGCAACCGCTACACCCTGTTTGGCATGCTGCAGCGCCTGGGCTGCGACATTGTCGACATGGGCATTGTGAAAGACGATGCCGCATCGCTGGAGGAAGCGCTGCGCACCGCCTGCGAATGCGCCGACGCCGTGATCACCTCGGGCGGCGTTTCCGTTGGCGCCGCCGACTACACCAGGCAGGTCATGGCCACGCTGGGCGACGTGCACTTCTGGAAGATCGGCATGCGCCCGGGCCGCCCGATGGCTTTCGGCCGTATCCGCTCCAACGGCCACAGTGCCTACCTGTTCGGCCTGCCCGGCAATCCGGTGGCCGTGATGGTGACCTTCTACTTCTTCGCCCGCCACGCCCTGCTGCGCATGATGGGCGCCGACGCGCCTGGCGACCAGCTGCTGCGCGCCCGCTCCGCGCAGCCGATCCGCAAAAAGCCGGGCCGCACCGAATACCAGCGCGGCATCCTCTCCACGGCGCCGGACGGCACGCGCGAAGTGCGCATCACAGGCTCGCAAGGCTCAGGCATCCTGCGCTCGATGTCGGAAGCGAACTGCATGGTGGTGCTGCACGACGAGCAAGGTAATGTCGCGCAAGGCGACCTGGTCGACGTGCTGGTCTTCGAGGGCCTGGTATAGGCTAAGGGACCAGCAAGGCCTGGATCTCTGGATTGCGGAAGTTGTCCCGCGTGACCATGACGGCGTCCGTCAGGATGGTATGGTCCTTGATGGCCGCTCCGCGCGCGGCCGCCACCGCCGCCTTCATCGAGAGATAGCCCATCTGGCGCGGGTCCTGCACCACCAGGCCATCGATTTCCTGCTTCTGCAGGCCCTCGAGCAGGAAATCGCTGGTATCAAAGCCGACAAATTTCTTCTTGCCGGCGAGGCCAGCCTGCCGCAGCGCCCGCAGCATGCCGTCGCTGGTGGATTCGTTGACGGCAAAAACGCCATCGACTTCGGGATGCTTTTCCAGCAGCTGCGCCGCGCCGCGTACCGCCTTGCCGCGCGTGCCTCCGCCAAATTCATCGGCGACGATTTTGATGTGCGGCGCATTCTTCTTCATGTAATCGATAAAGCCTTCCGCCCGATCGTCTGTCGAGCCGCTGCCCGCAATGGTGCGCAATATCGCGACCGAGCCATGCCGGTTCAGCAGGCCCGCCAGGCGTTCCGCGGCCAGCCTGCCCGCCGCTGCATTGTTGGTGGTGACGAAGTTCGTGTGGGCTTTGCCGTCCAATCCTGAGTCGACGGCGATCACCTTGATCCCCAAAGCAACCGCTTGCTCGACCGGAGGAACCAGGCGGGTGCGGTCAGTCGCAGCGATGATGATGGCGTCGGTGCCCGGCCTGGAATAAATGCGCAGGATCTCGATCTGCGATTCGATATCGTCGTTATGCGCCGGGCCGCGCCAGGTCAACTGGACATGGCCGTCTTCCCGCATGGCGCGCTCCACGCCCTGCCGCATGAAAGTCCAGAATACCTGGTCGCGCGCCTTGGGGATGAAGACGATATCCAGATCCTTGGCAAGCACCGGGCATATCGCCAGCGCGATACAGCTCAGCAGGAATGAAAACCAAGGTTTCATGACCTGACATTTTACGCCCGGGCCGTGCCCCGGGCCCGGGGAGCGAAACGCTCAGGCTGCGCTATCGGATGCGTCCGCGTCAGGGTCGCCGCCATCGCTTGCGCCGAGCATCAGCAAGGCGGCCTCGGACGGCAGGGCCTCGACGGATTTGAGCTTGCGCGCCATCTGGCGGCTGCGCACTTCGGCGTTTTCGATATTGCGCGCGGCGCGTTCCAGGGTGGTCTTTGTGGCGGCCAGGACGTCGCCGAATTTGGCGAATTCGGTCTTCACGGCGCCCAGCACTTGCCACACTTCGGACGAGCGCTTTTCCAGCGCCAGCGTGCGGAAGCCCATCTGCAGGCTGTTCAGCAGCGCCGTCAGCGTGGATGGACCGGCAATGCTGACGCGGTTCACGCGCTGCAGTTCGTCGGCCAGGCCGGGGCGGCGCATCACTTCCGCGTACAGCCCTTCGGTCGGCAGGAACAGGATGGCGAAATCGGTGGTCAGCGGCGGCGAGACATATTTCTCGGCGATGGTTTTCGCTTCGCCGCGCACGGCGCGCTCCAGTTCGCGGCCGGCCGCGGCAACGCCTTCGGCATCGGCGCGGTCGGCCGCTTCCAGCAGGCGTTCGTACTGCTCTTTCGGGAACTTGGCGTCGATCGGCATCCACACGGGCGCCCCGCCCTCTTTCTGGCCGGGCAGCCTGAGCGCGAATTCGACGCGGGCGTTGGTGCCGGGCACGGTCTCGACGTTCTTCGCGTACTGGTCCGGCGTAAGGATTTGCTCGAGCAGCATTTCCAGCTGCACTTCGCCCCAGGTGCCGCGCGTCTTCACATTGGTCAGCACGCGTTTCAGGTCGCCCACGCCGAGCGCCAGCTGCTGCATCTCGCCCAGGCCCTGGTGCACGCGCTCCAGCCGCTCGGAGACCTGGCGGAAGGACTCGGTCAGGCGCGTCTCCAGCGTCTCGTGCAGTTTTTCGTCGACCGTCTTGCGCATTTCTTCCAGCCGCTGGCCGTTGTCGGCCTGCAGCTCGCGCATCCTGGTCTCCAATGCCACGCGTACTTCCAGCAGGCGGCGGGTATTCGATTCGGTCAGCACTTCGATCTGGCGGCGCATGGTTTCCAGCTGCTGCACGGTGGCGGCGTGCGACTGCGCCAGCAAATTGCCCATCTCCTGGCGCTGCGCCTGTGCGGTGGCCTGCAGCTGCAGGCGCACTTCGCGTTCCACGCGGTCCAGCTGGTCGGCGACGTCGGGCCCGCGGCTGCGCAGCAGGGAAACGATTTGCAGGACGACGATGACGGCGGCCAGCGCCAGCAGGATGGTCAGCTCCATCAATCCGCCTTGTTCCGCATCCAGTCGGCGGTCTGGTAGAAGGACTCCATCAGCCGCAGGCGCAGGTCTTCGGCGATGCCGACGTCCTGCATCGCCCACGCCATGCAGCGCAGCCACTGGTCGCGTTCACTGCTGCCGACTGCGAAAGGCAGGTGGCGCGCGCGCAGGCGCGGGTGGCCGAAGCGCTCAATAAACAGGTCCGGGCCGCCCATCCAGCCGCTGAGGAACCAGAACAGCTTGTCGCGCGAGCCGTCGGTGCTGGGCGGGTGCATGGCGCGGATGCCGGCGAATTCCGGCTCCAGCTCCATCAGGTCGTAAAAACGGTCAACCATCTCGCGCAGCTTGGTTTCGCCGCCGATGACTTCGTATAAGGTGCGTGCTTCATCATTCATAGGGCAATGATAGCGCATGGGCGTATTGATGTGGATCAAGCTTCGTGCTGATTGTGCGCAAATTGCTGCGGCAAACAGCCATCATGGCCGGATGATCCATCGCCTGATCCGCACCCGGCTGCGTGCCCGCAGCGCCGACGAAATCGCCGACCTGCGCCTGGCCGCGCTCAGCTGGCTTGGCATCATTTGCTTTCCCCTGTATTACCTGATCTTCGGCTGGCTGCTGCCGCAACCCTACGAAAGCCTGCCGGCGCGCTTGGCCGGCGTGCTGCTCGCCATTGGCGGGCTGTGGGCGCGGCGCCTGCCGGCGCGCCAGCGCGAGCGCTACAGCCTGCTCCTGATGGCCTACGAACTGCCCTTCTTTTGCACCTTCATGTTCCTGATGAACGGCGCCAACACCACCTGGTCGCAAGTGATGCTGGTGATGCTGGTGGCCTTGTTCCATTTCGACTTCCGCATGGCGCTGCGGGTGGCGGCGATCGGCATCGCCGCCGCGGTCCTGCTGGCGATCGGCATGGGGGCCGGCGCCGTGCTGCTGTCGGCGTCCGCGCTGCAACTGCTGCCGGTGCAGCTGTTCCTGGTCGGCTGGATGTGGGTGTTCTCGCAAAGCCGCAAGGCGCTGGAGGAAGAAAAACTGGACGGACTGGGCGAAGGCCTGGGCGCCGTGGCGCACGAAATGCGCACCCCGCTGGCCAGCCTGGACGCCAATGTGCGCGGCTTGTCGCGCATGCAACAGCGCGCCGGGCAGGAAAATCCCGTCATGCGCCAGGCGCTGGGGCGCATGCAGTACGAGGTGCGCCATATGAACCATATGATCGACCTGTTCCTGCTAAGCGCCCAGGCGGTGCGGCAGCAGCTCGACCCGCACGAAAGCGTGTCCATGCTCGATACCGTGGAAGCGGCGCTGCGCCGCTACCCGTTCACCGGCGAGGCCCAGCGCCAGCTGGTGGCGCTGCAGGTGCGCAGGGATTTCCGCTTTGGCGGCCAGGGCGAACTGGCCATCATGCTGCTGCTGAACCTCCTGCGCAATGCGATGCAGGCAGTGCAGCGCGCCGGCAAGGGGCGGGTCAGGATCGTCATCGACGGCGCCCGGCCGCTGCCGCGCGTGCTGGTGATCGACACCGGCTGCGGTATTGCAGCGCACCATTTGCCGCAAATATTCCAACGCTTCTTCACATATCCGGAGCATAATGGCGCCGGCATCGGCCTGGCACTGTGCCGCCAGGTGATGCAAGCGTGGGAAGCCCGGTTACATTGTGTCTCCCGCGAGCACGCATATGCTATCTTTGTGCTTGAATTTCCCTTACAAGCCTGCCGTTGAACATGAAACTGCCCGTTTACGCCCACCCAACCATGACCGTCCTGGTGGACGACAGCGATACATTCCTCCACAGCCTGGTATTCCAGCTCGACCCGATGCAGGCCAGCGTGTGCTTCCACGACCCGCTGCAAGCGCTGGACTGGTTCAAGGCCAATGCCGGCAGCAGCGAGCTGCCGCTGCAGGTGGACTTCGACAACCCCAACCAGTCGGCGGAGCAGCGCAACGTGGCGGTGGACCTGGAGCGGATCTACCGCATCTGCGCCCAGCCCCAGCGCTTCTCGATTCCCTCGGTGCTGGTGGTCGACTACTCGATGCCGCAGATGAACGGCGTGGCCTTCTGCCAGGCGATCCAGCACCTGCCCTGCAAGAAGATCCTGTTCACCGGCCAGGCCGACGAGAAGATCGCGGTGGACGCGTTCAACCGTGGCCTGATCGACCGCTACATCAAGAAAAGCGCGGACGACGCGCTGGACCGGCTGGAAGAGGAAGTCGCGGCGCTGCAGAAGGCCTTCTTCCAGGAGCAATCGGAAACGCTGCTGGACATGCTGGTGCTGCACGAATTCAGTTTCCTGCGCTGCGGCACGCTGGCGCAGGTGGTGCAGCAGCTGTACCGCGAGCACGGCTTCGTCGAACACTACCCCTTCCCCAGCCCGAGCGGCATCCTGTTCTTCAAGGCCGACGGCTCGGCGCAGCTGATGGTGGTGGAAACGGCGCGCGGCTACGAATCGCAGGTGGAAATGGCGCGCGACAGCGGCGCCCCCTGCTCGCTGGTGCAGGCCCTGGAAGAAAAGCGCATGCTGCCGTTCTTCCCGCCGGACGGCATGTATTCCGACGAAGTGGGCCAGCACTGGCACCGCTACTGCAAGCCGCCGCAAGTGTGCCACGGGCTGGAAACCTATTATTGGGCGCTGTTCGACGTCGAACCCGCCCTGCTCGATATCGCCCCCACTCCCTACGCGGAATTCCTGCGCCGCCACACGCCGCCGCTCGCGGCTTGAAATTCGGGGGCAAGCGGAAAAAGGGGACGTACTCCTTTAAAGGGGACGTCTTCTTTAAAGGGGTACGTCCCCTTTTTCAGCTTGCCCCCGAATTTTCCTTTCAAGCCTCCCGCAGCGTCTGCAGCGGAGGGTGGTTCAGGACGTTGCGCAGACCCAGCCAGCCGCCGAGCATGGCGCAGACGGCGCCGGCCAGCAGGCCGGCCAGCCAGACCATGGGACTGAAGCTCCAGGCGAACTTGAACTGGTAGGTGGCGAGGCCCCAGCCCAGCAGGCCGGCGCCGGTGGCGGCGAGCAGGCCGCCCAGGCCGCCAACCAGCATGAACTCGATCAATTGCGCTTGCGAGAGCTGGCGCCGGGTGGCGCCCAGGGCGCGCAGCAGGCCGGCTTCGCGGCGCCGTTCGTCCTGGGAGCCCATCAGGGCGGCGTACAGCACCAGCACCCCGGACAGCAACGTGAACGCGAACAGGAATTCCACCGCCTGGATCACCTGGTCGAGCACCGATTGCACCTGGCGCAGCACGCCGCCAACGTCGATGATGGTCAGGTTGGGGAACTCGCGCGATAGCGCGTTGCCGGCGGCGCTTGCGTCTTGCGGCAGGTGGAAGGCGGTGATCCAGGTTTGCGGGGTGTCGGCCATCACCGCCGGGTTGATGATGACGAAGAAGTTCACCCGCATCGAGCCCCATTCGAGCTTGCGCAGGCTGGTGATCCTGGCGTCCACCGGCGAGCCGGCAATGTCGAAGCGCATGGTGTCGCCCAGCTTCAGGCCCAGCGTCTTGGCCAGGCCTTCTTCCACCGAGGCTTCGCCGGCTGCGCCGCTCATCGACCATTTGCCGGCGGTGACGACGTTCTGCGCCGGGATCTCCGTCATCGTGGAGAGGTTGAATTCGCGTTCCGCCAACCCGCGTGCGCGTTCGTCGCTGTAGGTTTCGCTGGTGATGACTTTGTCGTTCACCGCGACCAGGCGGCCGCGGATCATCGGGTACATCGTCACTTCCTTCACGCCGGCTTGCTTCAGGCGCGCGGCGATGGGCTCTTTCTGGTCCGGCTGGATGTTGATGATGAAGCGGTTCGGCGCGTCCGGCGGCATGGTATTGCGCCAGGCGGACATCAGGTCGCCGCGCACCACCGTCAACAGCAGCAGCGCCATCAGGCCGAGCGAGAGCGAGACCACCTGCACCACGGTGGCGCCGGGCCGGCGCCGCAGCGAGGTCACGGCGAAGCGCCAGGCCTGGTGCGGGAAGGCATTGCGCAGCGGGCGCAGGGCCTGCAGGCCAAGCCATGCGACCAGCGCGAACACGCCATAGCCAAGCAGGAAGCCGCCGCCCGTCACGCCGGCCAGCTTGAGGTCATTCGATTGCCACAGCAGCAGCGCGCCGAAGGCGGCGATGCCCAGGCCGTAGGTCGCCAGCGCGGCCGGTTTCGGTGCGGCGGCTTCGCGGCGGATCACGCGGTTGTGCGGCACGTTGCGCAATTGCAGGATGGGCGGCAGCGCGAAGCCGGCCAGCAGCAGCATGCCGGTGGCCAGCCCTTGCAGCGCGGGCAGCAGGGTCGGCCCCGGAATGTCGGTGGCGACCAGGCTGCCGAGCAGTTGCAGCAGCACGTAGTGCGCGCCGAAGCCGGCCAGCACGCCCAGCGCGCTGCCGGCCAGGCCGACCAGCAGGAATTCGACCAGGTAGATCACGGTCACCTGGTTCTGCGTCAGCCCCAGGCAGCGCAGCATGGCGCAGGAATCGAGGTGGCGCTGCATGAATCGGCGCGCGGCCATGGCCACCGCCACGGCGGCCAGCATGGCCGACAGCAGCCCGACCAGCGACAGGAAGCGGTCGGCGCGGTCCAGCGTGGCGCTCATTTCGGGGCGGCCCTCTTCCAGCGATTCGATGCGCACGCCGCGCACATTGTTTTTCCTGATCAGGGCGCGCAGCCAGTCGCCATACTCCTGTGCGGGCTTGGAACCGGCGCCTGGGCCGGCCACCATCAGGCGGTAGCCGACGCGCGACCCTTCCTGCACCAGATTGGTGGCCGGCAGGTCGGACAGCGCAAGGAACACGCGCGGTGCGAAGTTGATGAAACCGCCGCCCCGATCCGGTTCGGCGGCGATCAGCTGCGCGATGCGGAACTGCTTGTCGCCCAGTTGCAGCGTGCCGCCGACCGTCACGTCCAGCGAGCTTGCCAGCGCGGGATCGATCCACACGGTGCCCGCTTCCGGCGCGGCGGGCGCCGGGGTGCCGATGCTTTCATTGGCTTGCGCAAGATCGGTGTTGATCTTGACGCGTCCGCGCAGCGGATAGCCCGGGCTGACCGCCTTCAGCGTGACCAGCACGGAACGGGCGGCATCGCCCTGCCCGGCCTGCGCCATGCTCGGGAACGCCATGGTGTCCGCCAGCAGCAGGCCGCGCCGCTGCGCTTCTTCGCGCCAGGCGGCGGGTACCGGGTTGTCGGCCACGACCACGAGGTCGGCGCCCAGCAGCTGGTGGGCGTCGCGGTTCAGGCCCGCGCGCAGGCGGTCGATGAAGAAGCCGGCGGCCGACAGCGCCGCCACCGCCACCACCAGCGCCACCAGCAGGAAGCGCAACTGCCCGGCGCGCCAGTCGCGCGCCGTCATCCTCAAGGCTTGTCGAAACATTGATGGTCAGACCACATTGAAGGCGGAGAAATAGGTGTCCACTTCGTCCAGGTATTTCTGTTTTTCCGGAGCCGGCAGGAAGGCCGCTTCGAAGCTGTTGCGCGCCAGCTGGTGGGCGTGGGCCAGGCCCAGCGGCAGGGCATCGAACACGGCGACGAAGTTGTCGTTCATGTAGCCGCCGAAGTAGGCCGGGTCGTCCGAGTTGACCATCGCCACCAGGCCGGCATCGAGCAGCTCCAGCAGGTTGTGGTCCTTCATCTGGTCGAACACGCGCAGCTTGGTGTTCGACAGCGGGCAGACGGTCAGCGGCATGCGCATCGCGGCCAGGCGGCGCGTCAGCGCGGGGTCTTCCAGGCAGCGCACGCCGTGGTCGATGCGTTCCACTTTCAGCAGGTCGACGGCGGTTTCGATGTAGGCCGGCGGACCTTCCTCGCCGGCGTGGGCCACCAGGTGCAGGCCCAGGTCGCGGGCACGCGCAAAGACGCGGGCGAATTTTTCCGGCGGATGGCCGACTTCGGATGAGTCGAGGCCGACGCCGATGAATTTGTCGCGGTATGGCAGCGCCGCCTCCAGCGTGGCGATGGCGTCTTCTTCGCTTAAATGGCGCAGGAAGCACAGGATCAGCTTGGCGCTGATCGGACCTTCGGTGCATGCGCGGTGGATACCGTTAATCACATCGGCCATCGGCACGCCGCGCGCGGTGTGGGTCTGCGGGTCGAAGAAGATTTCGGCGTGGCGCACGTGGTCGGCCTTGGCGCGCTGCAGGTAGGCCATCGTCATGTCATGGAAGTCCTGCTCTTTCAGCAGCACGCTGGCGCCGGCGTAGTAGATGTCGAGGAAGGATTGCAGGTTGGTGAAGGCATACGCCGCGCGCAGTTGTTCCACCGACTGATAGGCCAGCTTCACACCATTGCGCTGGGCCAGCGCGAATATCAGCTCCGGCTCCAGCGATCCTTCGATGTGGATGTGCAGTTCGGCCTTCGGCATGTTTTGCACGATGGAGCGCATTTGTGTCGTCATTTCAGTTCTCTCCCGCGTTGAACGTTTTGAGCATGATACTTCACATGTGCTGCAGAGTCGGGCCAGCCGTGCTACTGTGGTGCCATTGCGCGAGGGGATCAAGCACTGGCTTTACTTCTACATCCAATAGAGCAATAATAAATTTCATCAACGTAAGATGCGTTTCGAGCCCGGCAACCATCCCCCCGCCGGCTAATAATGATCCAGCTCTGAGCCTCGGGCAATCCCTGGCATCTCAAGCAAGCTGGCAAAGCATTGAGCAGGCCTGCAGCCCATAGCTTCGACTGCCGACCATGTGACTAGTAGATTTTTCATTAAAGGACATCACATGACCATTTTTGACAACTACGCAGCACGCTACGAGCGCACCAAAGAAGAGGAAATGTCGCTCTCCGAATACCTCGCGCTTTGCAAAAAGGACCGCCTGACCTACGCTTCGGCGGCGGAACGCATGCTGGCTGCGATCGGCGAACCCACCCTGGTCGATACGCGCAACGATACGCGCCTGTCCCGCATCTTCGCCAACAAGGTCATCAAGATTTACCCGGCCTTCCGTGAGTTCTACGGCATGGAAGACGTGATCGAGCAGGTGGTGGCCTACTTCCGCCATGCGGCGCAGGGCCTGGAGGAGCGCAAGCAGATCCTCTACCTGCTGGGCCCGGTGGGCGGCGGCAAGTCCTCGATCGCGGAAAAACTCAAGCAATTGATGGAACAGGTGCCCTTCTACTGCCTGAAAGGTTCGCCGGTGAACGAATCGCCGCTGGGCCTGTTCAGCGAGGCGGAAGACGGCACCATCCTGGAAGAGGATTACGGCATCCCGCGCCGCTACCTGCGCAACATCCCCTCGCCCTGGGCCGTCAAGCGCCTGCATGAATTCAACGGCGACATCAACCAGTTCCGCGTGGTCAAGCGCTACCCGTCCGTGCTGAAGCAGATCGCCATTTCGAAGACGGAACCGGGCGACGAGAACAACCAGGATATCTCCTCCCTGGTCGGCAAGGTCGATATCCGCAAGCTGGAAGACTATGCCCAGGACGACCCGGACGCCTACAGCTATTCCGGCGGCCTGTGCCTGGCCAACCAGGGCCTGATGGAATTCGTCGAGATGTTCAAGGCGCCGATCAAGGTGCTGCACCCGCTGCTGACCGCGACCCAGGAAGGCAACTACAAGGGCACGGAAGGCTTTGGCGCCATCCCCTTCGAGGGCATCATCCTGGCGCACTCGAACGAGTCGGAGTGGAAGAGCTTCAAGAACAACCGCAACAACGAGGCATTCCTCGACCGTATCTATATCGTGAAGGTGCCGTACTGCCTGCGCGTCACCGACGAGATCAAGATTTACGAGAAGCTACTGCACAATTCCTCGCTCGACAAGGCGCCCTGCGCCCCCGGCACGCTGCGCATGATGTCGCAGTTCGCCATCCTGTCGCGCCTGAAAGAGCCGGAAAACTCGAGTATTTTCAGCAAGATGCTGGTGTACGACGGCGAAAACCTCAAGGATACCGACCCGAAAGCCAAGTCCATCCACGAATACGTGGACTATGCCGGGGTGGACGAGGGCATGAGCGGGCTGTCGACGCGTTTTGCCTTCAAGATCCTGTCCAAGGTCTTCAACTTCGACTCGACCGAGGTGGCGGCCAATCCCGTGCACCTGCTCTACGTGCTCGAGCAGCAGGTCGAGCGCGAGCAATTCCCGCCGGAGACCGAGCAAAAGTACTTCTCCTATATAAAAGAGCACCTGGCGCAGCGCTATGTCGAATTCATCGGCAAGGAAATCCAGACGGCCTACCTGGAAAGCTACTCGGAATACGGCCAGAACATCTTCGACCGCTACGTGACCTTTGCCGACTTCTGGATCCAGGACCAGGAATACCGCGACCCGGATACCGGCGAAAGCTTCGACCGCGAATCGCTGAACAACGAGCTGGAGAAAATCGAGAAGCCGGCCGGGATTTCGAACCCGAAAGACTTCCGTAATGAGATCGTCAACTTCGGCCTGCGGGCGCGCGCCAACAACGGCGGCAAGAACCCGGCCTGGACCAGTTACGAGAAGTTCCGCACGGTGATCGAGAAGAAAATGTTCTCCAATACGGAGGAACTGCTGCCGGTGATCTCCTTCAATGCCAAGGCCAGCGCCGAGGATGCCAACAAGCATGCCGATTTCGTGGCGCGCATGGTGGAAAAAGGATATACGGCCAAGCAGGTCCGGCTGCTGTGTGAGTGGTATCTGCGCGTGAGGAAGTCGTCCTGATATAAAAGGTGGATAATCAGGACGCGCCAATCAAGCAGGCAGGAGGAACATGACTTACCTCATCGACCGTCGTTTGCAGGGCAAGAACAAGTCCGCGGTCAACCGCGAACGATTTTTGCGGCGTTACAAAGGCCAGATCAAGGATGCGGTCGGGCGCGCCATCAAGGGGCGCTCGATCACCGACATCGAGAATGGCGAAAAAGTATCCATTCCCGTCAAGGACGTGAACGAGCCCTCGTTCGGCCACGCCCACGGCGGGGTGTGGGAAGTGGTCAACCCGGGCAACCAGGAATACCAGAAAGGCGACTTGATCAACCGCCCCAAGGGCGGCGGAGGCAGCGGCCGCGGCCGTGCAGGCAATAGCGACCAGACCACCGAGGATGATTTCATCTTCGAACTGTCGCGCGAAGAATTCATGAACTATTTCTTCGAAGACCTGGAACTGCCGCATATGGTCAAGACCCAGCTGACGGCGACCACGGAATTCAAGCCGCAGCGCGCCGGTTATACGGTATCGGGCACGCCTTCCAATATCCACGTGCTGCGCTCCCTGCGCGGCGCGCTGGGGCGGCGCATCGCCGTCGGCGGCAGTTCGCGCAAGCGCCTGATCGAGGCCGAGCGTGAGCTGGAAGAGCTGCTGGTGGCCGGGGCGCCGCTGGATGACCCGCAGGTGATCGAACTGAAGAAGCTGATCCACCACCTGCACACGCGGCTGCTGGCCATCCCGTATATCGATCCCTTCGACCTGCGCTACTCCAACCGCATCAAGGTGCCGAAGCCAATGACCCAGGCCGTGATGTTCTGCATCATGGACGTGTCGGGCTCGATGGACGAGCAGCGCAAGGATACGGCCAAGCGCTTCTTCATCCTGCTCTACCTTTTCCTGAAGCGGGTGTACGACAAGATCGAGGTGGTCTTCATCCGCCACCATACGGCGGCGTCGGAAGTGGACGAGAACGAATTCTTCCACTCGCGCGAGTCGGGCGGCACGGTGGTGTCTTCGGCCCTGCACCTGCTGAACAAGATCATCGACGAGCGCTTCGGCGGCGGCAGCTGGAACGCCTACGTGGCACAGGCGTCCGACGGCGACAACTGGGACAACGATTCCGTGCTGTGCCGGCAGCTGCTGGTCAACACCATCATGCCCAAGGTGCAGTACTACACCTATGTCGAGATCACCGACGGTCCGCCGCAGAACCTGTGGGAGCAATATGCGCAGGTGCCGGAATACCATCCGCACTTTGCCATGCAAAAGATCGTCACGCCGGCCGATATCTATCCGGTGTTCCGCGAACTGTTCAAGAAGCAACCTAAATAGTATGAACCAGATGACCCGCCGCCCTCCCCATCCGCGCGCGCTGCCGGAGCAGTCGGAATGGACTTTCGAACTGATCGAGCAGGCGCACGAGGAAATCCGCCGCGTGGCGCACAATTTCGGGCTGGATACCTACCCCAACCAGCTGGAAATCATTACTGCCGAGCAAATGATGGATGCCTACACTTCCGTGGGCATGCCGGTGTCCTACTCGCACTGGTCGTTCGGCAAGCATTTCCTTGCCACTGAGAAAGGCTACCGGCGCGGCCAGATGGGTCTGGCGTACGAAATCGTCATCAACTCCAATCCCTGCATCGCCTATTTGATGGAAGAGAACAGCCTGACCATGCAGGCGCTGGTGATCGCGCACGCAGCCTACGGCCACAATTCCTTCTTCAAGGGCAATTACCTGTTCAAGACCTGGACCGATGCCGACGCCATCATCGATTACATGTTGTTCGCCAAGAACTATATAAGCGAGTGCGAACAGCGCCACGGCATCGACGCGGTCGAACTGCTGCTCGATTCCTGCCACGCCATCCAGAACTATGGCGTGGACCGCTACAAGCGTCCGGCCAAGCTGTCGCTGGCGCAGGAGCAAGCCAAGCAGAAGGAACGCGAAGCTTACCTGCAGTCCCAGATCAACGAGCTGTGGCGCACCGTGCCGCGCCGCGAGGAAGAAGCCGTCGACAAGCCGGCGCCGCGCTTCCCGCCCGAGCCGGAAGAAAACCTGCTCTACTTTATAGAGAAGTACGCGCCGCTGCTCGAACCCTGGCAGCGCGAGGTGGTGCGCATCGTGCGCAAGATCAGCCAGTATTTCTACCCGCAGCGCCAGACCCAGGTCATGAACGAGGGCTGGGCCACGTTCTGGCACTACACCATCCTCAACCAGCTGTACGACGAAGGCGTGGTGAGCGATGGCTTCATGATGGAATTCCTCAAGAGCCATACCAATGTGGTTTACCAGCCGCCCGTGCACAGCCCTTATTACAATGGCATCAATCCCTACGCGCTAGGCTTTGCCATGATGTCGGACATCCGCCGCATCTGCGAGAACCCGACCGAGGAAGACCGCGAATGGTTCCCCGATATCGCCGGCAGCGACTGGAAGAAGACGCTCGACTTTGCGATGCGCAACTTCAAGGATGAATCATTCATTGCGCAATACCTGTCGCCGCGCCTGATCCGCGAGTTCCACTTCTTCGCCGTCCTGGACGACGACAAGAATGACAAGCTGGCCGTTTCGGCCATCCACGATGAACTGGGCTACCGCTACGTGCGGCAAATGCTGGCCGACCAGTACAACCTGGGCAACCGGGAGCCTAATATACAGGTGTGGTCCGTCAATACCCGCGACGACCGCGCCCTGACGCTGCGCCACACGCAGTACAATCGCCGTCCCCTGAACCAGCAGGCCAATGAGGTATTGAAACATGTGGCCCGCCTTTGGGGCTTCGACGTACACTTGGATACCGTCTCGCCGGACGGCCAGGTGATCAGCACCATCGAGTGCAAGCGCGAAAAGCGCAATCGGGTGATCTGAGGGCCGCTTTTGACAGAGTTTCGTCGAAGCAACACACTTCGCCAAATATCATCTGCTGATCCAGCACTGCTGGCGATGATTCTTTCGTCCTGACGAAAAAGTGATGAAGATCAATCGAAGAGCCGAAAAAATGGTCAATTTTCTCTTGATTTTTCTGCCAGACCACTTGCGGGTAGTCTGGTAACAGCCTGCTAATATGGGGCTAAGAGCATGAAATTTAAACGGTTTTCGGGACAAAATTCTATGCATAAATCCAAAATTCGTATGTATAATTCGCCGACGTCCCGGATGCGGCTGTAGCTTTGTGTCGCCATTTTGGGGGTTCAAAAGGTAGTAACACAAGAGTTGGTATTGGAGAAAGCAGGCATGAATTTCAGTGATAACGAGAAAATTGCCGGGAAGAAGAACTATACGGGCATCGCGTTCGTCGTAGTCGTGCACCTACTAGCTGGTTACGGCATCGTTTCCGGCCTGGGCAAGAAAATGATTAGCAAGATGATCGAACCGGTGGAGACCAAGATCATCGAGGAGGTAGCCCCGCCTCCGCCAAAAGAACTCCCGCCACCGCCACCTCCGCCAGAGATGAAGGCACCACCACCGCCATTCATTCCTCCGGTTGAAGTGAACGTGCAGCAACCGCCGCCAGCGCAGAACGTGATCGCCAACGCGACCAACGTGAAGCCTGCAACTACCGATATTCGCCCAGCCCCGCCAGCGGCGCCGGCACCTGCTGCCCCTCCGGCAACCGGTGTCCGTACCCCGGCCGTGGTCGACTTCAGCACCTGCGCCAAGCCGGAATGGCCGAAGTCCTCGCTGCGTAACGAAGAGACTGGCACTGTGACCATGTCCTTCCTGATCGGTACCGACGGCCACGTCGCTGAGGCAAAAGTAGTGAAATCGAGTGGTTTCCGTGACCTGGACAAGGCAGCACAAGTTGGTATTTCCAAGTGCAAATTCAAGCCTGCGACGGTCGACGGCAAGCCGCAAGAAGGCTGGCAACAGATGCAGTATGTCTGGACGCTGGAATAAACCAGAGACAGAACACCGTCTCGCAACTAAGTAAGTCCGTTGTCGTTTAAGCCAGCGAACTGATAATTTTTCAAATTTGGAGGAAGCATGTTTAAGAATACCCGTTTGTCCGCTGTACTGGCCGCTGTGCTGTTCTCGGTGACCGCAGCTACTGCCCTGGTTAGCGCGCCAGCAATGGCTGACGCTCCTGCCTCGGCCGCCGCTTCGGCTCCTGCCGCTGACGCACCTGCAGCTCCAGCAGCTGACGCGGCAGCCGCTCCAGCAGCAGCTCCAGCAGCTCCTGCTCCAGCCGCTAAAGAAGAAGTCGAAAACCCATTCGGTATCTCCGCTGTGTGGGAAGCCGGCTTCGTGGCCCGTGCCACCCTGATCATCCTGTCGATCATGTCGATCGGTTCCTGGTACATCATCGTGACCAAGATCATCGACCAGCAGAAGATCTTCAAGCAGCAGAAAGAAACCACTGCCAAGTTCTGGAAAGCATCGTCGATCGCTGCCGGTACCGCCACCCTGACCGAAGGTTCCCCATTCCGCTTCATCGCTGAATCCGGCACCAAGGCAACCGCTCACCACGACGGCGCCCTGCTGGAACAGATCGACCTGTCGACCTGGGTGACCATGTCCATCCAGCGCGCTGTTGACAAAGTGCAGTCCCGCCTGTCCGATGGCCTGTCCTTCCTGGCAACCGTTGGCTCCACCGCTCCGTTCATCGGTCTGTTCGGTACCGTTTGGGGTATTTACGGCGCGCTGACCAACATCGGTATGACCGGTAACGCATCGATCGACAAAGTTGCAGGTCCAGTGGGTGAAGCGCTGATCATGACCGCTTTCGGTCTGCTGGTCGCGGTTCCTGCCGTTCTGGGTTACAACTGGCTGCTGCGTCGTAACAAGTCCGCAATGGAAGACGTGAACGCCTTCTCGGCTGACGTGCACTCCGTGCTGATCTCCGGCGCAATGTCCACCTCGAACGCCGCTGCTTCGTCGAAAAAAGTAGGTTAATACCATGTCGATGTCTGTAGGCTCCGAAGGCGGAGAAGATAAGCTCAACAGTGAGATCAACACGACCCCGCTCGTGGACATCATGCTGGTGCTGCTGATCATCTTCCTGATCACGAGCCCGGTCGTTCTCAAACTGCAGAAGATCAATCTGCCGGAAGAGATCAACCAGGCAATCCAGACCAAACCAGAGAACGTCAACATCGTTGTTAACAAAGATGGCGACATCTACTGGAACCAGAAGAAAATGCGTGACGCGAATGAGCTGTTCGATTTTCTGAAAGAAGAAGCTGTGAAGGTGCCTCAGCCTGAAGTTCATGTCCGCGGCGACAAAGACGCGAAATATGAATCGATCGGCCGTGTGATCTACACCACCCAGCGCGCTGGCATCCAGAAGGTCGGTTTCATCACCGAACCGCCTGATAAGATGTAAAGACAAGCCGCCCCGTGGCAACATGGGGCGGCGCTCTGAAAAGGAACATATTTCATGAGTATGAACGTAGGCGGTTCCGGCGGTGAGTCGGAACCAATGATGGAAATGAACATGACGCCGATGATCGACGTCATGCTGGTTCTGATCATTCTGCTGATCATCACCATTCCAAAGGCGAACCACTCGGTTAACCTGAACATGCCGGTCGGCACCCCGCCACCGCCAACCAAGGAACCTGTGGTCGTGACCATCGACGTTGACTTCGACGGCACCATCCTGTGGGACAACGTGGTCGTACCTGACCGCCCTGCCCTGGAGAACAAGCTGATCGCCGTAGCGGCACAGGCTGACCAGCCTGAAGTGCACCTGCGCCCGAACAAGCTGGTTAGCTATAAGGTTGTGGCCGGCGTGATGGCTTCGGCACAGCGTCTCGGCGTCACCAAGATTGGTCTGGTCGGTAACGAGCAGTTCCAGTAAATAATTGGGCCAAAACACCCTTTATTTTCCCAAATAGGCAGGTTATCCTGCCTATTTCGCATTTTGAAGAAAGAAAATCACCCCATGATTAAGTTTCGTCTGGCACATCTCGGCCTGGTAATGGCCGCTATCGGTTTCAACGCTGCCGTTCCCATGGTGGGCCTGTCGTCCATCGCCTATGCCGAGAACGTGCGCCCTGAAGTGGGCAAGCCACTGCAGGAAGCGCAAAAACTGATGTCCTCCGGCAAAAACAAGGAAGCCCTGGCGAAACTGAAGGAAGCCGATGCGGTGGGCGGCAAGTCCGAGCTGGAAAAATTCCAGATTGAATACACCCGTGGTTCCGCAGCCATCGCAGCCGGCGAAAACGAGACGGCCGCCCGCGCTTTCGAAGCCGTGCTGGCGTCGTCCAAGCTGTCCCCGGCCCAGGCACCAAAGATCACCGAAGCGCTGGCCAGCATCTACCTGCGCGCCCGCGATTATCCAAAAGCCATCACCTACATCCAGAAAGTGTTGAAGGACAATCCTAACAACGCTGCGATGAAGGAACAGCTGATCCAGACCTACTACCAGAGCGGCAAGCTGAACGAAGCTGCCAAGGAACTGCAAGGCGCCAAGTCGGAAGGCAACCTGCAAATGCTGGCCAACATCCAGCTGAAGCAGAACGACAAGGCCGGCTACGTGCAGACCCTGGAAAAGCTGGCGGCTTCCTATCCGAAGGCGTCCTACTGGGCTGACCTGCTGAACCGCGTGGTCAGCAAGCCAGGCTTCTCCTCGTCCCTGAACCTGGACGTGATGCGCCTCAAGCTGGCCCTGAAGCAGATCACCAAGCCGTCCGAATTCATGGAAATGGGCCAGCTGGCCCTGCAAGCCGGCAACCCGGCCGAAGCCCTGAAGATCGTCGACGAAGGCTACAAGAAAGGTGCCCTGGGCACCGGCGCCGACGCCGGCCGCCACCAGCGCCTGAAAGACCTGGCCCTGAAGACCCAGGCCGACCTGCAGAAGAACGCCGCCACCCAGGAAGCCAACTTCCGCAAGGAAAAGGATGCTGACGGCCTGGCCAACCTGGGCTACGCCCTGGTTGCCGAAGGCAAGGGCGCCGATGGCCTGAAGCTGATGGAAGAAGCGATCAAGCTGGGCACCGCCCGCAAACCGGAAGAAGTCAAGCTGCACTACGGTGTGGCCCAGTACATCGCCGGCAAGAAGGCTGCTGCCATCAGCACCCTGAAGTCGGTGAAAGGTACCGCCGGCGAGCCTGAACTGGCCCGCTACTGGACCATGTACATTAACAACCCGGTCTAAGCAAAGCCGGGCTGAGCCAAGAAAAGCGCTGCCTGCACCCGCAGGCAGCGCTTTTTGTCTTTGAGCACGTATAATCAAGCATTTGAGCCTGATAGCAATATAAATGAAGGTATTTCGCGGACTCCCCAATGCAGCGGCGCGTGCGCCCTGCGCCTTGACGATCGGCAACTTCGACGGTGTCCACCGCGGCCACCAGGCGTTGCTGGCGCGCGTGCGCGCTGCCGCCGATCGCCTGGGGCTGGAATCGGCCGTGATGACCTTCGAGCCGCATCCGCGCGAATTCTTCGCCCACAAGATGGGCGATATGTCGAAAGCCCCGCCCCGCATCGCCAACCTGCGCGACAAGCTGCAGGCGCTGGAAAACAATGGCGTGGACCGCGTGATCGTCGAGCACTTCTGCGACCACTTCGCCGGCCAGTCGCCGCAAACCTTCGTCGAGAAGGTGCTGGTGGAAGGCTTGCACGTGAAGTGGCTGATGGTGGGCGACGATTTCTGCTACGGCGCCAAGCGCGCCGGCAACGTCGCCCTGCTGGCCGAGGCGGGCAAGCAGTACGGCTTTGAAGTCGAAGTGCTGCCGACCGTGCGCAACGGCGAAACCCGCATTTCCTCCTCCGCCGTGCGCGCCGCGCTGGCGGAGGGCGATTTCCCGCACGCGCAGGCGCTGCTGGGCCATCCCTATTCGATTTCCGGCCACGTGATCCACGGCGCCAAACTGGGGCGCGATATCGGCTTCCCAACGCTGAACCTGCGCGTGCCGCACCGCCCTGCCCTCTCCGGCATCTTCATCGTGCAGGTGCACGGCCTGGGCGGCAAGCCGCTGCCGGCCGTGGCCAGCTTGGGCGTGCGCCCGACGGTGGAAGACGCCGGCCGCGTGCTGCTGGAAGTGCATGTCTTCGACTTCGCGCAAAGCTGCTACGGCAAGGTGGTGCGCGTCCAATTCCTGAAAAAGATACGCGACGAAGAAAAGTTCATTGACCTGCCTACCCTGGTCAAAGCCATCGAGCGCGACGCCGACCAAGCGCGCGCCTTCTTCGCCGCACACAACACGAACTAAAGCTATTTATCATGTCCGACAACAAAGCAAAGAAGCCTGAGAGCAAATACCCGGTCAATATGACCGAAACCCCTTTCCCGATGCGCGGCGACCTGGCCAAGCGCGAGCCGGGCTGGGTCAAGCAATGGCAGGACAAGAAGATCTACGAACGCGTGCGCAAGGCCGCCGCCGGCCGCCCGAAGTTCGTCCTGCATGACGGACCTCCCTACGCCAACGGCGACATCCACATCGGCCACGCCGTCAACAAGATCCTGAAGGATATCGTGGTCAAGTCGCGCACCCTGGCCGGCTTCGACGCGCCGTATGTGCCGGGCTGGGATTGCCACGGCATGCCGATCGAGATCCAGATCGAAAAACTGTTCGGCAAGAACCTGCCGACCGCGGACGTGCTGAGCAAGGCGCGCGCCTACGCGCACGAGCAGGTCGAACGCCAGAAGAAGGACTTCATCCGCCTGGGCGTGCTGGGCGAATGGGACAACCCTTACCTGACCATGAACTACCGCAACGAAGCCGACGAGCTGCGCGCCCTGGGCAAGCTGCTGGAGAAAGGCTACGTCTACCGCGGCCTGAAGCCGGTGAACTGGTGCTTCGACTGCGGCTCCGCCCTGGCGGAAGCGGAAGTGGAATACCAGAACAAGCGCGATCCGGCCATCGACGTCGGCTTCGCCTTCCACGAACACGACAAGCTGGCGGCCGCCTTCGGCCTGCCTGCCCTGCCGGCCGGCGACGGCTTCGTGGTGATCTGGACCACCACCCCCTGGACCATCCCGTCCAACCAGGCGCTGAACATGCATCACGAGGTGACCTATGCGCTGGTGCAGACCGAGCGCGATGGCAAGCCGCTGCTGCTGATCCTGGCCAAGGACCTGGTGGCCTCCTGCCTCGAACGCTACAAGCTGGAAGGCACGGTCATCGCCACCGCCACCGGCGACAAGCTGGCCGGCATCGCCTTCAAGCATCCGCTGCACGCGCGCGACGCGTTCTACGACCGCCTGTCGCCGGTCTACATCGCCGACTACGTCACCACCGAAAGCGGTACCGGCGTGGTGCACTCGGCGCCTGCCTACGGCCAGGACGACTTCATCTCCTGCAAATCGCACGGCATGAAGGACGACGAGATCCTGAAGCCGGTCATGGGCGACGGCAAGTACATCCCTTCGCTGCCGCTGTTCGGCGGCATGGGCATCTGGGAAGCGTCCAAGCCGATCTGCGAAGCGCTGCGCGAAGCGGGCGCCCTGTTCGAACTGAAGATGTTCGACCACAGCTACATGCACTGCTGGCGCCACAAGACTCCGATCGTGTACCGCGCCACCTCGCAGTGGTTCGCCGGCATGGACATCCAGCCGCTGGACGGCGGTTCCACCCTGCGCGAAACCGCGCTGGAAGGCATCGAAGCCACCGAATTCTTCCCTGACTGGGGCAAGGCGCGCCTGCACGGCATGATCGCCAACCGTCCAGACTGGACCCTGTCGCGCCAGCGCCAGTGGGGCGTGCCGATGGCCGTCTTCGTCCACAAGGAAACGGGCGAGCTGCACCCGCGCACCGCGGAACTGCTGGAGCAGGTGGCCAAGCTGATCGAGCAAGGCGGCATCGACGCCTGGCAGGCGCTGGACCCGGCCACCCTGCTGGGCGCGGAAGCCGAGCACTACGTGAAGAACAAGGACACCCTGGACGTGTGGTTCGATTCCGGCTGCACCCACCAGACCGTGCTGCGCGGCTCGCACCCCGAGCAGTCGCACTTCCCGGCCGACCTGTACCTCGAAGGCTCGGACCAGCACCGCGGCTGGTTCCACTCCTCGCTGCTGACCTCTTCGATGCTGAACGGCCGTCCGCCGTACAAGGCGCTGCTGACCCACGGTTTCGTGGTCGACGGCGAAGGCAAGAAGATGTCCAAGTCGATCGGCAATACCGTCGCACCGCAGAAGGTGTCCGACACCCTGGGCGCCGACATCCTGCGCCTGTGGGTTGCCGCCACCGACTACACCTCCGAGCTGTCGATCTCCGACGAGATCCTTAAGCGCGTGACGGAGTCCTACCGCCGCATCCGCAACACCTTGCGCTTCCTGCTGGCCAACACCTCGGACTTCGACCCGAAGGCGAACGCCGTGCCGGTCGCCGAGCTGCTGGAAATCGACCGTTATGCCCTGGCCAATATGGCCGCGCTGCAGGCCGACCTGGCGCGCCACTACGAGCGCTACGAGTTCCACCCGGTCGTTTCCAAGCTGCAGAACTTCTGCTCCGAAGACCTGGGCGGTTTCTACCTGGACATCCTGAAGGACCGCCTGTACACCAGCGCCGTGGATTCCAAGGCGCGCCGTTCCGCGCAGACCGCGCTGTGGCACATCACCCAGTCGCTGCTGCGCCTGATGGCGCCGATCCTGTGCTTTACCGCCGAAGAGGCGTGGGCCGCGTTCGCCGGCGCGGAAGCTTTCGCCGCCAGCGACGAAACCATCTACACCCAGACCTGGTGGCAGTTGCCGGAACTGGCCGACGCGCCAGCGCTGATGGCCAAGTACGCGACCATCATCGCCGTGCGTGCGGACGTGACCAAGCAGCTGGAAGAACTGCGCGGCTCCGGCGCGATCGGTTCTTCGCTGCAGGCGGAGCTGGAGATCAAGGCTTCCGGTGACAAGTTCAAGGCGCTGGCATCGCTGGACGATGACCTGAAGTTCATCTTCATCACATCGCTGGCGAAGGCGGTGGAAGTGGCGTCCGAAGCGGAGGAAGCGGTCAACGTGGCGGCATCGACTGCGCAGAAGTGCGAGCGCTGCTGGCACTACCGCGCGGACGTGGGTTCGCACGCCGACCACCCGGGCCTGTGCGGACGTTGCCACGCCAACCTGTTCGGCGCCGGTGAATCGCGCAAGTTCGCCTAACCCCGGAAAACCCGGGTCAGACCCAAGGGTCAGACCCAGGCCTGCGCCCGCCGCGTGACAGGGTCAGACCCTTGGGTCTGACCCAGGTTTACCGGGTTTGGCAGGCAAACATAAAAAGCTATTTATGGCCACCAAAAAGACCTTCAGCACAAAACCAGCCAACAGCAGCATGCTCCCCTGGCTAGGCATCGCCTTCATCGTCATCCTGCTCGACCAGATCAGCAAGATCACGATCACCAAGCTGTTCGCCTACAACGAAACCAAAGTCATCACCAGCTTCTTCAACCTGGTCCTGGCCTACAACTACGGCGCGGCCTTCAGCTTCCTGGACATCGCCGGCGGCTGGCAGCGCCACATGTTCACCGCAATCGGCATTGGCGCGGCGGCGTACATCGTCTATCTCCTCAAGCGCCATAGCGGCCAGCGCCTGTTCTGCTGGGCCCTGTCCCTGATCATGGGCGGCGCCATCGGCAACGTGATCGACCGCATCGCCTACGGCCACGTGGTCGACTTCCTCGACTTTCACTGGCAAGGCCTGGGCCACTTCCCGGCCTTCAACATCGCCGATTCCGCCATTTGCATTGGCGCCGCGCTGTTCGTGCTGGACGAACTGCGCCGCGTGAACAAGTAGGAGCAGCAAGATGGAACTGACTGGCAAAAAAATCGTTCTCGGCCTGTCCGGCGGCGTCGCCTGCTACAAAGCCGCTGAACTGTGCCGCGCCCTGACCAAGGAGGGCGCCTCCGTGCAGGTCGTCATGACCGACGCCGCCACGCACTTCATCACCGCGGTGACGATGCAGGCACTGTCCGGCAAGCCGGTCTTCAGCAGCCAATGGGACCCGCGCGTGAACAACAATATGGCCCACATCGACGTCACGCGCGACGCCGACGCCATTCTGGTCGCGCCCTGCTCCGCAGACTTCATCTACAAGCTGGCGCACGGCGTGTGCGACGACCTGCTGTCGACCATGTGCCTGGCGCGCCCCGGCCGCGTGCCGCTGCTGATCGCCCCTGCCATGAACGTGGAAATGTGGTCCAATCCCGCCACCCAGCGCAATGTGGACCAGGTGCGCGCAGACGGCATCACCGTGTTCGGCCCCGCCGCAGGCGACCAGGCTTGCGGCGAAGTCGGCCTGGGCCGCATGCTGGAACCGGAACAGCTGCTGGCTGAAATGATCGCCGCCTTCCAGCCGAAAGTCCTGGCGGGCAAGCGCATCCTCATCACCGCCGGTCCAACCTTCGAAGCCATCGACCCCGTGCGCGGCATCACCAACCTGTCCTCGGGCAAGATGGGCTATGCCGTGGCGCGCGCGGCGCGCGAAGCCGGCGCCGAAGTGACCCTGGTTTCCGGTCCCGTCGCACTGGCTACGCCGTACGGCGTTGAGCGCCACAACGTCAAGAGCGCGCAGCAGATGTACGACGCCGTGATGGACCACATCGGCGGCCAGCACGTGTTCATCTCCGTCGCCGCCGTGGCCGACTGGAAGGTGAGCAACCCCAGCGAACAGAAGGTCAAGAAAACCGGCGACGGCAGCGTGCCGGAACTGAAGTTCGAACAGAACCCGGATATCCTGGCCAGCGTCGCCACCCGCACCAGCCTGGCCGGCTGGCCTTACTGCGTAGGCTTCGCCGCCGAATCGGAGAACCTGATCGAGTACGGCGCCAGCAAGCGCGAACGCAAGGGCATTCCCCTGCTGGTCGGCAACATCGGCCACAACACCTTCGGCCAGGACGACAACACCATCATCCTGTTCGACGAAAACGGCCACACCATCCTGCCGCGCGCCGACAAGCTCACGCTGGCGCGCCAGCTGATTTCCGAAATCGCCAAACGCATCGACAAGAACTCGCTCTTCCAATGAAAAACGTAGACGTCAAAATCCTCGACCCGCGCATGAAAGACCAGATGCCGGCCTATGCAACCCCTGGCAGCGCGGGCCTCGACCTGCGCGCCTGCATCGACGCGCCGCTGGTGATCGAGCCTGGCCAGACCGTGCTGGTGCCGACCGGCCTCGCCATCCACATCGGCGACCCGGGCTACGCCGCCATGATCCTGCCGCGCTCCGGCATGGGCCACAAGAACGGCATTGTTTTGGGGAATCTGGTAGGCTTGATCGACTCCGATTACCAGGGACAATTAATGGTGTCTACCTGGAACCGGGGCTTAAACACGTTTACGCTGAATCCAATGGAGCGCCTGGCGCAATTGATCATCGTGCCCGTGCTGCAGGTTGGCTTTAATGTTGTCGATGACTTCGAGGCCAGCGACCGCGGCGCCGGAGGTTTCGGCAGCACAGGCAAGCACTAAGGAAATATATATGGCAGTAGAGCAATTCCATCGTCACCCTGCGCCGGCCCGCCGGCTGGCCTGGCCGGCAATCGCCGCCACGCTGTTGCTCTCTGCCTGTTCCACTTTCCAGTCCGCCAGCCAAGCGCCGGAACCGGCGTCGCCTATCCAGCCTTCGACGCCGCCGGCGCCCGTCGTCACGCCGCAAATGCAGGCCGCGCGCGAGCATCTGAAGGTGATCGCGAGCCTGCAGGAACGCCTGTACCGCGTCGCGGCCCCGCTGCTGATCAATAATGCCGACCTGTGCAAGGCGCAAGCGCGCAACCTGCTCGGCTTCACCGCCAAGAACAAATACTCCTACCCGGGCGAATACGCCGATGCATCGGCCGCCGTCCTCGGTTACGACGACGTGCTGCAAGTGTCGGGCGTACTGGCCGGCAGCGGTGCCGCCCGCGCCGGCCTGCGCAAGGGCGATGACCTGATCGCCGCCGGCGGCAAGCCGCTGCCGCGCGGCCGCGATGCCGAAAGCAAGGCCGCCGCCATTTTCGGCCCGCTCACCGCCAGCAGCGCCAACCTGAGCATGACGATCGCCCGCAACGGCGCCAACCAGACGCTGAACGTGCCGGTCACGCGCGCCTGCGCCTTCCGCGTCGACCTGGGCAACTCGGACAATGTGAACGCCTATAACGACGGCAGCCGCGTGCTGCTGACGCGCGGCATGATCAACTTCGCGCAAAACGACGAGGCGATCGCCTACGTGATGGCGAAGGAACTGGCGCATAACATCCTCGGCCACACGGTGCAGATGCGCAGCACCGCCACCATGTCGAGCATCATCGACAACCTGGCCTCGATGCGGCCCGACCTGACCATGCTGGTCGGCAGCGCGGGCGTGCGCCCGATGCCGGCCGATTACGACGTGGCGGCCGACAACCTGGCGCTGTACATGCTGGCGCGCGCCGGCTACAACATCTCCAATGCGCACGGCTTCTGGCAACGCCTGTCCGGCCAGTATCCGGCCACGGTGCTGAACGGCTACACCGCGATTCACCCGAACGTCAGCGCCCGCCTGGCCGCGATTGACCGCAGCGCCGCCGAAATCAAGGCCAAGCAGGCCGCCAAGCGCCCGCTGCTGCCATGAAATCCGTGGTCCTGATCCTCGCCCTGGCGCCCACGGTGGCGCTGGCGGGGCCCTGGACTACCGTCGCAAAAGACCAGGACAGCATCCTCCTGCTCGACAAGAAATCGGTGCAAAGCGCCGACCAGGGCCGCAAGGCCGTGACCATGGAATCCTTCCGCAAACCGCAGACCGCGCCGGACGGCAAGATGTACCTGTCGGTGCGCTCGCTGCACCTGTATGCCTGCGACGCAGGCACCCGCACCCCGCTGAGCCAGACCTTCCATCCGGAAGTGCTGGGCAAGGGCGAACCGGTGGGCACCTTCAAATACGAAGCCTACGACCCGGAAACAGTCGCGCCGGGAAGCTCGGCCGAAAAAGCCCTGAAGGCCGTCTGCAAAAAGCGCTGACCCTTGCTATAGTTCGGTGCATGGACAGCATCGACCTCGAAGTGCTCAAGACTTGCGCCGCCTGGCTCTCCGCGGGGCACCGCTGCCAGCTCGTTACCGTCATCCGGACCTGGGGCTCCAGTCCGCGCCCGATCGGCGCCACGCTGGCCATCTGCGACGACGGGCGCGTGGTCGGCTCGGTTTCCGGCGGCTGCATCGAGGACGACCTGATCGATCGGGTACGCAAGGAAGGCATCCAGCGCCAGCTGCCGGAAGTGGTCAGCTACGGCATCAGCGCCGACGAAGCCCACCGTTTCGGCCTGCCCTGCGGCGGCACCATCGAACTCGCCCTGGAACCGCTCGGCCCCCGCAGCCGCATCGACGAACTGCTGGAGCGCCTGGCCGCGCACGAACTGGTGGCGCGCACGCTCGACCTGGGCAGCGGCGAGATCACGCTCGAACGCGCCCGCCCTGGCGCGGTGCTGGAACGCCGGGGCGAGCTGCTCATCACCCAGCACGGTCCGCGCTGGCGGCTCCTGATCATCGGCGCCGGCCAGCTTTCGCGCATGCTGGCGCAGATCGCCAGTGCCATGGACTACCACGTCACCGTGTGCGACCCGCGCGAAGAATACCGCGCCGGCTGGACGCTGCCCGAAGTACCGCTGGTGCACGCCATGCCGGACGACCTGGTGCTCGACATGCAGCTGGACTCGCGCAGCGCCGTGGTCGCGCTGACGCACGACCCCAAGCTGGACGACATGGCGCTGATGGAAGCGCTGAAATCGGATGCGTTCTACATCGGCGCCATCGGCTCGCGCGCCAACAACGCCAAGCGGCGCGAACGGCTGCTGCAGTTCGACCTGACGGAAGAGCAGATCGCCCGCCTGCACGGCCCGATCGGCCTGTACATCGGCAGCAAGACCCCGCCGGAAATCGCCATTTCCATCCTGGCCGAAATGACCGCGGTCAAGAACGGCGTGCCCGAAGTCCTGCAAATCAACCACGCCGCCGCCCTGGCCACCCCGCCCAGCGCCGCCTGCACCACATGAATTCAACAGCAAGAACCAGCTTGCCACTGCCGCGCCCGTGTCCCACCATGGGGTCACACCCGAAATGGGACACGGGCTCGTCAGGGCTGCGGCTGGGCACGTGTCCCGAAACGGGTGTGACCCCAAGGTGGGACACGAACTGATCCATATGAATACTTCGAACCTTCTCAAACTGATTTTGCTGGCTGCCATCTGGGGCAGCTCTTTCCTCTTCATGCGTATCGCGGCGCCGGTACTGGGACCGGGAGTACTGATTGAGTATCGCGTGACCTTTGCGGCGGTTTTCCTGGCCGTCGTGGGGCTGGTGCTGCGCAAGCGGCTCGATCTGGGCAAGCATTGGCGGCATTACCTCGTCCTGGGCTTTTTCAATTCGGCGCTGCCTTTCGTGCTGTTCGCTTTTGCGGCCAAGACGCTCACCGCTTCCGTGCTGTCGGTGCTGAATGCGACCGCGCCGATCTGGGGCGCGATCGTCGGCGCGCTGTGGCATCGCCATATGGTGTCGGGGCGCGTGATGCTTGGCCTGGCGCTGGGCACGGCGGGTGTCGCCATGCTGGTGGGCTTTGACCATGTCAGCAGCAAGGAGGGCGCGGGATTGGCTATCGCGGCGGCAACGCTGGCGGCGTTCAGCTACAGCATCGCGACCACGTATACCAAGGTGGCGAAATCGGCCCAGGGCGTCGAGCCTTTCGCCAATGCGCATGGCAGCATGTGGGCGGCGGCCTTGCTGACCATTCCTTCGCTGGCGATTTTCCCGCAGCCGGGCGAGCCGACCGTCGGCATCATGGCTGCGGCTCTGGCCCTGGGTGTCCTGTGCAGCGGCATCGCTTACCTGCTGTATTTCGGCCTGGTGCGTGATGTGGGGCCGACGTCGGCGCTGACCGTCACTTTCCTGAATCCTTTGTTCGGCATCTTGTGGGGCACGCTGTTCCTGCACGAAGTCGTGGGCTGGTACACGGTTGCCGGCGCGGCCATCGTCATCACGGGCACCATGCTGGTCACCGGATACAAGGTCAAACTGCCCTGGATGCGGAACACCGAGGCGGCATGAAATACAGCTTTTCGCTTGCCCTGCCGGCCGGCTATCGCGTGCAGGACGTGCTGGCCTTCCATAGCCGCGATGCCGAAAGCGTCGCCGAGCAAGTCAGCCCGGATGCCATTCGCAAAGGCATGCTGCTGGGCGGCGTTCCCGTCACGCTTGGCGTTGCATTGCCCAAGGGCCGCGCGCGTTCGCTCGCCTGCGAGGCGGATATCGACCTGCCGCGCGCGCGCAAGGCGCCGCCGGAATTGGCCGCCCGCATCGAGGCTGCCGCCCGCAATATCCTGGGCCTGCATATCGATCCGGCGCCCTTCGTCGCGTTTGCGCGCGAAGACGCCCTGCTCGGTCCTTTGGTCGCACGCCAGCCGGGCTTGCGCATCGTGCAATCGGCCACCGTGTTCGAGGCGCTGACCTGGGCCATCATCGGCCAGCAGATCAACCTGTCCTTTGCGATCGCATTGCGCCGCACCTTCATCCTCCAGGCCGGCCGCCGGCACAAGGATGGCCTGTGGTGCTATCCCGAGGCGGCCGATGTGGCGCGCCTGGCCGTGGAGGACCTGACCACCCGCAAGTTCTCGCGCGCCAAGGCCGACACACTGATCCGTTTCGCGCAGCTGGTCGCTTCCGGCGAACTCGATATCGAGGAGCGCGAGGACAACCCCATCCCTGCCATCTGCAAGAACCTGCTGGCGGTGAAAGGCATCGGTCCCTGGACCGTCAATTACGCCCTGCTGCGCGGCTACGGCTACGCGGACTGTTCCCTGCACGGCGACGTGGCGATCCGCGCCGCCCTGCAGCGCCTGCTGGGCGAAGACAGCAAGCCCGATATGGCGCGCACCGAGCAGATCTTGCAGCGATGGCAACCACACCGCACAATGGCGGCTGCCCACCTGTGGGCCAGCCTCGCCGACCGTCCCAACGAAAGCGCTTGACCCTCACCTAACGTCAGGCTCCAGCATGTCGGTAACGAAACGATGAAAGGAGCTTGAGGATGATGTTGAAAGTGGGAGAACTGGCGCGCCGTTCGGGACTGACCGTGCGCACCCTGCACCATTACGACAGCATCGGCCTGCTCAAGCCATCGGGACGTTCCGATGCCGGCTATCGCCTCTACAACCGCGGCGACGTGGCGCGCCTGCACCAAGTGCAGGCGCTGCGCCGTTTCGGCATGGCGCTGGCCGATATCGGTCAATTCCTGGCCAAGCCCGATACTTCCCTGCCCGACCTGATTGCCCGCCAGATCGATTCGCTCGACCGGCAAATCGCGGAAGCCGCCAAACTGCGCGAGCAGCTGACGGCCCTGCGCGGGCAACTGCTGGCAGGCGAGGAACCGGAATTGGCTGCCTGGCTAACCACATTGGAGCAAATGACCGTGTACGACAAATACTTTAGCAAGGAAGAACTGGCCCAACTGCCGATGGTCAACGACCCTGCGGCCCCGAAAGAATGGGAAACGCTGATCGAAGCCGTGAAGCAGAAAATGGCGGCGGGCGTGCCGCCGTCCGACCCGGCGGTGCAGCAGCTGGCGGAAAAATGGATGGCGACCTTCAGCCGCCAGGCCGGCCACAGCGCCGACATGATGCGGCGGCTCGACAATATGTGGTCGCGCGAAGAGGAATACCGCAAGCAAAGCGGTGTGACGGTCGAGATGCGCAACTACATCGCGGCCGCCGGCGGCCAAAGCAAGCTGGCCCTCTACGCCAAGTACATGCTGCCGGAGGAAATCGAGACCATGCACAAGCATTTCCGCACCCGTGCCCACGAGTGGCCCGGCCTGATCAGCGAAATCCGCGAGCAAATGGCGGCCGATCCGTCGCCGCAGGCGCCGGCAGCGCGCGCCCTGGCCAAGCGCTGGTTCGAACTGTTCACCGATATGGTCGGCACTGCGCCTGACGCGCGTCAACGTTTCCGCAAGGCATTGGAAAACGAGCCGGCGCTCAACCAGGGCCGCATGATGACCGACGAGATCCTCGATTTCCTGCGCCAGGCGCACGCCGGGGCATAAACAGGCGAAAAAAAACCGTCATCGCACGAAGCTGATGACGGTTTCTTCAGAATTCTGGTTGCGGGGACAGGATTTGAACCTGTGACCTTCGGGTTATGAGCCCGACGAGCTGCCAGACTGCTCCACCCCGCGTCTGATGCGAGTATTATAGGGCAGCGCGCCGATTTAGGCAATATTTATCCTCCTCGTTCTGACGATAGATCGAATATATGTCACTGAATCCCGGAAACTGGCCGTTCAGTGTAAAGTAGACCTTATGAAATTTTGCTCAGAATGCGCCCACCCTGTTGAGTTGATGGTACCGGCCGGCGACAACCGGCCGCGTTACGTTTGTGTCAACTGTTCGGCAATCCATTATCAGAATCCCAAGATGGTGATCGGCACCCTGCCGGTCTGGGAACACGGCGGCGAATTACAAGTCTTGCTGTGCAAGCGTGCCATCGAGCCGCGCCGCGGTTTCTGGACCCTGCCCGCCGGCTTCATGGAAAACAATGAGACCACGTCCGAAGCCGCCCAGCGGGAAACGGAAGAGGAAGCCGGTGCCCATATCGAACTGGGCCCGCTGTACACCCTGCTCAACGTGCCGCGCGTGCACCAGGTGCATATGTTCTACCTGGCGACCCTGAGCGACCTGGATTTCGCCCCGGGCGAGGAAAGCCTGGACGTGCAAATGTTCACCGAAGCGCAAATTCCGTGGGACGAGCTGGCCTTCCCGACCATCCGCACTACGCTGGAATTCTTTTTCGCCGACCGCGCCAAAATGCGCGAAGGCGGCAGCTACGGCTTCCACAGCCAGGACATTACGCAGCCCATGCGCCAGCCGACCGACAAATGATTCCCTGGCTTGACGTCAACACGCCCTTCCCCGACGTCTCCGAAGCCCTGACCACGGACGCGCCGGGCCTGCTGGCCGCCGGCGCCGACCTGTCGCCGCAGAGGCTGCTCGCCGCTTACCAGCGCGGGATCTTTCCCTGGTTCTCCGAGGGCCAGCCCATCCTCTGGTGGAGCACCGACCCGCGCATGGTCTTGCGCACGGCCGACTTCAAGATTTCCGACAGCTTGCGCAAGACACTGCGTAAAGTCGCCCGCGACAGCCGCTGGCAAGTGCGTTTCGACAGCGCCTTCGAACAGGTGATGCGCGCCTGCGCCGCGCCGCGCCGCGATGGTCCCGGCACCTGGATTTCGGAAGACATCATCGCCGGCTACACCGGCCTGCACCGCCAGGGCTACGCCCACTCGTCCGAGCTGTGGCTGGACGGCGAACTGGTGGGCGGCGCCTACGGCGTCTCGATCGGCACCATGTTCTACGGCGAATCGATGTTCGCCCGCGTCAGCGATGGCTCCAAGGTCGCGCTCGCCTACCTCGTGCACTTCCTGAAACTGCACGGCGTGGAGCTGATCGATTGCCAGCAGGAGACCGGCCACCTGGCCTCGCTCGGCGCCCGTCCCATCCCACGCAAGGACTTCATCGCACACTTGCAAAAAAATATTGTGATGCCACAGATACGCGATTGGTGCCCCACCGCACCGTTTTAGCCTGCGGACGCGTTATGATATGAACCATGACGCAGCTTAACGACCTTCCCTTCGCAACGTTGCAGTTTTATACAACGGCGCCCTATCCGTGCAGCTACCTGGACGCGCGGCAGGCCCGTTCGCAAGTGGCAACGCCGTCGCACCTGATCAACGCCGACGTGTATTCGGAGCTGGTGAAGAACGGCTTCCGCCGCAGCGGCATCTTTACTTATCGTCCATATTGCGACGGTTGCCAGGCCTGCATTCCGGTGCGGGTGGATGCGGCCGGCTTCAAGCCCACGCGCGGCCAGCGCCGGGCATGGGCGCGCCACAGCAACCTGGAAGCTGGCGTAGCCAGCCTGTCCTTCTCGGACGAGCATTACGAGCTTTACCTGCGCTACCAGAGCACGCGCCACGCCGGCGGCGGCATGGACCAGGATTCGCGCGACCAGTATGCGCAATTCCTGCTGCAAAGCCGGGTCAATACGCGGCTGGTCGAGTTCCGCGAGCCGGACGGCACTTTGCGCATGGTGTCCATCATCGACGTGCTGTCGGATGGCTTGTCCTCGGTCTATACCTTCTTCGATCCGGACGTGCCGGGCGCTTCCTTCGGCACGTACAACGTGATGTGGCAGATCGCCCAGGCACATGAACTGGGCCTGGAATTCGTCTACCTGGGCTACTGGATCGAAGACAGCCCGAAGATGAATTACAAGATCAAGTTCCAGCCGCTGCAGGCGCGCATCAAGGGTGTCTGGGGACCGCTGACGGCAAAGTAGCGTGGTGCGGGCAGTGTAAAATGCTGCAAAATTCCACAAAGCTGCCCACATGTCCGAAAAATTCCTGTATTCCCTCGCCCGCCCCATCCTGTTCTCGATGGATGCGGAATCCGCCCACCATTTCACCCTGCCTGCACTGAAGCGCCTGTCCGCGCTCGGACTGACGCGCGCCCTGGTGCGCCGCCCGAAAGACGATCCACGCAGCGTGATGGGGCTGACCTTCCGCAATCCGGTCGGCCTGGCCGCCGGCCTGGACAAGGACGGCGCCTTCATCGACGCGCTGGCGGACCTGGGCTTTGGCTCCATCGAAGTCGGTACCGTGACCCCGCGCGCGCAGCCGGGCAACCCCAAGCCGCGCATGTTCCGCATCCCTGCGGCGCACGGCATCATCAACCGCATGGGCTTCAATAACGGCGGCGTCGACGCCTTCGTGGCCAACGTGCAGTCGTCGCGCTTCTACCAGAACCGCGAGGGCGTGCTGGGCCTGAACATCGGCAAGAACGCCGACACGCCGATCGAGCGCGCGGTGGACGATTACCTGCACTGCCTGGACAAGGTTTATCCATACGCCAGCTACGTCACCGTCAATATCTCTTCGCCCAACACCAAGAACCTGCGCCAGCTGCAGGGCGCGTCGGAAGTGGACGGCCTGCTGTCGCAGCTGAAGCAAGCGCAGCTGCGCCTGGCCGACCAGCACAAGCGCTACGTGCCGATGACCTTGAAGATCGCGCCGGACATGGATGGCGACCAGGTGAAGAACATCGCCGACGCCCTGCTGCGCCACAAGATCGACGGCGTCATCGCCACCAACACGACCCTGAGCCGCACCGCCGTGGAAGGCATGCAGCACGGCGCGGAAACGGGCGGCCTGTCGGGCGCGCCGGTGTTCGAGCTGTCCAACCAGGTGATCCGCCTGCTGAAGGCGGAGCTGGGCGATGCGCTGCCGATCATCGGCGTGGGCGGCATCATGCAGGGCAAGGATGCCAAGGCCAAGATCGAAGCTGGCGCGCAACTGGTCCAGCTGTATTCGGGCCTGATCTACGCCGGTCCGGCACTGGTGCGCGAATGTGCTGACGCCCTGCGCCGCTAAGGAAGCCAGGCATGGAAAAAATTACCCTGGGCCGCAGCGGCCTGATGGTCAGCAAGATCTGCCTCGGCACGATGACCTTCGGCCAGCAGAACACCGAAGCGCAAGCGCACGCGCAGCTTGACTACGCGCTGGAGCGCGGCATCAACTTCATCGATACGGCGGAGCTGTATCCGGTGATGCCGTCCGCCGACACCCAGGGCAGTACCGAACGCTTCATCGGCAGCTGGCTGAAAAAGTCCGGCCGCCGCGCCGACGTAGTGCTGGCGACCAAGGTCGCGGGCCCGAACCCTTACATGCACTGGATCCGCAAGGGCAAGAGCAACCACAACGCGGCCAATATCCGCGCTGCGGTGGAGACCAGCCTGCAGCGCCTGCAGACCGATGTCATCGACCTGTACCAGCTGCACTGGCCAAGCCGCAACGTGCCGATCTTCGGCGCCAGCCAGTTTGATCCGGGCAAGGAACGCCATAGCATCGCTGTCGAAGAAACACTGGCCGTGCTGGGCGAATTGATCAAGGAAGGCAAGATCCGCCATATCGGCGTATCGAACGAGAGCTGCTGGGGAGTGTCCGAATTCATCAAGCAGTCCGAGATGAAGGGCCTGCCGCGCATCGCGACCATCCAGAACCTGTACAACCTGACGGCGCGCCATTTCGAAACCAGTTTCCTCGACGAGACCTGCTTCCGCGAGCAGGTAAGCCTGATGGCATATAGCCCGCTGGCTTTCGGCCAGCTGACGGCGAAGTACCACGACAACCCGAAGGCGCACGGCCGCCTGACCATCTTCCCGCCGACCTGGAGCCCGCGCTACCTGCGTCCCGGCGTGCTGGAAGCGGTGGCGCAGTACGCCAGGCTGGCGCGCGACAATGGCATGACGCCGGCGCAACTCGCGCTGGCGTGGTGCTATTCGCGCTGGTTCGTCGCCTCCACCATTATCGGAGCCACCACGTTGGCGCAGTTGAAAGAAAACATCGACGCCTTCGCCGTGCGCCTGTCGCCGGAAGTGATGGCGGCGATCGACGCGATCCACGCCAGGCTGCCCAACCCCGGCCAGTGAGCAAGCGGTAAGCGACCAATAAACCACAATCTCACCAATTCTCACTTGCCCGGGTGAAACCATATTGCTAGGATCTGGTTTCCAGGGCGTCCGTCTCTTCGGCCCCAGCCTGCCCTGTCCCGCCGCCCTACCCTCGCGGCTCCCTCTCCCAAACGATGAACATTGCTTGCGTTCCCGCGCAGGCAGGAGCCGCAGATGCTGAACAACCTGACAATCAAAGTCCGCCTGGTGGCGGTCCTTGCCCTCCTTTCCCTGATGATGACGGTGCTGGGCAGCGCCGGCATGTCCAGCCTTTCCGGCACCAATGCTGCGCTGCAAAGCGTCTACGAGGACCGGCTTGTGGCCCTGGGCCAGTTGCAGGAAGTGATCCGCTCCATGAACCGCAACCAGATCGACATGGCCATGGCTGTCAATGGCGATCCGGCCGCATTGCCGGAAATGGTCAAGAGCGTGGAGGAAACCCGCGCCAAGGCCGACCAGACATGGAAGGCCTACGTCGCCACCAAGATGACGCCTGAAGAACAGGCGCTGGTGGACCGCTACGTGCCCGCCCACGCCGCATACGTACAGGAAGGCCTGCAACCGGCGCTCGAGGCCGCCCGCGCCGGCGACGTGGAGAAAATGAAGTCCATTATGCATGGCCGCATGAGCGAGCGCTTCCTGCCGGTGCGCGACATCGTCAATCGCATGGTGCAGCTGCAGATGGACGTCGGAAAACAGGTGTACGAATCTTCCCAGTCCAGCTACGCCAGCTTCCGGCTGCTGGTGATCGGCATCCTGGCCGCCGGCCTCACGATGGCCGCCGCCATCGGCTGGTGGCTGGTGCGCGGCATTACCGTGCCGCTGAACCGCGCGGTCAGCATCGCCCAGGGCGTTGCCGCCGGCGACCTGACGCAACAGATCGAAGTACGTTCGCAGGACGAAACAGGCAAGCTGCTGGCGGCTTTGCGTGAAATGAACAATAGCCTGGTTGGCATCGTCAGCAACGTGCGCCAGTCCACCGACTCGATCACCACCGCTTCATCGGAAATCGCAAACGGCAACATGGACCTGTCGGCACGTACCGAACAGCAGGCCGGATCGCTGGAGGAGACTGCATCGTCGATGGAGGAGCTGACTTCGACCGTGCGCCAGAACGCCGACAACGCGCGCCAGGCCAACCAGCTTGCCGGCAATGCCTCCGAAGTGGCGCGTCGCGGCGGCGCGGTGGTCTCGCAGGTGGTCGACAAAATGAGCGCCATCAACGAATCGGCCTACAAGATCGTGGAAATCATCTCGGTCATCGACGGCATCGCGTTCCAGACCAATATCCTGGCCCTGAACGCAGCAGTGGAAGCGGCACGCGCCGGCGAACAAGGGCGCGGCTTCGCCGTCGTGGCTTCGGAAGTGCGCAACCTGGCGCAGCGCGCCGGCAATGCCGCCAAGGAGATCAAGCAGTTGATCGACCATTCGGTGAGCCAAGTGGAAGAAGGCAGCCGGCTGGCCGACCAGGCCGGCTCCACCATGCGTGAAGTGGTCAACAGCGTGCAGCAGGTGACCGACATCATCGGCGAAATCTCGGCCGCGAGCGGCGAGCAAAGCTCGGGCCTGCAGCAGATCAACCAGGCGGTGCTTCAGATGGATGGCGCCACCCAGCAAAACGCGGCACTGGTGGAGCAAGCCGCGGCCGCGGCGGGGGCGCTGCAGGAGCAGGCCGCATCGCTGTCGCAGGCGGTCAGCGTGTTCCGGATTTCCCCGGCACGGCCGGCGTCTGCGCCGGCGCAGCGCAGAACCGGGGCGGCGCGCCTGGCGCCGCGCGACCTGGCGCCGCTTGCTGCGGCGTAGTCAAACGGGCCGTCGACGCGGCCAAGGCATGCGCGACGGCTAGAACGTACTGCAGGCGCCGGCTGGGCGCTTCAGAACTCCTCCCACTCCTGGTCTTTGCTGGCGGCCTGCGCCTGCTTGACCAGGCGCGGCGCGGCAGGCGCCTTCGCCGGCGTCCGGGACGGCACGCGCGCCGGACGCGTTGCGGCCTTCACCACTGCGCGCACGGCCAGCCTTTGCGGGTCGGCCTGATGGTCTGCCAGGCGGAAGACGCTGACCGCGTCCGCCAGCATTTCAGCCTGGTCGCGCATCGATTGCGCGGCCGCCGCGGCTTCTTCCACCAGGGCTGCGTTCTGCTGCGTCACGTCGTCGATCGAGACGATGGCCTGGTTCACTTGCGCAATTCCGCTGCTTTGCTCCTGGCTGGCGGCGCTGATCTGCTGCATAATGTCGCTGACCTGCTGCACCGCCTTGACGATGCCGTCCATCGTTTCGCCGGCCTGGTCGACAAGGCGCGCCCCCTCGTCCACCGTCACGACCGAGTGGCCGATCAGCTCCTTGATTTCCTTGGCTGCCGCCGCCGAGCGCTGCGCCAGGTTGCGCACCTCGGATGCGACCACGGCAAAGCCCCTGCCCTGTTCTCCTGCACGCGCCGCTTCCACGGCGGCATTCAGCGCCAGGATATTGGTCTGGAAGGCGATACCGTCGATCACGCCGATGATGTCGACGATCTTGTTCGACGATTCCTTGATCGCGCCCATGGTGTTGACCACCTGCCCCACCACGGCGCCGCCGCGTGTGGCAAACTCCGATGCGGTGACCACCAGTTGCGTCGCCTGGCGAGCATTCTCCGCGTTCTGCTGCACGGTGGACGTCAATTCTTCCATCGAGGACGCGGTTTCTTCCAGCGAGCTGGCTTGCTCCTCGGTGCGGGAAGACAGGTCAAGGTTGCCGCTGGCAATTTCGTTGGAGGCGGTCGTGATGGTGTCGGAACCTGAACGGACCTTGCCGACGGTGCGCGCCAGGCTGTCGTTCATGTTCGCCAGCGCCTGCAGCAGCTGGCCGGTTTCATCGCGGCTGGTAACTTCGATGCGCTGCGTGAGGTCGCCGCCGGCCACCGCTTCCGCCACACCGACCGCGCGGTTCAGAGGCTGGGTGATGCTGCGCGTGACCCACCATGCAACCCAGGCGGCCAGCGCTGCCGCCGCCGCGGTGAGTACGATCATCAGCGTACGCGAGCCGGCATAGGCTTGGTTGGCCACGTCGCTGGCATCGTTCACGGCCTGGCTCTGGTATTTCACCAGTTCGGTCAGCGCCGTGAGGTAGGCGGTCTGCTCCTTGCGTACGCCGCTGAGCAGGTATTTGACGCTTTCTTCGCGCTTGCTGTCGTCGGCGGACATCTGCAGGAACCTGGACTGCACCGCCAGGTAGCGTTCGCGCGCTTCCTGCACGGCCTTGAGTTTGGCCTTGCTCTCCGCATCCGTATCGTCTGAAATCAATTTGGCAAGCTTATCGAGATTGCCATCGATCTCGGCCTTCTTGTCCTCGACACGCTTCAATTCCTTCTTCACCGTTTCGGGGTCGGTGGACAGCATGGCGTTGCGCATGGCGCGGGCGATGTCATTGACGCCGCCAATCGCCTCATAGGCGGCGATTACCTTCGGCACCTTGTCGCGGGCGATATCCTCGGTGCCGTCATTCAATTTGCGCAGGTTGGCAATGCCGGTGACGGCAATGCCAACCATGAAGGCCAGCGCGAGACCCAATCCGGCGGCCAGGCGGACGCCGATTTTCCAGTTGCCGATTCCCATACAACCTCCTTCAAGGTTACAGGGCGTCGCCTCCCTGCAAGGCTTGCTCGATGTCGGTGCGTTTCAGATCCGGGGCGAATTGCGAGATGAATTCGTAGGCATATGAACGCAAGTATGCGCCTTTGCGCAAGGCCAGTCTTGTTGTATTTGCCGCAAAAAGATGGGACGCTTCAATGGCGCGCAAGCCCTTGTCGCGGCCATGGTCGAAGGCCATCGAGGCCACCAGGCCGACGCCCAGCCCCAGCGCCACATACTGCTTGATCACGTCGGAGTCCATGGCGGTCAGCACGATGTCGGGTCGCACGCCGGCCTTGTCGAAGGCGGCGTCGATGTGGCCACGGCCGGTGAAGCCGACGTCGTAGGTGATCAGCGGGTAATCGGCCAGGTCTTCCAGGCGGATCGGGGAGCTGGTAAGCAGCGGGTGGCCATCCGGCACCACCACCAGGTGGCTCCAGCGGTAGCAAGGGAAGGACACCAGGTCCGGGAATTGCGACAGGCCTTCGGTGGCGATGCCGATATCGGCCTTGCCCGAGAGGACCCACTCGGCGATGTGTTCCGGCGCGCTTTGCTGCAGGGCGATGCGCACGTCGGGGAACTCGCTGCGGAAATTCGACACAGCCTTCGGCAGCGCATAGCGGGCCTGGGTGTGGGTGGCCGCGATGGTCAGCGTGCCGCTTTTCTGGCCGGTGAATTCCAGGCTGGCCTGCTGCAGGTTTTCCGCTTCCACCAGCAGGCGGTCGACGATCTTCAGGATGCCCTTGCCGGGCTCCGTCAGGCCGGTCAGGCGCTTGCCGTTGCGTTCGAAAATGACGACGCCAAGTTCGTCTTCCAGCTCGCGGATCTGGCGGCTCACGCCCGGCTGGGACGTGAACAGCGCATTCGCGACGTCGGTCAGGTTGTAGTTGCGGCGCGCGGCCTCGCGCACGGAGCGCAGCTGTTGGAAATTCATACGTGGGCTCCTTCGTCGACGAAGACGCGCAGGCGTTTTGGACGGACCACCAGGGTTTCGCCGTCTTTCAGGTTCAATGCGACATAGCGCTCGTTGGAAATGGTCGCCTCGATGATCTGGGCATTGTCGGTGCGCTCCAGGTCGAGCTGGGCCAGCGGGCCGATCGCATGCGCGCGGCGCAGCTTGACCACGATGCCTTCCGCGCCCTGCTGGTAGCGTTCGACTTCCAGGTCATGCGGGCGGATGTAAGCCGTTCCCTTGCCGCTGCCGTGGCCTTCCACGTCGAACTCGACGCCGTCGCTGGCCAGCACGCCTTCATGCACGCGGCCATGGAATACGTTGACGTTGCCCAGGAAGCCGTACACGAACGGCGAAGCGGGATGGTTGTACACCTCGTCGGGTGAGCCCAGTTGCTCGACGTGGCCCTTGTTCATCAGCACCACGCGGTCGGCCACTTCCAGCGCCTCTTCCTGGTCGTGGGTCACGAAGATGGAGGTCACGTGCAGCTCGTCGTGCAGGCGGCGCAGCCAGCGGCGCAATTCCTTGCGCACCTTGGCGTCGAGCGCGCCGAATGGTTCGTCCAGCAGCAGCACGCGCGGCTCGACGGCCAGGGCGCGCGCCAGGGCGATACGCTGGCGTTGGCCGCCCGACAGCTGCGGCGGATAGCGGTCGGCCAGCCAGTCCAGCTGCACCAGTTCCAGCAGTTCCTTGACCTTGCGGCGGATCTGTTCTTCCGACGGGCGCTCCTTGCGCGGCTTGACGCGCAGGCCGAAGGCGACGTTCTCGAACACGGTCATGTGCTTGAACAGCGCATAGTGCTGGAACACGAAGCCCACCTGGCGCTCGCGCACGTGGCGGTCGGAGGCGTCGGCGCCGTCCAGCAGCACCTGGCCCGAATCCGGGTGCTCCAGGCCGGCGATGCAGCGCAGCAGCGTGGTCTTGCCGCAGCCCGATGGGCCCAGCAGCGCGGTCAGCTCGCCTTGCGGGAAATCGAGCGATACATTGTCCAGGGCGACGAAATCGCCGAAACGCTTGTTGATGTTCTTGACTGCGATCGTCATATCAATGCTCCTTGGCGTCATCGCCGTAGTTTTCGTGCAGGCGCCATTCGATGAAGGTTTTCACGGCCAGGGTCACCAGCGCCAACAGGGCCAGCAGCGAGGCCACGGCAAAGGCTGCGGCAAAGTTGTATTCGTTGTAGAGAATCTCGACCTGCAAAGGCATGGTGTTGGTTTCGCCGCGGATATGGCCGGACACCACCGACACGGCGCCGAATTCACCCATGGCGCGGGCGTTACACAGGATCACGCCGTACAGCAGGCCCCATTTGATATTCGGCAGGGTTACACGGAAGAAGGTCTGCCAGCCGTTCGCACCCAGCACCACGGCCGCTTCCTCCTCCTCGCTGCCCTGCGCCTGCATCAGCGGGATCAGTTCGCGCGCCACAAACGGGAAGGTAATGAACACGGTGGCCAGCACGATGCCAGGCACGGCGAACAGGATCTTGATATCGTGCGCCGCCAGCCACGGGCCGAACCAGCCCTGGGCGCCGAACAGGAGCACGTAGATCAGGCCCGAGATCACAGGCGACACGGAGAACGGCAGGTCGATCAGCGTCAGCAGCACGCTCTTGCCGCGGAATTCGAACTTGGTGATGGCCCACGATGCAGCCACGCCGAACACCAGGTTGAACGGCACCGCAATGCCGGCCGCTACCAGCGTGAGCTTGATGGCGGCAATCGAGTCGTCTTCCAGGATGGCGTTGGCATAAACGTCCCAGCCCTTCTTCAGCGCTTCGGTGAACACGGCCACCAGCGGCACGAACAGGAACAGGGTCAGGAAGGTCAGCGCCACCGCAATCAGGGCATAGCGCACCCAGCGCGGTTCCAGCACGTCGTGGCGTTGCGGCAGCTCGCCGCGGCGGATTGGCGTTACCGATGCGCTCATTTGGCGTTCCTCCCGCGCGACCAGGCCTGCAGCAGGTTGATCGTCAACAGCATGATGAAGGACGCCACCAGCATGACCACGGCGATGGCGGTGGCGCCGGCGTAGTCGTACTGTTCCAGCTTGGTGATGATGAACAGCGGGGTAATCTCGGATACCAGTGGCATATTGCCGGCGATGAAAATCACCGAGCCGAATTCGCCGGTAGCGCGCGCGAACGCCAGCGCAAAACCGGTCAGCAGCGATGGCAGGATGGTCGGGAATACCACGCGGCGGAACGTCTGGAAGGCCGAGGCGCCCAGGCTGGCGGCGGCTTCTTCCAGTTCGCGCTCGGCATCCTCCAGCACCGGCTGCACGGTACGCACCACGAAAGGCAGCCCGATGAAAGTCAGCGCCACCACCACGCCCAACGGGGTGAAAGCGACCTTGATGCCCAACACGCCCTCGATATAGCGGCCGAACCAGCCGTTGGAGGAATACAAGGCAGTCAGCGTAATGCCGGCAACGGCGGTCGGCAGCGCGAACGGCAGGTCGACCAGCGCATCGACGATGCGCTTGCCGGGGAATTTGTAGCGCACCAGCACCCAGGCCACGATGCCACCGAAGAAGACGTTGAACAGGGCGCCGATGAAGGAGGCGCCGAAGGTCAGCTTGTAGGAAGCGACGACGCGCTCGGACGTGACGGCGGCCCAGAAGCCGTCCCAGGTCATGGTGAAAGTTTTGAGGAAGATCGCCGACAGCGGGATCAGTACGATCAGTGTCAGGTACAGGATCGTGAAACCGAGCGACAGGTTAAAGCCGGGCATCACGCGGTATGGCGCTTTGCGGGCCTTCACCTCTCCTGCCGGCACGGTCACCGGCAATGCTGCTGCAGACATGCTTGCTCCCTTATTACATTTTCGACTAACAGGAGCGCATGTTCGCATTCATGCGTTATAAACCAAACTAACCTTTTGTCATTTGCTTAGATGCCGGCCAGTCAGTCAAGCCACCAGCTTGGCGGCAACGGTCACCAGCACGGTGGCCAGCATGCCGCGCAGGATACGCTCGGGCATTGACTTGGCGAACCAGGAACCGATCGTAATGCCGGGCACCGAGCCAATCAGCAAGGTCAGCAGCAGCATCCAGTCGATCGAGCCCAGCCACCAGTGGCCTGCGGCAGCGATGGCGGTCAGCGGCACGGCATAGGCGATATCGGTGCCGGCCACTTCCGCCGGCGTCAGGCGCGGGTACATCAGCACCAGCAAGGTTGCGCCGACGGCGCCGGCGCCGATCGAGGAAACGGTGACCAGGCTGCCGAGCACGGCGCCTGCCACAATGGTCGCGCTGCGCAGCGTCTTGCCCTGCAACTGGCGCTCGGGGTGGGCCAGCATCCAGGCCAGCATCTTGCCCCGGAACAGGATGGCCAGCACCGTCAGCATGACCGAGCCCGCGATGCAGATGCGGATCAAATGGCCAATCTGCTTGTCCAGTGCGCCGAAGTGCTTGAGGCCATAGGTGGCCAGCAAGGCGGCAGGCAAGGCGCCGTAGCACAGCAGCCGCACGATGTCCCAGCGCACCGTGCCGCGCAGGCGGTGGGCGGCCGTGCCGGCCGTCTTGGTGACGGAAGCGAAGGCCAGGTCGGTACCGACAGCGACCGAGGGCGACACGCCGAACAGCAGCGTCAGGATCGGCGTCATGAGCGAACCGCCGCCAACGCCGGTCAAACCGACGAGCAGGCCTACGACGAAACCAGAAACGATGAACGACAGATCCATGGGCAAATCCTTCCAAGATTCGCTAGGGTATCCAGACGAGCTTAAAATCCAAACAACGAAGTCCTTATTTGCTTATGCAAACGGCGAAGATGGAGTTGCCGCCTATCAATATGCTATCCTTGGCTTGCAATTCCGCAGCTCCGCGTTACCGCTCCAGCATGATTAAGAAAATCACAATCGACCAGGTACGGCTTGGCATGTACGTCCATGCCTTGGGTGGCTCCTGGCTGAATAACCCGTTCTGGGCGCCCTCCTTCGCTGTCGACAGCCATGAACTGGTGCACAAGCTGAAAACCTGCGGCGTAAAGGATTTGCAGATCGACCTCGCCAAGGGTGTCGACGTCGCCAGCGAGAGCGCGCCGGCCGCCGCCGTCGCCGAAGCGCCGCGCGCCCCGGCAGCTTTCCGCTTCCAGAAAGTGCAAGCGACCGGCATGGTGGACGAACTGCACCATGCGGCGCGCCTGGTCAAACAATCGAAACAGGCCGTCAGCGCGATGTTCGCCGACGTGCGCATGGGCCGCCTGCAGGACGCGCAGACCGTCATGCCCTTGGTGGAAGAGATCGCATCGTCCGTGCTGCGCAATCCAGGGGCGCTGGTCAGCCTGGTGCGCCTGAAACAGGCCGACGACTACACTTACCTGCACTCGGTCGCCGTGTCGGCCATGATGGTTGCTCTCGGCAAGCAGATCGGCCTGAACGATGCCGAGCTGCGCGACTGCGGACTGGCCGGCCTGCTGCACGACATCGGCAAGGCCGTGATCCCGCTGGAAATCCTGAACAAGCCCGGCAAGCTGACCGACGCCGAATTCAAGGCAGTGAAAGAGCATTCCCTGGGCGGCTACGAGATCCTGGTCGCGGCCGGCAACGCGCCGCCGATTGCGCTCGACGTTTGCCTGCACCACCATGAGAAGTTCGACGGCACAGGCTACCCGCACGGTTTGAAAGGCGAAGCCATCAGCCTGCACGCGCGCATGGGCGCGATCTGCGACGTGTACGACGCCGTCACTTCCAACCGCCCTTACAAGGCCGGCTGGTGCCCGGCCGAATCGCTGCGCCGCATGGCCGAATGGGCCAAGGGCGGCCACTTCGATCCGCAACTGTTCGCCGCCTTCGTCAAATGCATCGGCATCTTCCCGGTCGGCACCCTGGTCAAGCTGAAGTCGGGCCGCCTGGCCGTGGTGGTCGACAACAGCAAGTCCTTGCTGCAGCCGCTGGTGCGCATTTTCTATTCGACCAAGGCGATGAGCTATATCCCTCCGCTCAGCCTGGACCTGTCCACGGCCGGCGCGCTCGACAGCATCGCCAGCCGCGAAGATGCGGAGCGCTGGGGGCTCAAAGATGTCGACCGCTACTGGCTCGACGCCGCCTGAATTCGGCCAGCGACGTTGGCATATTGGTGTCAGACCCTTGGGTCTGACACGGATTTACCGGGATTGCTGGCCTCACGTCCAACCCGGTAAACCTGGGTCAGACCCAAGGGTCAGACCCGTCGATGCCACTGACACTGGCCCAAAAAAAATGCGCCCCGAGGGGCGCATTTTTTTTGGCTGATGCCGCTTAGAAGGCGGTATCGAACTTCAGGTACATCGAACGGCCGTTGATGCCGAACGGGCAGGTTTCCCAGCAATACTTGAAGCCCAGTTTCGGGAAGGCGCCGCCATTGGTCCACTCCGATGGGTAGGTGTCGAACAGGTTGTTGACGCCGAACGCGAGGGTGGTCTTCTTGCTGAAGCTGTAGCGCAGGCTGGTGTCCACGATCCACTTGGCATCCCAGGTCTGCAGCGGGCTGAAGCCTTCGCCCTGCACCGAACCGTAGTAGTTGGCGCGCACGTTGCCGTTCCATGCACCCATGGTGTAATCGGCTGCAACGACGTGGTGCTTGCGTGGCTGGCCGTGTTCGATCAGGGTCACCTGCGCCTGGCTGAACAGCTGGTCGCCGGTCAGCAGGCTCGATGGCGAGTGGCGCTTGGTCACTTCGGTCTTGTTGAAGCCCAGCTGTGCGGACAGCACCAGGGTCGACGCATCGAATCGGGTGGTGTGGTCGGCTACGATATCCAGGCCGCGGGTCTTGGTGTCAACGGCATTGGTGAAGAACTGCGCCTGGCCCACGCCCAGCGGGTTCAGCACATTGGCGATCGGGCCGCCGCCGGCTTCAGGCGAAATCTCGCTCGAGAACACGATGCGGTCCTTGATCTTGATCTCGTACAGGTCGGCGGTCAGCGACATATTCTTCGCTGGACGCAGCACCACGCCGATCGAGCCGCTGCGCGAGGTTTCTTCCTTCAGCGGCTTGATGCCGAGGGCGGTAGTGACGGCGCTGCCTTCACGCGCGGTCAGGGTCTCGGTCAGCTCGCCGGCCTGGTTCAGGTTGGTCGATACGGAGCTGTAGAACTTCTGCTGCACGCTCGGAGCGCGGAAGCCCGACGAAATGGTGGCGCGCAGGCCGATTTCCTTGGTCGGGTCCCAACGCGAGCTCAGCTTGCCGGTCACGGTGCTGCCGAAATCGGAGTACTTCTCGTAGCGCACGGCGCCGCCCAGCATCAGTTCCTTGATCGGGCGGTATTCCGAATCCAGGTACAGGGCGATGTTGTGACGGCCGTCGTCCACTGCGGTGGCCGGGGTGTAGCCAGGGAAGCCCTGGGTGCCCGATGCCGCCACGCCGCCGTTCTGGTTCTTGATCACGATGGCCGGGTTGTTGGTGCGGCCGTACTGGTAGGACACCGGATCGCCAGCGACGATCTGGTAGTTGTCCTGGCGGTATTCAAAGCCGGTAGCCAGGAAGATTTCCTCGCCGCCCAGCTTGACCGGGCCTTTGATATCGGCGTTGATGGTGGTCTGGTTGAACTTCAGCTTGCCGGTCTCGGCTTCCAGCGGCGAATCGGCGTAGATGCCGCCGCCTGGTTTCGGCTCGTACCAGTAGGAGACGTTGATGGTCTGTTTTTCGTGGAAATCGAGCTCGCTGGCGCCGTGGTTGATGCTCAGGTCGGCCTTCCAGTCGTTGGCCAGGTCGCGGCGGTAGCCGAAGGCGAACGAAGCGTCTTTGACGGTGGTGCGGATGTTCGGCAGGAAGCCTTCCGGATACACGGCCGGCACGGTGCGGTCGTCGCCCTTGGAACGGAAGAAGCCGGACGAATCGCCTTTGCGCTTGGACACGCCGCCAAAGGCGTAGAACTCGCTCGACTTATCGATTGGAATGCCGGCATTCCACCAGAAGTAAGCATCCTTGGCATCGCTGTCGCCGATGCGCTGTGTCACGCGCGGTGGATCGACGCGCAGCGAGTCAGGACCGGCGCGGTTGGTTTCCTTGCGGCGGCGGCCTTCCAGCGAGAGGTTGACGAAGCCGCCGTTCTCGCCCAGCGACCAGCCGCGGTTCACGCTGCCCGAGATCATGTCGCCGTCGCCTTCCTTGGTGGTGCCGATCTGGCCGCTCAGGGCGGTCTCGTCGACGTTCGACTTCAGCACGATGTTGATCACGCCGGCGATCGCGTCGGAACCGTATTGCGCAGCCGCGCCGTCGCGCAGCACTTCGATATGGTGGATGGCCGACAGCGGAATGGCGTTGATGTCGGTACCGGCCGAGCCGCGGCCGATGGTTTGCTGCACGTTCACCAGGGCTTGCTGGTGGCGGCGCTTGCCGTTCACCAGTACCAGCAGCTGGTCAGGGCCGAGCGAACGCAGGGTCGCAGGGCGGATGATGTCGGTACCATCACTGATGAAAGTGGTGGAGAAGTTGAAGGAAGGATCCAGGGTCTGCAGCAGCTTGCCCAGTTCCAGCGGACCGGCCGTCTGCAGGTCCTTGGCGTTGATCAGGCCAACCGGAGCCGCGGTATCGAGCGCAGTCTTGGCCGGCGAGCGCGAGCCCAGGACGACCACGGTCTGCTGTTCTTCGGTGTTTGGGGCGGCAGTCTGTGCGTAGACCTGCGATGTGGCCAGCAGAACAGCACTGGCAATAAGGGTGCGTTTCATGAATGTTCCGATCTCTCTGACAATTTTTATGATGTGCCGCGGAAAAATACTAACCTTGCACGATTGATCTCACAAAGAAAACATTCATTTATGCTAACTGAATAAGCTTATAACGTTGCATGAATGGAACACTACTACGACTATTGGCGCTGGATCGGGCCAAGTGCTACATTGTCTGCAAGCGATTCAAGGGAGGAAGTGTGATGACTGATGCTCTGTTGCTGACCGACCGTTTGTGCGACCTGACCGAGATGGCCTTGCAGGCCTATACCAAGTTCGAGAAGGCCACTGTCTACTGCACCGCCAAACACCTGATGGCCGATTTCGAGGATGCGGGGCTGCCGCTGGCAGCTTTCGACAAGCTGGCCTCGATCCAGGCCAGCATCCTGGCCGCTGTCGAATTCGCCCCGCCGGAGGGCAAGAACAATCCACAATGCATCGTCTGCGCGCGCAATGAGATTGCGGCACTGCGCGAAATGCTGAAAGAAAAAAAGCGCCCCGAGGGACGCTTGTCAGAGCACGTGCACTAGCCGCCCGCAGGTCGAAGGCCTGGTGATCTTTTCCTGCCGGCGGCGCGCCGCGCGATTCAATTTTATTTATTGGGTTGCGGCGTGATGCGAAGGTAAGGACGCGGGGCCTTGTAACCTGCCGGGTACTTCTGCTTGATGACCTCCGGATCCTGCACGGTGAGCGGGATGATCACGTCATCGCCGTCTTTCCAGTTGCCCGGTGTGGCGACGGTGTACTTGTCCGTCAGCTGCAGGGCATCGATCACGCGCAGCACTTCATCGAAATTGCGGCCCGTGCTGAGCGGATAAGTGATGTGCAGCCGGATCTTCTTGGCAGGGTCGATCACGAACAGCGAGCGCACTGTGGCGGTGGCCGACTGGTTGGGATGGATCATGTCGTACAGCTCGGCCACCTTGCGGTCGGCGTCGGCGATGATCGGGAAGCCCACCACGGTCTGCTGGGTTTCTTCGATATCCTTGATCCACTCCCGGTGCTTGTCGGCCGGGTCGACCGACAGCGCAATCGCCTTCACATTGCGCTTGTCGAACGCCGGTTTCAGCTTGGCGGTCAGGCCCAGTTCAGTGGTGCAGACAGGCGTGAAGTCGGCCGGGTGTGAAAACAGCACGACCCAGGAGTCGCCTGCCCACTCATGAAACCTGATGCTGCCAATGCTGGAATCCTGTTCGAAGTCCGGCGCGGTATCGCCAAGGCGTAAACTCATTCTTCTTCTCCGTGGTTAAGTTGCTTGCGCGCTGGGCCAGGACTTGCAGCAGGCGCTGGCCAAAGCGCCAGTCGCCCAGTCCCGATTCAGCGTTGATATGTCCCAGCGCCCCTGCGTTGACGAAGTCGCTGCCCCAGCGCTGCGCCCAGGTTTCGGCCTTGTCGAGCGTCATCCATGGATCGTTGGTGCTGGCCACCATGATCGATGGGCATGGCAGCTCGCCGTGCGGCAGCAGGGAGCCGACCTGGAATTTATCGGGATCGGCAGGCCCCACCAGCAGCACGCCCGCCACGTGGGGGGAGGAAGAACGTGACAAGCTCAATGCGGTGGTGAGGCAGCCGAAACTGTGTGCAACGATGAGGGTCGGACGGCGGTCCCGATCCAGTACTTCATCCAGCCGGTCGGCCCAGCGCAGCAGGACCGGATCGCTCCAGCGCTCCTGCTCCACCCGCTCGAAGCGCGGGTACAGGCGCTGCCAGCGTGACTGCCAGTGGTCCGGGCCGCTGTTGTGCAGGCCGGGAGCGACCAGCACGCGGAATTGGTTCAGGTGTTGGATCGCCATGCGGCCCTCCGTTGCTAACTGATTTGCGTGGATTATTTGCCGGCGACTTTGGAGCCGGGCTGGTAGATCTGGTCGAACACGCCGCCGTCGGCAAAGTGGGTCTTCTGCGCGACGGTCCAGTCGCCTGCCACGTCGGTGATCTTGAACAGCTTCACGTTCGGGAACTGGCTGGCGTATTTCTTCGCTTCCTTCTCCACCGTTGGACGGTAGTAGTTTTTGGCGATGATCGCTTGCGCCTGGTCGGTGTACAGGAAGTTCAGGTAAGCCTCGGCGACCTTGCGGGTGCCGCGCTTGTCGACCACCTTGTCGACCACGGCGACCGGCGGTTCGGCCAGGATGGAGACGGAAGGCGCCACGATTTCCACCTTCTCCGGGCCCAGTTCCTTGATCGCCAGCAGGGCTTCGTTTTCCCAGGCGATCAGCACGTCGCCAATGCCGCGCTCGACGAAGGTGGTGGTCGCGCCGCGCGCGCCGGAATCGAGCACCGGCACGTTCTGGTACAGCTTCTTCAGGAATTCGCGGGCGGTCGCGTCGTTGCCGCCCGGCTGGCGCAGGGCGTAGCCGTAGGCTGCCAGGTGGTTCCAGCGTGCGCCGCCGGAGGTTTTCGGATTCGGGGTGATCACCGCCACGCCTGGCTTGACCAGGTCGTTCCAGTCCTTGATGCCTTTCGGGTTGCCCTTGCGGACCAGGAAGACGATGGTGGAGCTGTAGGGGGTGGCGTTATGCGGCAGGCGCTTCTGCCAATCCTTGTTGACCAGGCCGCGCTCGGCGACTGCATCGATGTCGTAGGCCAGGCCCAGCGTCACCACGTCGGCTTCCAGGCCATCGATCACGGCGCGCGCCTGCTTGCCGGAGCCGCCGTGCGACTGCTTGATCTTCACATTGTCGCCGGTCTTGGCCTTCCATTCCTTGGCGAAGGCGGTATTGACGTCCTGGTACAGCTCACGGGTTGGATCGTAGGAGACGTTGAGCAAGCTCACGTCGGCACCCTGTGCCACAGCGGCGGTGGCGAACAAGGCAGCGGCAATCAGTTTCTTGGACAGCATCTGGTTTCCCCTTTATGTTTGGAGAAGCCAGATTAAGGCCTAGCTATATAAATACGAACGAATACTTTCTTCGTTCGTTATACAGGAAAGTAATTACAAGAAGCGATTGACCAGGACGACGGCCCAGGTAGCGGCGGACAGCAGGCAAGCCAGCAGCACAGCGGCACTGCCGAAATCCTTGGCGTTCTTGGACAGCGGGTGGCGCTCCAGCGAAACGCGGTCCACCACGGCTTCAATGGCCGAATTGATGAGCTCGACGATCAAGACCAGGACCATGCTTCCAATCAAAACTAGTTTCTGGAAGGCAGAAACCGGCAGCAGCATTGCCGCGATAGCGCCCACGACGAACACGGCCAGCTCCTGGCGGAAAGCGTGCTCGGAACGGATCGCGGTGCCCAAGCCCTCGATCGAGTAGAAAAAGGCCGAATAGATGCGTTTCAGGCCGCTCTTGCTTTTGAATTCACTTGTAGGTTCCATGGGCACGGATTATAGCGACAGATTTCCCATTTTTTTCACATCATGGTATAAATAAGTCTGCTTATACCGCATTGCACCAACCACATTATGAAAAGCGAAACCCTGCCTCCGCAGGAGCAGAAGACGACCATCCAGGTCATCGACCGCATGACGGCCCTGCTTGACGCCCTGGCCAAGTACCCCGATCCGGTCAGCCTGAAGGAACTGTCGAAAGTCTCCGGCCTGCACCCATCCACCGCGCACCGCATCCTGAACGACCTGGTGGTGACCCGTTTCGTCGACCGTGTCGAGCCCGGCACCTACCGCCTTGGCATGCGCTTGCTGGAACTGGGGAACGTGGTCAAGAGCCGCCTGTCCGTGCGCGAAGCCGCGCTGGACTTCATGCGCGCACTGCACAAGAAAACGCAGCAGACCATCAACCTGTCGGTGCGCCAGGGCGACGAGATCGTCTACATCGACCGCGCCTTCTCCGAGCGCTCCGGCATGCAGGTGGTGCGCGCCATCGGCGGGCGCGGCCCGCTGCACCTGACCTCGACCGGCAAGCTGTTCCTGTCGGTGGACGAACCGAAGGCGATCCGCGCCTATGCCACCCGCACCGGGCTGGCCGGCCACAACAAGAATTCGATTACCGACCTGCCGCGCCTGGAGCGCGAGCTGAGCCTGGTGCGTGCACGCGGCTATGCGCGTGACAATGAAGAGCTGGAGCTGGGTGTGCGCTGCATGGCGGCCGGCATCCGGGACGATTCCGGCAAACTGGTGGCAGGCCTGTCGATCTCCGCGCCGGCCGACCGGCTGCAGGATGAATGGCTGGACGACCTGGTCAGCACTGCCAACCAGATCTCCGCAACCCTGGGTTACATTCCCGAGTAAGACTGGGCGGCGCTGCTGGCGCCGCTCACGTTTTCGCCGAAGGTCGGCTTCAAGGCGGCCAGCCACTTCTTCATGCGGGTGGCGTCGGCCACGCGGGCTGCACTGCCCTTGGCATCGAGCAGCACCATGATGACGGCACGGCCTTCCACGATGGCTTGCATGATCAGGCAACGGCCCGCTTCGTTGATGAAGCCGGTCTTCTGCAAGCCGATTTCCCAGCCCGAATTCGGCGCCACCAGGCGGTTGGTGGTGCCAAAGGTCACCGGGCGGCCATTGTTTTCCACCACGGCTTTCGGGTCGGTCGAGAATTCGCGCAGGATCGGATGCTCGTAGGCGGCCTGGACCAGCTTGGCCAGGTCGCGTGCGCTCGCCACGTTCAGCTTGGACAGGCCGCAGGAATCGACGTAATGGGTATCGGTCATGCCCAGCTGCTGCGCCTTGTCGTTCATCGCTTGCACGAAAGCCGGCAGGCCGCCCGGATAGTTGCGGCCCAGGGCGGAAGCGGCGCGGTTTTCCGAGCTCATCAGCGCGATGTGCAGCATATTGCGGCGGGTCAGGCGGTCGCCCACCTTCAGGCGCGAGGAGCTGAATTTTTCGCGGTCGACGTCCTCGTCGGTCACGGTCAGGATTTCATCCATGTCCTGGTTGGCTTCCACCACCACCAGGCCGGTCATCATCTTGGTGATCGAGGCGATAGGCAGTGCAACGCCGGCGTTCTTTTCGAACAGCACTTCGGAATTGGCCTGGTCAAGTACCAGGGCCACATTGGATTTGAGGTCGAGGGGGTCGCGCACGAGGTTCAGGCCGGCCAGGTCGCCCATGGTCGGACGGCTCAGTTCGGAAACCTTGGTGACGCGCTGATATACAACCTTGCTCTTGCCATGCACCTTGACGGTGCGCTTGACCACCTGCTCCTTGGAAGCAGGTGCGGTGTGGCGGGTACCAGCTTTCTTGACTGCCGCCTGCGCAGAACCCATTGAAGCCGTTGCGCAAAGCACAGACACAAGCACGCTGATAGCAAGTTTGTTCATTCCTCTTTCCCCGGTGTGAAACAGCAGAATCGCTAGTTGCAGTGTAGCAAAAACAGATTCCGGCGCAAGCAATTCCGAAGTAAAGTTTTCAGCCTCGCAATACACATTTTTCATAGTGACGCGAGACTGCAACGGAAGCTTGTTCACTCCATAAATTTAACAAATTTGGCAATCGGCTCGCGCTCGGTTACCAGCGTATTTTCAATTTTGCCACTATCGGCGAATCCAAGCGACATCCCGCATACAACAGTTTCACTGGCCGGCAGGCCCAGCACTTCGCTGATGATGCGGTGGTATTGGGTGAAAGCGGCTTGCGGACAGGTATCGAGTCCACGTCCGCGGGCCGCCACCATAATGTTTTGCAGGAACATGCCATAGTCAAGCCAGGAGCCCTGCTCCATGATGCGGTCGATGGTGAAAATAAGCCCCACCGGCGCGCCGAAGAATTCAAAGTTGCGGCCATGCTGGGCCGCCATGCCCGCCTTGTTCTCGCGGGTCAGGCCAAGCAGGGAATACAGGTCCCAGCCCACCTTGCGGCGGCGGTCGATGTAGGGCGAAACCCATTCGCGCGGATAGTAGGCGTATTCCTCGGTGTGCAGCTTGTTCTGCTCCGGGTCGGCATATGCGGCCAATATCCTGGCGGACAACGCTTCCTTCATGGCGCCGGTCAGCACATACACTTGCCAGGGCTGGGTATTGGTGCCGGAGGGCGCGCGGGCGGCCACTTCCAGGATGCTCTCGATATCTTCGCGCGCCACCGGGGTGGGCAGGAAGGCACGGATCGATCGGCGCGAGGTGATGGCCGCGTCGACGGCTTGCTGTTGCGGGGACTTGATCATGATGGCTTGGCCTATTCAGGTTGCTTAACCATCAATCTTACTCCAAACATGGCGGCATCCTTCCTGCTTGGCAGCAATATCCGTGGCAATTCCTGCCGGAAAGCCTTTACTGGCGGGAGGTTGCTTACTTTGTGCAACGCACAAAAACTGCTTGACTTTGCTTTCTGAACCCGGATAATTGGCTTTGTTGCGTTGCACAATGCGTTGTTTTCTGTTGTAGAAACAGCTAGTCCCAACGACTAATTAACTTATTTGGAGAGTCCAATGTTTGCGATTCCTGAGCAGTTTTCCAATGCCACCAAGGCAAACTTCGAGAGCCAATTCGCACTGTTTTCTTCGCTGACCAACAAAGCCTTCGAAGGCGTTGAAAAGTTCGTGGATCTGAACATCACCGCAGCCAAGGCATCGCTGGAAGAATCGTCGGTCGCCACCAAGCAGCTGCTGGCTGCCAAGGACCCGCAAGAGTTCTTCACGCTGACCGCTGCCCAGGCCCAGCCAGTAGCCGAAAAAGCCATCGCTTACGGCCGCCACCTGGCATCGATCGCAACCGGCACCGGCGCTGAATTCAGCAAGGCCGCCGAAACCCAGATCGCCGAAACCAACCGCAAGGTGATCTCCCTGGTCGACGAAGTGAGCAAGAACGCCCCAGCCGGCAGCGAAAGCGCCGTTGCCCTGTTCAAGTCCGCCCTGAACAACGCCAACGCCGGCTACGAGCAGTTCACCAAGAGCGCCAAGGCTGCTGCCGAAACCTTCGAAGCCAACGTGAACGCCGCTGTGAACCAGTTCACCGCTGCCGCCAACGGCGCCAAGAAGCAGTAATTGAAATATCCGCCGGCTCCAGCGGCCGGCCGTGAAGCAACGCTGGTCACAGGTCTCCTCGGCATCCGTGGTTTCCTCTCAGCGGGTGTCCTTCCCGAGCCCCGGCAAAGTCCGGGGCTTTTTTTGCTCGCCTAACTGGATCGTTCGAGCGCCTTGGCGCGCTTGCGCAAATAAGCGACCTGGGCGGCCAGTCCGGCCAACAGCAATAGCAGCAGGCCTGCCTGGGATCCGAGCAGGAGCGGCGACTTCAGGTCAGTCACAAGCGGATGCCCGTCCGGCACGCGGCGCAGGACCTCGGTTACCGTCGGCAACATCAAAAGGAATGTGGTCACCGTCAGCGACAGCGTTTCAAGGTATTTGACCGCCCGACCGAGCTGCGGAAACCGGCTAATCCCATAGCCCGCCAGCAGCAGCGCCAGCGTGACGACGGCAATCCCCTTGCTCTCCGGCTGGCGTGCGATCAGGAAGATGGTGCCGGCGCCGACCAGCATCGAAATGAAGTAGATGGCGCCCGCAGCCGAGCGCGGCACGATGCGGCCATGACGTGCAAGCATGTAGGCCGCGGCAGGCATGGCAGGCAGGCTGCCAAGCGTATGGATCCAGCCCAGGGGAGAAATACCAAACATGGTGATGTCCTTTCAGTGATGACGACGATGTTGCCTACCTACTAAATGGTAGGGCTGTTGGGTAAACGTTGAGGCGCAGGTTCATTTTTGCGTCAGGGCTTAAGTGCTGAGCCTGGCCAGCATCGGCTTGACGACCGCGCCAAACATCCTGGCGTCGCCGTAAGCGCGGGACGACAGCATGGCGCCGTGCACGGCGGCCATCAGCATTTCCGCTTCGTCCTTCGGCGACTGCGAGAGACGACAGCCGCCCTGCTGCGCGGCGCGTGCAAGCACAGCAGCCAGCCAGCCCGATAGCATGCGGAAATGGGCCCGCACTTCGAGCGCTATTTCTTCCGGCAGGATAGGCATTTCGGCCGCCAGCATGGCGCAAACGCAGAATGCCGAGGCCGGATCGGCAACGCAGGCTTCCCAATACGCGGCGTAGGCAAACAGCTGATCAACCGGATCGGACACGTTTGCCTCCAGGGCGGCCAATCCGGCCTGGGCGGCCTCCCGGTAGCGGGCGACCAGCGTCTGGACCAGCATCGCCTTGCTGGGAAAGTGGTGATGGATGCTGGCGTTCCGGATACCCACCACTTTGGCGATATCGGCATAGCTGAAGCCGTTGTAGCCGCCAGCAATGATCAGCGATTGCGCACAGCGCAAGATGTTTTCAGAGGTGTTGGAGGAACTGAGCATTCGGGCAGTCTACTAACTAGTAGGTAGCTTGTCAAACACAGCTGCGATTCCGGCCCAAAGTTTACAGTTAATCTAAAACGAGATATTCTGTCTTAATGATGACACGAACTCCCGCCCAGCAGCACCTGCTGCAACAAATGGAACAGGTGGCCGAAGGCCTGGGACGCACCCTGGCGCCGTTCACTGAGGTGGTGCTGCACGATTTGCTTGACCCGGGGCATGCGGTGCTGGCAATCCATAACAACCTGTCCGGACGTGCGGTTGGCGAGCCGGCCACGGAGCTGGGCCTGGCGCGGATTGCCGATCCGGCATTTCCACAAGTCCTGGCGAATTATCCGAATACCTTCCCTGATGGCCGGCCAGCAAAGAGCACTTCGGTCGGCATCAAGGACCAGGACGGGCAGTACATTGCCGCGCTGTGCCTGAATGTGGACCTGAACCTGTTCCGCAGCCTGCAGGCGATGCTGGGCCAGTTCAGCAATGTCGACCCGGCGGCTGCAGTGATCGAGTCGCTGGCGCCGGCAGCGGGAGCGGACGCGATCCGCGCGCATATCGAGCAATTCGCGGCGCGGCTCTCCACCACGCCGCGCGCCTTGAAGGCGGACGACCGCCGCGCCCTGCTGCGCGAACTGGGCGACGCAGGGTTGCTGGACATGCGGCGTTCGATGGAAACCATTGCCGCCCACCTGGGAGTGTCCCGTGCCACCGTCTACAACTATGCCAAGTAACGAAGCGCGCCTGCTATTGCTGGACCGCGACGCCGTCGCCGCCCTGCTGCAGCCCGACGAGGTGCGCGCCGCAGTACGCGAGGCCTTCGCGCTGCACGCCGCGCGCGCTGCACGCGTGTTCCCGCTGGTGCGGGAGGAACTGCCGGGCAGCGCGGTGTTCGGCATCAAGTCGGGCGACGTCCCTTCGCAGGAACTGCTCGGCTTCAAGGCCGCCGGCTTCTGGCCCGCCAACCGCGAAGGCGGCAGCGATGCGCACCAGGCCACGATCATGCTGGTCGATCCGCGCAGCGGCCGTCCGCTGTGCGTCGCCGATGGCAATGCCGTCACCACGGCCCGCACCGCAGCCGCCGGCGCGCTCTGCCTGCAACTGCTGGCGCGCGCCGACAGCGAGCAGTTGTGCGTGTTCGGCACGGGGGTGCAGGCGCGCGGCCACGTGGACTATGCGCTGCACGCCCTGCCCTCGCTCAAGCGCGTGCGCTATGTCACGTCCGATGGCAGGCAAGAGCCATCGTTCGAAGCATTGTTCGCGGACCGTTGCGATATCGCACTGGCTGGCGGCGCGCGCACCGCCGGCGCCGATGCGGCCGTCGCGGCTTCGGACGTATTGATCACCGCCACGCCCGGCCACAGCATGCTCTTCAACGCGCAGGCCGTGCGCGCCGGCACCCACATCAATGCCGTCGGCGCCGACACGCCCGGCAAGCGCGAGCTGCCGCCGGGCCTGCTCCAGCGTGCCCGCGTGTGGACCGACGACCTGCCGCAAGCGCGCCGCATCGGCGAGCTGCAATGGGCGCACGAACTGGCTGCCGCCGAGCTGGGCGAACTGCTTTCGTCACCACCGCAGCGCGCGGCGGGCGACATCACGATTTTCGACATGACGGGCATCGCCCTGCAAGACCTCACCACGGTGCGCATGCTGTACCGGCGCGCCCTCGCCAACAACATCGGCTACAACATCCCGTGGCCCTGGTAAGGAAAGAAACAGATGACCATTCCAACATATGAAGACGTCGTCGCGGCAGCAGGCCGCATCGAAGGCCATGCCCACCGCACGCCTGTGCTGACTTCGCGTACCGCGAACGAGGAACTGGGCGCGGAGATTTTCTTCAAGGCCGAAAACCTGCAGCGCATGGGCGCCTTCAAATTCCGTGGCGGCTTTAATGCGCTATCAAGGTTTAACGAAGCCCAGCGCAAGGCCGGCGTCGTTGCTTTCTCGTCCGGCAACCACGCGCAGGCGATCGCGCTGTCGGCGAAGATCCTGGGCATCCCAGCCACCATCATCATGCCGGAAGACGCACCGGCTTCGAAGATCGCCGCCACGCGCGGCTACGGCGGCAATGTCGTCACATATGACCGCTACAAGGAGGACCGGGAAGCCATCGGCCGCAGGCTCGCCGAAGAAAAAGGCATGACGCTCATTCCGCCATACGACCATGCCGATGTGATTGCCGGCCAGGGCACGGCCGCCAAGGAGCTGTTCGAAGAAGTGGGCGAACTGGATTATTTCTTCGTTTGCCTGGGCGGGGGCGGACTGCTGTCCGGATCGGCGCTGGCGACGCGGGCGTTGTCGCCGGACTGCAAGCTGTATGGCGTTGAGCCGGAAGCGGGCAACGATGGCCAGCAATCGTTCCGCAGCGGCGCGATTGTGCATATCGATACACCGAAGACCATTGCCGACGGCGCACAGACGCAGCATCTTGGTTCGCTGACCTTCCCCATCATCAGGCGCGACGTGGACGACATCCTCACCGTCAGTGATGCGGAGCTGGTCGATGCGATGCGCTTCTTCGCTTCACGCATGAAGATCGTGGTGGAGCCGACAGGGTGCCTGGGGTTCGCTGCCGCGCGCAAGATGAAGGATGTCCTGCGTGGCAAGCGCGTTGGCGTGCTGATCAGCGGCGGGAATGTCGATATCGAACGCTTTGCCGCCCTGCTGGCCTAAACCCGGTAACCCCGGGTACGGCCCAAGGGTCGGACCCGGCACGCGGCGGCCGCGGGACAGGGTCAGACGGGACGGCGATCCGGCTTGGGTCTGACCCGGATTTGCCGGGTTTCGCTTATTCGCCCAGGTAGGCGGCCTTGACGCGCGGGTCGTGCAGCATGTCGTCGGCGTTGCCGGTCATGGTGACCGAACCCGACTCCATCACATAGCCGCGGTCGGCGGCTTGCAGCGCCAGCTTGGCGTTCTGCTCGACCAGCAGGATGGTGATGCCTTGCTTGTGCACTTCGCGGATCACTTCGAAAATCTTTTCCACCATGATCGGGGACAGGCCCATCGACGGCTCGTCCAGCAGCAAGAGGTGCGGGTGGCACATCAGCGCACGCGCCATGGCCAGCATCTGCTGCTCGCCGCCGGACAGCGTGCCGGCCAGTTGGGCAGCGCGTTCCTTCAGGCGCGGAAACACGCTGAACCACTTCTCGATATCGGCCGCGATGGCAGCCTTGTCGTTCATGGTGTAGGCGCCCATCATCAGGTTTTCGGTAATGGTCATGCGGGTGAATACGCCGCGGCCTTCCGGCACCATGGCCAGCTTTTTCTCCACCAGGTGGAAGGATTGCGAACCTTTGAGGGACTGTCCCATGTAGGAAACCGTGCCCTCGACCTTGCATGGCGGCAGCGTGCCGGTAATGGCCTTCAGCGTGGTGGTCTTGCCAGCGCCGTTGGCGCCGATCAGGGTGACCAGCTCGCCTTCGTTGACTTCCAGGTCGATGCCTTTGACTGCCTTGATGCCGCCGTAGGCGACCTTCAGGCCCGAAACTTTCAACACATTGGCGCCCATCAGTGCGCTCCTCCCAGATAGGCTTCAATCACGGCTTTATTGCTTTGAATTTCGGCCGGCAGGCCTTCGGCAATCAGCTTGCCGTATTCAAGCACGCTGATGCGGTCGCATAGGCCCATCATCAGCTTCACATCGTGCTCGATCAGCAGCACGGTCTTGCCTTCGTTCTTGATCTTGACCAGCAGCTCGCGCAGTGCCAGCTTCTCGGTCGCATTCATGCCGGCGGCCGGTTCGTCCAGCGCCAGCAGCTGCGGGTCGGTGGCCAGGGCGCGGGCGATTTCCAGGCGGCGCTGGTCGCCGTAGGACAGGTATTTGGACGTGCGGCTGGCGAACTGGCCGATGCCGACGAAGTCCAGCAGCTCCTGTGCGCGCTTGCGGATCGCCTGCTCTTCTTCACGGGCCGCCTTGTGGCGGAAGATGGCGCCGAAGACGCCCTGGTGCGAGCGCACGTGGCGTCCCACCATGACGTTTTCCAGCGCGGTCATTTCGCCGAACAGGCGGATGTTCTGGAAGGTGCGCGCGATGCCGGCTTTCGCCACCGCATGCGGCGCGGAAGGCGAATAAGGCTTGCCGGCCAGCTCAAAAGTGCCGGTGTCCGGCTGGTACAAGCCGGTGATCACGTTAAAGAAGGTGGTCTTGCCGGCGCCGTTCGGACCGATCAGGCCATAAATCTGGCCCTTGTTGATCTTGATGCGCACGTCGGTCAGCGCCTGCAGGCCGCCGAAGCGTTTGTTGACGCCTTCGATATTCAGGATTACTTGTTCGTTCATCTCTACTAACCTCATGCTGCCATTACGCCGGTGGACTGGCCCTTGGAGTCCGCATCGGCATCCGGACGATCTTCATGCTTGGGCGAAGGCCACAAGCCCGCAGGACGGGTCAGCATGATCACCACCATGGCCAGGCCGTACAGCAGCTGGCGCAGCACTTCCGATTCGATCAGCACTTTGCCGAACAGCTTCATCTGCAGCGGCTCCACCACGTGGCGCAGGACTTCCGGCAGCGCCGCCAGCAGCGCGCCGCCCAGCACTACGCCGGGAATGTGGCCGATACCGCCCAGCACCACCATCGCCAGCACGGCGATAGATTCGGTCAGCGAGAACGATTCCGGCGACACGAAGCCCTGGAAGGAAGCGAACATGGCGCCGGCCACGCCGCCGAACGTGGCGCCCATCGAGAACGCCAGCAGCTTTACGTTGCGGGTATTGATGCCCATGGCCTTGGCCGCGATTTCGTCTTCGCGGATCGCCACCCAGGCACGGCCCAGGCGGGAATGCTGCAGGCGGCTGGTGACGAATACGGTTGCAATCGTCAGCAACAGGAACAGGAAGTAGTAGGCATTCACCGATGGCATGGAGAAGCTGCCAATGAACACCGTGGCGCGCGAACCCTGCTCGCCGGCCAGGTTCACGCCGAACACACGGATCGGATCGATCAGGTTGATGCCCTGCGGGCCGTTGGTGATGTTGACCGGGTCGTTCAGGTTGTTCATGAAGATACGGATGATTTCACCGAAGCCCAGGGTCACGATGGCCAGGTAATCGCCGCGCAGCTTCAAGGTCGGTGCGCCAAGCAGCGCACCGAAGAAGCCGGCCAGCGCCGCCGCCATCGGCACGATCACCCACACCGACAGGTGGATGCCGTTGGTGCGGATATCCTCGCCCAGCACCGAAGCCAGCGCTTCGCCGACTGCCGGATTCATATTGATCAGCGATTCCAGCACGGTGGCGAACTGCGGCGATGCCAGCAGGCCCGTCATGTAAGCACCGACCGCGTAGAAAGCGATGTAGCCCAGGTCGAGCAGGCCGGCAAAGCCCACCACGATGTTCAGGCCAACGGCCAGCATGATGTAGAGCAGCGCCAGATCGGCGATGCGCACCCACGAATTGCCGAACTGCGCGGCGGCAAACGGGAAGACGATCAGGGCGGCCGCCAGCAACGCCATGCTGATGTAAGCCTGCTTTGGATTCTTTTGTACGTCGAAATTCAGCATTGTCACATCCTTATCAGGCGCGGTCGGCCACGCGTTCGCCCATGATGCCGGACGGGCGCACCGTCAGCACCAGGATCAGCACGATGAAAGCGAAGATATCCTGGTAGTGCGAACCGAGGAAACCGCCGGTCAGTTCGCCGATATAGCCGGCGCCCAGCGACTCGATAATGCCCAGCACGATGCCGCCGATCATGGCGCCGTAGATATTGCCGATCCCGCCCAGCACCGCTGCGCAGAAGGCCTTCAGGCCCGGCATGAAGCCCATTGCGAACTGGATGGAGGCATAGTTGGCGCCCCACATCACGCCCGCCACCGCTGCCAGCGCCGCGCCGATGGCGAAGGTGGCGACGATGATCTTGTTCGAGTCCACGCCCATCAGGCCGGCGACGCGCGGGTTCTCCGCCACGGCGCGCATCGCGCGGCCCATGCGGGTGCGCTCCACCAGCATCACCAGGCCGAACATCGACACGGCCGCCAGCACCAGCAGCAGCACCTGGGTCACGGTGATCACGGCGCCACCCACCATGATCGGCTCGGTCGGCAGCAGCTGCGGGAACGGCAGCGGGTTGCGGCCCCAGATCATCATGGCAAAGGTTTGCAGCAGGTAGGACACGCCAATGGCGGTGATCAGCGGCGCCAGGCGCGGCGCATTGCGCAGGCGGCGGTAGGCGATCCGCTCGATCAGGATATTCACGATCATGCAGGCCGGGATGGCGCCGATGATGGCGATGCCCAGTTGCAGGTAGCCCGGCAGGCCCGGCGCATACACACCCAACAAATTCAGGATGGAGAGGCCGATCATCGCGCCTATCATCAGCACGTCGCCGTGGGCGAAGTTAATCAGGTTCAGCACGCCGTACACCATCGTATAACCGAGGGCCACCAGCGCGTACATACTGCCCAGCACCAGGCCGTTAAGAATTTGTTGGATAAATGTATCCATCGAGTCTGCCCTTAAGAACTAATAAAAACGGCACCCAAGGTTGACCCTCGTGGTGCCGCCGTTTGGAAGCGTTCGCCATGATAGCGAGGTTTCCGAAAAACTAATCGCGGAAAATCCGCCTCAGGCAAAATTTAATTCAGCCGAGCCCTTTTGGCAATGGGAATGTGACCGCTTCTTCCACGCCTTCCAGCGTGCGCACGCTCTTCGCGCCCAGTTCTTTCAGGCGGCTGATCACCGCGTCGACCAGCACTTCCGGCGCCGAAGCGCCGGCCGTCACGCCCACGCGCAGCTTGCCTTCCAGCCAGGCCGGATTGATCTGGGCGGCGTTGTCCACCATATAGGCCGGGGTGCCCTTCTTCTCGGCCACCTCGCGCAGGCGGTTGGAATTGGAGCTGTTCGGCGAGCCCACCACGATCACCACTTCGACCTGCGGCGCCATGAATTTCACGGCTTCCTGGCGGTTGGTGGTGGCATAGCAAATGTCGCCTTTTTTCGGCTCAATAATATTCGGGTATTTCGCCTTCAGGGCTTCGATGATTTGTGCCGTATCATCCACGGAAAGTGTCGTTTGCGACACATAGGCCAACTGGTCCGGGTTCTTTACCTGCAAGGAGGCGACGTCTTCCACCGTTTCGACCAGGTACATGCCTTCCTCCGTCTGGCCCATGGTGCCTTCGACTTCCGGATGGCCCTTGTGGCCGATCATGATGATCTCGCAGCCCTGCTTGCGCATCTTGGCCACTTCCACGTGGACCTTGGTCACCAGCGGGCAGGTGGCGTCGAAGATCGCCAGGCCGCGCGATTCCGCTTCGGCGCGCACGGCTTTGGACACGCCGTGGGCCGAGAACACCAGGGTGTTGCCGGCCGGGACATCGTCCAGTTCTTCGATGAAGATGGCGCCCTTGGCGCGCAGGTCTTCCACCACGTAGGCGTTGTGCACGATTTCGTGGCGCACGTAGATCGGCGCGCCGAACTGCTGCAGCGCGCGCTCGACGATCTCGATGGCGCGGTCAACGCCGGCACAAAAGCCGCGCGGCTGGGCGAGGAGGATTTCTTTGTCCATGTTTTTACAGCACAGAGATGAGGTTCACTTCAAACTTGACCGGCTGGCCTGCCAGCGGGTGGTTGAAGTCGAAGATGGCGACGTCGTCGCGCAGTTCGCGCAGGACGCCGGCGAAACGGCCGCCGTTCGGGGCTGCGAAGTCAACCAGGTCGCCGATCTTGTATTCGTTGTCCGGATCGGAGTTTTCGTCCAGCGTGGCGCGGGTCACGGCCTGCACCAGGTCCGGATTGCGCGGGCCGAAGGCTTCGCCCGGCGCCAGTTCGAATACCTTGTGCGTGCCTTCCGGCAGGCCGATCAGCAGCGCTTCCAGGTTCGGCGCGAGCTGGCCCTGGCCCAGCATCAGCGTGGCAGGGTTGCCTTCGAAGGTGGAAACGATATTGGTGCCATCCATGGAGGCGAGGCGGTATTGCAGCGTAAGGTAGGCCGAAGCGGTGACAACGTTAGTCATGAAAACAACTCTGGTGACGGGCAAACCTCTATTGTAAGCCATCGCGCGCCCCGCGGCGCGGGTGGCCCCGCCCCTACCGCAGATTCTCCAGAGTTGCCCGTTTGACAATCTCCGCTGCACTCCTCATAGCGAGACACCGGAAAACAGCATGCGATCGCGCGCCCGCAGGTCGTTCGGGTCGAAATACGCCTGCGTCCAGGTGTCATCGGTGGACAGGAACCAGCCGGCCTTCGCCGCCGCGCGCTGCTTGTTGGCCGGCAGCTTCTCCAATGGCTGTCCCTGTGCCGTCTTTTTCGCCATCCTATCCATAAACTGGAAGTGATCGACCAGCGCCAGGGCCTCGATGGCAAATACCGTCGCGACGTCGGTATCGCGTATGGTCAGCAGATTGTCGCCATTATTCTGCTCGCCGCTTGTCACCAGGTTGGAAGAACCGCAATACACCACCGCGTCAGGCGTGCCGAAACCGCAAACCACGAACTTGTGGTGAATCTGGTGTCCCACGCCGACAAAGTCCGGTATCTGGTCGAATGGTGCCGGCAGCAAGGTTGCGCCGGGCTTTCCCGTCACCAGCACGCCGCCAGGCTGGTTCGGATCGTACAGGGAGATGTGTTGCTTGTTATCGGATACGCCGAAACTGACCACATTCTGCGCCGAGTGCAAAGCCACGAGCGCATCGTAGACAGGGCTCGCGCCGACACCGACATCCATGATGGCAAACAGGACGTTCCCGCGGCCATCGGCTCGCGTCCCCTCCTGCGCAACCCGCGTGACGATTTCCTGCAAAATGTTCTGCGCAACCTCTGGAGTGTGGGGCGCGAAACTGATACGTGTGCCAGGCAAGGCCGCTGCCGGCACTTCGTATTCGAGCGTGGAAAACGCTGTGGCAAGATAGGCATCACGGTCGACGTTACTTGCCCACACGGCTTCAAACATGTCGCCATAAGCCTGCGCGACATCGCTGTTTTCAAACACCAGCACGTGGTTCGCATTCACGTACAGGCCGGTGCTTGAAAAATTCGTCGAACCTGTCAGCACCTTCAAGGCCTTCTGCCTGTTAAAGGAGACGAACACCTTGTCGTGCGCGAAGCTACCGAATCTGCCGCGCTTGATCTGCGCGGGTTCAACGCAGGCGCTCAAGAAAGCCTGTTCGAAACGATCCTCCATCTTGGGCGCAGCCTTCGAATGGTGCAGCCCGGCATTATCGAGGATGACGCGCACCCTGCCCTCCTGCGCCAATTGCAGCAGCTTCTTGCAAATATCAGGTTCATTGAGGTCGTAGGCAAACACTTGAAGGTACTGCTCGGTATCGGCGATCACTTCGTCGAGGAATTCGAAGATGCGCTGGCGCGCGGTGAAGCCTAGCCACGCATATTCCTGGGCGTAGGTATAAGCCACGCCGCTCGGCGCGGTACCTGATTGTTCAGCTGTATCGAACAGGAGTTCGCGATGGCTCGGCTGGATATTGGCCTCTTCGCCGAAGTGGTGCACGAATGCCTGCGACTGGGTGTAACCACGTGTGAAGCCGAGTTTAAGCGAACCCTTGATGAATGGACCTACTTCCACATCCACGCTTGTCCCCAGCGTTTTATCCATCTCCTTCAGGCTGCCTTGCTCATCAAAGTAGCGGGGCACAACCGTGTACTTGACCATCCCAAAGACAGGCGTCGGTGCCCCGTGGAAGGAACCTGGCACGTGCAGCCACCGAAACTTGTGCAGCGGTGCATTGACGCTGGAATACGCCGGTTCTCCAGGCACTTGTGCATGCTGTGCGGGATGTTCGAACTGCAATGTGTTGTAGAGGTAGTAGGCGTTGCGCCCCTCCGGTTGGCAAATAATGGTGAAGCCGGCCAATCTCACCGCCCTTTCCTCGGGCAGGCTATATGCAAGCAGCGTCTTGCAATCGCCGCGATAGGCGACAACCGTCAACAGCGCCTGGGCAGTGGTCATGATTTTCCTTTCGAAGAGGGAAGCGTCATTACGCACTGATTGTACGCAAAACAATTATCAAAATACTCTCGAATTGACGCGGGCATTGAAAAATCGATGACGCAGCGCAAAGGCGATTGCGCACTTGCGCCCGATAATTGGCGACGCACTGCCCAAAGGAGAGGCGAACATGGCAATTTCCGACTGGCCGGAACAGCTGCGCCCCAGAGAGCGATTGTTAAAAGCCGGGCCGCAAGCCCTGTCCGACGCCGAACTGCTGGCGATCTTCCTTCGGGTGGGCATTCCCGGCAAGGACGCGGTCGCGCTGGCGACCGACCTCCTGGGCCGCTTCGGCTCCCTTCGTGCCCTGATCCACGCCAGCCGCCCTGAATTCACTGCCATGCCGGGACTGGGGGCGGCCAAATACGCCCAGCTGCAGGCAGTTGTCGAATTGGCACGCCGGGCGATTGCCGAGGAAATGTCCTGCGGCGAAGAGATGAGCTCGCCGCACGCCGTGAAGGATTTCCTGCGGCTGTCGCTGGCCGGCCAGCCCTACGAATCCTTCCATGTGCTGTTTCTGGACGTGAAAAACCGCCTGATCGAAGCCTGCGAACTGTTCCGCGGCACCCTGACGCATACCAGCGTCTATCCGCGCGAAGTGGTGCGGGAAGCCCTGGCGCGCAATGCGGCCGCCGTCATGCTGGCCCATAACCACCCTTCCGGCTCGCCCTCCCCCAGCGAATCGGACTTACTGCTGACAAGGGCACTGGTGCAGGCGCTGGCCCTGGTGGATATCCGCATCCTCGACCATTTCGTGGTGGCCGGCCACCAGGTCCATTCCTTCGCCGAACACGGGCAAATCTAATTGTTAAATCTCGACTTAAAGCGTGACACAATTGTTTTTCGCAAGTGCTTGAAAATCTTGGGAAATTTCCATATACTCTTGTTTTTCCAATTTCGGAAGTAATTCAAGGAGTGTGCCATGGCACGTGTTTGCCAAGTTACTGGGAAG
>JBCNPK010000019.1:0-104721 GCA_039593355.1 Pseudoduganella sp.
GTGGCGAAAGTCAAACGGCACGGCTAGAAGTGCACCTCTATTGTTGCGACGCAGCAAATTGACAGTTTACTTTTGGGAATCTATATTAGCGATTTTGCAATCACTGCTTCCCTCATGAAGAAAGCCCTCTTTTCGCAGTCCTGCTGTTGTCCGTGTGCGCCGCCCAAGCCCAGCAATCTTACGAACCGAAAGAAGTGCCTGGCCTGGAGAACGCCACGGTCGAAAAGACTGAACCTGCTCCTGCGCCAGCCGCCAAAGCTCAAAAGGCGGAACTCAACGAATTCTGTCTGTTCAAAGGTTTGCCGCCGTCCGAAATCAAGTTCCGGGAGCTGGGCCAGGTCAAGCATGCCAAGGGCACGTATGGCGCTGCCAAGGACATCGTTCCCACTCTGGTAGCGAAGGCGACCGGCATGGGCGCAAATGCCATCGCCAACTACAGCGGCGCGCAGCACTTCGGATTCTTCCCCTGGCGCCTGGCGCGTCCAATCGTGCACGGCACGGCGATCACGCTGATGAGCGACAAGCCGCTCAACTGCAAGGAAATTGGCGGCACGACGGTCAGCGAGGTGCTGGCGACTGGCCAGGGACCGAGCAAGTAAGGGGAGTTGGGAGTTGGGGTCAGGTCTGGCAATCGGACACGGGCTCAAGCGCTTCGCGCTTGAGCCCGTGTCCGATTGCCAGACCTGACCCCGACTTTCAAATCAGGAATCAGTTGCACGTTCCCATTGGCGCCGGTCGCGCTTGGTGGGACGGCCCTTGTTGTCGGCAAAGGGTTCGGGGAACAGTTTCTTGCGCTCGATCAGGGCGGCGCGGCGGGCCAGCGATTCTTCGCTTTCTTCATAGAGCAGGCGGGCAATGGGCGCGCCTTCGCGCTTGCCGGATATTCCGACCACCAGCACGTCCCACTCGTCCGCCCCGTTGTCGATGTGCAGGCGCTCGCCCAGCTTCGCATTGCGCGATGGCTTGATGCGCTCGCCGCTCGACAGCTTGACCTTGCCCTTATCAATGGCATCGATGGCCAACTGGCGCGTCTTGAAAAAGCGCGCTGCCCACAGCCATTTGTCGATTCTTACGTCACTCATGTGTACTTCCCTACTGCAAAAATGCGCATCAGCGTGCGGTAGAAGAAGAACGCCACTTCATACCCGATACGCCGGAAACGCCCTATGTGTTCAAAGTCCAGCGGGTGGATCGGATGGCCGTCGGCAATGGCGGCTTCGATCTGGGCGCGCAGGGCACGCGCGAATTCTGCGTCCTTGATCACGACATTGGCTTCCTGGTTGAGGAACAGGCTCAGCCCGTCCACGTTTGAGGATCCCACGGTCGCCCAGTCATTGTCGATCACCGCCACCTTGGCATGCAGCTGCGTCTTGCGGTATTCCACCACTTTCACGCCAGCCGCCAACAGCTTGGAGTAAAAAGAATGCGCTACCGCATCCTGCAGCCAGAATTCGCCGACGCCGATCAGCAGCACCACCTCCACCCCGCGCTGGGCGGTAGCCGCCAGGGCGCGGCGGAACTTGCGCCCTGGTGCGAAGTAGGGATTGGCCAGCAGCACGCTCTTCTTGGCCCGCCCCAGGGCCTGCAGGTAGGCACGCTGGATGGTGCGCCGGTTGCGCAGGTTGTCGCGCACCACGAAGCCGGCCTGCATCGTGCTCTGGCGCGCAATCTTGTTCAGCTTGCGCATTTCGTTGAACAGGGTCAGGCGCCTGACGATGTTCATATGGCCCAGGCGGGTCCATTGCGCTTCGGCCTCGGCGCGGATGGAATCGACCAGGGGGCCGCGCACGACGACGGCAAAGTCCCAGCGCGGCGCGGCCAGGGCGATGCTGCGGTCGCGGTCGGAAAACAGGTCGTCATTGATGTTGATGCCGCCGACAAACGCCACTTCGCCGTCGACCACGCAGATCTTGCGGTGGGTGCGCGTCACGCCGCGCCGGAACCAGGGGTTGAAGATGCGGTGCTCGACGCCGGCCGCCGTTACCTCATCATGCAGGCGGTAGGCCGGCTTGTGTCCGGTGCCGAACCAGTCGGTAATCATGCGCACCGCCACGCCGCGCCGGGCGGCGGCGGTCAGCGCGGCCATGACCCGCCTGCCGGTTTCATCCTCGGCAAAGATGTAGGTCTCGAAATAAATCTCGGCCTGCGCAGCCTCGATCGCCTCGACCAGGGCCGGGAAATATTCGGTGCCGCAATGTAGGAGTTTGACTTCGTTATCGGCTATAAAATCAATGTGACGCATGTGTCAGGAAACCAGTTTCAGGTTCGCCACGATCGGCGCGTGATCCGACAGCTTGGCCCACAGCGGGCCATGCAGGACTTCCGCGGATTCCACCTTGAAGCCCCGCACGTAGATGCGGTCCAACCTGAAAAATGGCAAGGCCGCCGGGAACGTGCGCGCCGGGCGCTGGGCATGCTTGCGCCGCGCCAAGGTACGCACCAGGTCGCCCACCGGGCTGCCATGGTTGACCTCATCGAATACCTCACGTACCCCCAGCGCGCTGTGCAGCCTGTCCGTCAGCGTGTTGCGCCAGTCGTTAAAGTCGCCGGCAATGATGACCGGTTCACCGTTCGGCGCAGATTCGCGCACCGCTGCGATCAGCATATCGGCCTGGCGCACGCGGCTGCGTTCGAACAGGCCGAGGTGGATCACGTAACAATGCACCAGCTTGCCATCCGTCTCCACCACCGAATGCAGGATGCCGCGCGATTCATAGGCGTGATCGGAAATGTCGGTATTGTTCCAGCGTGCAATCGGGTATTTGCTGAGCAGGGCATTGCCGTGGTGGCCATGGTCGTATTGCGCATTCAGGCCGTACACGGACTGGTGCGATTCGCCCGCAAAGAATTCATGCTGGGCTTTCTTGGGCCAATGGCGGTGGCCTTGGCTTTCCTCACCGTAACGGGCTTCAATCCTGTCGTGCTGGCCCTGCACTTCCTGCAGGAAAACCAGGTCGGCATGGAAGGCCTCGATCGCTTGGCGCAAGGCATGCACTCGGGGGTGGCTGCGGTAAGACACGCCCTTGTGGATATTGTATGTGGCTACACGAATCTTCATGGATCTGATTCTAACCCCAACGGACCGGCTTGCTGGGTGTCAAAAGTGTCCGGAATTGCATTATAGTCATGGTCCATGAATGAACGACACTCGACCTTCCCTTCCGCCCTGGAAGCCTTCTTCCTCGTGCTCTGCCTTTGGGGCCTCGAGTATCTGATGGCATGTGCCATGTACGATGCCCGCCATTGGCTGGGGATGGACGACTTTTACGGCCTTGGCACCATTGCCCAGGTGCTGGCAAACGGTATCCTTTTCACCGCGCTGCTGCAATGGAAGAACCTGAGCTACGGCGAGCTGTTCACAGCATCGCGCTCGGCATCGGCGGCCACCATCTTCCTCGTGGTACCGCTGGTGCTGGCAGCCACGCCTCTATACATGCTGGTCGTGGGCGGGGTGGAGGATCTCGTGGAAGCGGCCTTCCCCATGAACTCACGTCTGCAGGAGCAATTCCGGGTGATGGGCGAGCTCAGGCTACCGCAGATCGTCGCAGCGTGCATGCTCGCGCCGGTCGTCGAAGAGATGCTGTTCCGAGGCATCGTCCTGCGCAGCTTCCTGCAGCAATACGAGCGTCGCTATGCCATTATTGGCTCCGCGATCGTGTTCGGCTTTGCGCATGGGAATTTGTACCAGTTCGTCGGGGCAAGCTGCTTCGGCATCGTTGCAGGCTGGCTCTATGAACGCACACGTTCCCTCATTCCAGGAATTGCCTTGCATGCCGCCGTTAACACGGGCGTCACTTTCTGGCCCGACGGCGTTGGCACCAGCACGGCGGCGCCCGGCATCGCGACCTGGCTCATCGTCGCTTTGCCTGCCCTGCCCGCCTGCTACATGCTGCGCCGCTTTCTGTCGGCGCCCGTACGATGAAGCCGGCGCAGCTGTTAGTGTCGGCGCTGCTGGCCTTCTGCACCGTCCCGGCGGGAGCGGCCAGCACTTGCCACGGCACTGTCAGCAAAGGCAGCATCGAAGATGGTGTGCAGTTGCCGGCAGATGGCGCCAATTTCAGCGCCTACAGTGGCCTGGGCGCCGCCATGGGACGGAACTACGTGCACAGCGAAGTAGCGCTCATCATGCTGGACGCTTACGCGCGGCTTGAACGCTCAGCACCGGGCTCGCACTATGTGTACGGCGAAACCGGCTTCGCACACGGCGGCCGCATCCGTCCCCACCGCACGCACAACAACGGTCTCTCAGTGGATTTCTTCGTTCCCGTCCGTGACAAGGCTGGCCTGCCGGCGCGCCTGCCAACGCCGGCAACGGAGCGCTTCGGCTACAACATCGAGTTCGACCACAATGCGCGCTACGGAGAATACAGCATCGATTTCGCTGCGATGGCCGAGCATCTGTATCAGCTGGACCGGGCAGCCCGCACACGCGGCCACAGCCTCGCTATGGTCATTTTCGACACTGCCTATCTGCCGCGACTGTTCGACACACCGCGCGGCCCGGCGCTAAGGCAGCTCAACTTCATGAAGGGCAAGCCGTGGGTACGGCATGACGAGCATTACCACGTCGACTTTGCCGTCCCCTGCCTCAATTGACCGGCGCAAGCGCCAGTTTGGCGTAGAAAACGATCCACATCAAAACTCTGAATCCATACACTGTCAGGCAGCTGACCATGCTCCAGCGCAGCAGGAGCGGCACCCAGCCGCCGCGATAAACCTTGTGCATGGCCAGCAGCAGGTATACCGGGATGGTGACGAGCGCGCCATACCAGAGGAAGCCGGAGACCGGCCCCAACATGATGCCGAGCGCGAGGGCAAGTAAGCAGAACGAAAGGAAATGCACTGCAAACACCAAGTGCTCGCCATAACGCCAGCCGGTGCCCAGCTGCGCCAGCTTCAGCCAGGCCGCGAGCATGGGGATAAGCAATAGCGCTACAGTCGGACCCTTGGTCAGCCACAAGTTCCAGAAGTCGTCGTTCTGCTGCTTGCTGGACAGCTTCTGGTACGCCTCAAAGTTGGCCGTGAACGATGCACTGCCCCGCTTGAATGCACTGACAATCAAGCTTTGCAGCGGCTCCATGCGTCGCTTCGGTTCGGCCGCCTGGACTTGGCTGGCGGCCGGCGCCGGCTCCTTCGGAGCGGCTTCGTGAGATACGGGAAGCATCTTCAGGCACAGGAATGCTGTCAGCGAAATCGTCAACAGCAGGCGCAATGGATCGATATAGCGGCCACGGCGGCCGCCGATGAATTCCAGGGTCAGCTGGCCTGGGCGCAGCAGCACGCGCAGCGTTGCCCATAGCTTCCCTTCCAGCGCGACATAATGCCCGATGAAGTGGTGGATGAATTCGTGGGCGCTGGCGACATGCACGTGCGCGGGCTGGCCGCATTGGCCGCAGAACTTGTCGGATACGGTGGCTTGGCAGTTATGGCATGCGCCGGAATGCTGGGGGCGGAGGTTGCCGGCGCTCGGCCCGAGATGGAAGAGGCTTTTCATGCGCCGCATCTTAGCGAGCGGCGCTATGTTAGTCAATTTACAACGTCGCTTTCCTCGGTGGCTGGCGCCATATGCCGCGGCAAGATCACACGGAAAGTGGTGCCCTTGCCGATTTCGCTGTCGACCTCGATGCGGCCGCCGTGCTTCTGCACGATGCTGTAGGACAGCGACAAGCCCAGTCCCGTGCCCTTGCCGACCGGCTTCGTGGTGAAGAAGGGCTCGAAGATGCGGCCCAGGTTTTCGGCCGCGATGCCGCCGCCCGTATCGCTCACGGACACCGTCACCATCTCGTTCTCGTAGCTGGTGCGCACCGTGATGCGGCCGCGCGTCTCAATGGCATGGGCGGCGTTGACCAGCAAGTTCATGAATACCTGGTTCAGCTGCGAAGGAATGCATTCGATTTCCGGCACGCCGCCGTATTCCTTGATCACCTCGGCCTTGTATTTCAGCTCGTTCCACACCACGTTGAGCGTGCTGTCCAGGCCCGTTTCTAGGTTCGCCACCAGCACGTCGCCGCCGCCCACGTGCGAGAAGTCCTTCATGTCCTGCACGATGCGCTTGATGCGGTCCAGGCCATCCATCGATTCGGACAGCAGGCTGCCCAGGTCTTCGCGCAGGTAATCGGCGTCGATCTCCTTGCGCAGGGCATTCAGTTCGGTGCGGTCCTTCTCCGGCAGGTGCGTTTCGCGCGCCTCGTAGGCATCGAGCAGGCGCATCAGCGATTGCATATAGCGCTGCAGGCTGCTCAGGTTGGAATTGACGAAGCCGACCGGGTTGTTGATCTCGTGCGCCACCCCGGCCGCCAGCACGCCGATGGAGGCCATCTTCTCCGACTGCAGCAACTGGTTCTGCGCTTCGCCCAGCTTGCGGATCAGTTCGGCCTGGCGCGCCTTCTCGCTCTCCAGCGTGATGTTGGCCATTTGCAGCGCCAGCGTGCGCTCATGCACACGGTTTTCCAGCTGGTCGCGCGATTCGCGCAGCACTTGCTCGCTATGTTCGCGCTCGGTGATGTCGAGGAAGCCGAACACGCGGCCGATAATCCGCTCGCCCAGGAACTGCGGGCGCGAACGGCATTCGAATACATGGCCGTCGTGCAAGTGCAGCAGGTCCAGCTTTTCGTGCGGATCGCTCACCTGCTGCAGGCGCTCGCGGCATGCCTCCTGCTCGGCCACGTTCGCGGTCAGGAATTCAAGGATCGCCTCGTCGTTGCCGCTCTTGAGGAAGGCTTCGGGGATATGCCACATTTCGCTGAACTGGCGGTTCATGCTGGCGATCTTGTTGTGCCAGTCGATCACCAGGATGCCGTTGCCGGTCGCTTCCAGCGTGGTGCGCAGCTGGGACAGCGTCTGTTCCAGCACGTCCTCCACCTTGCGTTCCTGGCGCGCATCGCGGGCCAGGATCAGGATCAGCCAGCGCTCTTCATGGCGCAGCACGCGCAGCGATTTCATCACCATGATCTGCGTGCCGTCGGCGCGCTGGTATTCGCCCTCCTGTGCATCGATATCCTGGAAATGGCCGCCGCGCACGTCCTCCCAATAGAACACGTCCTGCAGCGAGCTTTCGATATCGGTGATCAGCATCTCCGTCAGCTGCTGCGCCGTATAACCGAGCACCTGCTCCGCGACCTTGTTGGCGACGATGATGCGCAGGTCGGACGGGTCGACCAGCAGCATCATGTGCGGGCTGTGGTCTAGCATCAGCTGGCGCAGTTCGGAACGCAGTTCGGAGCTCACCCCGCTGCTCCCTGCCCCGGCTTTGTGGCGTCGAAGTAATAGCTGACCCGCTTGCGCGGGCTAAGGTAAGCGTAGATATCCTTCGGCACTTGCGAAGGCTTGATGGCGCGCACGATATTCAAGTCCGCTTCCCTCTCCATGTCCACCATGATGGCATCCTCGCGCGGCACATCCGCCTCGTACACCACCAGTTCCGGCTTGTTCGGTTTTTCGGTGTTGATGGTGGCGACCATGCCTGTCGCTCCATTCGAGAGCTGGACGATGGTGCCCGGCGGGTACACCCCCAGGCATCGGATGAATACCTGCAGCAGCTTGGGATCGAATTTGTTGCGGTTCTTGGCGAACATCAGCGACAGCGCCTCGTGCGGGGTCAGGCCGGGCGTGCCATTGACCGGGTTGCACAAGCGGTCGTAGTAGTTCGCAATGGCGACGATGCGCGCCAGCACGCCGATCTCTTCGCCTTTCAGGTGGCGCGGGTAGCCGCTGCCGTCGTACATCTCATGGTGGTCGCGCACGATGGCCACGGCAGCCGCAGGGAACTTGAGCTGATGCCCCATTTCGGTGCCGACTGCGCAGTGCGTTTCGTACAGGTTTTGTTCGGAGTGCGTCCACGGCTCGGTCTTTGTCAGCACCTTGTCCGGGATATTGCGCACGCCAAGGTCGTGGAACATGGCGCCGACGCCCATCGCGCCCGCCACTTCGCGCGGCAGCTTGATGTCGCGCGCAATCATCATGGACAACATGGTGACATTGAGGGAGTGCAGGTAGATCTCCTCGCCGCCCGTGCGGTCGCCCATGACGTGGATCGCCAGTTCCGGCGCGCTCAGGATCGAGTCGGCGATCTTGCCGATCATCTCGCTGGCCTTCTGCAGGCTCTCTGCCGGGCGCGCGAAAATATTTTTTTCCATGTCCTTCATGGCGCGCGCCGTATCGACGAAGGCGTGCTCGATGCGGGCTGCGTTTTCGCGCTGCTGGCGCATGCGTTCCATCATGGCGCGCTTGGCGGCAAGTTCCGGTGACTCGAGGGCTGGCGCATGCGCCACAGCAGCGTTTGCGGCCGTATGCGCGTTGACGGGCAGCGCGGCGGGCTGCACGTCGCTCAGCGAGGGGTCGATGCGGATCTTGCTCAGGCCCAGGCTGCGCAGTTGGTGGATCTGCTCCTGCGACTTGATCTTGAAATGGCTGAAGGCGAACGGATGCTCGAACCACTTCAGGTCGAGGTGGACGTATAGGCCAACCTGCAATTGCTCCAGCAGGATATCCTGAGTCTCCGGCATGGCTTGTGCCCCCAGCGTTTGGTCGTACTCCGATTATAGCCAAACGCGGATCACGCAATTAACGATCAATTTGCTAGTTACAAGTGCTGGGGCAACTGGAGGATGGCTTCGGCGTTGGAGGGGGAAAAACAGCGGTCGGCAGCTTCCAGGTAAGGCAACCAGACGTGGGCGGTGTGTTCGCGCGGGCTGAGCATCACCGGGATGTCGCGCGGCACCTGCACGCTGAAGATGTGTTCGAGGTTGTGCGTGACGCCGGGTTCGTAGCGATGGCGCCAGATGGGGTAGATTTCGTAGATATTCTGCAGCCCCCAGTCGCGCAGCACGATGTCCTTGCCGTCGGCGACGATGCCGGTTTCTTCGAACAGTTCGCGGGTGGCGGTGGTGAGCAGAGGTTCGTCGAGCGCGTCTTTCGAGCCGGTGACGGATTGCCAGTAACCGGGATTGCCGGCGCGCTCGATCAGGAGCACTTCCATGTCGGCGGTGTGGATCACCACCAGGACGGATTCTGGGATTTTGTAGGGCTTCATTACTTAAACCCGGTAAATCTGGGTCAGACCCAAGGGTCTGACCCGCATGCGCCGAAGCCGCGGACGTTGGATATGACAGGGTCAGACCCTTGGGTCTGACCCAGGTTTACCGGGTTTAGCCGGCCACTTTAGGCTCGGCCGAACGCAGGCGGATGTGCAGCTCACGCAGCTGCTTCTCATCCACAGGCGATGGCGCGTGGGTCAGCAGGCATTGTGCACGCTGGGTCTTAGGGAAGGCGATCACGTCGCGGATCGAATCGGACTTGGTCATCAGGGTCACGATACGATCCAGGCCGAATGCCAGGCCGCCGTGCGGAGGCGCGCCGTACTGCAGCGCGTCCAGCAGGAAGCCGAACTTCTCGCGCGCCTCTTCAGCGCCGATCTTCAGCGCGCGGAACACCTTCGACTGCACTTCTTCGCGGTGGATACGGATCGAGCCGCCGCCCAGTTCCCAACCATTCAACACCATGTCGTAGGCCTTGGCGATACATGCGCCCGGATTGGTTTCCAGCATGTCTTCGTGGCCGTCTTTTGGCGAAGTGAACGGGTGGTGGGTCGCGGTCCAGCGGTCTTCTTCCTCGTCATATTCGAACATCGGGAAATCGATCACCCACAGCGGCGCCCACACGTCGTTGAACAGGCCGTTGGCCTTGCCGAACTCGGAATGGCCGATCTTCACGCGCAGCGCGCCGATCGCATCGTTCACCACCTTGGCCTTGTCGGCGCCGAAGAAGATCAGGTCGCCGTCCTGGGCGCCGGTGCGCTCCAGGATCACGTTCAGCACGTCGTCGCTGATGTTCTTCACGATCGGCGACTGCAGGCCGTCACGGCCCTTCGACTTGTCGTTGACCTTGATGTATGCCAGGCCTTTGGCGCCGTAGATGGCGACGAACTGGGTGTAGGCATCGATTTCCGAACGCGGCATGTCGGCGCCCTTTGGCACGCGCATGCCGACCACGCGGCCGTTCTTCATGTTGGCGGCGCCGGAGAAGACCTTGAATTCAACGTCCTTCATCACGTCGGTCAGTTCGGTGAATTCCAGCTTGACGCGCATGTCAGGCTTGTCCGAACCGTACTTGCCCATGGCTTCGGCGAAGTCCATCACAGGGAATGGATTTGGCAGGTCCACGTCCATGGTGTTCTTGAACACGTTGCGGATCATGGTTTCGAACAGGTCGCGGATCTCCTGCTCGTTCAGGAACGAGGTTTCGCAGTCGATCTGGGTGAATTCAGGCTGGCGGTCGGCGCGCAGGTCTTCGTCGCGGAAGCACTTGGTGATCTGGTAGTAACGGTCGAAGTTGGCCACCATCAGCAGTTGCTTGAACAGCTGCGGCGACTGCGGCAGCGCGAAGAATTCGTGCGCGTTCACGCGCGACGGCACCAGGTAGTCGCGCGCGCCTTCCGGGGTCGACTTGGTCAGCACCGGGGTTTCGATATCGATGAAGCCCAAGCCGTCCAGGTACTTGCGCACTTCCATCGACACTTTGTAGCGCAGGCGCAGGTTGTTCTGCATCTGTGGACGGCGCAGGTCCAGCACGCGGTGGGTCAGGCGGGTGGTTTCGGACAGGTTGTCGTCGTCCAGCTGGAATGGAACCGGCACGGAGGCGTTCAGCACTTCCACTTTCGAGGCGACGACTTCGATCTTGCCCGACTTCAGGTTATTGTTGACGGTGCCGGCCAGGCGGTCTTTCACGGTGCCGGTGATGCGCAGGCAGTACTCGTTACGCACGGATTCGGCGACGGAGAACACTTCCGCCTGGTCCGGGTTGCAGACCACCTGCACCAGGCCTTCGCGGTCGCGCAGGTCGATGAAGATCACACCGCCGTGGTCGCGGCGACGATGCACCCAGCCGCACAGGCTGACGGTTTGGCCTACGAGGGCTTCGGTAACGAGGCCGCAGTATTCGGTACGCATGGAGGACATATTGATTCTCAGTTTCAGGTTAAGTTTTATTCAGGGACGACAACGCCCATCGAAACGATGTACTTCAGTGCGGCATCGACGCTCATATCGAGTTCGATCACATCTTTTTTCGGCATCATCAGGAAGAAGCCGGAAGTCGGGTTCGGCGTGGTGGGCACGTAGACGGAGATGTACTCGCCATCGAGGTGCTTCTGTACTTCGGTGGCCGGCGCGCCGGTCAGGAAAGCGATGGTGCGCGAATCCGCATGCGGGTAAGGCACCAGCACGGCCTTGCGGAAAGCATTGCCGGAATCGGAGAACAGCGTATCCGATACCTGCTTCACGCTGCCGTACAGGGAGCTGACCACCGGAATCCGGTGCAGCAGCTTTTCCCACTGCCTGACGACGAAATTGCCAACCAGGTTATTGGTCAGCAGGCCGGTGATGAACACGATCAGCACGGTCAGGATAGTGCCCAGGCCTGGGATATCGAAACCGATCAGGGTACGCGGCTGCCAGCGCTCCGGGACGATCAGGAGCGACTGGTCCATGGTGCTGATGATGATGTTGAGCACCCAGGCGGTAATCGCCAGGGGGACCAGGATCAGCAAGCCGGTAATGAAATATTTGCGCATCGTGTTCCTTGTGCGGGGTACTACGCGTCGCTGGTGGACTTCGCAGGTGCGGCCGCCGGCGCCGCTGCGGCTGGCGCTTCGGTTTTAGGTGCACTGGCGACGCCGGTCGCCGGGGCGGTGCCGCCACGGAAATCGGTCACATACCAGCCGGTGCCTTTCAGTTGGAAGCCGGCCGCGGTCACTTGCTTCTTAAAGGTGGATTTGCCGCAGGAAGGGCAATCCGTGAGCTGCGGATCGGAGATCTTTTGCAGCACGTCCTTGGCAAAGCCACATTCCTCGCAGCGGTAAGCGTAGATAGGCATCTTTTACTCCGCAAAAAACATCAAAACCCTGAATTATAAAGCTTTTTTCCGGCGCCAGGCCATCCAGCGCTCCTTGCCCTGGAATACGGGGATGGAGTCGCTGACCGGGTCGTCCCACTCCTTGCTGAAGTGAGCGCTCATTAACTGCTCCAGCTGCTGCCGGTCGGCGCCGAAGGGCGGGCCCTTGGGGTTGTCGTCGAAGTAGAAGTAGCCAAGCAGGAGGCCGTCTTCCGGCAGCAGATCGGCCCAGCGCTGGATCACGCGCGGCCATATGTCGCGCGGCATGGCGCAGAGGAAGGCGCGTTCGTAGATCAGGTCCAGTGGCTGGGCTGGGGTGAATGCGAAGAAGTCGGCCTGCACCACGTGCGTGCGCCATGCGCCGACAGCTTGTTGCGCCGCAACAACGGCGGCGGGCGAGAAGTCGATGGCGGTGGCGTTCCAGCCGGCCTCGCAGAACGCCTGCAGTTCGTAGCCGCTGCCGCAGCCGGGGATCAGCACCGACCCCCGGTAATCCTGGGTACGCCCCAAGGGTCGGACCCGCCTCTTCCGAAGCCGCGGGCTACCGGTCAGACAGGGTCCGACCCTTGGGTCGTACCCGGGTTTACCGGGTCGTAGCCAAGCAGCAAGTTGCAAAGGCACCCCACCCCGATCCCAAGGCGTGAACTCCGCCTCAAACCGCTGGTCCCAAAACTCCGCGGTGCGCGGATCGCGGTTAGTAAAGTCGGGCATAAACCACGTACGCCACCGCGCCCACCACGAACGAGCCGACAAAGAACGCAAAGAACGACAGCAAGCGATTGGTATGCCGCTGCTCCGCCACCAGGTGGGCCAGCAACAGCTTCGTGTCCACATCGCGCTCCGCCGCCAGCGTCAGCGCCTGGTGCGCCAAACGCGGCAACTGCGGGAAGATATGCGAATACCTCGGCGCCTCCGCCTTGAGCTTCTCGACAAACCCGCGCCAGCCCACCTGCTCCGCCATCCAGCGCTCCAGGTACGGCTTGGCCGTCTTCCACAAATCGAGGTCCGGGTCGAGCTGGCGTCCCAGGCCCTCGATATTCAACAGCGTCTTCTGCAGCAGCACCAGCTGCGGCTGCACTTCCACATTGAAGCGGCGCGAGGTCTGGAACAGGCGCAGCAGCACCTGGCCGAAGGAAATATCCTTCAGCGGGCGATCGAAAATCGGCTCGCAGCAGGCGCGCACCGCCGCCTCCAGCTCATCCACGCGCGTCTCTTTCGGCGCCCAGCCCGACTCGATGTGCGCCTCCGCCACGCGCTTGTAATCGCGGCGGAAGAAGGCCAGGAAGTTCTGCGACAGGTAATCCTTGTCGTAGTCGGTCAGCGTGCCGACGATCCCGAAGTCGAGCGCAATATAACGGCCAAACGACTCGGGCTCGATCGACACCAGGATATTCCCCGGATGCATATCGGCGTGGAAGAAGCCGTCGCGGAACACTTGCGTGAAGAAGATCTCCACGCCGTCGGACGACAGCTTTTTGAGGTCCACGCCGGCTTCGACCAGGCGGTCGATCTGCGACACCGGAATGCCGTGCATGCGCTCCATCACGATCACATTGCTGGAGCAGTAGTCCCAGAACATCTCCGGCACCAGCAGCAGCTTCGATTCCGCGAAGTTGCGGCGCAGCTGGCTGGCGTTAGCGGCTTCGCGCATCAGGTCCAGTTCATCGTGCAGGTATTTGTCGAACTCCTGCACCACCTCCTGGATCTTCAGGCGTTTGGAGTCGGCCCACACGCGGTAGATGAAGTTGGCCGCGATATGCATCAGCGCCACGTCTTCGTCGATCAGTTTCTTCATGCCCGGGCGCAGGACCTTCACCGCCACCTGGGTACCGTCCTTCAGCGCTGCGAAGTGCACCTGGGCGATGGAAGCGGAAGCCACCGGCACGCGCTCAAAGCGCGCAAACAATTCATCAGGGTGGGCACCGAGCGACTCTTCGATCATCCTGATCGCCAGGTCGGAGTCAAACGGCGGCACGCGGTCCTGCAGTTTGGACAGCTCGGCCACGATATCGAGCGGGAACAGGTCGCTGCGCGTTGACAGCACCTGGCCGAACTTGACGAAGATCGGGCCCAGTTCCTCCAGCGCGCGGCGCAGGCGCACGGCGCGCGGCGTCGACAGGTCGCGCCAGAAAAACGCCACGTCGAGGAATTTGCTGATGCGCGGCTTGTCGAAGCCGGAAATGGCGATTTCGTCCAGTCCGTAGCGGACGGAGACGCGGACAATCTTGAACAGCCGGAGGAATTTACGGATCATTTAGCCAGTTTTTGTTCGAGTTTTTCCAGCCGCTTGCTGGCGCGTTCCACGTCGTCGCGGAAGCGGGTCACGTCGGCCGCAAAGCTTTCCGCCGTGACCGGGCGGATCAGCAGCGGGTTCTCGTCGAGGAAGTACTCCGCGACATTCTCGGCCACTTTGCGCTGGCCGTTGCGCGCGCCCTGCACCAGCGCCTTGGCGCCCTGCACCAGGCGCACGGCGGCGATGGGGCCGACCAGTTTTTCCAGGTCGTATTCGGCTTCCCAGCGCAGCGATTGCGACAGGTGCGAAATGGCGTTGGCGAATTCGGCGTCCCCTTCAATCTGAACGTAAGAGAAGGCGCGTTCGCGGTTTTGCGCGATCAAAGGCAGGTCGCTCAATTTCAAGCGGATGGTTACCGCGGCCGATGCATCGCTGCCTGCCGCCGCCACCATGCCGTCGGGCTCCACGCGCAGGCGCAGGACGGCCGGGCTGGCGTCGATCACGGCGACCTTGCCTGCGTGCAGTTTGAGCTCGGTGCGCGCCCATGGCTCCTGCGCCAGCAGGTGGTTGATGGTGGCGGCTGCCGGCAGGCTCAGGCCCGGCAGCTTGGGAGGAAATGGCAGCATATTTTTCGTCTTTTTTAAACCCCGTAAACCTGGGTCTGACCCAAGGGTCAGACCCCGTCTGCTCCACAGTCAGCGGCTTCGGTCAAGGCGGGTCTGACCCTTGGGGCAGACCCAGGTTTACCGGGTTGCACAAAACAAAACCGCCCCGGATTCCCAGGGCGGTCTCGATCTTACCAGTTACAGCGCCAACTCACGCAAGCTGCTGGATACCTGCCAGCATCCAGCCCGTGCTGCCGTTGACTGGCCGCACCAGGTTCCATACCTCCTGGAACGATTCCGGCAGCGCATCAGCGGCAGGTTTCATCTTGCCCCAGAACTTCACGCTTGCCAGCTGGTCCTTGCCGTCATTCTCAATGCCCAGCAATTCAGCCTCGATCGCCACCACGTCGGTGTATTCGGCTTGCGCGCCGCGCTCCTGAATCTGCATGCGCAGCTCAGCGAACACTTCCGGCGTGGTGAAAGTGCGGATATCTTCCACGTCAGCCTTATCCCAAGCCGCCTGCAGGCGGATGTAATTGGACTTGGCTGCACGCAGGAAGCCAGGCGTATCGAAATCCGCCGGCACGCCCCATGGAGTATGCGCAGCAGGCGCCGCCAGCGGCTGGACCGGCTGCACAGGCTCGAAGGCCGCCGGCTGCGGCTGGTTCAGGCCCGAGCCGATTTCCGGCGTCGACGTGCCGCCGCCATAACCGTGGTTGCCGCTGAGAGCCGGCTGCAGCGCAGGCTGCGGCTTACGGCGCAGCATACTGAAGATAAAGAAGATCACGCCGCCGATCAAGGCGATCATCAGGATCGAGCCGATGGCCGAGGCCGCAGCACCGCCCAGGCCGAAGTGCGACAGCAGAGCGCCCACGCCCAGGCCCAGCAGCGCGCCGCCGAGCAGGCCTTTCCACATGCTCGGTTTCTGTACCGGAGCAGGTGCTGGCGCCGCCGGAGCCGGAGCGGCCGCAGCCGGACGGGCTGCCGCCGGTGCAGCAGTCGACGCTGCCGCCGGAGCGGTCGGCGCCGAGGTAGGAGCAGTCTGGCGCGGCATGCTGCTGACGCTCGAGGACTGGCGGCCAAAGGACTTGCCGCCGCCCATCGGGCGTGCAGACAACTCGCTCATCGTACCGAGGGCGGTCAGCGCAATCATCGCGCCGGCCAGGAACTTCTTCATCTTCATTGTCTAAAAACTCACATTTTGATGCCGGTGTGGAGAGCGGCCACGCCTGCCGTCAGGTTGTAATACTGCACACGCTCCAGACCCGCCGCCTGCATCATGGTCTTCAGCGTTTCCTGGTCAGGGTGCATGCGGATGGACTCTGCCAGGTAGCGGTAGCTCTCGGCGTCGTTGGCCACTTTCTGGCCCATCCACGGCAGCACCGTGAAGGAATAAAAATCGTATGGCTTTTGCAGGAGCTGATCCACTTTCGAGAACTCCAGCACCAGCAGCTTGCCGCCCGGCTTCAGCACGCGACGCATTTCAGAAAGAGCAACATCCTTGTGCGTCATATTGCGCAGGCCGAACGCCACGCTGACACGGTCGAAGTAGTTATCCGGGAAGGGCAACTTCTCCGCATCGCAAATCAAAGTGGGGGTAACCAGGCCCTTATTCAAGAGACGGTCGCGGCCAACGCGCAGCATCGACTCGTTGATATCGGTCAGCCAGACTTCGCCGCTGGGACCGGCCGCCTTGGCGAAAGCCTTGGCCAGGTCGCCGGTGCCGCCGGCAATATCGAGCACCTTCATGCCGGGGCGCACAGCGGCGTTAGCAATAGTGAAAGCCTTCCAGATGCGGTGCAGTCCTCCGGACATCAGGTCGTTCATGACGTCGTACTTGGCGGCCACGGAATGGAAGACCTTGGCGACTTCCTTGACTTTATCGTCTTCGTTGACGGTTTTATAACCGAAATGGGTGGTGTTGGTCATTTTTAAGGTGCCTTGAGATTGCAGCATTATACATTTGTGGGGTGTCGCACAGATTTTGAAGAAGCTTGTCAACCAGAATGCTCAACCGGCCGTTTTATGGCTCAGACGATTTGTCGTACTTAGGAGATTTCAGATGGAGCTTCAGCAAAAATTGCCCGCGGACATTTTTTTCCCGGATATCGACGAAGCCACCAAGCAGTTCATCGATGCTACCCGCGCCCAGTCGCGCGCCCTGGCGTCCGCTGAGCCGCATCCGATGACCTTCAACGTCGAGGCAATCCGCCGCCTGACTCCGGAAGCCCGCGCCGCATTCCGCTACATCTGGGAACGCGAGCAGCAGCGCTACGAAGAGTTCCAGCGCCGCAAAATGATGGTCAACTGAAAATCTTATTTGGGCAACAACAGCTTGCCCAATCCTTGATGCATCCGAAAGCAGGCATTCGGGCCAAGCGTAGGCTGGCCCAATGCCCTGCGACATCTACCTCGACACCTACATCCCCTGCGCCCTGGCCGCCCCGCCAGCCCGCAGCGCGTATGCACGCGCCTGCCGGTCCCTGACCCGCCGCTCGTTCCGCGTGCTGCCGCACAATTTATGCGCCAGCCCCGGAGCTGCGCCAGGATTGAATCAGTGGTGGTGGCCGCAGCCGTGGGCTTTGCCGGCGGCGCCGGGCAGCGCGGTGCCGGGTTCGCGGCCGGAGTCGCCAGGGAAGCCGGCGGCTTCCAGGCGCTTCAGGTAATCGGCCCAGTGGTGCTCCATGCGGGCGCCCAGGTCGTACAGGTAGTCCCAGGTGTAGAGGCCGGAATTATGGCCATCGTCAAAGGTCGGCTTGACGGCGTAGTTGCCGACCGGCTCGAGGTTGGTCATTGCAACGTCGCGCTTGCCGACTTGCAGCACTTCCTGGCCCGGACCGTGCCCCTTCACTTCCGCCGATGGCGAATACACACGCAGCAGTTCGAACGGAATATTGAAGCTGGCGCCATCGTCAAAGGAGACTTCGAGGTAGCGCGATTTGCTGTGGACGGTCAGGCCGGTTGGGTTCTTCATTTCAGGTTCAGGATAATCGCCGCGCGCAGGGCCGGCAGCAAAGCCGCACGCGCTGCCACGGCGGCTGGATCGGCTTCGCGCTGCTTCGCGCCCCAGGTCGGATTCGGGAAGTGCGCATCGTCAGTGTAACGCGGGATGACGTGCCAGTGCACGTGCGGCGTCATATTGCCGAAGCTCGCCACATTGACCTTGTGCGGCGCCATGGTGGTGCGCTGCGCCTGCTCAACCGCCCATACCGTCTTCATCACGTGATCGCGGTCTTCCGGCGCCAGGTCGGTCATTTCGCGTACATGCTCGTGCAACACCACGCGGGTGAAGCCGGGATAGCCCGGCTCGTCGACCAGCACAACCGCCAGGCGCTCGTCGCGCCACACCAGCGAGCTCGCCGCGCCGGCGGGCGCCGCGTCGAAGCCGGCCAGCAGCTTGCACAGGTCGCAGTTCGCGTTCGTCATACCAGCACCCTTTCGATGCCGCCGTCATTGGCGCGCGCCACGTAATCCACCAGCCAGTTGTCGCCCAGCTTGTGCTTGGCGATCTCGATCACGATGTAATCGGCGGTAGTTCCCGAATCGTCGTTGTAGCGGCTCAGGCCCTGCATGCAGGAAGGGCAGGAAGTCAGGATCTTGACGTCGCCCTGGAAGCCGTCGGCGCGCAGCTTGTCGGCACCCGACACCATCTCCTGCTCCTTGCGGAAGCGGACCTGGGTCGAAATATCCGGACGCGCATTCGCCAGCGAGCCGGACTCGCCGCAGCAGCGGTCGTTCTTCTCGATCTTCACGTTGTCGATGGTGGACACCAGCGCATTCACGGTCTTGATCGGGTCCTGCTGCTTCATCGGCGTGTGGCAAGGATCGTGGTACATGTAGCGCGTGCCTTCCACGCCTTCCAGCTTGACGCCCTTCTCCAGCAGGAACTCGTGGATGTCCATGATGCGGCAGCCCGGGAAGATCTTCTCGAACTCATAGGTCGCCAGCTGGTCGTAGCAGGTGCCGCAGGACACCACCACGGTCTTGATATCCAGGTAGTTCAGCGTATTGGCCATGCGGTGGAAGAGGACGCGGTTATCCGTCATCATCTTCTCGGCCTTGTCGAAGTCGCCCGCGCCGCGCTGCGGATAGCCGCAGCACAGGTAGCCCGGCGGCAGCACGGTCTGCACGCCCACTTCCCACAGCATGGCCTGCGTTGCCAGGCCTACTTGCGAGAACAGTCGCTCCGAACCGCAACCCGGGAAGTAGAACACCGCCTCCGTATTGGCATTGGTCTTCTTCGGATCGCGGATGATCGGGATCATCTTGTTGTCTTCGATATCCAGCAGCGCACGCGCCGTCTTCTTCGGCAGGTTGCCCGGCATCTTCTTGTTCACGAAGTGGATCACCTGCTCGCGCACGGCCGGCTTGCCGACGGTTGGCGGCGGCGCCTTGGTCTGCTTGCGCGCCACGGCCTTGAACACTTCATGGCCCAGGCGTTGCGCCTTGTAACCCCAGCCGATCATGGTCTGGCGGGTGGCATTGATGGTCGCAGGATCGGTCGCGTTCAGGAAGAACATGGTCGCCTTCTTGCCCGGATTGAACGAGCGCTTGTTCATCTTGCGCAGCAGGTTACGCATATTCATCGACACATCGCCGAAGTCGATATTCACCGGGCACGGCGTAGCGCACTTGTGGCACACGGTGCAGTGGTCGCTGACGTCTTCAAACTCTTCCCAGTGGCGGATCGAGATACCGCGGCGGGTCTGCTCTTCGTACAGGAAGGCTTCGATCAGCGCCGAGGTGGCGAGGATCTTGTCGCGCGGCGAATACAGCAGGTTGGCGCGCGGCACGTGGGTCGAGCACACCGGCTTGCACTTGCCGCAGCGCAGGCAGTCCTTCACGCTGTTGGCGATGTCGCCGATATCGCTTTGCTGCATGATCAGCGACTCGTGGCCCATCAGGCCGAAGGACGGCGTGTAAGCGTTTTCCAGCGTCGCTTCCATGCCCGGCAGGTTGAGCAGCTTGCCCTTGTTGAAGCGGCCTTCCGGGTCGACGCGTTTCTTGTATTCGCGGAATTCGCCGATTTCTTCATCGGTCAGGAATTCCAGCTTGGTGATGCCGATACCGTGCTCGCCCGAGATCACGCCGTTCAGCGAACGGGCCAGCTTCATGATGCGCGCCACGGCCTTGTGCGCATCCTGCAGCATTTCGTAGTGGTCCGAGTTGACCGGCAGGTTGGTGTGCACGTTGCCGTCGCCTGCGTGCATGTGCAGCGCCACGAAGACGCGGCCGTGCAGCACGCGCTTGTGGATCGCTTGCGCTTCTTCCAGGATCTGCTTGTAGGCGCCGCCATTGAAGATCTGGCGCAGCTGGGCGCGGATCTCCTGCTTCCAGCTGATGCGCACCGTGCGGTCCTGCGCCACGTCGAACAGCGTCGCTTGCGGTTGGTGCTGCAGGCGGTCGTCCAGCGCGCCTGCAAGATGTTCCAGGCCCAGCGCCAGCAGGTCGCCACGCACTTCGGCCAGCGGCTTGTCCAGGTTGGCAAGGATGAAGGTCCAGCGTGCATGCACCTGGTCCACCAGCGCCAGCGCCTGCGCCTGGCGGTCGCCCAGCATTTCGGCGTAGCCTACCTTGTCGTCGCTGGCATCGTCGCTCTTGCCGATCGGGAGCTTGTCGGCTGCCAGGAATTCGCGCAGTTCTTCCGCCAGCTGCAGCTTGTTCTTGATCGACAGCTCGATGTTGATACGCTCGATGCCGTCGGTGTACTCGCCCATGCGGTTGAGCGGGATCACCACGTCTTCGTTGATCTTGAAGGCGTTGGTATGCTTCGCAATGGCCGCTGTACGTGCCCGGTCGAGCCAGAATTTCTTGCGCGCTTCCGGGCTCACGGCCACGAAGCCTTCGCCGACGCGGGTGTTCGCCAGGCGCACCACTTCGGATGCGGCCAGCGCCACCGCGTCTTCATCGTCGCCGACGATGTCGCCGAACAGCGCCATCTTCGGCAGCACGCCGCGCTTGGACTTGGTGGCGTAGCCCACGGCGCGCAGGTAGCGCTCGTCCAGGTGCTCCAGGCCGGCCAGGCGGATCGTCTTGAACTGCTCGCCCTGTGCAGGCAGGCCGTCCAGGTAGTCCTTGATTTCCACGATCGACGGGATCGCATCGCGCGCCTGGCCGAAGAATTCCAGGCAGACGGTGCGCGTGAACTTCGGCATCTTGTGCAGGATCCAGCGCGCGGACGTGATCAGGCCATCGGTGCCCTCTTTCTGCACGCCCGGCAGGCCGGCCAGGAATTTGTCGGTGACGTCCTTGCCCAGGCCCTCCTTGCGGAACTTGCGGCCTTCGATTTCCAGGATCTCGGTCTTGAACGGCTCGCCCTTGGCTTCACCGCGGCCGTTCGGATGCGTCCATTCCAGCTTGAAGCGCGCCAGCGGCGTGTCGTGGATCTTGGACAGGTTGTGGTCCAGGCGCGTGACTTCCAGCCAGTCGCCGTTCGGGTCCACCATGCGCCACGAAGCAAGGTTGTCCAGCGCGGTGCCCCACAGCACGGCCTTCTTGCCGCCCGCGTTCATGGCGATATTGCCCCCGATGCAGGAGGCGTGCGCCGACGTCGGGTCGACAGCGAACACGAAGCCTGCCTTCTCTGCCGCTTCGCTGACCTTGTTGGTGATGACGCCCGCTTCCGAGTGCACGGTCGCGTATTCGCGGTCCAGGCCCGGCAGCACCTTCATTTCAACGGCGCCCAGCTTGAGCAGTTTTTCCGTGTTGATCACGGCCGACAAAGGCGTGAGCGGAATCGCGCCGCCGGTGTAGCCGGTGCCGCCGCCGCGCGGGATGATGGTCAGGCCAAGTTCGATACAGCCTTTCACCAGGCCGGCCATTTCATCTTCGCTGTCAGGCGTCAGCACCACGAACGGATACTCGACGCGCCAGTCGGTGGCGTCGGTCACGTGGGTGATGCGCTTCATGCCGTCGAAGCAGATATTGTGCTTCTCGGTGTATTTGCCCAGCACCTTCAGCGTGCGCTTGCGCAGGTCGTACATCTGGCGGAATTCTTCGCCGAAGTCGGCGACAGCCTTGCTGGCGGCGCGCAGCAGCTTTTCCACGTTGCCGCTACGCTTCTGCGATTCGGCATCGGCGGCGTCGACGGTGGTGCGGCGCTTGTCCACTTCCGTCAGGCGGTGATGCAGCGCGTCGATCAGGGCCTGGCGGCGCTTCGGGTTATCCAGCAGGTCGTCCTGCAGGTACGGGTTGCGGCGCACGACCCAGATATCGCCCAGCACTTCGTACAGCATGCGTGCGGAACGGCCGGTCTGGCGGGACGCCCTCAACTCATCCAGCAGCGCCCAGGACTCTTCGCCCAGCAGGCGGATCACGATCTCGCGGTCGGAGAAGGACGTGTAGTTGTAAGGAATTTCCCGCAGGCGGGTAGGGGCGTGACCATCGGGCGTTTCGGCGAGCAGTGCCTGGATTTGAGCTGGTGCGTTCATTATGCGTGGACGGGGGGCTGACGCTGGGACAGAACATTCTATCTTATTGCGGCGCACAAGATGGGAACAGCCTTAGTAGGCAGCGGGGTTCCGTTAACGTCAATCAACTGAACATTAATTTGAAAATCGATAGTTTTACCAATATTAATTCAGAAAATATCCATCGCTCCTGCCCGGAATTCTGCAACTTTGCTGCCGTGCGGAATCTTCAACCGCCGAACGCGTTCGCCAGCGAGCGCCAGAAGCCATCCGGCACGTACAGCAGCAAGGACGTCATGGTGAGGTAACGCGCCAGTTTGCCGATCGCCATGTACATGGTGGCCGGCCAGAACGGCAGCTTCAGCCAGCCGCCCAGCGTGCACAGCGGATCGCCGATGCCGGGCACCCAGGACAGCAGCATCGTCTTTGCGCCATAGTGCGCCAGCCAGCCGAACCAGCGGCTGGAACGTTCCTTGGTGAAGGCTTTCTTGGCGTAATAACCGATCCAGTAATCGACCACGCCGCCCAGCGTATTGCCCAGCGTGGCCACCGCCATGGCAGGCCAGAACAGTTCGGGGTTGGCTTTACAGACGGCAAAGACAGCGGGTTCCGACCCCAAGGGCACCAGCGTAGCCGAGACGAAACTGATGATGAATACCGAGGTCAGCCCCACTTCGGGCGCTGCCAGAAAGTTCAGCAGCCAGTGGATAGCGTTTTCAATCATGGCTTCAATTATAATCATCCATACCAAGCCCTATGCACGTTAGACAGCCCGCCATCCGCATACCCGCATGGCAGGCGTGCGCCTCCTCCGGTTACCCGCCGTTGACAGTCTTTGCACCACACCTTTTACTTTGCAAATCATGACTATCGACTACCTGAAGAAAATCCTGACCTCCCGCGTCTATGACGTGGCCCATGAAACCCCGCTTGAACTGGCGCCGATTCTGTCGCAGCGAATTGACAACCAGATTTACTTCAAGCGCGAGGACATGCAGGACGTCTTTAGCTTCAAGGTACGCGGCGCTTACAACAAGATGGCGAATCTGAGCGACGCGCAATTGAAGCGCGGCGTCATTTGCGCCTCGGCCGGCAACCATGCGCAGGGCGTTGCCCTCTCCGCAGCCAAACTCGGTTGCCGCGCACTCATCGTCATGCCGGCCACCACCCCACTGCTGAAAGTCGAATCGGTGCGCCGCCGCGGCGGCGCCAGCGTGGAAGTGGTGCTGCACGGTGAGTCCTATACGGACGCCTACAACCACGCACTGCAGCTTGAGAAAGAGCAGAAGCTGACCTTCGTGCATCCTTTCGACGATCCGGAAGTGATCGCCGGCCAGGGCACCATTGCGATGGAGATCCTGCGCCAGCATTCCGGACCGATCCACGCCATCTTCGTGCCGATCGGCGGCGGCGGCCTGATTGCCGGCGTTGCCGCTTACGTCAAGCAGTTGCGCCCCGACATCAAGGTGATCGGCGTGCAGACCATGGATTCGGATGCGATGGGCCGCTCGCTCAAGGCCGGCGAGCGCGTGACGCTGTCCGACGTTGGCCTGTTCGCGGACGGCACTGCCGTGCGCCTGGTGGGCGAAGAAACGTTCCGCCTGGCGCAGCAGTTTGTCGACGAGGTGATCGTGGTCGATACCGACGCCATCTGCGCGGCGATCAAGGACGTGTTCACCGATACCCGCTCGATCCTGGAACCTTCCGGCGCGCTGGCCGTTGCAGGCGCCAAGGCCTACGTGGAGCGGGCGGAGATGAGCAAGTACCCGGTCAAGGGCGAGACCCTGGTCACCGTTTGCAGCGGCGCCAATATGAACTTCGACCGCCTGCGCTTTGTGGCGGAGCGCGCGGAGCTGGGCGAGGCGCGCGAGGCGGTGTTTGCGGTAACCATTCCGGAGCAGCGCGGCAGCTTCAAGCGCTTCTGCAGCCTGGTGGGGGCACGCAATGTGACTGAGTTCAATTACCGCATCAGCGATAAGGAGCAGGCGCATGTCTTCGTCGGCGTGCAGATTGCCGACCGCAGCGAGTCGTCGGTGATAGCGCGGCGCTTCGAGGAGAATGACTTCAGGACGCTCGACCTGACGCACGATGAATTGGCCAAGTCGCACTTGCGCCACCTGGTGGGCGGCAAGAGCGAGCTGGCGAAGGATGAATTGCTGTACCGCTTCGAGTTCCCGGAGCGCCCTGGTGCGCTGATGCGCTTCCTCGATTCGATGGAGCCGGAGTGGAATATCTCGCTGTGCCATTACCGCTCCCAGGGCGGCGATGTCGGGCGGATTCTGATCGGCTTGCAGGTGCCTGCGGCGGATGCGGAGAAGTTTACGCAATTCCTGGCGACTCTTGGGTATCGCTATTGGGATGAGTCGCAGAATCCGGTGTACAAGCTGTTCCTCTAAAACCTTTTAAAACCGGTAAACCGGGGTACGACCCAAGGGTCGGACCCTGTCAGATCATCGGCCAACGGTTTGGGTTGTGCGCTGTTGATCTTCTCAAAAGTCAAAAGCCCCAAACCGCGCCCGCGGCCTCGAGACCGTCGAGGGTCTGACCCTGCGGGTCAGACCCAGGTTTACCGGGTTTTTGGTAAACTGGCAGACCGTTTCAAGAAAACCCTGCCATGTCCAACCTCCCAGAACATTCCCCCCTCGGCAAAACCTCCGCCTACCGCACCGACTACGCGCCGGAACTCCTGTTCCCCATCCCGCGCCAGGGCAAGCGCGATGAGCTGGGCCTGAAAGGCACCCTGCCCTTCTTCGGCGTGGACATCTGGAACGGCTACGAGCTCTCCTGGCTGAACATGCGCGGCAAGCCGCAAGTGGCGGTGGCACGCTTCACCATCCCAGCCGACTCGCCAAACTTGATCGAATCTAAATCTTTCAAGCTTTACCTCAATTCCTTCAACCAGACCAAACTGGCCGGCCCGGATGCGCTGAAAATGCTGCTGCAGCAGGACCTGTCCGCCGCCGCCGGCGCCAGCGTGCACGTCACCCTGACCATGCAGGAAGACTTCGCCAGGCTGGAAATGGGCGAGCTGGAAGGCCAGTTGCTGGACCGCCTCGACATCGACGTCGACAACTACTCGCCGCAACCGGAAACACTGAAAGCCAATTTCGACGAACAGCCAGTAGAGGAGACCCTCGTTTCCCATTTGCTCAAGTCAAATTGCCTGGTGACTGGCCAGCCCGACTGGGGCAGCGTACAGATCAGCTACTACGGCCCGCAGATCGACCAGGAGAGTTTGCTCAAGTACCTGATCGGTTTCCGGGAGCATAATGAGTTCCATGAGCAATGCGTCGAGCGCATCTTTACGGACATACTTCGTCAATGCAAGCCTCAGCACTTGACGGTGTATGCGCGTTATACCCGCAGAGGCGGTCTTGATATCAACCCGTGGCGCACCAATTTTAGTAGTGCACAGCGGCCGTCCAATTTGCGCAACGCCCGCCAGTAAAGCTTTTCCTCGAGGAAACATTGCGTGAAATTCGAGTTACACGGCTGAGAAACAAGCCTATAATGCGCTCGCAAAGCACATCAATGTCGCGTCATGAATAACCTGAGCAAAATCCTTTCGCTAGAGAATGTCCAGCTCGACCTGGAAGTCTCGAGCAAAAAGCGCGCTTTCGAGCAAGCCGGCCTGATCTTCGAGAACAACTGCGGCATCGCTCGCTCCACCGTGTCGGACAATCTGTTCGCGCGTGAACGCCTGGGCTCCACCGGCCTCGGCCACGGCGTGGCGGTTCCGCACGGGCGCATCAAGGGTTCGAAGAGCCTGAAGGCGCCGCTGGCCGCCTTCGTCCGCCTGGCCGAGCCGATTCCTTTCGAATCGCCGGACGGCAAGCCTGTGAACCTGCTGTTCTTCCTGCTCATTCCGGACCACGTGACGCAGCAGCACCTCGAAATCCTGTCCGAGATCGCGGAAATGTTCTCGGACGACGCCTTCCGCCAAGCCCTGACCGAAGATCCTGATCCGAAATCGGTCTACAGCCGCATCGTCAACTGGCAGCCTAGCCTGCAGGCGGCGGGTTAAGCCATGCTGCAAACGCCGCTGACGATCCAGAGACTGTACGACGACAATCGCGAAACCCTGCAACTGGGCTGGTTCGCCGGCTTCCCCGGCGGCGAGCGCCTGATCTCCGGCGACGTCGCCTCGGCGGCCGACCAGGTCGGCCACTTGAATACGATTCACCCTGGACGTATCCAGGTGTTCGGCCACCAGGAAATCAACTACTACCAGCGCCTCAAATCGCTGACACGCGCCCACGTGATCGGCGAACTGATCGCGGGCGGCCCGCCGGCGCTGATCATTGCCCAGGGCCTCGAGACTCCGCCCGACATCCTGGCGATCTGCGACGAAAAAAACATCCCGCTGTTCTCCACGCCCCTGCCGGCGGCGCAGGTGATCGACTTCCTGCGTGTCTACCTGTCGAAGAAGCTGGCGCAGCGCATCATCATGCACGGCGTCTTTATGGACGTGCTGGGCGTGGGCGTGCTGATTACCGGCGACTCCGGTCTCGGCAAATCCGAGCTGGGACTTGAATTGATTTCACGCTCGCACGGCCTGGTGGCCGACGACGCAGTGGAATTTGCGCGCATTGCGCCGAACATGATCGAAGGCCGCTGCCCGCCGCTGCTGCAAAACCTGCTCGAAGTGCGCGGCCTGGGCCTGCTCGATATCAAGGCGATCTTCGGCGAGACCGCCGTGCGCCGCAAAATGCGCCTGAAACTGATCGTGCACCTGGTGCGCCGCTCGGCGCTGGAAGAAGAAGTGGAGCGCCTGCCGTTCCAGTTCCCGACCGAAGACGTGCTGGGGCTTCCGATCCGCAAGGTCGTGATTCCGGTGGCGGCCGGCCGCAACATCGCGGTGCTGCTGGAAGCTGCGGTGCGCAACACCATCCTGCAGTTGCGCGGCATCGACACCTTGCAGGAATTTATGGAGCGTCAGCGGCAAGCCATGTCCGGCGACTGATGATACTATCGGTGACATGCGAATCGTCCTACTCACCGGCATCTCCGGCGCCGGAAAATCCGTTGCGCTGAATGTACTTGAAGACATCGGCCACTATTGCGTCGACAACTTGCCGCCCGCGCTGCTGCCCGACCTCGTCAACCGCCTTGCCATGGAAGGCACGGAAGCGCTGGCCGTTGCCGTCGATGCGCGCAGTGCCTCCAGCCTTGCCAGCCTGCCGGGCGAATTCCGCAAGCTGAAAGAAGACGGCCACGAGGTCAAGGTGATCTTTCTCACTGCGAACACGCATTCGCTGGTAGCGCGCTTTTCCGAAACCCGCCGCAGCCATCCGCTCTCGCACGAGCTGCATCCCGGCCAGAATCCCGCTGCACGCCGCACGCTGATTGAATGCATTGCCGAAGAACGCGAACGGCTCTCCGCCATCCAGCAGCTTGGCATCGTGATCGACACGTCGGAGATGAATGCCAACAGGCTACGCGCCTGGGTCAAGGACCTTCTGCACAGCGAAAATGCGCCGCTCACGCTGTTCTTCGAATCGTTCGCTTTCAAAGTCGGGGTGCCGCTCGACGCCGACTTCGTTTTCGACGTGCGCGCCATCCCGAATCCCTACTATGACCTCGCGCTGCGCCCATTGAACGGCCGCGACGCCCCGGTAATCGCCTTCCTCGATGCCCAGGAGAGCGCGGAAGAAATGTTCCAGGATATCAAAGGCTTCGTCACGAAATGGCTGCCGCACTTCAAGCGCGACAATCGCTCCTACCTGACGGTGGCGGTCGGCTGCACGGGCGGCCAGCACCGGTCCGTGTACATGGCCGAGCGCCTGGCGCGCCACTTCGCACCGACGGAAACCGTGGTGCTGCGCCACCGCGAGCAAGCCTGATCACTCCAGCCGCAGCTGCCAATAGCCGACGTCGATCCAGCGGCCAAACTTGCGGCCGACTTCCTTGAACGCTCCGACGGGCTCAAAGCCCATCTTCTCGTGCAGGCCCACACTGGCTTCATTGGGCAGCGCAACGCCGCCGATCACCAGGTGCACGCCGCTCTGGCGCAGCAGGTTGAACAAATGCTCGTACAGTTTGCGCGCAAAGCCTTTGCCGCGCACATCGTGGTGCAGGTAGATTGAGCTCTCGACGGAGAAGCGATAGGCGGAACGCTCCTTCCATTTGCTGGCATAGGCGTAGCCAACGACGTTGCCGTCCAGCTCCAGCACCAGCCAGGGCAGCTTGGATGAAATGACTTTCGTGATGCGGTGGGCCATCTCGTCGGCACCGACTTCAGCCTCTTCGAAAGTGATGGTGGTAGTTGCAACGTAGTGGTTGTAGATTGCCGCGATGGCGGCAGCATCGGCCGGGTGGGCTGAGCGAATGGTGGTCATGAGCGCTTCGGTAAAGTGAATGACCCCAGCGTTACAGCAAATTGCGGGCCAGCCGCCGGCCAGCCCGCTGCACCAACTTAGTCCATCCAGTGCACCACTTCGATCGTATGGTGGTCCGGATCGGTGATCATTGTTCCAAAATAGCGCTCATTGACGTCGGGGCGCAGGCCCGGCGACCGCAACGATGTTGCGCCTAGCGCGATGGCGTTGGCATGGAAGGCATGCGTCGCCAGCTGCGACTTGGCCTTGATGGCGATGTGGCCGCGCTGCCCCACCAGCGGCGCATCGCCCTGTGCCGGGTAGATTGCGAAGGCCCAGTGGCCATCGGCGCCGAAGATGGCCTGCTTGTCATCCTGGTGCTGCACGCTGTAGCCCAGCGGCTCGAAGCAGGCTTTGTAGAAATCCACAGCGCGCGGCAGGTCGCGGGTGGCAATGGAAACGTGGTCGATCATGATGCTCTCCTTTCAAACGACGAGCGATCATCTTAGGCAGTCGGCGCGGAACGATTTCCCGAATACGCGCAGGTCAGCGGTAAATTTTCCCACTTGCTTTTATGCTAAGCTTGCAGCTCAACGCAGAAAGGAGCCGGAGGAGAAGAGCCTACTCGTATTGCTGACGGCTGCCGCGGTTGGCGCGGCCGATGTGGCCGACGCCGACCCCGACCCGGCCTGGCTCTGTACAGGGAAACACTATGGCGCCTACGTTTCCCCGTCCGGCACCTCTGCGGCCTGGCCCGTTCTGAAGTCCTTGCCTGCCCATCTGCGTGGCAAACGGCCCATCTTGCTTACCACCTCGGGCGCTTATGCCGGCGGCAAGTCCCATGTGATGTACGTCGACGGCAAGACTGGCCTCGCGTATATCGAGCAATCCGCCGGCACAGCGGATTCCATCGTGATCTTCGGCCCCCTGCCAAAGATCCCATGCAGCGATCCAGCGGCCACCGGCATCCTCGATCTAGCGCAGTTTTTCATGAATAGCTACGCGGACGAGGTCAATACCGGCGACCGCAAAGCACTCGCCAACCGCTACTCCCGCCGCGGCACGATATTTATTGGCGGAGAATGGAAAGAAGAGATTGCGTTCGACAAACTCTCGCGAGAATTCGCGAGCAGCTGGAAACCACCCATCGATTTGCACTGGCAGGGCTTGGCGTTCGAAAAACTTGGCGACCAGGCGGTAATGGTTACCGGCGGTATCGCGCGCCGCGACAAGCCCGGCGCAGAGTGGACCTCGCACTCTTACGCGGTCCTGCTGGTCAAGGAAGACGGCGTACTGCGCATCCGCATGGAAAGCGGCGCCTCGCCGGCCAGGCCAGAGCTCAGCCGCCGCTAACAATGAAATTTGAAGCTGCGCACCATTTTTGATCTATCATCGGCATATGGCGATCTCATTACTGCTTGCAGCAGCGCTAGGCGCTGCCCCCGTTGAGCCGGACCCGATCTGGCGTTGCACTGCCGCGCACTACGGCCACTTCGTATCGCCGTCCGGAACAAGCGAGAAATGGCCCACAGTGGCGGCGCTGCCGGAAAAACTGCGCGACACACGCCAAATCAACCTCAATTCGCCCGGTATGTTACCCGGCGGCAGGGCGCACATGATGTACATCGACACCGAAGCCAAAGTCGTGTACATCCTGCAGACTTCCGGCACGCCGGAGTCCGAAGTCGTCTTCGGCCCATTGCCACCTGTCGATTGCCCTAAGGAGTAATGGCACTCAAAGATTTCGGACTGGCGGTCCCGTTCGAGGAGCAAGTCAGTGTCAGGTCTGTCATTCGGACATCCGAGCAGTCTCTTTGATAAGTATCAATACGCGAAATCAGCCAGATTCACGCTTTGAAATTGCTCAAATGTGAGCGCTAGCTGTCCGAATGACAGACCTGACACCGACTCCCACCGACTCTGGCACCGACTCCCGACACCGGCTCCCCACATAGGCCGTTTGATCTACCTCAAATCTTAAGCACGTGTGCCTACAAGATGGCTTAAGCTCTTGTATGCTGGTCCGATGTTCAACAAATCCCTTTCCCTCGTCATTGAGCTGGAAGCCTTCCTGCTGAAGGGTCGTTTGTCTGACTGGACTTGGCTCCGCTTTCTTCAGCGGCTGCTTTGGTACCCGTTAAAGTTCCTGAAAATGGGCATGGCAGAGAAGACTAGTGGCATCTATCTTTGGTCCTATGTCGGCTTTGCCGGAGCATTGGTCGGACTTGGAATTATCGAAATCACAGGCCTCGCGAAGTCGGAAGCGGCAAGTTTCGTCAACCTGGCACTCATGCTCCTTACCGCGCTGATTGTCTTGTTCTCGCTGCCTAGTTTCTACGGACATAGCGGAGTTACGCCGGAAGCGGTCAGCTTCGTAGTAGATTACCTCGGCACGAATGGCTTTCAGCAGGAAAAGGAAGTAGAGCTTCTGAAAAAGACCATTAAGCCTATCGAAGACCGCTCACGCAATCGTGTGACTGCACTCAAGTGGGCTGTCGGCCTGATTTGGGCAAGCTTCATCTATTCATTCTCAAAAGCCATTGAACCGTCCCAATCCACACCGGCCGCAATCGCTTCGAACCTCTGGACGATTTCAGGCCTATTCTTCACGGTCCTCGCCGCCTATCTATTAGTCTGGGGGTACGAGGCCGCACTCGACAAGCTATTCAGGGCAATTGAATTTGGATGCAATGACTTTTGCTACGCCCTCGAAGTCGCCAAACGCGCTGGCGCCTAGCGTCAAAGCGTGAGCTTGGTCTCGAACTTCGAGCAGTTCATGGCGAACAGGCTTTTGACGTTGATGACGTTGTGGTGGGAAGTGAAGACGCGGCGGGTGAAGGCGCTGTATTCTTCCATCGACTCCACCGTGACGATCAGGTGGAAGTCGAACTCGCCTGCCACTTCGTAGCAGGACATCACCTCCGGCTCCGAGCGCATGCGGTGCTCGAATTGCTTGAGGATGTCGGTGTTCTGCTTCTCCAGCTCGACCGAAACGAATACCGTCAGCGGGCGCCCCGCCAGTGCGCGGTCTACCAGCGCGACCGCTTTCACCAGTACGCCATCGGCACGCAGCTTTTCAATGCGGCGCTGGCAGGTGGCGACCGATGAATGCACGCGCTCGGCGATTTCGCGCAGGGGCGTGCTGGCATCTTCTTGCAGGATGTTGAGGATGCCGCGGTCGATCCGGTCCAGCTCTCTCATGCAAGGTGGCGCAAGGGATGCGCCCAGGCCGGCCAGCATGGCTCGAAGAAGCGCGCCACCATCTCGGGCATGACTTCTGCAAGCGTCGAAGGATTCCATCTCGGCTGGTTGTCCTTGTCGATCACGAGCGCGCGTACGCCTTCGAAAATTTCGCCGTGCTCGAAGTTGCGGCGCACCAGATTGCGTTCCATGCGCAGGCAGTCGGATACGCCCAGCGCGGCGCCGCGCGTGAGCAGCTCGTGGGTCACGCACATCATCAATGGCGAGCGCAACTCCATCGCCTTCAGCGACTTCTGCGCGAAAGGATGGCTGTCGCCGCGCAGCGATTCCATGATGGCGGGCACCGAGCCGGCGGCGAAGTGCTTGTCGATCAGCGCGCGCTGCGCTTCCAGTTCGCTGTCGCCGGCGAAGGCATTGTGCGGGCCGGCGAAGACGGCGATGGCATCGCGCAGCGACTTGCCGGGCGTTGCTTCAACCAGCGCCGTCAGCGCGGCCAGTTCGGTCTCCGGCACGAAGTAGTCGGCGAGGTCGAGGTAGAGGGCGTCGGCCGCGCCGACGGTCAGGCCGGTCAGGCCGAGCCACATGCCCAACTGGCCCGGTGCGTGCGACAGGAAGTGGCTGCCGCCAACGTCGGGAAACAGGCCGATATTCACTTCCGGCATGGCCATCTTTGTGCGGCCGGTGACGATGCGCACGCCGCAATCGGGACCGCCTTGGGCGATGCCCATGCCGCCCCCCATCACCACGCCATCCATCAGCGCCAGATAGGGCTTGGGATAGAAATGGATCAGGTGGTTCAGCGCATATTCTTCAGTGAAGAAGTCTTCCAACAGCGCGCTGCCGCCCTGCGTATTGGTGCGGCCGACGTCGTAGAAGAAGCGGATATCGCCGCCGGCACACAGCGCGCGTTCGCTGGTGCTGCGCACCACCACGGCGGCGACGGATGCGTCATCGCGCCACGCCAGCAGGGCCTGGGTCATTGCGCGCACCATGTCGAGGGACAGCGAATTGAGGGCTTTCGGGCGGTCCAGCGTGATGAAGCCGGTGCCGTTGGAGATGTTGGTTTGGACGTGTTCGCTCATGCAATTATTTTAACCGCAAAAAAGGGCGCCATTTGCGCCCTTTGGTGTGCTACACGGCCAGTCCTTTACATGGCGGTGGGTGGTGCTTCGTACGTATCCGGGAAATGCTTGATGGCCGCATGATTGTGGTTCTGCACACGGTCTTTGTATTTCATGACCTGGCGATCCAGTTTATCAATCAGGGTGTCGATGGCGGCGTAGAGATCTTGCGACAGGCTTTCGACGTAAACAGTTTTGCCAGACATGCGCAGGTTGATTTCGGCTTTCTGGCGTTTCTCTTTCTCGGTGAGGTTATCTACAGTCAGGATGACAGCAATATCGATTACTTGATCGAAATGGCGCTTGACTCGTTCCAGCTTGTTCTGCACGTATTCGCGAATGGCCGGGGTCACTTCGACATGATGTCCACTGATGGTGAGATTCATACACACTCCTAAAGATGATGTCGCTCTCGAGTTCGTGCACGCCGAAACGCACAGAGGAACCCATGCACTACAAAGATTTGCGGAGGCTTACCGGAGGGATTTTCAACGCTTCTCGATATTTGGCAACAGTCCGTCGCGCAATCACCATGCCTTGTTCTCCCAGCATGTCCGCAATCTTACTGTCGGATAAAGGATTTTTCGGGTCTTCTGCTCCTGTCAATTGCACGATCAGTGCCCGTATCGCAGTCGATGAAGCCTCACCCCCAGCTTCGGTCGCGACGTGGCTACCAAAGAAATATTTCAACTCAAACATGCCATGCGGGGTGAGCATATATTTTTGAGTTGTTACGCGAGAAATAGTGCTCTCGTGTAGTCCCAGTGTATCAGCAATTTCACGCAACACAAGGGGCCTCATGGCCACGGCACCATGGCTGAAAAAATTCTTTTGCCTTTCTACTATCGCCTCCGCCACGCGCAGGATGGTGTCGAAACGCTGGCGCATATTCTTGATCAGCCACTTGGCTTCCTGCAGCTGGCCGTTCATTTGCGACTCGCTCTTGCCTTGCTTGAGCAGGTTGGCGTACAGGGCATTCACGCGCAGGCGCGGCACCACGTCGTTGTTGAGGGTGACCACCCAGCCGCCGCGGCCTTTCTTCACGATCACGTCGGGCACGACGTAATCGGATTCTCCGCTGGCGAACTCGGCGCCCGGGTGCGGGTTGCACTGGCGGATCACGCACTGCGCCTCGCGCAGGTCTTCGTCGTCGCAGTCGAGGGCCTTCTTCAGCTTGTTGAACTCGCGCTGTGCAAACCAGGTCAGGTATTTCTCGACGATCAGCAGGGCCATGCGGCGCGTCACCAGGGGTACGCCGGGCATGCGCTTGATCTGCAGCGCCAGGCATTCGGCAGCATTGCGCGCGGCCACGCCGGGCGGGTCGAAGCTTTGCAGCAGCACCAGGCTGCAACGCAGGTCGTCCAGTTCGATTTCGAGTTCGGGCGGCAGGCGCGCGTGGATTTCTTCCAGCGGCTCTTCCAGGTAGCCGTTGTCGTCCAGCGCATCGATGATCATTTCCATCAGGGCGCGGTCGCGCGGCTCCTGCACGGTGACGCGCATTTGCTCCAGCAGGTGTTCGCGCAGGGTACAGCCGGAAGCCTCCAGCTGCGGGCGGCTGTCTTCGTCATCGGCGGATTTGCTGCCGGAGCTCGTGCTCCAGTCGCTGTCGTCGCCGCCGTTGCTGCTGTCTCCGTCGCCGCCTTCGTATGGGTCGCTTTCGGCGGCTGCCGGGGCATCGCCGCCCTCTCCTGGCGGGCCCTCTTGCGCGGGCGTGGCGGGCACTTCAGCGCCATTGCCGTTGGCCTGGCTGATGGCGCCATCGGCCAGCAGGCGGACGGAGTGGTCGAGCGGGTCGTCGAGGCGCTCGAGCATCGGGTTATCGCTCAGCAGCTGTTCCAGCTCCTGGTGCAGCTCGAGGGTGGACAGCTGCAGCAGGCGGATGGATTGTTGCAGCTGCGGCGTCAGCGCCAGGTGTTGCGAGGTTCGCAGTTGCAGTGTTTGTTTCATGGCCTTCGCTTACATGCGGAAGTGTTCGCCGAGATACACGCGGCGCACGGATTCGTTGGCAATGATGTCGTCCGGGCGGCCCGAAGCCAGCACCGCACCCTGGTTGATGATGTAGGCGCGGTCGCAGATGCCGAGGGTCTCCCGCACATTATGGTCGGTGATCAGCACGCCGATGTTGCGCTCCTTCAGGAAACGCACGATTCGTTGGATTTCGATCACGGCGATCGGGTCGACGCCGGCGAATGGTTCGTCCAGCAGCACGAAACGCGGGTTGGTGGCCAGGGCGCGCGCGATTTCCACGCGGCGGCGCTCGCCGCCAGACAGCGACAGGGCCTGGTTTTCGCGCAGCTTCTCGATCTGCAAGTCCGCCAGCAGCGCTTCCAGGCGCTGGTCGATCTCGGCCTTGGATAAGGCCTTGCCGTCGACCTTCTGGATTTCCAGCACGGCGCGGATATTTTCTTCCACCGTCAGCTTGCGGAACACCGAAGCTTCCTGCGGCAGGTAGGACAGGCCCAGCGTGGCGCGCTTGTGGATCGGCAGGCTGGACACGTCGGTGCCGCCAATATCGATGGTGCCGGCGTCCGAGGCGACCAGGCCCACGATCATGTAGAAGGACGTGGTCTTGCCGGCGCCGTTGGGGCCCAGCAGGCCCACCACTTCGCCGCAGTCGACTTGCAGCGATACGTCGTGCACCACCTGGCGCTTGCCATAGGTTTTCTGGAGGCCGCGCACGACCAGCGTGCTGGCGCAGGAATTTGCTTGCATGCTTACTTCTTCTCCGGCGTGGTAGGAGGCGTGGTCGGTTGCGCCGCCGGCGCCGCTGCAGGCGCCGCAGCCGGCGTCGATGCAGGCCCGGTTGCCGGCGCGGATGCCGGTTTCGCGGCAGGCGGCTCGGTGCGCGAAGGCTGGATCACCATGGTGCCGCGGCCGCCGCCCGGCTTGCTCTCGCCGGTGGCGGTATTGCGCACGCTGAAGAATTCCTTGCGGCTGTCGTAGGAGATGAACTCGCCCTGCACTTCGTCGTTCTGCTTGCCGCCTTCCAGGCGGCGGATCGTGGCCTTGGTGAACATCTTCACCAGTTCGGCCTGCTCGTCGTACTCGATGCGGTCGGCGTCGCCCTCGACCCACTGGTCGCCGGCGCCGTCGCGCTTCTGGCGGAAGGTGGCTTTCTTGCCGTCGCCGAACAGGGTCACCTGCTGGTAGCCTTCCGGCGACTGCTTGACGAAGGCGCGTTCGGCCGTCATGGTCAGGGTGCCGCGCGTGAGCTTGACGCCGCCGGTCAGCACGGTCACCTGCTTGACGTCGTCGATGTCGAGCGAGCCATAGCTGATCAGGGTCGGCTTGTAAGAATCAGCCTTTTCGGCCAGTGCCGGCTCGGCTGCGCAAAGCAGCAGGGCAGCCGACAACAGTAGTCGTTTCATATCCATTCCTTTTTATTGTTCCCTCGGCGGCAGCACCAGCGTGCCGGCGCCCTCCAGGTGCATCTGGCGCGTCGCGTTGTTGGCGCGCATGCTGTTGGCTGAGGCAGTCGTTGCGCCGATTTTCATCTTCACCGGAACGTCGGTTTCCATGCGGTCTTCGTCGGGGAAGACCACCAGTTTTTCCGTTGCCAGATGCAGCGCTTGCGCGTTAGGCGCCTCGGCGCGGTCGATCGTCACCTTGCCGTTCAGCGTGACGCGGCTGTTTCCCTGGTCCACGCGCGCCGTTTGCGACAGGATCTCCATCGGCGGCCGTTCGCTGGCAAGGCTGTGCACGCGCGGCTTGTCGATCACGGACGAATCGTCGACCGGGCGGTGGGTCAGCTTGTCGCCGGCGATAATATAGCTTGGTTTGCCTTCCTTCGACATGTGGACGAAGGAGAAATTCTCGACAATGTAATCGGGCTCGTTGGCGCGCTTGTCGGCCTGCATCTGTTCGCCCGCGCGGTTCAGCAGTTCGAGCAGGTAGAAGCTGCCGAGCGCCGCCATCAGCACCATGACCATGCCGACGGAAAGGCGGAAGCGGTGGGCTATCCTCTGGTTGCGCATCGCTGTGTCCTTCTACACCAGGAACTGGGCCATGACGCGCTCATAACTGCCTTGGGCGCGCAGCACGAACTCGCAAATTTCACGCACCGCGCCGCGGCCGCCGGGCGCCTCGGTGATGTAGTGGGCGTGTTGATGCGCTTCCTTGCGGCCATTGGGCACGCTCACCGCAAAGCCCACGCGGCGCAGCAACGGCAAGTCCACCACGTCGTCGCCGATGAACGCCACCTCATCCTGCTCCAGGCCCAGCTCATTCAGCAGGGCCTTGAATGGCGTCAGCTTGTCGTGGCCGCCCTGATGGACGAAATCGATGCCAAGGTCCTTGGCGCGCGCATTGGTGATGGCGGTGATGCGCGCGCTGATGATGGCAGTCTTCACGCCAGATTCCTGCAGCAGCTTGATGCCCAGGCCGTCGTGCACATTGAAGGTCTTCACCATCTCGCCCTGCGCGCCGTAGCTCAGGCTGCCGTCCGTGAGGACGCCGTCCACGTCGAAGATGAACAGGCGCACCTTGGCGGCGCGGGCGGCCAGTTCTTCGCTGTTCAGCGTCATCAGATCACCTTGGCGCGGGTCAGGTCGTGGATGTGCAGCGCGCCGACCAGCGTGCCGTCCGGGTCCACCACCAGCATCTGGTTGATGCGGAATTCTTCCATGACCGCCACGGCGTCCACCGCCAGCTGGTCGGGACCGATGGTGCGCGGATTCAGGTGCATGACATCCTTGATCACGACCTTGGTGAAGTCCTGCACTTTCTCGATCATGCGGCGCAGGTCGCCGTCGGTGAACACGCCGACCGGCTTGTTGTCGGCGTCGACGATGGCGGTCATGCCCATGCCCTTCTGGGTGATTTCGAGCAGGGCGTCCGGCAGGCGTGTTTCCAGGCCCACGGCCGGAATCGCGCCGTCCTTGCGCATCACGTCGCGCACGTGGGTCAGCAGGCGGCGGCCCAGGGCGCCGCCGGGGTGCGAACGGGCGAAGTCTTCTTCCTTGAAGCCGCGCAGATCCAGCAGGGCCACCGCAATGGCGTCTCCGAGCGCCAGCGTGACGGTGGTGGAGGCGGTCGGGGCCAGGTTCATTGGGCAGGCTTCCTTGGCCACGGAGACGTCCAGGTGCACGTCGGCCAGCTTGGCCAGGCTGGAGGCCGGCTTGCCGGTCATGGCGATCACGTGGCCGCCCATGCGCTTGACCACCGGCAGGATGGCCATCAGTTCGGCCGCTTCGCCGGAATAGGAAATGGCAATCACCACGTCTTCCGGGGTCACCATGCCCAGGTCGCCGTGCGCGGCTTCCGCCGGATGAACGAACAGGGCCGGAGTGCCGGTAGAAGCCAGGGTGGCGGCGATTTTCTTGCCGATATGGCCAGACTTGCCGATGCCGGAAACCACCACGCGGCCCTTGCATTGCAGCAACAAGGACACCGCCTGGCCCACCGTCTCGTCGTTGGCCAGGCGCGCATGCAGCGCGGCCAGGGCGTCCGTCTCGATCTGCAGGGCCTCGCGCGCCAACTCCAGGGCACGAGTTGCGGTCTTGGCATCAAAAGATTTCAGCATTGTTTTTTCATGGGTTACACTCATGCCCGAAGTATAGCCGAATTAGATAAGCAAAAAACTTGCCAGACAAAACAAACAACGGATGTTCACACCACTTGAACTGACCCTTCTCCTCCTGGGCAGCGCCGTGTTAGGCGTGGTGGCCTTCCGCATGATGCATTTGCCGCCAATGCTGGGCTACCTGGCCGTCGGCATCCTGCTCGGTCCCCATGCCATGGGTCTGGCCGAGCAAAGCCACGCCACCGAACTGCTGGGCGAATTCGGCGTGGTATTCCTGATGTTCTCGATCGGGCTGGAATTCTCCCTGCCCAAGCTGATGGCCATGCGCTCCATCGTGTTCGGGCTGGGCATGGCGCAGGTGGTGCTGACCATTGCGGCCACCATGCTGTTCGGCTGGCTCGTCCAGTTCCTGCTGCCGCCTTCGATCCACCTGGGCTGGCAGGCCTCGTTCGCGCTGGGCGGCGCGCTGGCCATGTCGTCCACGGCGATTGTGGTCAAATTGCTCACGGAACGCCTCGAACTGGAAAGCGAGCACGGGCGCAAGATCATCGGCATCCTGCTGTTCCAGGACCTGGCGGTGGTGCCCCTGCTGATCCTGATCCCGGCACTGGCGCAGAATCCTGCCGACCTGCCCAGGACCCTGGGCCTGGCGGGCCTGAAGGCGGCCGTGGTGCTGATCCTGCTGCTGTTCCTGGGGCAAAAGGTGATGCGCAAGTGGTTCACCATCGTCGTGCTGCGCCGCTCGCAGGAGCTGTTCATGCTCAACCTCCTGCTGGTGACTTTGGGCGCGGCATGGATCACCGAGCAGGCCGGCCTGTCGATGGCGCTCGGCGCCTTCGTGGCGGGCATGCTGATTTCCGAAACCGAATACAAGCACCAGGTGGAAGAGGACATCAAGCCATTCCGCGACGTGCTGCTTGGCCTGTTCTTCATCACGGTCGGCATGCTGCTCAATGCGCGCGTGGTGCTGGAAAACTGGTGGCTGGTGCTGGTGCTGCTGGCCGGCCCGGTGCTGCTCAAGTTCGCCCTGATCGCCGGCCTGGCGCGCCTGTTCGGCGCCTCCACCTCGACCGCCATGCGCACCGGCCTGGCGCTGGCCCAGGCGGGCGAATTCGGCTTCGTTCTGCTGAACGTGGTGGGCGGCATGAAGCTGGTCGATCCCTTCGTGGTACAGGTGGTGCTGGCCTCGATGGTGCTGTCGATGCTGCTGGCGCCCTTCCTGATCGAGCGTTCGGACAAGATCGTGCTGAAGTTCTCCGCCAACGAATGGATGATGCAGTCGCTGAACCTGACCAATATCGCAGCGCGCACGATGTCGGCGCAAAAACACGTGATCGTGGCGGGCTTTGGCCGCTCGGGCCAGTCGCTGGCCACCCTCCTGACCGAGGAAAAGATTCCCTACCACGCGCTGGACCTGGACCCGATCCGGGTGCAGGAGGCGCAAGCTGCCGGCGCCAACGTGTCCTATGGCGATGCCGCGCGGCGCGAGTCGCTGGTGGCGGCGGGCATCAAGCGCGCTTCGGCCGTGGTGATTACCTATGCCTCGACGCCTTCGGCGCTCAGGGTGCTGCACCTGGTGCATGAGCTGGCGCCGGAACTGCCGGTGATCGTGCGCTCGCACGACGATTCGGACCTGGACCGGCTGAAGGAAGCCGGGGCGGCCGAGGTGGTGCCGGAACTGATGGAGGGCTCGCTGATGCTGGCCTCCCATGCGCTGGTGATGCTGGGCGTGCCGCTGCGGCGCGTGGTGCACCGCGTGCAACGGGCGCGCGAGGAGAGGTATGCTTCCTTGCGCGGCTACTTCCACGGCGCCAGCGATAGCGGCGAGGAAGCGGAGATGGTGCGGCTGCATTCGGTCTCGCTGGGAGAGCAGGCTTCCTGCATCGGCAAGTGCGTGCGCGATTTGGGGCTGGATGAAGCGGGGGCCGAGATTTCGGCGATCCGGCGCGGCAAGGTGCGCTTGGAGGCAGAGCCGGGGATGACGCTGGAAGCCGGGGATGTGGTGGTGCTGCGCGGGACGGCGGAAGAGGTGGCGCGTACGGAGAACGATTTGCTGGCTTAAAACCGGCAAACCCGGGTCTGACCCAAGGGTCAGACCCAAGGGTCAGACCCAGTCAGAGCAGCGGCCTCGGGTTTCGGTTGTGCGCTGTTGATCTTCTGCGAAAGTCAAAGACCTCGAACCAACCCGGCGGCAGTCGATCCGACTTGGGTCAGACGGGACGGCCATCCGGCTTGGGTCTGACCCGGGTTTGCCGGTTTTCAGGCAGCGTACCGGATCACCCGATTGCGGCCACCTTCCTTGGCCTGATAAAGCGCCTCATCCGCCTGCGCGATCAACTGCACCGCCTGCTCCTCCGGCTTCGCATCTTCCGGCACCTGCGCCAGGCTGGACACCCCAACCGACGCCGTAATCGACACCTTGACCCCATGGGACAGCTCAATCATGCTGGCCGCGATTCCCGCGCGAATGCGCTCGGCCACATAAGCCGCGCTCTCCAGGTCCGCATCGATCAGCAGCACCACGAACTCCTCGCCGCCGAAGCGCGCCAGCGCGTCCGACAGCCGCAGCTCCGCCTTGATGCGCTGCGCCACCTCGCGCAGCACCTCGTCGCCGCCGCCATGCCCCACCGTATCGTTCACCCGCTTGAAGTGGTCGATATCGATATACATGAAAGACACCGGATACGACTGCCGGCGCGCCCGCGAAATCTCTTCCAGTAAACGCCGGTCCACGTAGCGCCGGTTGAACACCCCGGTCAGCGCATCGGTCAGCCCCATGTACTTCAGCATTTCATTGGAAATCACGTTTTCCAGGCAGATAGCGATGATCGACGCCATATGCTCGACGAAATCCGTGCCCAGGCTGGGTGAAAACCGCGTCGGGTCCGCACTGCCCAGGTTCAGCGAGCCGATCAGGCGCTTGTTGCGCAGCAGCGGCACCACCCCCACGCTTTGCAGGCGCGTGCCCGGCCGCGGGAACTGGCGGCCATGCCTGCGCGCGTCGAACATGCCAAGTTGCGGCTTCGGTGCCTGCCCTGGCTCGAGCTCGAAGGCCAGCTGGGACACGTCCGGCACGAACACCAGGTCGGGAAAATCAGCGAAATCGACGCCCAGCTTTTCCATGACGTTACGGATGTCGTCATCCACGTCCACCAGGGTCAGGGTCACGGCATCGAGGTCGGAAATGACCGGCAAGGTACGGAAAATCGTGCCAATCAGCTCGGGAAAACTGGCCGCGCCAACGATTTCCAGGTCAAATGCCTGGTGGCGCGTCATGATCGAGTGATTGCGTTCGGCCTGGTCGATCAGGTAGGCAAGGCGGGCGCGCAGGGACTGGTTTTCCGCCGCCAGTTCCTCCTGGGTGGGCTGCTTGCCCCTGATTTTCTGCGTCATCTCCATCGCCGGCCGCTATTGACTACTAAAACGACAGTGTAACCTCGATTTGGTCGCCAACCGATAGTTTTACGCCATCACCTGTTGTTACGATTGCATTCATGCCGAAGCAGATGCCGCCATCGACTTCCGGCCTGGCGCGGTAGCTTTGCAGGATGTCCAGCGGGTCGGGACCAAATTCGCCGGTGGACTGGTCGACCGAGGGCATCGGGCAGCGTGCGCAAGGCTTGACCGGCTTCAGGACGGCTTCGCCGATGCGGAATTGCTCGGTGTAATCCTCTTCGAAGGCATCCAGGTCGCCCACCACCAGGTTGGCGCGGAAACGGTTCATGGGCAGCGGCTGGCGGCCCTGCTGCTGCAGTTTTTCATTCAGGTCCTGCAGGGAACCGGTGCCGATGACCAGGATCGGGTAGCCGTCGGAAAACAGCGTCGGATGCTGCTCGCCGTTGGTCCATTTGCCGCTGGTCAGGCGTTTCGCATTGGCATGGAAACGCACCAGGCGGCATTCAATGCCAAGGAACTTGCTGAACCAGGTGGCGGTGAGGTCGTCGCAATCGTAAGCGAGGACGGTGTCGTCCCAGACCTGGACTTGCAGGCTTGGTGCGCTCTCCGGGTCGGGCAGGCCGAGGGGGATTTCCAGCTGCAGCATGCCGGGGGCGCGCAGCTCCATGGTTTCCGATTTCAGGCGCGGCACGATCAGGGCCATGCGCGGATGCTCTCGCTGGGTCAGGGCGATGCCGTTGGCGTCGACCAGCATCCATTCGCGGTCGTAGATTTGATCGGTCATCAAACCGGCGCGGGTCAGGGTCGCGTGCTTCAGCGACAGGCCGGCGCAGGACTTGATCGGGTAGAGGGTGAGTTCGGAGATGAAGGGCATAGTGCCCGGAAGTATGGCAGAAAACCGGTAAACCAGTGTCAGACACAAGTGTGCGGCACTGGGTCCGCGGCCGCCGCCATGCCGGTGTCTGACCCTGCGGGTCGGACACCGGTTTGCCGGTTTTTGCGGGTTTAGGCCGCCTCCGCCTTCGGCTTCTTGGGCAGCTTGCTGCGCGCCGAAGGCTTGTGCGTGCCCGGTTTCCTGGCGCGCTTCGGCGCCGCAGGCTTGGCGTCCGCCGGAGCCTCGACCGCCGCCGCCTCGGCCACCACGGCAGCTTCGGACGCAGCAGCCAGCACGGCTTCCGCCTGCTGCACCGCTTCCGCCGCATCGGCCGCGGCTTGCGCTACCTTGCTGCCGCGCGAGCCGGCCTTCTTGGCAGCCGGTTTTTTGGCCGCAGCGCGGGTGCGCTTGGCCGGGGCCTCAACCGGGGCTTCGGCGATCGCCTCTACCACCGGCGCAACTTCCTCCACCGCCGCCACCGCAGCGACTTCGGCATCGGCCGGCACTTCGACAGCAGCACCCGGCGCCGCATCGCCTTCGCCACGGCGCCCACGTCCGCCACGGTTGCCGCGATTGCGGCGGCCGTCGCGGCCTTCACGGTCACGGCGCGCTTCGCCAGCCTCGCCAGGCGCAGCGGCAACAGCTTCCTCCACGCCTTCCGCCGCCTCGGCCACAACAGCTTCTGAAACTGCGGCAGCTTCCTGTTCCACCGGAGCTTCGACAACAGGCAGCACCACCGGCTGGCTGCTGCGATACACGTATGCACCCGACTTCTCGTCGCGGCCGAATTCCAGCAAGCCGCGCGCCTTCATTTCCTCCAGCAGGTTGCCGAAGGTGCGGAACCCGTAATACGACTCGCTGAAGTCCGGCTTGCGGCGCTTGATCGCTTCCTTCAGCACCGAAGCCCAGATCTTGCCCTCGCCGCGTTCCGCAGCTAGCGCGTCGAAGGTGGTGTAAGCGATTTCGATGCACTGGTTGCGGCGCTTGTCCATCTCCTCGCGGCGGCGTTTCTCCTCTTCCGGCGTGCGCTTGGGCTGCTGCTCGCGCGAGTCGCGGGTAGCCTGGCGCTGGCGGCGCGATTCGCGTACCAGGTCGTCGTAGAAAATGAATTCGTCGCAGTTGGCCACCAGCAGGTCGGAGGTCGAGTCCTTTACGCCCACGCCGATCACGCGCTTGGCGTTCTCGCGCAGCTTGGACACCAGCGGCGAAAAATCGGAGTCGCCGGAAATGATGACGAAGGTATTGACGTGGGCTTTGGTGTAGCACAGGTCCAGCGCGTCGACCACCATGCGGATGTCCGCCGAGTTCTTGCCCGACAGGCGAACGTGCGGGATCTCGATCAGTTCGAAGTTCGCCTCATGCATGGGAGCCTTGAAGCCCTTGTAGCGGTCCCAGTCGCAATAAGCCTTCTTGACCACGATGCTGCCCTTGAGCAGCAGGCGCTCCAGCACCGGCTTGATGTCGAATTTCTCATAGTTGGCGTCGCGGACGCCCAGTGCGACGTTTTCGAAGTCGCAGAACAGTGCCATGCTGGCATTTTCGTTGGGTGAAGCCATTTTTTTACCGGAAGCTGTGCACAATCCAACGATTATACTATTTCGTTAACATAGACCGAGGAGACAATATGAAGCACCTGCTGATCGCCGCAGCGGCCGCCCTCATGATGCACAGCGCCCTGGCCGCAGATCCCGACACCGAATTCCGCCAGCAGGTCAACGCCTTCGTCGACAGCTGGCATGACGACGCCGCCAACACCCGTCCCGACTACTGGGACAAGTTCGCGCCGGACGCCGTCTTCATCGGCACCGACAAGAGCGAGGTGTGGAGCTACCAGGAATTCAAGGCCTGGGCCAAGCGCTTCTGGGATCGCAAGAAGGCATGGAGCTTCACTGCACAAAAGCGCAATGTCTACTTCTCACCGGACAAGAAATACGTGTGGTTCGACGAACAGCTGAACACACAGATGGGGACCTGCCAGGCAAGCGGCGTGCTGCTCAACACCGGCAAGGGCTTCAGGATCGAGCACTACCAGCTGTCGCTGGCCGTGCCCAATCCCCTGATGGACAGCTTCACCAAAGCGATCGCCGAACACGAAAGGCATTCGCAGAAATAAAAAAGCCGCGCAAGGCGCGGCTTTGACGGAGCATGGAGTATCAGACGTTGAACAGGAAGTTCAGCACGTCGCCATCCTTGACCACGTATTCCTTGCCTTCAGCGCGCATCTTGCCCGCTTCCTTGGCGCCGGCTTCGCCCTTGTAGGCGATGAAGTCGTCGAAGGCGATGGTCTGGGCGCGGATGAAACCGCGTTCGAAGTCGGTGTGGATCACGCCTGCGGCTTGCGGCGCGGTGTCGCCCACGTGGATGGTCCAGGCGCGCACTTCCTTCACACCTGCGGTGAAATAGGTCTGCAGGCCGAGCAGCTTGAAGCCGGCGCGGATCAGGCGGTCCAGGCCAGGTTCGGCCATGCCCATGTCGGCCAGGAAGGCTTCCTTGTCGGCGTCGTCCAGCTCGGCGATTTCCGCTTCGATGGCGGCGCAAATGGCCACGATCGGCGCGTTCTGCGCTTCGGCGTACTTGGTCAGCTGGTCCAGCAGCGGGTTATTGGTAAAGCCGCTGTCGGAGACGTTGGCCACGTACATGGCCGGCTTGGCGGTGATCAGGCACAGCGGCCTGATCAGGGCCATTTCTTCGGCGCCCAGGCCGGCGGCGCGCACCGGCTTGGCTTCGTTCAGGTGCGGCACCAAGCCTTCCAGCAGGGCCACCAGCTTGGCCGCATCCTTGTCGCCGGAGCGGGCTTTCTTCTGCTCGCGGGCGATGGTCTTTTCCACGGTCGACAGGTCGGCCAGCGCCAGCTCGGTCTGGATCACTTCGATGTCGTCCAGCGGCGAAACGCGGCCCGACACGTGCACCACGTTGTCGTCTTCGAAGCAGCGCACCACGTTCACGATGGCGTCGGTTTCGCGGATATGGGACAGGAACTGGTTGCCCAGGCCTTCGCCCTTGGACGCGCCAGCCACCAGGCCGGCGATGTCGACGAATTCCACGATGGCGGGAACGATGCGCTCCGGCTTGACGACTTCCGCCAGCTGCTTCAGGCGCGGATCAGGCACTTCCACCACGCCGACGTTCGGTTCGATGGTGCAGAACGGATAGTTCTCGGCCGCGATGCCGGCCTTGGTCAGTGCATTGAAAAGGGTGGACTTGCCGACGTTAGGCAGGCCGACGATGCCGCATTTGAGACTCATGGAAAACCTTTAAATATAATGTTCTGCTACGGAATTTTCCGCAAATAGACCGAGATTGTACCCCAGATCATGTCCGGAACCGCCCATATTGCCCTGCTGGCCCGCTACAACGAGTGGATGAACAACAAGCTGTACGAGGCGGCGGCCGCGCTGCCGCCGGACGAGCTGGCGGCCGACCGCAAGGCCTTCTTTGGCTCATTGCTGGCAACACTCAACCATATTGCCGTGGCCGACACCATCTGGCTCAAGCGCTTCGCCAGCCATCCGCGCTTTGCCGCCGCACTGGCGCCCGTCGCCGCCCTGCCCGCGCCGGCCGCGCTTGACCAGTTGCTGTTCGATTCTTTTGCCGCCCTGCGCGAGCGGCGCGCCTTCCTTGACCGCCAGGTGCTGGATTGGGCGCCCACCCTGAACGGCGACGACCTGGACGCGGTGATCACCTACCACCGCTTGAACGGCGACGCCCATCGCAAGCCGCTGGGACAGTTGCTGCTGCATTTCTTCAATCACCAGACGCACCATCGCGGCCAGGCCACGACCTTGCTGACCCAAGCCGGCGTGGACGTCGGCGCGACGGACCTGCTCCTGCTCGTGCCCGAGACGGAGCGCTAACCGGGATCGGATCCTGATACGCCCCTGTACGGCTGGCGATACGGGTAGCGCCCGTGCTTGCACTATTGTTACCGCTGGCAAATAATGCCAAGAGAACAACAGAGGGAGCCATCATGGATTTGCTTTGGTTTATCGTACTGGCGCTTGTCGCGCGCTGGGCCTGGATGGCCCGCCGCGATGCGCGCCAGGCCCGCGAGCAGGTGCTCCAGCTGCAGCGCGACCTGGCTGCAGTGGAGGTCGCGCTGTTCGAGCTACAGCATCCACCTGGCGGCGCCGACACCGCCAGCAGGCGCACCGCAGCTGCCGCCACCGCCGGCGATGCCACTGCTGCCGCTGCAGCCAAGGTCCCGCCAGACACGACGCAGCCCGCCCTTCCAACGCCGGCGAAAGCCGCCGAACGCGAATCACAGGTCGCCCGCACCGCAGTCCAGTCCCCACTCGCAACCTCCTCCGCCCCACCCCTGCCCACCCAGGCGGCGGAGCCGCGCACGCCCCCGGCCGACGCGCCCAGCGCGGCCGACCAGGCTTGGGCAGCAGCCAAGGAGGCCGCCCGCAACGACATTCCTCCGCCGCGCCGCCCCGCGCCGCTGGAACCACCTGCGCCAGCGCAACCGCCACGGATGCCCCCAAGCGAACCGCCAGCCTGGATCACGGCCGCGCGCAATTGGCTGTTTGAGGGCAACCTGGTCGCCAAGATCGGCCTCCTGATCCTGTTCATCGGCGTCAGCTTCCTGCTGAAATATGCCGCCGCCCGCATTACGGTACCGATCGAACTGCGCCTGGCCGGCATTGTGCTGGTCGACCTGGCAGCATTGGCCTGGGCCTGGCGCATCCGCAACAGCAACCAGGGTGTCAGCCTGCCGTTGCAAGGCACCTGCATGGCCGTGCTGATGCTGGTGGTCTTTGGCGCCTTCCGCATCTACCACCTGATCCCGGGCGGCATGGCTTTTGTGATGCTGTTCCTGCTCACCATCGGCACCTGCCTGCTGGCCGTGCTGCAGAACGCCCAATGGCTCGCCATCTTCGGCATCGTCGGCGGTTTCGCGGCGCCGATCCTGGCCTCCACCGGGCAAGGCAGCCACGTCGCGCTGTTCAGCTACTATGCCTTGCTCAACGCCGGTATCCTGGCCATCGCCCTGATTCGTTCCTGGCGCGCACTGAACCTGCTCGGCTTCGTTTTCACCTTTGCCATCGGCACCGCCTGGGGTGTGCTGCGTTACGAGCCGCAGTTCTATGCGTCGGCGCAAGGCTTCCTCGCGCTGTTCTTCCTGTATTACGTCGGCATTGCCGTCGCCTACGCCCACCTCGAAGCGCCCAAGTTGAAAAGCTACGTCGACGGCACGCTGGTGTTCGGCACGCCGATGCTGGCGGCGAGCCTGCAGTTTGGCCTGGTCAAGGGCTTCGAGTTCGGCATGGCCTACTCCGCCCTGACCCTTGGCCTGTTCTACGGTGCGCTGTCGCTGGTCCTGCATCGCCGCCGCGCCACCTACGGCTTGCTGGTCGACGCGTTCACCGCGCTGGCCGTGGTATTCGGCACGCTCGCGATCCCGATGGCACTCGACGGCCGCTGGACCTCGGCCGCCTGGGCCCTGGAAGGCGCCGGCATCGTCTGGATCGGATTGCGCCAGCGCCAGCCGCTGGCCTGGGGCTTCGGCCTGCTGGTGCAATTGGGCGCCTGGCTCAGCTTCGTCGGCGCGATCGGTGGCCTCGACCAGGAAGCGGCACTGCACTCGAACCTGTGGCTGGGCTTCCTGCTGCTGGCGATCAGCGCCTGCATCATGGCCATGCGCTTCCGCAGCCATTCCTCACAGGACGGCAACGCCGGCATGGCTTTGCTGGGCGGCTTGTTCCTGGCCGGCTCCGCAGCGTGGCTGATCGGTGGCGCCTGGACCGAAGTCGTGCTGCGCACCAGTGGCCCCCTGCAAGCCAACCTGTTGGTGGCCAGCGCCCTTGGCGCAGCGATCGTGATGGCGCTGATCGGCCGCAGTCTGGCCTGGCCGATGGCGCGCGCGCTGGCCATGGCCGCTCAGCTGCTGGCCGGCCTGGTGCTTGCCTTCCTGATCACGCGCGGCGGCCATGTCGCCCCGGTGTCCCCGGACCTGTTCTCCACGCCTATCGTCGGCAGCTTGCTCCTGCTGGCCGGCGCCCTGTTCACCGCCCTGATGCTGAAGCGCCACAGCGCACAGACTGCGCTCTCGAACGCGGTGCTGGCCTATGCCGGCATATGGTGGCTGTTCGTGGTGGCACCGACCATTTCCAACTGGCTGCTGGCCCATTACGAGATCTTCACAACCGGCGGTTTTGAGCCTTACAGCGTCCTGCGCGCCAGTGCTTACAGCCTGCTGGTCGCCGCCACCACGCCGCTGGTGCTCAAGCTTGCCACGCGCCTGCAATGGCCGGCGCTGGGTGCCGCGGCAATTCCCGCCTGGCTGCTGTTCGGCGTATCCACCGTCTCCATGCTGGGCGTGCTGTATGCCCGCAGCGGCATGCCGGCTGGCGAGGAATGGACCGCCTATGCGGTCTTGTGGCTGCTGTCCGAATGGATGATGCGGACTACCTCGTTGCCGCGTGCCGCCCTGGTGCTGTTGCATACCGTGCGCAGCACCGGTCCGTGGCTGATGATCTGGCCAGTCGGCGCGCACTGGATTTCTCGCGGGCTGGCAGGCAGCGGCGCCGATCCGGCCTGGGCCAGCTTCCTGCCAGCCTGGCTGATGATGGGCGGCCTTGCCTGGGTCATGCGCCGAGTGCGCGCCGACGGCTGGCCGGTCGCTCCGGTCGCTGCCTGGTACCGCGACATGCTGCTGCCGCTGGGCTGCGCCTGGTCGCTGCTGCTGGTGGCGGTATGGAACCTGACGCAGGATGGCGCCATGGCGCCGCTGCCCTACCTGCCGCTGGCCAATCCGCTCGACCTGACCAGCGTTTTCGCCCTCCTGCTGTCGGTGGCAGCCTACCGCCTGCAGCGCGCGCTGCTTGAGCCGTACCGCTCGCAATTGCTGGCTGCCGCCGCATTGGTCGCCTACGCCTGGTTCAACTTGGCGCTGCTGCGCACCGTGTCGAACTACGGCGGCGTGCCGTATCAATTCGATGAGCTGTTCGCGTCGCAATTCGTGCAAGCCATGCTGTCGCTGGTGTGGAGCGTGACCGCCCTGCTGCTGATGCGCCAGGCGGCCCGCAAGCAGGAGCGCAAGCTGTGGATTGCCGGCGCCGCGCTGCTCGGCGTGGTGGTGGCCAAGCTGTTCCTGGTCGACCTGTCGAACGTGGGCGGTGTCGAACGCATCGTATCCTTCGTCGGCGTCGGCGCACTGATGGTCGGCATCGGTTACCTGGCGCCCTATCCGTCGGACCGCGACGGAGAGAAGCGCAAGGAGGCCGCATGAACGCCCTGCTCTTCGCCGCAGCCCTGGCTGCAGCGGGGCCAAGCGACGTCCCGCAGGATTACACCCACCTGATCCCGCTGACGGTCACCGGCAAGCCAGGCGTAGTCCAGCTGCAGCTGCCGCGCGATGCCTACCTGAACGCGCGCTCGCCGTCACTCAACGACTTGCGCGTGTTCGACGCCAACGGGGCGCCGCAGCCATTCGCCCTGCGCCGCCCGGAGGCCGTTCCCAGCGTCACGCACCGCGCGCTGCCGGTGCGCATCTTTCCATTGATGGCCGAACGCGCCGATGCCCCGTTGGCAGGCCTGGAGGTGAACATGGGCACGGACGGCCGCATGGTGTCGGTGCACCTGCCGACCGCGCAGCATGCCGCGCCTTCGCGCCCACCGGAACGCCTGGCGGGGCTGGTGCTCGACTTGCGGCAGGACGCCAGCGCGGAAGCGCCCGTGATCGATGCCCTGCAGTTCATGCTGCCGCCCGGGCGAAGTACTTACAACGGCCAGGTATGGCTGGAAACCAGCGACGACCTGAAACACTGGGAAGCCGTCGGCGTGGCCGAATTGAGCTGGCTCGCCAACGACAGCGCGGAAACGCTGGCCAACGACAAGCTGGAATTCCCGGCGCGCCAGATGCGTTTTGCGCGCCTGAGCTGGCGCGGCGGCGAGCCGCTGCAGTTTGCCGGCATCAGTGCGCAATCGCCGGTCCAGGGCACCGTGGCGACGCCTGCGGAATCGGTTCTGCTGCCGGCACAATTAGGGCGCGAAGCACGCGACCTGCAGTACACCGTTCCCGCCGGCGTCACGCCCCAGCGCGTGGGGCTGCAGATCGACAACGGCAATGTGGTGCTGCCCGCCATGCTGGGAACTTATGTCGAAACGCGCCGCTCAGGCAAGTGGCGCTTTGAGGCTGCCGCGCGCACCACCTTTTATCGCCTGGAGCAGGATGGCAAGGTGCGCACCGCGGGCGATATCGCCGCGCCGTCCTGGCTGGGGCCGAGCTGGGTGCTGCGCTTCGACCAGCCGCCCGCGGGCAAGCCGGCGCTGCGCGTAAGCTGGGAACCGGCAACGCTGGTATTCGTGGCCGGCGGCACTCCGCCTTACTCGCTGGCCGTGGGACGCGACAAGGCGGCGCCAGCGGCGCGCGACATCGGTGATGTGGCGCCGGGCTTCACGCCAGCCGAATTGCGCAAGCTTGATCGCGCCACTGCCGGCCCGGCTCAGGCGCAGGCGGACGCGCTGGCCACCGCCGCCAAGCGCGCGGTCGACGAAAACAGCTCCGCCCAGCGCCGCCTCATGGTCCTGTGGGGCGTGCTTGTGCTGGGCGTGGCGGCGGTAGCGGGAATGGTGTGGCGCCTGCTGCGGCAGGCGGGCAGCACGACTTAAGGAGAATGGAGCTCCATCGTCGCCTTGGTGAAGTCGCCGGCGACGGCGGTAGGAATGATGCGCAAGGCCTTCTCGATCGCTTCCTCGATCAGCAACTGCTCTTCGCGGCGCGGGCGGTGCAGCACGAAATCGGCCACCGGCTGGTTCAGGTTCAGCGTGCGCGGGTGGCCGATGCCGATGCGCAGGCGCCAATAATCCTGGGTGCCGAGGGCGGAGGTGATGTCTTTCAGGCCGTTATGGCCGCCTGAGGAGCCGCCCTTTTTCAGCTTGGCCGCTCCTGGCGGCAGGTCAAGCTCATCGTGCACCACCAGTACTTCGTCCGGCTGGATCTTGTAGAAGCGCGCGATCGCGCCGACCGACTGGCCGGAACGGTTCATATAGGTTTGCGGCTCAAGCAGCCAGAGCTGGTTTCCCGCGATCGTTGTCTTGGCGACCATTGCGTTGAAGCCCGACTCGCGCTGCAGGCGCGCGTTCGGCAGCGAGTTGGCGAGGTTATCCACCAGCCAGAAGCCGGCGTTATGTCGGGTTTGTTCGTATTCGGCGCCGGGATTGCCGAGGCCAACGATCAGACGAATAGGCATGGTCTTGCGGTTACGGGTGCAAAACCGCAGATTATACCCGCGCCCTCATCAAAGCAGCCCGCGCGCTGCCATTGCAATCAAGCCTGTCAGGATGGAGATGAGCAGGCCGATGGTCCAGCGGCCGTTCCGGTCAATTTTTGCGCTCAATTCAGCGACCGCGGCAGCGACCGCTTGATTCGTGTACAGCTGCATTTCCAGGCGCAGTTTGACCAGTCCGTCATCAATATACTGGCGCATGCCGGCGAATTGCGCGTCGGTCGACGCCTGCATGCTGGCAAACTTCGCCTCCATGTGATGTCGCAGCAAAGCCAATTCGCAATTGACGGCATTCAAGGCTTTCTCCTGTGCGGCGATCCGGTCATCCGGGGTCAGCTGTTCCATGGTGCTCTCCCGCAATCGGCAGACCACCATTGTTTGCCATTTTCGCGCGTGGCGCTTTGCGCTGGCGCACAGGAAGTGGCGGAACTATTTCGGTGGTGGATTGTCGGCGTTCCAGGTATCGCGCCAGTACATCCACTTGCCGTTGACCTTCTTGTTCACAGACAGATATTTGCCGGTCTCAACCACCTTGCCGTCCTTGTCTTTCACGACATAGCTGCCGGACGACCAGCCCAGGTTGCCGCTGGCGCCGCCATCGGACACGTCGCCGAAGCTGAACACCATCCCGGCCTTGCCCGCGCCCTGCGCTTCATTGACCAGAAAATCCCGGATCGCCGCGCGGCCTTTGACGGCAGGCGCGCCTGGCGGCATGAGCACCGCGTTCTCGTCGTACAGTTTGGCGATCGCATCGCCGTCCGCACCCGTAAAGGCCTTCAGCCAATGCTGATCGAGGGCCTTGATCCCCGCGATGTCGGCCTTGGCATCGGCGGCCAACGCCGGTGCCGAACATACGGCAGCCAGCACCATCACCCCTGCAAGTTGCACTTTCATTGGAAGCCCTCCTTGTGGTGAATCGTCCTCTCAGCATAGACTACCTGAAGTTCCTGTCTACCTTCCGGATTCATGATGCTTGCCAGCGTAATATTTGCCGCCGCCCTGGCGACAGTCCCCGAGCCAAAGCAGATTTACCAGATGACGCCGCAGGAAGCGGGCGCCTTCATCGCCGACGAACAGCGCGCCGAGCCCGACCTGCGCAAACGCATCGCCGCTATCGGCCGCCGCAACATTGGCCAGCCGTACAAGCTGAACCTGCTGGGCGAATTCCCCTATGAGGCGCACGACACCCTGCCCATGTTCAGCCTGGAGGCCAGCGACTGCCTGGTCTTCGCTGAACACACTTATGCGATGGCGCTCAGCGCATCGTGGGAGGAATTCTTCTGGACCTTGCAGCGCATCCGCTACAAGGATGGCGTGATCGGCGTCGCCAGCCGCAACCACTACATGGAAGTGGACTGGAACATCAACAACCGCTGGCTGCTCACCGACGCCAGCAACGGCGGCGCCAGCTACACGATGCACGTCGACCGCGCCCAGTTCCTGAAAACGCAGCACCACGTACAGCGCGACATCCCGGTGCAGGAGTCGGTGGAAGCCTACGTGCCCGTAGAACGCGCCATGCAGGAGTTCAGCACGCTGGGCGAAGGCGATATGGTGGAAGTGGTCTCCCAGCGCAAAGGCCAGCACATGGTGACCCACGTCGGCCTGGTCGTGCTCGATGCCCAGGGCCAGCGCCGCTTCCTGCACTCCTCGGCGCCGCAAGTGCGCGAAGAATCGTTCGAGGCCTTTATTGCCCGCACCCAGGCGCGCGCCAACAACGGCCTGGCAGGCTTCAAGTTCCTGCGCCTGAACGAGGCCATCGTCGTACCACCGGCTGCGCCCCAGCCACGGCCCGGCGCATAAAACCAATAAAAAAGGGGACGTACCCCTTTAAAAGGGTACGTCCCCATTTTTATTGCAGCGAAAGAGGATTACTCTTTAGCGGCGGCAGCTTCAGCAGCAACAGCGCCAGCCGGCACGGATGCGGTAGCGATGGTTGCGTCGGCGCCGTGGGTCACGATGGTCACGCCTTTTGGCAGTTTCAGCTGGGAAGCGTGGATCGACTGGCCTACGTCCATAGCCGACAGGTCAACGGTCAGGAACTCTGGCAGGTCAGCTGGCAGGCAGGAGATTTCGATCTCGTTGGCCACGTGGCTGATGGTGGCAGCGTGCAGTTTCACAGCTGGGGACACTTCAGCGTTTTCGAAGTGCAGGGCGACTTTCACGTGCAGTGGCTTGTTGGCGTCAACGCGCTGGAAGTCAGCGTGCAGAACCAGTTGCTTGAACGCGTGCATCTGGAAATCGCGCAGCAGCACTTTTTCCACTTTGCCGTCAACTTCCATGTCCAGGATGGACGAGTGGAAAGCTTCTTTTTTCAGGGCGTGGAACAGGGCGTTGTGGTCCAGGGCGATGGTCACAGGGGCTTCGGTGCCACCGTAGATGATGCCAGGGGTCTGGCCGGAATTGCGCAGGCGGCGGCTCGCACCCGTACCTTGCAGATCACGTTTGAATGCTACAACTTTCATGGAATACTCCAAAAAATAAAACAAGGCTCGCGCCTTGTTGATAAACGAAGTGCCCCGCGACCAGGGCACTTCAACAATCGGCCGCAGCTTGCGCCGCGGCCGGAAAATCTCTTAGTCGACGAACAGGGAAATAACCGAGTCGCCCTTGATGATGCGCTTGAAGGTCTCAGCCAGCAGCGGTGCGCAGGTCAGTTGGCGGATCTTGCCGCAAGCCTTGGCAGCTTCGGACAGCGGGATGGTGTCGGTCACCACCAGCTCGTCCAGCGAAGAGCCGGAGATGCGTTCGATTGCCGGACCGGACAGCACAGGGTGCGTGCAGTAAGCGGTTACTTTCTTGGCGCCGCGCTCTTTCAGCACTTCGGCAGCCTTGACCAGGGTACCTGCGGTGTCGACCATGTCGTCCATGATCACGCAGTTACGGCCTTCCACGTCGCCGATAATGTTCATCACTTCGGACACGTTGGCTTTTGGACGGCGCTTGTCGATAATGGCCAGGTCGCAGCCGAGGCGCTTGGCCAGCGCACGGGCACGCACCACGCCGCCGACGTCAGGCGACACGACCAGCAGGTCTTGCTCGGCCTTCTTCTGCAGGTCGCCCAGCAGGATTGGCGAAGCGTAAATATTGTCAACCGGGATATCAAAGAAGCCCTGGATCTGGTCAGCGTGCAAGTCCATGATCAGGACGCGCTCGACGCCGGCTTCTTCCAGCATATTGGCAACCACTTTTGCCGAAATGGCCACGCGGGCGGAACGCGGGCGGCGGTCCTGGCGGGCATAGCCAAAGTAAGGAATTGCAGCAGTGATTCGGCCAGCGGACGCACGTTTCAGGGCATCGACCATCAGGATCAGTTCCATCAGGTTGTCGTTGGTCGGTGCGCAGGTCGATTGCAGCACGAACACGTCTTTACCGCGGACGTTTTCGTTGATTTCGACCATGACTTCGCCGTCCGAGAACTTCGAAACGACTGCTTTGCCGAGTGGGATGCCGAGATTTTTTGCGACCCCTTCTGCTAAGGCTGGATTAGCGTTGCCGGTAAAAACCATCAGGTTTTCGTAAGCCATTGGGAGTCCCGAGAGGTAGTGTTGAATTCTTGAGGCAGCTCCTGCGTCACAGGAGCTTTTGTCTTGACCCTGGCTGGAGACTGCTGCCTCGACAGACCCAGGGAAAACGGTGGCAGGGGAACAAGGATTCGAACCTTGGTATGCCGGAATCAAAATCCGGTGCCTTAACCAGCTTGGCGATTCCCCTACTCTTAACTGACTGTCTTCCGTCAGTAGGCCGACATTATATAGCCTATTTCACGAAAAACCAAATCTTTTTACGCTTCACAACTTTGCGATGATCGGATGCCGTTTCAGCGCCTTCGCTTTCCATCCGGTCCAGGCGGCTGGCACTTTCGCAAGCACCGCATCGGCCTGTTCTTCGCTATGGAGGGCGACGAACACACAAGCTCCGGAGCCAGTCATCCTGGCGTCACCGTAAGCGCCCAGCCATTCTACCGCGTCTGCTACTTGCGGGAATAAGCGGCACGCCACTTGTTGCAAATCGTTCTTCCCAAACTGCCGCAGATCTTGTCGATTTGCATGGTGGCTGGAAAAGTCCGACATCTTAACGGGCGGCGTATTCCTTGTCAAATGCTCGGAGGTAAAAATCTGCGCCGTCGGGCAGGCCACGCCGGGCTCGATGACAACATACCAACAGTCGGGTGCATCGACCGGCTGCAAGTTCTCGCCCACGCCTTCGGCAAAGCCTGTTTCGCCAAAGATAAAGAAAGGCACGTCGGCCCCCAGCGGCAGGGCCAGGGCCATCAGCTGTTCGCGCGTCAGGCCGACGCCCCATAGCTTGTTCAGGGCCATGAAGGTGGTGGCGGCGTCGGAGGAGCCGCCGCCCAGTCCGCCGCCCATGGGCAGGATCTTGTCGACCGTGATGTTGACGCCGGGCGGCAGAGTGTCGGTGCGGCGCAGCACTTCGGCTTGCAGGATGCGCGCGGCGCGGATCACCAGGTCCTGCTCGGCCGGCACGCCCTCGATATCGTTGCTGCGGTGCAGCTCTCCGTCTTCCCGCAGCGAGAAGTGCAGCGTGTCGCTGCGGTCGATGATCTGGAACACCGACTGCAGCAAATGGTAGCCGTCGGCGCGGCGGCCGTTCACGTGCAGGAACAGGTTCAGCTTGGCCGGGGCCGGGCAATTCAACAGGCTCTTCATGATTCTTCGTTGATCACGATCCGCAGCGACATTTGCTGCACGTCGCCGCCGCCGGGGTGTTCGGCGTCGATGCGTTTCGGGCGCGGCGGCGAGCTGCCCTGCTGCCAGTCGACGTATTGCAGATGCCAGCCTTCGCGCGTGGTCACCTCGTTATTGGTGGGGCTGGCGGTCCAGGGCTTGCCGTCGGCCGCCGTGGCATGGCCTTGCAGCCAGCCGCGCAGCCCGGACACCGGCAGCGACCAGCCCAGGGCGCGCGCGCTCAGGGCGTCGATGCTGGGCGCCGTCAGCGGCGGCTTGTTGCCGCCCTCGCGCAGGGTGGCGCCCTGCGGCGTCACTTCAATCATGGCGACGATATTGCCGAACTGCGTGGACAAGGCCACATCGGTGCGCCGCGCATCCTGCTTCCAAGTGTAATTGACGGTGGCCGATTCCTGCTTGCCGTCCTTGAGGTAGCGAACGTTCAGGCGGCCTGTCAGCGACAAGTTGTCCGTATAAGGTGCGACAGCGGCGGTGGAGGCCGGCGTGGCAGGCGCGGTGGCACAGCCGCACAGGATGGCGGCCGCGCCGGCAAGGGCGGCGAAGGTTTTAAAGCTCATCAAATTCCAGCGTTGAGGCGCGCCAGCGTGCTGCGCAGCGCGTCGTTTTTCGGATCCTTGGCGCGCGCTTCGCGCCACAGTTTGGCGGCGCCGGCCTTGTCGCCCTGCGTCCACAGCACTTCGCCCAGGTGCACGGCGATTTCGGCGTCGCCGCGCAGCGCGTACGCCTGGCGCAGCGATTGCTCGGCTTCCTTCAGCTTACCCATGCGGAACAGGACCCAGCCCATGCTGTCCATGATGTACGGGTCGCCCGGCGCCATCTTCAGCGCTTTGTCGATCAGCTCGTACGCTTCATCCAGGCGGATATTGCGGTCCGCCAGCGAATAGCCCAGCGCATTGTAGGCGTGGTGGTTGTCGGGCACCGATTCGATCACCTTGCGCAGCGCCGTTTCCATGGCGTCGACCTTACCCAGCTTTTCGGCGGCCAGCGCATAGTCGTACATCAGGTCGGGGCTGTTCGGGAAGCGCAGCACACCGTCCTGCAGCGTCTTGAAGGCTTCCACCGCGCGGCCGGAGTCGCGCAGCAGTTGGCCTTCGGTCTGCAGGATCTGCACCTGCTCGGCCTGGTCGGCCGGCGTGATCTCCTTGAGCTGGGCGCGCGCGCCGTCGATGTCGCCCTTGGCGGCCGTGATGTGGGCGCGTTTCAGCCGCGCCGCCAGGATGGTGCGGGCGTCGTCGCCATCGATCTTGTCGAGCCAGGCCAGGGCGCCGTCGTAGTCGCCTTTCTCTTCGGCGATCTGGGCCAGCAGCATCAGCGCCTTGCTCGGGTCGCGCTCGGGGTCGGGCTGGCTTTCCAGGACCTGTACGTAGCGCTTGAAATAGTCTTCCGCCGCCTTGCTGTCCTGGGCCTGCAGGGACATGATGCCCAGTGCATACAGGGTGCCCGGATTGTCGGGCTGGTCTTTCAGCAGGGTCAGGAATTGCTCGCGCGCCTGGTCGTACTGCTTCTGCTCGACCAGCAGGCGGGCATAGGCCGAGCGCACTTCGCGCGCGGCGGGATACTTCTGCAGGAAAGCGAAGAACAGCTTTTGCGTAGCATCCAGGTCGCCCTGCATCTGCCCCAGGGTCAGCGTCGCCAGTTCGGAGTCGGGCTTGATCGCCACGGCCTTGGCCGCTTCGGCGCGGGCGCGTTCGGCATCGCCGGCGGCGTTGGCACCCTGCGCCAGCACCAGGTGCGCTTCCTGCGTCTTCAGGTAAGGCTGCAGCACGCGGTCCATCAGCGCGAACGCAGCTGCCTTGTCCTTGGCGCGCTGCAGGAATTGCTGCATCTGGAACATCAGCAGCGGCCGGCTGTTGACCGGCGCCGCTTTCAGGCGCTGCGCAAACAGCGCTTCCGCTTCGCCCAGGTCGTCGCCCAGCACGGCAAAGCCGAGGAAGTATTGCGCCGCTTCGTCCGATTCCGGCGCCAGCTCGCGCCACAGGCGGATCGCCGCCAGCGCCTCGTTGCCCTGCTTGGCCGACAGCGCCATTTCCGACGCACGCCGCGCCAGGCGCGGATCGCGCGTCTGCTGCGCCAGCACCATCATCGTCACATAGGCGCTTTGCCATTGGCCGCGCTTGAAGTCGAGTTCGGCCTTGGTGAGCTTGTAGAACAAATCGCTGGTCAGCTCCACGCTGGGCAGCTTTTCATCGAGCGGCGCGGCCTTGGCGATCGCTTCGGCGGCCGGCGTCGGCGCCGGGACGGCGGGCGCTTCCGCTGCGGGAGCGGGCTGCTCCTTGGGCACGACTGCACACGCGGACACAAGGGCCGACAGGGTTACAATGGCGAAAGCGTTTTTCAAAGGAAGATCCTGCAAATCGGGCTCAAGACTTGATTCTACGCCAAGCTGTAGAAAACTATCCTTATGCCTGACTTATGCCTGAATTACCAGAAGTAGAAGTCACCCGCCGCGGTGTCGCCCCCCATATCGAAGGCCGTACCGTGCGCGAGGTGGTGCTGCGCCGCGAAGGCTTGCGCTGGCCCTTCCCGGATGACCTGCCGGAACTGCTGGCGGGCCGCCGCATCCGCGCGACCGACCGCCGCGGCAAATACCTGCTGCTGCAATTCGAACATGGCACGCTGATCATCCACCTGGGCATGAGCGGCCACCTGCGCGTGCTGCCGACCGGCATACCGCCCGAAAAACATGATCATTTCGACATGATGGTGGAAGGCGCCGACGGCAGGCATGTGCTGCGCCTGACCGACCCGCGCCGCTTTGGCGCCGTACTGTGGCATTCTGCGCAAGAGGGCGAACTGGAAGAACATATGCTGCTGCGCGGCCTGGGCGTGGAGCCGCTGGGTCCGGCATTTACCGGTAAACTGTTGTTCGAACAGACACGCACGCGCAGCGCAGCGATCAAGCAAGTGCTGATGGCCGGCGATATTGTGGTCGGCGTGGGCAATATCTACTGCTCTGAAAGCCTGTTCCGGGCCGGAATCAACCCGAAAACGGCTGCCAACCGCATCAGCGCGGCGCGCTACGACCGCCTGGCCCAGGCCATCCGCGAGGTGCTGGCCGAGGCAATTGTGCAAGGAGGCAGCACTTTGCGCGACTTTATCGGGGTAAATGGACAATCAGGGTATTTCCAACAGACATATTTCGTCTATGATCGTGCTGGTGTGCCCTGCCGTTGTTGCGGCGCGCCTGTGCGCCAGATCAAGCAGGGACAGCGATCCACTTTTTATTGTGTAAATTGCCAGAAATAACGAGAGCAGAATGGTAAGGGACCTCGAACAATACGCCCAATGGCGCCAAGGCGTCATGAGCGCCGTCGCAAACTATCGGGACTGGGTCGTGCAGGCCGACCTGGCCGACGCGGCGACAGAACAGCGCCTGGCGCGCACGCTGTCCAAGCTGGCCGACGACAAGCTGTCGGTGGCCTTCGTGGCGGAATTTTCACGCGGCAAATCGGAGCTGATCAACTCGATCTTCTTTGCGGACTTCGGCCAGCGCATCCTGCCCTCGGCGGCCGGCCGCACCACCATGTGCCCGACCGAGCTGATGTATGACCCGGCCTATCCGGCCTGCATCCGCCTGCTGCCGATCGAGACCCGCGCGGAGAACCTGTCGACCAGCGATTACCGCGACGACCCGCACGCCTGGACCGTGCTGCCGCTGAACCTCGATGCGCCGGAGCAGATGCAGGAAACCTTCAAGCAGGTCAGCCTGACCCGCCACGTGCCGGTGGAAGAGGCCAAGCGCTACGGCCTGTACGACGAGAACGACCCCGACATGCCGGTCACGCTGGACAACGACGGCCTGGTCGAAATCTCCCAATGGCGCCACGCCATCATCAACTTCCCGCACCCGCTGCTGAAGCAAGGCCTGGTGATCCTCGACACGCCGGGCCTGAACGCCATCGGTACCGAGCCGGAACTGACGCTGAACCTGATTCCGCACGCGCACGCCGTGCTGTTCATCCTGGCCGCCGATACCGGCGTCACCAAGAGCGATATCGAAGTGTGGCGCACGCATATCGGCAACGGCGCCGGCCGCATGGTGGTGCTGAACAAGATCGACTCGATGTGGGACCCGCTGAAAACCGACGAGGAAATCGAAGCCGAAATCGCGCGCCAGCGCGAGCACGCGGCCCACATGCTGGGCCTCGATCCGCGCCAGGTGTTCCCGGTGTCGGCGCAAAAGGCGCTGGTGGGCAAGATCACCGGCGACCATGAGCTGGTGCACAAGAGCCGCATGAAGCAGCTCGAGAGCGCCCTGTTCAATGAACTGATCCCGGCGCGCAAGGAAATCATCCGCCGCCGCCTGGGCGACGAGCTGCAAACCCTGAGCGGCTCGCAGTACGCCGCCCTGTCGGCCAAGACGCGCGGCATCGTCGAACAACTGCTGGAGCTGAAAGGCCTGCGCGGCAAGAACCAGACCGTGATCGCGCACATGGCGCGCCGCGTGGATGCCGAGAAAAAGGAATTCGACGAGAGCCTGTTCAAGCTGCAGGCCACGCGCGCCGTGTTCACCCGCCTGTCCACCGAGCTCTATTCCAGCCTCGGCATGGACGTGCTGCGCGACAGCCTGGTCAGGGCGCGCGCCGGCATGCAGTCGAGCCGTTTCACCACCGGCCTGCGCGATGCGATCAAGGAATACTTCGACAGCATCCACGCCAACCTGGATGAATCGCAGCGCAAGGTCGAAGAGATCCGCAACATGATGGAAACGATGTACAAGAAGTTCTCGGCGGAGCACGGCCTGTCGCTGGCCATGCCGATGGCTTTCTCGCTGGCCAAGTACCGCGACGAGATCAACGAAGCGCACGGCATCTATGAAAAGCAGTTCGGTACGGCGATGATGCTGACCACGTCGCGCGTGGTGCTGATGGAGCGCTTCTTCGATTCCGTGGCATCTTCCGTGAAGCGCTGCTTCAAAGCCGCCAATGCCGACGCCGACGCCTGGCTGAAGGTGATCATGGCTCCGCTGGAAGCGCAGATCCGCCAGCACAAGGAACAGCTCAAGCATCGCCAGGCTTCCATCGCGCGCATCCACGACGCGACCGATACGCTGGAGCAGAAGATCGAAGCCTTCGAAGCCACCCAGGCGGACCTGGAAGCGCAGAAGGCCAAGCTGGCGGCCCTGGCCGCGGCGATCAACGAAGCCATCGCGGCCGAACCCGTGGTGCTGGAGGCAGCGGCCTAATTGCAGTACGACGACCCAAGCTTTGCCGCTACGCTGGTCGCGTGGCAGAAGGAACATGGCCGCCACGACCTGCCGTGGCAGAACACCCGCGACGCCTACCTGGTGTGGCTGTCCGAAATCATGCTGCAGCAGACGCAGGTTTCGGCGGTGCTCGGTTATTACGCGCGTTTCCTGGAGCGCTTCCCCACCCTCGCCGCGCTGGCCGCCGCTCCCGTCGAGGACGTGATGGCGCAGTGGGCGGGCCTGGGCTACTACACCCGCGCGCGCAACCTGCATAAGTGCGCGCAGCGCGTGGTCGCTGAATACGGCGGCGTCTTCCCTTCCGACCCGGCCCTGCTGGCCGAACTGCCCGGCATCGGGCGCTCCACGGCGGCCGCTATCGCAGCGTTTTCCGCCGGCCGCCGCGCGGCGATCATGGATGGCAACGTGAAGCGCGTGTTCGCGCGCGTGTTCGGCATCGACACCTATCCGGGCGAACGCAAGACCGAAGAAGCGATGTGGGCGCGCGCCGAAGCGCTGGCGCCTTCCGACGGCATCGAAGCCTACACCCAGGGCCTGATGGACATGGGCGCCACGCTGTGCACGCGCAGCAGCCCCTCCTGCGAGCGCTGCCCGATGGCGCCGCGCTGCGTCGCCTTCGCCACCGGCCGCACCGCCGAACTGCCGGTGCGCAAACCGAAGAAAGCCACGCCGGAAAAAGCGGCGCACATGCTGCTGATCGTGGACCGTGGACAGGTCCTGCTGGAGCAGCGCCCCGCAACGGGCATCTGGGGCGGCCTGCTGTCCCTGCCCGAACTGGCCGGCCACACGGCGCTCGGCGCCGGGTCCGGCGACGCCTCCACGCCGGCCGATGCCGCCGTGGCGGCTGCGGTGCAGCCGTTTGGCGTCATGGAATCGCTGGAACGCCTGCTGCCCGTGGTGCACATCTTCACGCACTACAAGCTGCACATCCACCCGCTGCTGGTGACCCTCTCGGCCCGCGCCGCCCTGGCCGGCGAAGCGCGCTACGGCTGGCTCGACGCCGCCGCCCTGCCGGACGCCGCCCTACCGGCCCCGATCAAGAAACTCCTGTTGAACCTGCTCGGCGAGCGCGGCCAGGCGCACCTGTTCTAACTTCGCACCGAGATCCTGGCCAAGGTGATGCCGGACTTGGTCGAGGACTTCAAGCAAGCCCAGGCTTAATGCAGGCGGCGGGTCAGCAGCTTGCTCAGGGGGCGGGCCAAGAACAGCAGCATGAAAGCCGAGTTGGCAACGCCGACGACGTATCCGGCCACCACCACGGTGACAATGGCGATGACGATCATGATGCAGGTGCGGGTGCAGGCGGCGATATAGGTCGCCTTGTCCATCGGGTGCGCGCAGAGTTCCGGGTGGCGGTAGATGCGGGTGGCCACCAGCAGCGAGCCGATCGACATCAGGCACATCACGCTGGCATACACGGCTTGCGCCAACTGGGACAGGTAGCGGCTGTTGACGGCTGACGCAAAAGGCAGCAGGCTGGCGCCCGCCAGCAGCAGGATGGTGTACCACAGCAAAGGCCCATCGACGTGGCGCACATAGCTGTACAGGCGATGGTTGGCGGTCCAGTAGAGCGCCAGCACGCCGAAGCTCAGCACCCACGAAAAGAAGGTCGGCGCCAGTTCCTGCAGCACGCCCAGCAACTCAGCGTGGCTTTGCGCATTGGCGTGCTCGGGAAGGCGCAGCTCGATCACCAGCAAGGTCATGGCGACGGCGAAAATGCCGTCGACCAGGGCTTCGATGCGGTGCTTGCTGAGTTGCGGGGCGGCGGTTGCGGCGGCAGGGGCGGTGGCGGTGTCGGTCATGGCTCTTCTGGCAAGTTTTCGCTTGCCGGAAGAGTAACCCGCCCCGCGCCACGATGCAAGGCTAGAGATTCTCCAGCGAATAGATGCGGCGGTGCTCGGCGATCGCGTAGCGGTCGGTCATGCCGGCAATGTAATCGGCGACACGGCGCGCCTGGGCCGTGGCCTCGCCCCGTTCGGTGCGGTAGTCGGGCGGCAGCAGCGAAGGATCCGCGGTGAAGGCTTGGTACAACTCGCGCACCATGCGGCTGGCCTTCAGGCGCATGCGGTTGACCTTGTAATGGCGGTACAGGTTCTCGTGCAGGAAGCGTTTGAGCTCCGTGGCGTCCTTGCGCATCGCGTCGGAGAAGCGGATCAGCGGCGGCCCAGCGCGCACGTCTTCCATGCTGTGCGGATCATGCGCGGCGATGCGCTCCTGCGAGGTGGCGATCAGGTCGTCCGCCAGGGCGGTGATCAGGCGGCGCAGGGTTTCGTAGATGGCGCGGCGGCCCGCCAGGCCGGGATGCGCGGACTGCACCTCGCGCCACAGGCGGCCGAAGAATTCCACTTCCTCCAGCTGCGCGATCGAGATCAGGCCCGAGCGCAGGCCATCGTCGATATCGTGGCTGTTGTAGGCGATTTCGTCGGCCAGGTTGGTCAGTTGCGCCTCCAGCGAGGGCTGCGTCTTGTCCAGGAAGCGCTGCGCCACCTCGCCCAGCAGCCTGGCGTTGTTGACGGAGCAGTGTTTCAGGATGCCTTCGCGCGTCTCGAACATCAGGTTCAGGCCGTCGAACGCGCCGTACTGTTCTTCCAGCACGTCCACCACGCGCAGGCTTTGCAGGTTGTGTTCGAAGCCGCCATGCTCCTTCATGCATTCGTGCAGCACGTCCTGCCCCACGTGGCCGAAGGGCGTGTGGCCCAGGTCGTGCGCCAGGGCGATGGCTTCCACCAGGTCTTCGTTCAGGCGCAGGTTGCGCGCCAGCGAGCGGCCGATCTGCGCCACTTCCAGGCTGTGCGTGAGGCGGGTGCGGAACAGGTCCCCCTCGTGGTTGAGGAAGACCTGGGTCTTGTATTCCAGGCGGCGAAACGCCGTGGAATGGATGATGCGGTCGCGGTCGCGCTGGAATTGGGAGCGCGAGGCGTGCGGGGTTTCGGGGAAGCGGCGGCCGCGCCCCTGGTCAGAATGTGCTGCGTAGGGGGCGAGCGTCTCTTCCAATTCTTACTCCGTACAGGCTTCCAGGGTTTGCAGCAACAAGTCTTGCGGCGCCGTGGTGATGCGGGCTTTGCCCAGCGGCTCGAGCAGGATGAACTTGATCGCGCCGCCCTCGTTCTTCTTGTCCACCTCCATCAGCTCCAGCCAGCGCCCGGTGCCCAGGTCCGGCGCCACCACCGGCAGGCCGGCTGCCGCCACCAGGTCGCGGATGCGATCCACCGTGGCAGCATCGATCATGCCCAGGCGCTGCGACAGGTCGGCTGCCATCACCATGCCGCAGCCGACCGCCTCGCCGTGCAGCCAGGCGCCGTAGCCCATGCCCGCTTCGATGGCGTGGCCGAAGGTGTGGCCGAAATTGAGGATGGCGCGCAGGCCGCCTTCGCGTTCATCCTGGCGCACCACGTCGGCCTTGATTTCGCAGGAGCGGGCGATGGCGTAGGCCAGCGCACCCTTGTCGCGCGCCATCAGCAGGCCGATGTTCTCTTCGATCCATTCGAAGAACGGCACGTCGATGATGCAGCCGTACTTGATCACTTCCGCCAGGCCGGCCGACAGCTCGCGCTCGGGCAGCGTTTCCAGGGTGGTGGTGTCGGCGATCACCGCCTTGGGCTGGTAGAAGGCGCCGATCATGTTCTTGCCCAGCGGGTGGTTGATGCCGGTCTTGCCTCCGACCGAGGAGTCGACCTGGGACAGCAAGGTGGTCGGCACCTGTACGAAATCCACGCCGCGCATATACGAAGCCGCCGCGTAGCCGGTCATGTCGCCGATCACGCCGCCGCCCAGCGCCACCAGGGTGGTCTTGCGGTCGGCCTTGTTGGCCAGCAGCGCGTCGAACACCTTCATCAGCGACTCCCAGTGCTTGTGCTCTTCGCCGTCCGGCAGCACTACCTCGATCACTTCCTTGCCGGCGGCCGCCAGCGGGGCGCGCACGCGCTCCATGTACAGCGGGGCCACGGTCTCGTTGGAGACGATGGCCACCTTCTTGCCGTTCACGTACCTGGCCAGCAGGGCGGCGTCGTCCAGCAGCGCAGGGCCGATGGCGATCGGGTAGCTGCGTTCGTCCAGGTCGACGTTGAGGAGGATTTTTTCAATCATGGCGGGTTGTGCTTTTGTTGCGCAGTTGGGCGCGGCCTGGCAGGCCAGGGCATCCAGCTGGTTGATGATGTTCTGGACCATCGCCTGGACGTTGGGGCGGCCGGTGTCGACCACCACGTGGGCCATCTCCATGTACAGCGGCTCGCGCTGCGCCAGCAGTTCTTCCAGTTTCTTGCGGGGATCGGCCGTCTGCAGCAAGGGCCGGTTCTTGTCGTGCGCGGTACGGGCCAGGATCGAAGGGATCGAGGCGCGCAGGTAGATGACGGTGCCGCGCTCCTTGAGGAGGGCGCGGCTATCTGGGTTGAGGATGGCGCCGCCGCCGGTGGCCAGCACGATGCCTTGCTGGCCGGTCAGGTCGCGGATGACTTCCGCTTCCCGCCGGCGGAAAGCCGGTTCGCCTTCGATTTCGAAAATCCACGGGATCGAGGCGCCCGTGCGGCTTTCGATTTCATGATCGGAATCGACAAACCGCAAGCCCAGCTTGCGGGCGAGCTGGCGACCGATGGTCGTCTTGCCCGCCCCCATCAATCCTACTAAGTAAACATTTTGCATTCACGCATGATAGCTCAATTCGGATTGGCGCAGTCCGTTACCTGGTAGGTGTTGACCGTGCCGTACGGGCTGGATTTGCCCGGCGGCGAGGTCTTGACGTCCGAGTAGTCGCTCGACAAGCCTGGCAGGCTCGGGATGTAGGCGACATAGGTCGCCTCCGAACCCGACACCTGGCCGCGGATGGTCAGGTCGACACCCAGCCACAGGGCGCGGTCGCGCGGATAGGACAGCGTCACGGTGGCGCGGCCGCTCGCGTCGGTCACACCGCTGGAGGTCACGGTGATCGGGATGCCCGGGTCGAGCCTGCCGTTGTTATTGGTGTCTTCGCCCAGATCCAGCACGCCATTGCCGTTGCTGTCTTCGCCGGCGTCCAGCACGTAATTGTGGTTCTTGTCTTCGTTGCCATCGAGCACGCCGTTGGAGTTGACGTCTTCGTTCGGGCACATGTACGGCAGGCCGGCCACGGCGCCGGGCGCCGGATTCGGCGGCAGGCCGGTTGGCAGCTGCCAAGGTCCGTCGGTCCCCGGGAAGACCAGCACGCCCTTGCGGTAATGGCGCGGCAGCACGCTGGCCGTGACGTTGACGCCGGCCACCGCATTACCGCTGGCGTCCGTCACCAGCACGGCATAGTCCTTGGTGTAGACGGTGCTGGTTGGCGTGCCGACTTCGCGGCCGGTACCGGCGGAGATGAACAGCGATTTCTTCGACACGGTCAAGGTGGCGGTAGCGGAAGGCACTTTCCCGTTCGGAACGTTTTGCACCACGCCCAGGATGGAAACGCCGTTCAGCGGCGTCGGCGCGCTGCCGGCAATATAGCTGACGGTGGCCGCGCCATCGCTGCCGGTCGCGACCAGGGCCGGTTGGCTCAGGGTGCCGCCGCTGGAGTCGTTCGCGATGCTGAAGGACACCCAGGCGCCCTTGACCAGGTTGTTGGCGGCCGTGCCGTCGCGTACCTCGGCGCGGATGGTTGCCTGCTGAGTGGTGGTGCCGCCGCTGTTGGTGCCGATCACCGCAGGATCTGCCTGCATGGTGATGGTGGCCGTATCGACCAGCGGTGCAACGAATTCCAGCGTACCTTGGGCGGTGCCGCCGTTGACGATGCTGGCGGTCAGGACCGCCACGCCAGGGTTGGCGGCCTTGACGTACAGGGTTGCTTCGCCATTGGTCAGCAGGGTAGGCGCGGTTTGCACGCTGGTGCAGCCGATATCGGTGTACACGGTGCCGCGCGAGCTGGTGACAGTGACGCTGCCCGCAGTTGCCGTGCTGCCGTTGAAGCTATGCACCTTCAACTCCACGCAGGTGTTGATGTTCGCCACCGTAATATCGTTGACGCCGCTCTTTGCCTTGACATAGAAGTTGTCCGCGCTGACCAGGATGGTGGTCGAATCGGTTTCACCCATGGCGCTGACGGTGATCGTGTCAGGGTTTTTGGAAGGAACCGCATTGGCCGCGTAAGTCAGGGTCAGCTGGCCCACCGAGTTGGTCACTGCCTGTCCGCCGCCCTTGACGGTCAGCGGATTGCTGCCGGAGCTATAGGTCACGGCCTTGTTCTGCAGCGCGTTGCCCGCCGAGTCCACCAGCTTCACGCTGACATCGACGCTGGAACCAACGTTGACGGTTGGATTGGTCGTCACCTTGATCTTGGTGCCAACCACGGTCACGCTGGCCGTGACCGGAGGCAGGCCAGCAATGGTTCCGGTGATCTTGATCACACGCGAGGAAGCATCGCCACCCGTGGAGAGCTTCTCGCTCACGCGGCCCTGGGCATCGGTGATGCGGGTGCCGACCGTCAGGCTGCCGCTGTCGACCGCCAGGTCAACCTTCACGCCAGCCATCGGCGAGTTGCTCGAGTCGCGCACCACGGCCGTGACGGTCGCCTCCGCGGTCCCGGACGAGGCCAGGGTGCCGGAGTCGGTGGTCAGGGTCAGGCTGGCCTGCACCACATTGACCACGATTTTCTGCGACGTCACGGTGCCGACCTTGGCGGTAATATCGATGGCGCGCAGGGTCGCGTCGCCACCGGTGCTGAGCTTGGCGGTGACGACGCCGCTGGCGTCGGACACGCCGCTGATGCTGCCGACCGAGCCGGAGCTGGCGGTGAAGGTCACGGTCTGGCCGGCGAGGGCGCTGTTGTTGGCGTCCTTGACCAGGGCGGTCAGGGTAACTTCGGTACCGGCCTGGCCGGACGAAATCAGGCTGGGCGAGCTCGAAGTCACCACCACGCTGGCGACAGTCGGCGAACCGGTATCCGGTTTATTGGGATTGGTGCCGGGCGAACCGCCACCGCCGCCGCAGGCGGCCAGCAGGCTGGCGCAGGCTAAAGCCCCCACCCAGCCTGACAATTTTCGGAATACTACATTTGTCATTTCTCTTACCCTTATTCTGGTGACACTGGAACTTCGTCTCAACGCGCGGTCAGGCGGTCGGTAACGATCTTGGGCGTAATGAAGACCAGCAGTTCGGTCTTGTCATTGGTACGCGAATTGGTTTTGAACAGGTAGCCCAACACAGGCACATCGCCCAGCAACGGCACCTTGGAGGTGGTGTTGCGCTCGATCTGTTGGTAGATACCGCCCAGCACCACCGTGCCGCCGTTTTCCACCATCACCTGGGTCTTCACGTGCTTGTTGTCGATGGCAAAACCGGCACGCGTTTCCTGGCCCACGGAGTCCTTGGTCACGTCCACATCCAGCACCACGTTACCGTCCGGGGTAATTTGCGGCATCACGTCCAGCTTCAGGTTGGCCTTGCGGAACACGATCGAGGTCGCGCCGGAAGAAGTGGCCACCTGGTATGGCAGTTCCACGCCCTGTTCGATGATGGCAGGCGCCTTGTCGGCGGTCACCACGCGCGGGCTGGAAATGATCTTGCCGGTGCCGTCCGCTTCCAGTGCCGACAGTTCCAGGTTCAGGAAGCGGTTGGCCGCCGAGTTGAACAGGCTGATTGCCAGGCTGCCGGCCTGGGCGCCGTTGATCGAGGCCGCCGGCAGGTTGATGAACTGGGTGTTGCCGTAGGAATCGGCGCTATTGTCCACCCGCACGATACCCTGGGCCTGGCCCATGCCGGTCTGGTTGCCGGAGAGGCCGAAGCGGGTGTTGCCGTTGCCGATGCCCCAGCCGGCGTCGCCGCCGCGGATGCCGCGCATGTCGGCAAAGCCCAGCTTGGCGCCCAGGTTCTTGGTGAAGGTATCGGACGCTTCCACGATACGCGCCTCGATCAGCACCTGCTTGGTGGCGATATCGGTTTTCTGGATCAGCTTGCGGATTTCCTCGATCTTGGAGGCGATGTCGGTCACGAACAGCTGGTTGGTGCGCGGCTCGATGATGGCCACGCCGCGCTTGGACAGCACGCGGGTGCTCTTCTGGCCTTCGGCGGTGTTGTCGGCGGCGAACAGGTTACGGAACGATTCGGCTTTCAGGTAGTTCAGCTGGAAGATCTCGGTTTTGAGCGGCTCCAGGTCGGCGATCTGGGCTTTCTGCTCCATCACCAGTTTTTCCTTGGTCAGCAACTCTTCCTGCGGCGCGACCCACAGCACGTTGCCGTTCTTGCGCATGTCCAGGCTCTTGGCCTGCAGCACGATGTCCAGCGCCTGGTCCCACGGCACTTCCTTCAGGCGCAGCGTCAGGTTGCCCTGCACGCTGTCGCTGGTGATGATGTTCAGGCCCGAGATGTCGGCGATTGCCTGCAGCACGGCGCGCACTTCAATGTTCTGGAAATTGAAGGAGATCTTCTCGCCGCGGTAGCCCTGGGTGCCCTGCACCAGCTTGTTCGGGTCTTCCTTGATCGGCTTGACGTCCACCACCAGCTGCGTGTCGCTCTGGTACACGCTCTGCTCCCACAGGCCGTGCGCTTCCACGGTCATGCGCACATTGTCGCCCTGCGGCACGGTGGTGATGCGGGTCACCGGGGTGCCGAAGTCGGTCACGTCCAGGCGGCGGCGCAGGGTTTCCGGCAGGCCGGTCTTGAGGAAGTCCACCACCACGCCGGTGGCGGTCTGGCGCATGTCGACCGCGACCTGGTTGTTGGGCAGGTCGATGACGACGCGGCCTTCGCCATTGGTGCCGCGGCGGAAGTCGATGTCGCGCAAGAGCTGCTTGCCGGCCGGCTTGGCCGGGGCCGCGCTGGCCACGGGCAGGCCGCGCGCATCGACGGGCTGCGCCACGCCGCCGGAACCGTCGATGGTCAGGATGACCGACTTGCCGTCGATCGCGGTGGCGTAATTCAGGGCGCGCTTGAGGTTGAACACCAGGCGCGAACGGTCGCCCGCCTGCACCACGTTGACGCTGGCCAGTTCGCCCAGGTTGATCTCCTGGCTGGTCTTGCCGGTGGCGTTGACGGTCTGGCCGAAGTCGAGCGCGATGCGCGACGGATTGGTGATGGCAAATCCGATCGGCAGCTTCTGCGGCGCGTCCTTCATCTGGATCTTCACGATCACGTTGTTGCCTTGCTGGTTGGCCGTGATCGATTCGATCGCGTTGCCTTGCTGTGCCTGCGCAACCGCTGCGCTGCCGGCCAGCGCCAGCACGACGCTGGCCTGGCGGCACAGGCGCTTCAGGGTTCTGATGGCGATCATTTGGAGCTCTCCTTACTTTCCTGCAGTTCCAGCTTCGACATGCGCTCGACCCAGTCGCCGGCCGCATCCTGAACAATTTCACGCACCGTGATCGCGTCATCGCTGACCCCGGTGATCAAACCATAATTCTGTCCCACGTACTGTCCCTTCTTGACCTGGTAGACGGTGCGGTCTATCTGCAACAAGCCAAGCACCACATTGTTCTTCTCGATGGTGCCGACCATCTTCATGGCATCCAGCGGGAAGCTCTCGAGGAATTCCTTGCGCCGGTTCTGGTCCGGCGCCTGCGTGCCGCCCGGCCGGCTCTTGGCCAGTTCGGTCAGCAGCTTGCTGGCGTTGAACGGATCGAGCGCATCGCCGGCCGCGTAAGCGAACGGCACGAACGTCTTGGGCTCCGGCAGCGGCTTGACGGTGGGCGCCGTGTGCGCCTCGACGTCCTTCATCCAGCTGCGCACCTGCTGCACGTCGCTCTCGCCGCAGGCGGTCAGCAGCAAGGCGCAGGCGAGGGGGGCGAACTTCTTCATTGCTGGCCTCCCTTCTTCTTCTTGTCATTGGCGGCCTTGCGCTGCTCGGCCACTTCTTCAGGGTCGAGGTAGCGGAAGGTTTTCGCCGTTGCGTTCAGCTGCAGGGTGCCTGCAGGCAGGTCCCTGCCGTCGCGGCCCTTGGTTTCCAGCGATATATTGTTCAGCGTGACGATACGCGCCATGCTGGCCAGGTCGCCGGCGAAGGAGCCCAGGTCGTGGTAACTGCCGTTGACGCGCAGCTCGATCGGCTGCTCGGCATAGTATTCCTTGACGTCGACGCGGTTCGGCTTGAACAGCTCGAACGACAGTCCGCGCCCGGTGCCGGCGTTGTTGATGTCCGACAGCAGGGCCGCCATTTCAGCCTTGCCCGGCAGTTGCTTTTCCATCTGCACCACGTATTGGTCGACCTTTTCCTTCTGGCGCTTGAGTTCGTCCAGGTTGACCGCCTGGGCCACCTTCAAGGTGAACTCGTCGCGCAGCTTCTGTTCCGCCGCTGCGCCCCTTTCCAGGTCTTCGTACTGGCCCTGCCAGTACAGGAAGTAGCCGGCCAGCACCGCCAGTGCGCCGACACCCACCGCCACCAGCACGCGCGGCACGATAGGCCACAGGCCCGGGTGCACGCCGTTCAAGTTCCTGAACTGGGCGCTGAGCGATTCGCCTATATCTTTCAAATCAGTTGCCATGGTTTTGCTCTCAGGGCTTGGCAGCGGCAACGCCCTTGGCGCGGGCGCCCGGCTTGCCATCCGGGTTTTCGTCCTTGTCGCGTGGACGCTTGATCATGACCGACAGCTGGAATTCGACGATGTGCCGGGCGCCCTTGCCGTTAGGACCTCCGCCCAGCGTGCCCGCCTTGACCTCCACCAGGTCGGGACGTTCCAGCCACGGCGAGTTGCCGGACAGGTTGCGCAGCAGCTCGGAAACGCGCTCCTGCGACTGCGCGGAGCCGATCAGGGTGACTTTCAGCCCCTCCTGCTTGACGCTGCGCAGGAACACGCCGGGCGGGGTCTGCTTGACCAGTTCGTCCATCAGGTACACCGGCTGGTTGCGGTCAGCCTGCAAATCCTCGACCGCTTGCTGGCGCGCTTTCAGCGCATCGATTTCCTGGCGCAGCGAGGAGATCTCGGCGATCTTCTTATCCAGCTCGACGATCGCGCCCTTCAGCACTTCCTGGCGTTTTTCCTGGATCGCCAGCTCGCGCGCGTTGTAGCCGCCGACCAGGGCCACAATGGTGACGCCAACGGCCAGGCCCAGGCCCAGCAAGGCATAGAAGGCGTTCTTACGCAGCTTGCGTTTTTCCTCCCGGTGCGGGAGCAGGTTAATGCGTATCATCAGTCGAACCTCCGCATGGCCAGGCCGCAGGCCACCAGGTAAGCCGGCGCATCGCTGCGCAGCGCCTGCTCGCGCAAGCCGGAAGCCAGCTGCATGCCCTTGAACGGCGAAATCACGGCGCTCGAAATGCGGGTGCGGCTGGCGATCATTTCCAGCAGGCCCGGCAGCAAGGCGCAACCGCCGGCCAGGAAGATCTGGTCGATCTTGGTAAACGGCGTCGAGGTGAAGAAGAACTGGATGGCGCGCGTCACTTCCAGCGCCGCGCCTTCCAGCCAGGGGCCGAGCACGTCGGACTGGTAGTTCTCCGGCAGGTCGCCCGCCTTCTTGCGCGCCTCGGCCTCTTCAAACGCCAGGCCATAGGACCGCACGATATCCTGGGTCAGCGAATTGCCGCCAAACGGCTGTTCGCGTTCGTAGACGGTGGCGCCGTCGAGCATGACGGAAATCTGGGTCGACACCGCACCGATCTGGAACAGCGCGATCACCTGGCCGGCGCCGCCGTCGGGTAGCTGGGCGGTGACGCGGTCGAGCGCGGCGCGCGCGGCGTAGGATTCGATATCCATCACCGAGGCTTTCAGGCCGGCCGATTCGGCGATCGCCACCCGATCCTCGACTTTTTCGCGGCGGGCCGCGGCCAGCATCACTTCAATGTCTTCGGTGGAATTGGCGACCGGCCCGATCACGTCGAAGTCCAGGCTCACCTCGTCGAGTGCAAACGGGATGTACTGGGCCGCTTCGGATTCGACCTGCACTTCCAGCTGGCCTTCCGTCATGCCGGCCGGCAGCACGATCTTTTTCGTGATCACGGAAGCAGGCGGCATGCCCAGCGCGACGTGTTTGGCGCGCGTGCCGCTCTTTTTGACCAGGCGGCGCACCGCCTCGACCACTTGCTCCATATTTTCAATATTGCCGTCGGCAACGGCGCCGCGCGGCAGGGGCTCTGAGGCATAGCGCTCGAGACGCAAGCCGTCCTTGCCCGCTTCGGACAATTCCACCATGCGCACACTCGAGGTGCTGATATCGAGGCCAACCAGCGGGCCCTGGGCGCCGCCAAACAGGGCTTTCAGGTCCAATGACATGGATGCACTCCTGACAACTCCATAGACATTTACATATCCAAATTCGTTTAAAAACCCGTGTTTAGACCGCAAACATGAGACAGTACATTAGATGCTAGCAACATTGTCTGCGCCATGTAAAGGTATTTCTCCAGTGCACCATTAATGTTTTGTGAGGGATTTGCCACACCCAATGTTGCAATTAATGGCATATCAATAAACTAAGTTGCCTTGTTGCTCACAATCAATATTTCCGAATATCACGTGCGCTCAGGCCCCTGGGCCCTCATTTATAATGCCTTGCATAAAACCTACTGAAGCTGCGTATGACTGCAAACAACCACGAGACCACGGCAAAAAAATCGCCGAAGGGTTTTCTGCTGATGGCCCTGATTTCTTTGCTGGGCCTGATACTGGCCGGCGTCCTGCTGGTGGTGTTCGGCCTGGCCCTGGCCTACCCCAACCTGCCATCCCTGGATACGATTACTGACTACCGCCCGAAAATACCGCTGCGCATTTACTCGGCCGACAATGTGCTGCTCGGCGAGTTCGGCGAAGAGCGCCGCAACCTGGTACATATCAAGGACATCCCCGATGTCATGAAGAAGGCAGTGCTGGCGATTGAAGACAGCAACTTCTACGAACACGGCGGCGTCGACTACTGGGGCATCCTGCGCGCCGCAGTCCACAACGCAACGGGCGGCGCCCGCCAGGGGGCCTCCACCATTACGCAGCAGGTAGCGCGCAACTTCTTCCTCTCCAGCGAGCAGACGTTCAAGCGCAAGGCCTATGAAGCGCTGCTGGCCTGGAAGATCGAGCAGAACCTGACCAAGGACCAGATCCTGGAGGTCTACATGAACCAGATCTACCTGGGGCAGCGGGCCTACGGCTTTTCTTCGGCCGCCCAAATCTACTTCGGCAAGAACCTGAAAGACATTAGCGTGGCGGAAGCGGCCATGCTGGCCGGCCTGCCCAAAGCGCCTTCGGCCTACAACCCGGTGGTCAACCCGAAGCGCGCCAAGGTGCGCCAGCAGTACATCCTGCAACGCATGGCCCAGCTTGGCTATATTACGCCCGCACAGTACGAAGCGGCCAAGAATGAGCAGCTAAAAGTGAAAACGGACAGCAGTGCGTTTGGTGTTCACGCCGAATATGTTGCGGAAATGGCGCGCCAGCTGGTGTACGAGCAGTTCAAGGAGGAGACTTACACGCGCGGCCTGAACGTCTTCACCACGATCACCAAGGCCGACCAGGACGCCGCCTACCTGGCGCTGCGCAGCGGCGTGATGGAATACGAGAAGCGCCATCCCTACCGCGGACCGGAATCCTACGTCGACCTGCCGGCGAACAAATCGGAAGCCGACGACATCGTGGAGACCGAACTGGCGGAACACCCGGACAGCGACAATATCGTGGCCGCCATGGTACTGAGCGCCGCGCCCGACAAGGTGGTGGCCGTGACCGCCTCCGGCGAGGAAATCACCATCAAGGGTGCCGGCCTGGCCATGGGCAAGAGCTGGCTCTCCGATAAGAACCCGCCCAACAAGCGTATCCGCCGCGGCGCCGTGATCCGCGTCATGCAGGAGGAAAAGGACTGGCAGATTACCCAGATGCCGGAAGTGGAATCGGCCTTCATCTCGGCCAGCACCGAGGATGGCGCGATCAAGGCCATGGTGGGCGGCTTCGACTACAACCGCAACAAGTTCAACCACGTGACCCAGGCCTGGCGCCAGCCCGGCTCCTCGTTCAAGCCTTTCATCTATTCAGCCTCGCTCGAGCGCGGCCTGTCGCCGGCCACCATGATCAACGACGCGCCGATCTCCTTCGACGCCGGCCAGACCGGCGGCCAGGCCTGGGAGCCGAAGAACTACGACGGCAAGTATGAAGGCCCGATGTCGATGCGGCGCGGCCTGACCAAGTCGAAGAACATGGTCTCGATCCGCATCCTGCATCGCATCGGCGCCAAATACGGCCAGGAATACACCACGCGCTTCGGCTTCGACCCGGAACGCAACCCGCCTTACCTGACACTGGCCCTGGGCGCGGGCGGCGTGACGCCGATGCAGATGGCGGGCGCCTATGCGGTATTTGCCAACGGCGGCTACAAGGTTTCGCCCTACCTGATCGCCAAGGTCACCGACGCCAACGGCAAGGTGCTGTCGCAGGCCAATCCGGACAAGGCGGGCGACGAAAAGAACCGCGTGATCGACGAGCGCAATGCCTTCCTGATGGATTCGATGCTGAAGGACGTGGTGCGCTTCGGTACCGCAACGCGCGCCCTGTCGCTGAAGCGCCCCGACATCGCCGGCAAGACCGGCACCACCAACGACTCGATTGACGCCTGGTTCGCAGGCTACCAGCCCAAGCTGGTGGGCATTGCCTGGATCGGGTTCGACCAGCCCAAGAACCTGGGCAACAAGGAAACCGGCGGCGGCCTGGCCTTGCCGATCTGGATCGGCTACATGGCCAAGGCCTTGAAGAATATTCCGATTGAAGAACGGGCGATACCGGAGGGCATTATTGCCCAGGACGGGGAGTATTACTATGCAGAGAATCCGCCGGGCGTGGGCATCGACAGCCTGGAAGGCGCCACCCGTGGCACGCCGGCGGAGGAGAAGCAGAAGGACGCGGTCAAGAACGAGCTGTTCTAACCCCGGCAGATCCGGGTCAGACCCTTGGGTCTGACCCAGATTTACCGGGTTTTACGGCGCCACCACCACCGGCGCCCCGCCCTGCTCCGTCACAATCTCCGACAGCGCCGCAAACAGCTCCGTCCCGCGCCGCGTATCCACCCACTTGCCGTCCACCTGGCGATAATGGAAGCCGCCCGAGCGCGCGGCCACCCACAACTCCTGCATCGGCGCCTGCGAGTTGATGATCACCTTCGATCCATTGCCCACGAACTCGATCTCCAGCACATTGCCGCTGCGGCTGCACTCCACATCCACCATATCCTGCTCGCACAAGCGATCCAGCGACGCCTCGATCGCATCCAGGGTTGCTTCAGCCAGGTCCAAAAATTCCGATTCGGTCATGCTACACTCCAAGATTCCTATCAAGCCCCTATTTTAATCGTGAAGTCCCGAATCGCACTTGCTGTCCTTGCAACGACAGCCCTGCTGGCCGGATGTGGCCAAACCGGCCCACTGTACCTGCCAAAGCCACCCGCCAAGCCTGTTACCGCGGGCAAACCGGGCGTGGCCCCGCCATCGGCTCCGGTTCCGTCCACACCACCAGCATCCCAACAGTAAGCTTATGTCCCACTTCGAATACCAGAATGGCGTGCTGCACGCCGAAGGCGTCGCGCTCAACGCCATCGCAGAAAGCCACGGCACCCCCGCCTACGTCTATTCCAAAGCTCAGCTCACCGGCAACTTCGACGCCTACGCCAAGGCCTGCGCCGGCCGCGACGCGCTGGTGTGCTATGCGATGAAGGCCAACTCCAACCTCGCCATCCTGGACCTGCTGGCGCGCCGCGGCGCCGGCTTCGACATCGTCTCGGGCGGCGAACTGCTGCGCGTGATCGCCGCTGGCGGCGATCCGAAGAAAGTGATCTTCTCCGGCGTCGGCAAGAGCGTGGACGAAATGCGCCTGGCCCTGTCGCACGACATCCTGTGCTTCAACGTCGAATCGATTCCCGAACTGCATCGCCTGAACGAAGTGGCTGGCTCCATGGGCAAAAAGGCGCGCATCTCGCTGCGCGTGAACCCGAACGTCGATGCCAAGACCCACCCCTACATCGCAACCGGCCTGAAAGCCAATAAATTCGGCGTGGCGTATGACGATGCGCTGGCTACCTACCGCACCGCTGCCGCCCTGCCGCATCTGGACGTATCGGGCATCGACTGCCACATCGGCTCGCAGCTGCTGGACGACGCGCCGCTGCTGGAGGCGCTAGACAAGTTGATTGAGCTGATCGACGCGCTGGCTGCGGAAGGCATCCACCTGCACCACCTCGACATCGGCGGCGGCCTCGGCATCGACTACGGCGACGGCGCCCCGGTGCCGGTGGGCGACTACCTGGGCCGCCTGTTCAAGCGCATCGACGCCTGGCGCGCCGAAAAGCACGGCGGCAAGCCGATCAAGGTGATCTTCGAGCCGGGCCGCTCCATCGTCGGCAATGCCGGCGTGCTGCTGACCCGCGTCGAGTTCATCAAGCACGGCGAAGAAAAGAATTTCTGCATCGTCGACGCGGCCATGAACGACATGGCGCGTCCTGCGATGTACCAGGCCTGGATGGACATGCAGCCGGTGGTCAAGAACGGCGCCCAAGCCGCGATGTTCGACGTGGTGGGCCCGATCTGCGAATCCGGCGACTGGCTGGCGCGCGACCGCGAACTGAATGTCGCCCCGGGCGACCTGCTGGTGATGAAAACCGCCGGCGCCTACGGCATGACCATGGCCTCCAACTACAACACCCGCGGCCGCGCCGTGGAGCTGATCGTCGACGGCGACAAAGTCCACGTTGTGCGCCAGCGTGAAAACCCAGCCGACCTGTTTGCGCTGGAATCGGTCATCAAGTAAGCACTTTCCTGCGCGCCCACCAGGCGCGCATTCCCAGCAAGGTAAGCACGATCAGGCCGAACAGGATTGGCTTGTTGAAGTCGTGCTTGCCCGCCCGCATCCACCAGAAATGCAGGATGCCCAGCGGGGCGATGACGTACACCAGCTTGTGCAACAGCTGCCAGCGCTTGCCGCCCAGGCGGCGCACCATGGCGTTGGTGCTGGTCGCGGCCAGCGGCACCAGCAGCACGAAAGCGGTGAAGCCGACGGTGATGAACGGCCGCTTGGCGACATCCTTCAGCATCTCCTGCACGTCGAAGAAATGGTCGAACCACAGGAAAGTGGTGAAGTGCAGCAGCGCGTAGAAGAAGGCATACAGGCCCATCATGCGCCGCAGCTTGAGCACCCAGTTCCAGCCCGTTAATCGCCGCAGCGGCGTCACTGCCAGCGTGATGCACAGGAAATACAAGGTCCATGAGCCGGTATTGCGCGTGATGTACTGCAGCGGCTCGACCAGTTTATCGGCCGCCACCAGGTACACGAGGGCAAAGAACGGCACCAGCGCCAGCACGAAGGCGATGGATTTGATCGCCGTCAGCTGGCGCGGTGTCGGGGTGAAGGCCATCAGTAGAACTTCTTCAAGTCCATGCCGGTATACAGCGACGCGACTTCGGGGTAGCCGTTGAACATCAGGGTCTTGCGCTTCTTCGTGAAGAAGCCGTCTTCACCGATGCGGCGTTCGGTAGCCTGCGACCAGCGCGGATGGTCGACTTCCGGGTTCACGTTCGAATAGAAGCCGTACTCATTAGGCGCCGACTTGTTCCAGGAAGTGCGCGGCATATCGCGCACGAAACGGATCTTGACGATCGACTTGGCGGACTTGAAGCCATACTTCCACGGCAGCACCATGCGTACCGGCGCGCCGTTCTGGTTCGGCAGCACTTCGCCATACATGCCCACCGTGAGGAGCGCCAGGGGATGATTGGCTTCGTCGATGCGCAGGCCTTCCACATAAGGCCAATCGAGCACGCGGCTGCGTACTCCCGGCATCTGCTGGTGATCGGCCAGGGTGATGAATTCGACGTATTTGGCATTGCCGGTCGGCTCGACCTTCTTGATCAACTCGGAGAAGGAATAGCCTATCCACGGCACCACCATCGACCAGCCTTCCACGCAGCGGTGGCGGTAGATGCGCTCCTCCAGTGGCGCCAGCTTGAGCAGGCTGTCGATATCGAGCGTCATCGGCTTTTTCACCTCGCCCTCGATCTGCACCGTCCACGGGCGCGTGCGCAAGGTATGCGCGTTCTCCGCCGGGTCGGACTTGTCGGTGCCGAACTCGTAGAAGTTGTTGTAGGTAGTGGCGTCCTTGTAAGCCGTCTGCTTTTCCATGACGGCAAAGGCCGGATTGCGCTTTGCGGCCAGCTTGGCCAGCCCGCCGCCCTGCGATTGTGCTAACGCCAGCTCCGGACCGAGAATGGCGCCCGCTGCGGCCAGCTTGATGAATTTGCGGCGCGACTCGAATATCTCGCGCGGCGTGATTTCGGAAGGAAGGATCAGCATGGTCGGCTCCAGGACTGGTTCATGGCAATGGCTAAACCTTACACCTGTTTGCTGAAGCCGATATTAAATCGGCAGCCGCAAAAAAAAACCGCCCGGCGAACCGGGCGGTTTTCATGGAACCAATCTAAGCGATTAGTACTCGTAGCGGGCGGTCAGGCGCACGCTGCGTGGTTCCTGGAACGAAGTTGGGCTCAGCCAGTTCAGGTTAGCCTTGCCTTCGGTAGCGGAGGTGGTCGAACGGCTGTAGTCGCGGCGCTCTTGCACTTCACCCACGGTGTGGCGGTTCAGGATGTTGAACACGTCAACCTGGAAGGTCAGCTTGTTCTGGCCGAACTTGGTGATGTATGCCAGGTTCATGTCCAGAGTGGTGGTCCATGGCGTACGGCCGAAGGAACCGCGCTGGTGCAGCTCGCTCTTGCCCTGGTCGTTCACGCAGTAGTACGAGGAAGCGGTGGTGTAGTTAACCGCATCCGAGTAGTCATCCGCAGTGGACGGCACGAAGCCGATGCAGCTGATTGGACGGCCCGATGCCAGCTGGGCATTGAAGCCGATACGGAAGTTCTCGTTCAACTGGTACAGGCCGTAGGCCTTGAGCACATGGCGACGGTCACCCGGCAGGTAGCCATCGGCGCCCTTGGTCAGCGACGGGAAGTCGAAGTCCTGGGAGACGCCAGCATCTTCCTGGTTGATGATCGAGCTCACGTAACCTTCAGCGGTGCCCTTGGACTTGGACAGCACGTAGGAGAAGTTAGCGCCCCAGGTGCCGTTGAACGGATGATCCAGGGTGAACTCAAGCGCCTTGTAAGTACGGGTGTACTTGGCCAGGCCGATGTAGCTGTTCGGCACGGTCACTTGCTTCAGGTTGCCGTCGTTGTTGACGTCCATCTGCAGGGACACATCTTTACCCGGGTTCACCATCAGGCACTGGGCCATGGTGGACGAGTCGAAGTTGTTGTAGCCGTTGTCTGCTGCCCAGCGCTCGAAACCGAGGTGCGAGCAGTAGTCGTCCATACCGTCGTTAACCTTGCGGTAGATACCGCGGGCACCGAAGTCCCAGCCCTTCACGATCTGCCACTGGGCACCGAGGATGAATTCATCCTGGTTCATTGGCTTCAGGCTGGTGCTGGAAACGGTTGCCGGGTTAGGCGGGGTCAGGCTGCCGTTCACGGTCGATACGCCGATTGGAGCCGACAGGCCCAGAGGAGCGAAGGTGACTGGATCGCGACCGGTGAAGGTGTAGAACGACTGGGTCGATTCTTCACCGCGGGTCGCACGGATGTTGGTGTTGACGGCTACCGGGATGAAGTAGCGGCCGGCGTTACCATACACCTTCATGGTCGAGTTGCCGTTCACGTCCCACGAGAAGCCCAGGCGTGGTGCCAGCTGGTTGTCAGCCTTGACGAAGGACTTGTCGTCCGAGTTCTTGTTGTCGAACGATTCCCAGCGCAGGCCACCGTACAGCAGCCAGTTCTTGTTGACCTTCCAGCTGTCTTCGATGTAGTAGGCTTCGTTTTCTGCGTCGAAGGTGCCGGAGGTGGACAGCGAAGTACGCTTACGCACGTAGGTGGAGCCAGGAGCCACGGCATTCTTCACGCCGTTGATGGTGCCGGTCGACGAGATCAGGTAGCGCCAGTACACGCCGCCCGAGTACGACGAGGAACCAGCTGCAGTCGAGCTGAATTTCTGGTTGTCGATACCGCCGCGGAGGGTGTGGTCGCCCAGGGTGTATTCGGCGTCGATACGGAAGGCCTTACGCTCATCCTTGTCGTCCGGTGCGGATGGATCGCGCACTGGCGTGGCGAATGGCTCTTTCCAGCAGCCCAGCAGGTTCACTGCAGGGTCGTACACGGTTGGGCAAGCTTCGTTTGCGGTACGGGCACCGGTGGTCTTGTCTGCTTTCTCGTGCACCTTGCCGACCAGGGCCGACAGGGTGAAGTTGTCGGTCAGGTAGCCGGTGTACTTACCGATCATGGTGTAGCCGCCGCCCTTCAGCGTGCTGTCTTCAGGCGTGCCGGTGTGGGTGGTCAGGTACTGACGGCTCTCGTCGTTCACCGGGTAGTCGGTGTACGAGATCTTGCGCTTGTGGGTCAGGCCGGTGAACTCGATACGGTGGCTGTCGTTCGGAGTGAAGTCCAGCTTAATCATGCCGTTCGGCTGATTGTTGGTCGACGAATAGCTCTTGTTCTGCTGGAAGATATCGCGGGTGTTGTGCTTGCCTTCCAGGATGGCGAACATGAACAGCTTGTCCTTGATCAGCGGGCCGCCAGCATACACGTCGAACTCGGTGTCGGACGCCTTGTTGGCGTGCTGGAACACAGCATACTTGGAATCGCTGGTTTCCTCGCCAGCAGCGATCGCCGCAGCGTAGTTCTTGTCCAGCACGTCGGCCGATTTGGCGCGCAGGCTGTTCGGCTCGGTGTAGATCGCACCGCCGACTTTCCAGTCATTGGTACCGCGCTTGGTGACCAGGGAAACCACGCCACCCAGGGAGCGGCCGTATTCGGCGCCGTAGCCGCCCGATTTGACCTGCTGTGCGCCGATGGCGTCGAACGGCAGTTGCGAGTAGGACAGGAAGTTACGGATGTTGGTAACGTCGAAGCCGTTGATGTAGTAGCCGTTTTCTGCGACGGATGCGCCTGCGAAGGCTGGCAGGTTGCCGGCGCCCAGGTCAGGGTCGCCCTTGAGCACGCCTGGAGCCAGGGTAGCGACTGCGTTCACGTCACGCATCACCGGCAGCGCTTGCAGCTGCTCGGCGGTGAACACGGTGTTGGTTTCAACGCTGGACACGTCGATCGCGCTGCGGGCGCGGCTGATCACCACGCGGCCGGCCATGTTCGGCTCGCCAGCGGTGAAGTTGACGTTGGTACCGGAACCGATGGCAACGGTGATTTCGCGCGTTACGCCGTTCGAGACGACCTTGTAGTTGCCCGGTTGCAGTTTGGCTGCCGTGAAGGCGCCCGATGCGTCAACCGTGACGGTGCGCTCGAAGCCGGTCTCGGCGCTGGTGATGGTGACCTTGGCGCCTGGCTGTGCCTTACCGAAGATAGAACCTTCCGAGCTTTGCGCGTAGGCAACACTCGATACCAACAGGCCTACGGCGAGCGCGACAGCGGTGCGACGTAACACCGTTGCGTGAACTTTCATAAATGCTCCTAGAATTGTATTTGGTTTATTTCGACTACAGGCGAATTTTGTTCGCAGCCTCTACCCTGCTGTCGCCCGTAGCAAATTTATACAATTCATTAAAGATGCGTCAATTTATTACTCACTATTTCGTTATTTTTGGGAAAAAATTGCAACACTTTTGAAAGTTCCATGGGTGTCGTTTTGACAAGCACAGACAAGCCCGCCCCGGCCAAAAGACCGGGGTTTACAGCTTTCTGTTGAGGGGTGGTTACAGCTTGCCGTAGGAATGCAGGCCGGAGAGAAACATGTTCACGCCCAGGAAGGCGAAGGTGGTGACCAGCAGGCCGACCAGGGCCCACCAGGCTGCCGCGCGGCCGCGCAGGCCCGACATGAGGCGCATGTGCAGCCAGGCCGCATAATTCAGCCAGACGATCAGGGCCCAGGTCTCTTTCGGGTCCCACGACCAGTAGCCGCCCCAAGCCTCGGCCGCCCACAGGGCGCCGAGGATGGTGGCGATGGTGAAGAAGGCAAAGCCGATCGAGATCGCCTTGTACATCACGTCATCCAGCACTTCCAGCGAAGGCAAGCGGTCTTCCAGCATGCCGTGCCACTTGAGCAGATAAGCCGCAGCCACCATGGCCGCCAACGCAAAGGTGCCGTAGCCGATGAAATTGGCGGGCACGTGGATCTTCATCCACCAGCTCTTCAGCGCAGGCACCAGGGGCTGGATTTCGGAGGCGCCGCGCGCCACCGTGTACCACAGCAGGAAGCCGACGGCTGCCGAGATGACCAGCAGCACGAAGGGCCCCAGCGCGCGCGTGGCGTAGTGCTCTTCGTAGTACAGGTAGAACATGGCGGTGATCAGCGAGAACAGCACGAACACTTCGTACAGGTTCGAGATCGGAATATGGCCGATGTCGGTGCCGATCAGGTAGGACTCGTACCAGCGCACCAGCATGCCGGTAACGCCCAGCACGATACCGGCCCAGCACAGCTTCGAGCCGATGGCGCCGCCGAACGGCGAACGGGCCAGCAGACCGCCCCAGTAGAACAGGGTGGACAGGAAGAACATCGTGCTCATCCACAGGATGGCGGACTGGCTCGACAGCATGTACTTGAGCCAGAAGCGGGTATCGGCCGAGGCCAGTTGGCCGCCGTACATGCTCACGGCAGCCAGCGCCAGCGCAAAGGTCAGCGGCATCAGCCAGCGCAGCGGTTTCCAGTACCAGCCCAGCGCGGCAAAGGCCGGCGCGGAAGCCAGCAGGATGCCTTTCTCGTAATAGTCCATGTAGGCGCCAAAACGGTTGAAGGCGTACAGCGCGCCCGCGCACAGGATCAGGGCGAACAGCCAGTCGAACGCCCCCAGGCGCTTGAAATAGCCCGGCTGCTGGGCATAGATTTGTGTTGCTTCCATTTGCTTTCTCCAAAACCTGGCAACAGCTTACGCCGATTGCGGCAGTTTTTCCTTGAGTTCCTTGAATTCTTTCTCGAAGTCCAGTGTCTTGCGCTGGGTGCTCATGGCCATCAGGGCCTCGGCGCCCCCTTCACTGTCCTTGATCCAGACCCAGACGCGGCGCTCGCGGATGTAGAACATCGCGAACACGCCCAGCACCAGGAACAGGCAGCCAATATACACAACCGTCTTGCCCGGCGAGCGCGTGACCTGGAATACCGATGCCTTCACTTCGATATATTCGTCCAGCTGCAGGTAGACCGGGGCGCCGTAGAAGAAGCTGTCCGACAAGGCATTGGTGGCCAGTTGCAGGAAGCGGCCATGGGTCTCGTCCATCGCCGCGGGCGGCAGGCCATCCTTCTCGCGGGCGGCCTGCCACAGCTCCCACATCGAGCCGTTCAGGATCTTCAGGAAGATCTCGGCGGCCTTGGTCTGCTCCGCCTGCGGCACTTTTTCCAGGAAGCGGCTGATGGCAAAGAAGCCGGCGCCTTTGTCGTCGCCGGCGAAGATTTCCAGGCCCTTCAAAGCCGAGGCCTCCAGCTGGGAGCGCAGGGCCTCGCCGGCCTTCGATTGCGGCATCGCTTGCGCCGCATAGCGCACTGCGGCCTTCTGGCGCAGCGCCGGATCCTGTACGGCAGCGCGCAGGCGCATCCATTCACGTACGCTGTGCTCGTCGTCGGCCGGAATGCGCAGGTAGCTGAACGGGTCGGACGGGTTGGCGCGCACGCCGGCCAGGAACACGGTGTCCCCTTCGATGGTCACTGGCTGCATATAGTTCTGGAATTCGCGCGCCTGGCCGTTCTTGTCGCGCAGTTTGTACTGTACCGACGGACCGACGTTCTTCAGGTCCTTGTTGTGCGCGGTTTTGGCCGCCGACCCGAGCTGCTTGTCCAGGCTGCGGGCAAAGGAATCGTTCAGGTTCTCGCCCTTGGTTACGGCGCGCGCGTCCTGGCTGCCGATGTTCTCGACGTTGAAGGGGCGGAAATCGGTCCACTCGACCGTGTAGTCTTCGCTCAGCTTGGTGGTGCTATTCACTTCGCCGTTCAACCCGAACGTCGTTGTGCCAGTGCCCTTCATCGGATAGCCGAGCAATTTCAGCTTGGTGCCGCCGTCCTCAAAGGAAGACTGGTAAATCGCCACGCCTTCAAAGATCAGCGGTTTGTTCACTTCGACCACGGCGTCCATAGTCTTGCCGGTTTCGTTGGAGCGCACGGTCACATGGCTGGCGAACAGCTTGGGCATGCCGGTGCTGTAGAAGTCGATATCGAATTTCTTCAGCTGGATCGAGAACGGCAGGTCTTGAACCAGGTAGCCATCCGGACGCGTCAGAAGGGCCGTATTACCCGACGAACCTTCCGGCAACGCAATATTGCCGCGATAAGTGGGGTTATGCACGCTCAACCTGTGCTGAGCAGGAATGTCAGCGATCAACGCGTTAGTGCCAAACGGGAAGGCGGACTTGCCAAGCACCCATCGCTGGAACTGGATCGGCAAATCGGAATCGAGCATCGCGCCAACTAGAATGATTACGATCGAGCTGTGTGCAAAGATGTAACCAAACTTGTTGCCGGCGCCGCGCTTAGCGGTCACGAGGACGGCGCCTTCCTTCTCAACGATTTTGGCCGCATAGCCAGCATGGCCCAGGCGCTGCGCCGTCTGGACTGCCAGTTGCTCGCGCGTCACAGGCGACTGCCAATGCGTCTTGTGGTGGAAATTATTGAGCGAAGCCTCACGCACTTTCTCGCGCCAGCTGCGCATATCCTTCAACATCTTCGGCGTATTGTGCACCACGCACAGCGAGGTCGAGACGACCAGCAGGCCGCACATGGAGACGAACCACCATGAGGAGTAAATCGCGTACAGCCCCAGCTTATTGAACACCTCGAACCAGAACGGCCCGAACTGGTTGATGTAGTTCGGCATCGGCTGGCTTTGCTGCACGATGGTGCCGATGATCGCGGCGAAGATGATCACCACGAACAACGCGATTGCGAAACGCATCGAAGACAGCAGTTCGACGGTTTCCGCCACTGGGCCGCGCCGGTTGCGCAGCTGGATTCCGGAAGTGCTTGGTGCGTCGCTCATTAATCAGGGTAAAAAATCAGGAGATTAACAACAAAAAGGGCAGCCTGCTTGCGCGGCCGCCCTTTTCATGTCCAGTACCGCCCTTACTGCGGGCGGTGCATCACAATTACTTCAAGCCGGCCATGTAGTCGGCAACCGCTTCGATCTCCTTGTCGGACATACGGTAAGCGATGGCTTGCATTTCAGGCGAGGACTTGCGGGTGCCGGCCTTGAACGCTTTCAGGGTAGCGGCGGTGTAGTCCTGGTGCTGGCCGCCAACGCGCGGGTACATGGCTGGCATGCCGGCGCCGGCTGGGCCGTGGCAGGATGCACAGGCCGGCACGCGGTTTTCAGCGATGCCGCCGCGGTAGATCTTCTTGCCCAGCTCGATGGTGTCCTTGTTCTTCGCCGCGCCGGACTTGTTCGGCTCGGTGTTCAGGTAGGCTGCGACGTTTTTCTTTTCTTCTTCGGTCAGCGCCTTGGCAAAGGCGGTCATCACGGTGCCTGGACGCGCGTCGGTGGTGAAGGCCACCAGTTGCTTGTAAATGTAGGCTTCGCCCTGGCCACCCAGTTTAGGGTTGACGGTGATGGTCGATGCACCCTTGGCGCCGTGGCAGGACACGCAGGCCGGGACGCCGCGTGCGTTATCGCCTTCTGCGTACAGGGTGGCGCCCTTGGCTGGATCAGCCTTGGCAGCGGCAGGGGCGTGTGCTTCGTTGGCGGAAGCTACACCAGTAACAGCCAGCATTGCGACGAACAAGGATTTTACAAATGGCGAAAACGCACGATTCATTCAGACACCCTGGGACAGAAGTAAATAATTAGTGGTATAAGAATTGGCAAATATAGCATGGCAACAATTCGTAACCCCTTATTGTACAATAGCTTTCCTGCTTTTTTGCCCTCTTTTTGTTGCTTTCCCCATGTCTAAACTCTGGCAAGCCCGCTTTTTCACCACCGTCAACCACCTGCGCGACCTGCCGCGCACGTCGGTGCCAGAGATCGCCTTTGCGGGCCGTTCCAACGCTGGCAAATCCACCGCAATCAACATCCTGTGCAACCAGAAGGGCCTGGCTTTCGCCTCCAAGACCCCCGGCCGCACCCAGCACATCAACTTCTTCTCGGTCGGCGGCGCCCACGTGGCAATGCACCGCCACGACCCGGTCAAGATGGATGAAATCGAATGCCTGATCGCCGACTTGCCGGGCTATGGCTACGCCGAAGTGTCGGGCGACGCCAAAAATCACTGGCAGCGCCTGCTGGGCGACTATGTGCAGCAGCGCGAGCAATTGGCCGCACTGGTGCTGATGATGGACGCGCGACGCCCGTTCACCGACCTGGACCAGCAAATGATCGAATGGTTCGCCCCGACCGGCAAGCCGATCCACTGCATCCTGACGAAGGCGGACAAGCTGAACCGCAACGAATCGATCAACGTGCTGCGCCAGGCCAAGGCCAAGCTTGACAGCTACGTCGACGAAGACGGCGAAGGCTTCCCCTTCACCGTGCAACTGTTTTCCGCGCTGAAGCGCATCGGCATTGAGGAAGCGACGGCCAAGATCGAAGAGCTGGCCGGCCTCGCCGATGACGGCGAAGCGCCTACTCCTGACGAAAGCGAAGAATGATCACTCCTGATTTTCCATCGATCCGCATGCGCCGCATGCGCCGCGACCCGTTCTCGCGCGCCTTGATGCGTGAGAACACCATTACCGTGGACGACCTGATTTATCCGGTCTTCGTGGTGGAAGGCAGCAACCGCCGCGACCCGGTGGCCACCATGCCGGGCGTGGACCGCATCTCGATCGACAACCTGCTGAAGGTGGCCGAGGAATGCGTGAAGCTGGGCATTCCCGTGCTGTCGCTGTTCCCTAACATCGACGCTTCGCTGAAGACCAACGACGGCGTGGAAGCGACCAACCCGGAAGGCCTGATTCCGCGTGCAGTACGTGCGCTGAAAAAGAACTTCCCTGAGCTGGGCATCATGACCGACGTGGCGCTGGACCCATACACCAGCCATGGCCAGGACGGCACCGTCGACGAGAAGGGCTCGATCCTGAACGACGAAACCACCGAGATGCTGGTGCGCCAGGCGCTGTGCCAGGCAGAAGCCGGCGTGGACATCGTGGGCCCGTCCGACATGATGGACGGCCGTATCGGCGTGATGCGCAAGGCGCTGGAAGACAAAGGACTGATCCACACCCGCATCATGGCTTACTCGGCCAAGTATGCATCGGCCTTCTACGGCCCGTTCCGCGATGCGGTCGGTTCCGCGGCGGCGCTGGGCAAGGCGGACAAATTCACTTACCAGATGGATCCGGCCAATACCGACGAGGCCCTGCGCGAAGTGGCGCTGGATATCGCTGAAGGCGCGGACATGGTGATGGTCAAGCCGGGCATGCCTTACCTGGATATCGTGCGCCGCGTGAAGGATGAATTCAAGGTGCCGACTTACGCTTACCAGGTGTCGGGCGAATATGCGATGCTGAAGGCCGCCGCGCTGAACGGCTGGCTGGATCACGACAAGGTGATGATGGAGTCCATGATGGCGTTCAAACGTGCCGGGGCCGATGGCGTTCTCACCTACTTCGCGCTGGATATTGCGCGGAAGCTGAAAGGCTGAACCCGGTAAACCTGGGTCTGACCCAAGGGTCAGACCCTCAACGGTACTACGGCCGCGGGTTGGTTCTGGGCCTTTGACTTTCGATGAACGTCAAAGGCCCAGAACCAACCCCGCGGCCGTTATGCATACGGGGTCAGACCCTTGGGTCTGACCCTGGTTTACCGGTTTTCAGGCATTCAAGCCTTTAACGTGATGCACGCTCTCCTGCCGGTTCTGCAGCAGCTGCGGCATCAGCGAGCCCACGATCATGCCAACAAACGCCGCCAGCAACCCCGCCAGCTGCCCTGGGAACACCTCGCCCAGCGACGAAATCTGAGGGAAGAACACAATCCACACACCGATGCCGGCAGCCAGCGAGAAAATCGCTCCCTGCGTCGTCGAACGCTGCCAGTACAGCCCCATCACCAGCGGAACGAAGGCACCCACCAGGGTCACCTGGTAAGCCGACGACACCAGCTCGTAAATCGAAGTTCCGCGCATGGCAACCGCATATGCCAGCACCGACGCCGCAAACACCACGATGGTCGCGCGCATCGCAAACAGCTGCTGCCTGTCGCCCATGCCCGGGCGCAGGTTCTTCAAGATGTTCTCGACAAAGCTGGTGGAAGGCGCCAGCAGCGTCGCCGACGACGTCGACTTGATCGCCGACAGCAACGCGCCAAAGAACAGGATCTGCATCACCAGCGGCATCTTGGTCAGCACGAAGGTCGGAAGCAGGCGCTGGTAATCGTTCTTGGCCATTTCCAGGCCATGGTCGCCCAGCACAATGATGGCGCAGGAAACGATGAACATCGGCACCGCAGCGAACAAGATGTAGCTGGCGCCGCCAATCATCGCGCCGGCACGCGCGGTCTTGGCGTCCTTGGCCGACATCACGCGCTGGAACACGTCCTGCTGCGGGATGGAACCCAGCATCATGGTCACGGCGGAGCCGATGAACATGGCCATTTCAGTGAAGGTCGGCTGCGGCATGAACTTCCACAGGTCCTTCTGCGAAGCCATCTCGATCACCTTGTCGGCGCCCCCGGCCAGGTCGGCCGAGAAGAAGGCGATCACGGACAGGCCCACCACCAGCACGATCATCTGGATGAAGTCGGTCCACGCCACCGCCAGGAAGCCGCCGATCACCACATAAATCAGCACCGCCAGGGTGCCGACGATCATGCCCGCCGTTTCCGACATGGCGCCGTTGGTCAGCACCGAGAACACCAGGCCCAGGGCGGTGATCTGCGCCGCCACCCAGCCCAGGTAGGAAATGATGATGGCCACCGAGCAGAACACCTCGATGCCCTTGCCGAAGCGCTGGCGGTAAAAATCGCCGATAGTCAGCAGGTTGAGACGGTACAGGCGGGCTGCAAAGAACATGCCGACCAGGATCAGGCAGGTGCCTGCGCCGAACGGGTCTTCCACGATGGCGTTCAGGCCGCCTTGCACGAATTTGGCGGGAATGCCCATGACGGTTTCCGCGCCAAACCAGGTCGCGAAAGTTGTCGTAATCACCATGATCAGTGGCAGGCTGCGGCCGGCCACTGCGAAGTCGGTCGTATTCTTGATACGGGTGCCTGCCCAGACGCCAAGGCCAAGAGTGCCCAGCAGGTACAGCACAACAAAGGAAATCAGGGTGATGTTCATCGCGCTAAAACTCCGGCTCCAATCGGCAAATTTTGCGATTATAGCGGCAGGATGCCGGCGGGTTTCATGAATTTTTGCGGGGGTTGCGGTAAAACCAACAAACCCGGCAAGTCCAGGCCAGACCCAAGGGTCAGCCCCCCTGTGCGCCAGAGCCGCTGTCTGGAGAGCTAACAGGGTCAGACCCTTGGGTCTGACCCAGGTTTACCGGTTTAGCTTTCCGTAATTTGGGAACATTTCCTGCAGCAGGAAAGCCTGCAACTCTTTCTCATCCTCCTTGCGCGCGCTCATCGGCACATTCCGGCCCAGGCGATGCGACTCCCAGACGAAATCGCCCGGCTTCTCCTTGCGGATCATTTCGATCATGCGCTTGACGACCGCCGTTTCAATATCCTTCTCTGACCCCTGGTCCACGTGCACCTGCTGCTGCCAGGTACGCTTGAAGTTGGTGCTGAATCCCCTGAACTTGATATCGGCCGCATTGAAGGTCTGGTTCACGATCTGGAACATGCCGCCGGTATCGTTGCGCTCGCCATTGGCATTGCGTCCCTGGGCGCCCATGATATTGGCCATGGCGCGCGCCTTCCCGGTAGCGCCCGCGTCCTCTTCCTGCGCCGGCTGCGGCGTGTCGGCAGCCCCGCGCGCACGGCGGCGCATTTCAATCAGCGTCGCCATATCGGGCGCGTTTTCCGGCGGCGGGGTGAGCTTGGCCTGCTCCGGCGGCACAATCTTTTCCTGCGGCTTGATGATCTCGGTGATGGCGTTCTTGTTCGGCGGCAGGTAGGCGCGCGAGGAGCGCGGCGTTTCCTTGGCCGGCTTGGCTTTTGGCTGCGCCTTCGGCTTGGGCTGCGGAGCCGGCTTGCCCGGGGTGATGTAGACCATCTCCCCTTCCTTGGCTGGCGCGTTCAGCACGATCTTGTTATACGGGCTGATGAAGTAAAGCAGGACCACCAGCAAGTGCAGCCCCACCGTAAACGCCATGCCCCAGCGGTTGGGCTTGCCGGAGCCATATTCGAGCACCTTCTCTTGCGGCCAGGGCTGGCCGCAAGTCGGGCAAAGCCCGTCGTGGGCCGCAAGTTCGGCGTGGGAATGCGTGTATTGGTGCAAGATAGTGGCTTTTTACTGAAGGTACTGGGGTGGCAGCTTACCGACTTTCGACCTTTATAAATGTTACAGGTTGTAAGCGCCGCCCAGCATGTTATCAGTGTTTGGCCGCTTTTACGGCCCTTAGCTCGACCGGCTGCGCGGTTTCCGTTGCAGATCCGTCATCGAGTTCATGATCTTTCATCGGCCCGCTGCCCGAATATTTATCGAGGAACAAGTAAATCACCGGAGTGATGTAGAGCGTGATCACCTGGGAAAACAGCAGGCCGCCGATCACGGCCAGACCGAGCGGCTGGCGCAGTTCGGCGCCGGCGCCCAAGCCCAGGGCGATCGGCAAGGCGCCCATCAGGGCCGCCATGGTGGTCATCATGATCGGCCGGAAGCGCAGGATACAGGCCTCGCGGATGGCTTCCAGCGGGCTCTTGCCCTCTTCCCGCTGCGCCACCAGGGCGAAGTCGATCATCATGATCGCGTTCTTCTTCACGATACCGATCAGCATCAGGATGCCAATGATGGCGATCATCGTCAGGTCCAGCTTGAAGATCCACAGCGTCAGCAGCGCGCCGACGGCGGCGGACGGCAGGCCGGCCAGGATAGTGAGCGGGTGAATGTAGCTCTCATACAGCACGCCCAGCAGCACGTAAATCACGCCCAGCGCCGCCACGATCAGGATCAGCTGGCTGCTCTGCGAATCCTTGAACACCGCCGCATCGCCGCCATAGCTGGTGATGATCGAGGCCGGCAGGCCCATCTTCACGCCCATCTGCTCGATCTTGGCGGTGGCATTGCCGAGCGGAACATCCGGCGCCAGGTTGAAGGAAATCGTGATCGCCTGCAGTTGGCCCTGGTGATTGACCGCCGTCGGGCCGACCGTGCGCTCGACCGAGGCAAAGCTGGACAGCTGCACCAGTTGCCCCGCGCTGTTGCGCACCGAAAGCTTGGTCAAGGAGTCGTCGAACTGGCGGTCCTCGGTGGCCGCCTCCAGGATCACGAAGTAGCTCGCGGCCGAGGAATAGATGGTCGACACCTGGCGCTCGCCGAACGCCAGGTAGAGCGCGGTGCGCACATCGGCCATCTTCACGCCCAGCATATTGGCCTTGTCGCGGTCGATCTTGAGCTGCGCCTGCAAGCCCTTGTTCTGCGAATCGCTGGTGACGTCGCGGAAGTCGCTGTCGCTGCGCATCGCGTCCTGGATCCTGGTGGCCCAGTCGCTCAGTGCGTCCGGGCTCACCGACTGCAGCATGTACTGGTAGCGGCTCTTGGACGGACGTCCGCCCAGCTGCAGGTTCTGCACAGGGCTCAGGTAGACCTGGATGCCGGCGATTTTTTTGGTTTCCTTGCGCAGGCTGTCCAGCACCTCGGACATTTTCTTGCGCTGGGCGCGCGGCTTCAGCACCAGGAACATGCGCCCGGTATTGCCGCCGCCGGTGAACGAGGTCACGTCCTTGATGTTCGGGTTGGCCTGGATCACGGCCGCCACCTTCTCCTGCAGCTCCAGCATGGCGGCGGTGGAAATATCTTCCGACGCTTCGGTATTGACGCGGATCTGGCCCAGGTCTTCTTCCGGGAAGAAGCCCTTCGGGATCGCGATATACAGCCAGGCCGTCAGCGCGAACGTGCCGAACGCGACGCCCAGCACCACGTAGCGGTGGCGCAGCGCCAGGTCCAGTGTGCGCGCATAGCCGTCGCGCACGGCGTGGAAGGCGCGCTCGAAATGGCGGCCGATAAAGGTATCGTCGCCCGAGGTCTCATGCGAGTCGGCCGGCATGAAGCGCGAGGCCAGCATAGGCACCAGGGTCAGCGACACAATCGCCGACACCAGCACCGACAAGCCCACCACCACGGCGAATTCGTGGAACATCAGGCCCATCACGCCGGGCATGAAGAAGATCGGAATGAACACCGCCACCAGCGAGATCGAAATGGAGATGATGGTGAAGCCCATCTCCCGCGACCCGACCAGCGCCGCCTGCAGCGGCTTCTTGCCCAGCTCGATATGGCGCACGATGTTTTCCAGCACCACGATGGCATCGTCGACCACCAGCCCCACCGCCAGCGTAATGCCGAGCAGGGATACGTTATCCAGACTGTAGCCCAGGGCGTACAGCAGCGCCAGCGCACCGAGCAGGGAAATCGGCATGGTGACGGCAGGAATAAAGGTGGCGGCTGCGCGGTGGAGGAAGAGGAAGATCACCAGCACCACCAGCACCACCGTCAGCGCCAGCGTCAGGTTCACGTCGTGGATCGCTTCGCGGATCGAAACCGAACGGTCGTTGACCAGGTTGATCGACACCGATTCCGGCAACTGGGCGCGGAAGCGCGGCAGCAGCTTGCGCACCGCGTCGACCACCTGCACGGTGTTGGCGTCCGGTTGGCGCTGCACCAGCAGCACAATGGCGCGCTCGCCGTTATAGCTGCCGGCCGACTTGATCGACTGGTAGCTGTCTTCCACTGTCGCCACTTCCTTCAGGCGCACCGGCTGGCCGTTGCGGGTGGCGATGATCAGGTCGGCGAAATCGGCGGCGCGCATCAGCTGGGCGTTGCCCTGGATGGTCAGGGTCTGGCTCGGGCCATCGATGGTGCCGAGCGGGGTATTGGCGTTGGCGGCCTTGATCGCTGCCTGCAGTTCGTCGAGCGTCAGGTTGCGTGCATTCATCAGGTCCGGCTTGGCGCGCACGCGCACCGCAAAGCGCTTCTGGCCGTTGACCGACACCTGGGCAATGCCCGGCAAAGTCGACAGGCTGGGCGCCACCAGATTTTCCGCGTAATCGTTGAGCTCGGACAAGCTCAGCGATGGCGACGTCATGGTGGCGAACAGCACCGGCGCGTCGGCCGGATTGACCTTGCGGTAGGACGGCAGGTCCGTCATTTCCTGCGGCAGCGAACGCTGGGCGCGCAAGAGCGCCGCCTGCACGTCGACCGCCGCTTCGTTGACGTTGACCGAGGGGTCGAATTCCAGCGTCAGCGAGGTATTGCCCAGCGTGCTGGTGGAGGTGATCATCGACAGGCCGCCGATGGTCGAGAATTGCTTTTCCAGCGGCAGCGCGACGGACGAGGCCATGGTTTCCGGCGAAGCGCCCGGCAGGTCGGCGCTGACATTGATCACCGGGGTGTTATAGCTTGGCAGTGCCGCGACCGGAATATGCGAGTAGGCCAGCACGCCGGCCAGGATCAGGCTCAGCGAGAGCAGCACCACCATGACGGGGCGCCGGATACTCAGCTCGGAAAGGTTCATTCGGCCTTACCTTTCTTATGGCTCTTGCCATTGTCGGCGACGGCCGGCTCGGCGATGCGGATCTTGGCGCCCGGGCGCAGGTTCTGCTTGCCTTCCACCACGATTTTCTCATCGCCGTGCAGACCGCTCACCGCGGCCAATGCACCGAAGCCGTGGATGCGCTTGATATTCACCACTTTGGCGGTCTGGTCCGGCGCGACGGTGTAGACGAAGGTTCCCTTAGTGTTGGTAATGATAGCGTTCTGCGGCACCACCAGCGCATCTTTCAGCGTGGCCACGGTCAATGCGGTGTTGACGTACTGCCCCGGCCACAGGCGCGTATCGGCATTGTCGAACTGGGCCTTGACCCGGATCACGCCGGCCACCGGATCGACCGTATTGTCGATAAAGCTGAGCTGGCCATTGATGGGCTTATCCGAGTTGTTCTGGAAGGCTTGCACCGCCACCTTGCCGGCGCGCTGCGCATCGAGCAGGGCCGCCAGGCTCGATTCCGGTACGGTAAAGGCGACGTTGATCGGGTTCAGCTGGGTCACCGTGGTGAGCGAAGTGCTCAGCTGCACGAGGCTGCCCGGGTAGACGTTGATGGCGCCGACGCGGCCGGTCAGCGGCGAGCGGATTTGTGTGAAGCTCTGGTCGACTTTGCTGGCACGCGCCGCAGCCGAGTCCGCTTCCAGCAGGGCGCGGGCGGAATCGACCTGGCTCTTCAGCGTATCGACCGCACTCTGCGCCAGGAAATTTTGGCCGCGCAATTCCTGCGCGCGCTTGTATTGGCGCTCCAGGTCAGCCAGGGCGGCGCGGTCCTTCGCCACTTGCGCATCGGCCTTCTCCACATTGGCCGCTTCGGTGCGGGCATCGAGCGAGAACATCAGTTCGCCCTGCTTCACGAACTGGCCTTCCTTCACATGCACTTTGACAATGGTGCTGGTGGTTTGCGGGTGCAGGTCGACAGTCGAGATCGGGCTCACCGTACCGTTCGCTGCCAAGGCCACCGGCACGTCCTGGCGCAGCGGCGCCACCACGTTCACGGTGGTCGGTCCTTGCTCGCCCTTGCCCTTGCCGCCTGGCGCCTGCCCGGCGGCCTGCTCGGCCGGCCCCTTATTCGTGTACCAGGCGCCGCCGCCGATTGCCACGGCCAGGGCTACCACTACTGCCAGAGTTTTCTTCTTCATGAGATCGAACTACTTTCCTGCATAAAATTCGGGGAACACGAGGGTCGCTTCCAGGCCACCGTTTGGATGGTTGGTAAGGCTCAGGCTGGCGCCGTGCTGCTCGGCGATATTGCGTGCGATCGTCAGGCCAAGGCCGGTGCCACCGGAGGAGCGGTTGCGCGAGGACTCCAGGCGGTAGAACGGTTCGAACACCTGCGCCAGCTGGTCTTCCGGTATGCCAGGGCCATCGTCGCGGATGCGCACGCGCGAAGCGCCGGCCATGCGCTCTACCGTCACGTGGGCGCGCTGGCCGTACTTGACGGCATTGTCGATCAGGTTGACCAGGCAGCGGCGGATGTCGAGCGGGCGGCCCATCAGGTCCATGGCGGCGCGGCCTTTCAGGTCGACCTCCTGGCCGGCGTCGGCGGCGTCGGCGCAGACACTGTCGAGCAAGGCGTCGAGGTCGACGCGCTGCATGGCTTCGGTGGTATCCATGCTGCGCGCCAGGTCCAGGCCTTCCTTCACCATTTGCTGCATGGCCGACAGGTCTTCCAGCAGCTTTGCTTGCAGCTCGTGGTCTTGCACTTTTTCCAGGCGCAGGCGCATGCGCGTCAGCGGGGTCTGCAGATCGTGGGTGATGGCAGCCAGCATTTCGGTGCGCTGGGCTATGTGCTGGCGGATGCGCGCCTGCATCGCGTTGAAAGCGGCCGAGGCGGTGCGGATCTCGGTTGCGCCGCCGAGCTTGATCGGCGCATGGTTGATGTCGTTGCCCAGGTTCTTGGCGGCGTCGGCCAGCTTGTTCAGCGGCCCCATGGTCATGCGCGCTACCAGGTAGGCCAGGACGGCAATGCTGAGCAGGAAAGGCACGAAGGCGGCATATTCATTCTTGCCGGTCGGCGCCGGCTGGCGCGGCGGCATGATGGACAGTTTCAAGTGCTGGCCGTCGGGCATGGTCACAGCCAGCGATTCGCAGGTGCCGCGCCAGATGCCGGTGCCGGCGCCAAACACCGGAAAAGCCGTGTAGGTCGGCGTCGGGCGGTCGCAGGCATCGGGACGCTCCAGCAGCGAGCGCAGCGTGTACTCCTTGCCCAGCCGGTTGCTCAGCGTGGCGGCGAATTCGCTCTGCTGCGGGCTGACGCCGGTCAGCTGGTTGAGCACTTCGAGCTTGATGGCGCCCATGCTGGCGACGCGCAGGTATTGGTTGCGCGAGTCCGGCAGCACCACGCCGGCCGTGGAAATGATCTGCTCGGCGCGCTCGAGGGCAAAGTAGTCGCGATAGCGCTGCAAGGTGCGCTGGCGCTCGTTGACGGCCAGGTACTGCGTCAGGGCGGCGGAGGCAAGAATGCCCAGCATCAGGACCAGGAAGACCCGGCCCGTCATGCCCCGGAAAAAGGATTTCATCAGTCCGGCTCCACCGCCACCGTCCCGGCCAGCACGTAGCCACCGTTACGCACTGTCTTGATGATCTGCGGCAGGCGCGCGTCCTCGCCCAGTTTCTGGCGCAGGCGGCTGATCTGGATATCGATCGAGCGGTCGAAGGGGTCGGCGTCGCGGCCCTGGGTCAGGTTCAGCAGCTGGTCGCGGTTCAGCACGCGGTTCGGGTGCTCGAGGAAAACCTTCAACAGGCGGAATTCAGCGCCCGACAGCATGATCACCGTGCCTTGCGGGTTGACCAGGTGACGCGCAGTCAGGTCCAGCACCCAGTTGGAGAAACGGATGCGGCTGGCTTTCTCGACGCCGCTGGCGGCGGTAGTGGTGGAGCGGCGCAGGACGCTGCGGATGCGCGCCAGCAGTTCGCGCGGCTCGAAAGGCTTGGGCAGGTAATCGTCGGCCCCCATTTCCAGGCCGAGGATGCGGTCCAGCGGTTCGCTGCGGGCGGTCAGCATGATGACCGGCAGGGTCGAGTGGGCACGCAGCTTGCGGCACAGGGTCAGGCCGTCTTCGCCGGGCAGGTTCAGGTCCAGCACGATCAGGTCGGGCTTGCTGTTGTCCAGCAGTTTCCACATCGCGGCGCCGTCGCCGGCGCCCTGTGTACGGTAACCGTTGGTCTCCAGGTAATCCTGCAGCAGGGTACGGATATCGCGATCGTCGTCGACAATCAGAATTGAGGCGGAATTTTCCATGCCTACAATTATCCCTTGATACGCCTGGGCTGGGGAACCAGTTTGTATCGCCATGTGTAAACCGGTCCGGTCTACACATTGCGTTACAAACTCCCGCCGGCCACTATTCCTGAGCCAAGTCCCAGGTACCGCTGGCGGCTCTAGACGGGATGCTCCACTCGCCGCTCATCTGCGTCAGGTTGCCGAGCTTGCCCGTCATTGTCATGCCAGGATAGTCGGGGTCTCCAATGAAATTCAGGGCCCCGTCTGCCCCCACCGTGGCGGAGAAAATGAACGAGGTTGCAGCCCCCAGGCAGTAGCCCCGTGCCCTTCCATCCACGTCAACCGCGAGATGGCATTCTTTCTGGATGTTACCCGGGTAAAAGCCGCCACCAAAGTAGGTGCCCTTCCAGGCGCCGACAAATCTGACCACCGTATCTGCCTTGCGGGCCAGCTGCTGGTTGGCATAGCCGAGCATTTCCCACGACTCCTTCTGGGAAATCGAGACCCCGCTTGCGCTGCTGGTCTTGGTCGAGGTGGACACGCATTTGACCTCGATTCCCAGATTTGGCTCCCACCAGCAATTACGCTCCATGACGACAGTGGAGACATTGTTTTTTTCGCTGGAATTCCTGGTCACCTTGATGGTGTTAAAAGTCCCGGCCGCCACGGTGACCGACTCCTGGGCGACCGCGCTGTCCTTGATTTCAACGGTAGTCTGGGTCGGTACGTCCGGCGAGCAGCTATCCGTCACGACACCGGAAAATTGCCAATTCATGCCGACAGAAATCGTTAGCGGCGCTATGGGGTAGTAAGGCTGGTTTGGCGCGCTCGTGCAGCTTGAGCCATTCTTCGTGCCAAGCCAGCGGCCCAGGCCATCATAGTTGCCAATCGATGTGCTGGAATTGAATTTTGGGTCGCCCAGCGAAGTCGCCGACAAGTTCGGCGCATCGTAAAGGAAGGTGACGGAAATTCCGCCGTCGGCCGCTACATTGCTGACCGATGCAGTGATATAGCTCGAAGTAGCCGGAGCGGAGCCCTCCTGGCTCACGAGTTTATAAGTGTAATAGTCGCTGGCAGTCGGCTTCGCCGCAACATAAGTCTTTGGACCCGTTTCAAGTTGCGGCGATTCGTTGCCCGTCTGGCCGCCACCACTCCCGCCACAGCCCGCCAGGAGCCCCAGCGCCGCCATCAATCCTATCCAATGAGCACGCATGACCTTCCTTCACAAATAGAGTTTTAAATAAAATGCAATGTTGGCATATAGAAATGGAATGTGCAACAACTGGATACAAAGTCGTTGATGGGGGACACTTGGCGGAAACAGTAAATGGCGAAGATGCTTCCATGTGCTGTGCGAGAGCACATTTTCACCAGTTCATTCTGAAGGGATTTAAGATGAAAACCTTGCATAAAGCATTTGTTATCGGCGCAGCGCTCATTGGTTTTGGTGCGTCCGCTTTGCCAGCCATGGCAGAAGAAGGCCAGCAGCATCAATATGCGGCCACCAAATTCGACCCTGTCAAAATGCAGGAGCGTATGGACCAGCATGCAAAACGCATGCACGATGCGCTGAAAATCACGCCGGCCCAGGAAGGCGCATGGCAGGCCTATCTGGCGGCGATGAAATCGAACATGCCGCAGCGCGGCCAGTTTGATCGCGCTGCGATGAAAGACATGCCGGCACCGCAGCGCATGGAAAAACACATTGAAATGGCGAAGGCGCATATTGCCCGCATGGAGAGCAACCTGGCAGCCACCAAGACTTTCTACGCCACGCTGACGCCGGAACAGCAAAAGGTGTTCGATGAAAAGGCCAGCCATTTCGGTCGCCACGCGCATGCGCGCATGATGCAGCACCAGCAGAACTAAGCTGCAAAAAAAGGGCGCCTCGGCGCCCTTTTTTTTAGTTCAGCTTGTCCAGCGACCGCAGGAATTTCTCCTTATCCTGGAAGCCAATCACCCGCGCGTCAGGAATTTCCTGTCCAGCGGCGTTGAACATGATGATGCCGGGCGGGCCAAACAGCGTGAAGCGCTGCAGCATGGCCTTGTCGTCATCGTTATTCGCCGTCACATCCACCTGCAGCAAGATCGTGTTGGCCAGCTTCTGCTGCACAGCCGGATCGATGAAGGTCAACTTCTCCATCTCTTTGCAGGACACGCACCAGTCGGCATAAAAGTCGAGGATCACGGTTTTGCCGCCGGTTTGCGCCAGCACTGCATCCAGGTCCGACACTGTTTTGATGCGGGTGAATTTCAGGTGCTTGTCGGCGCGGCCGGCCAGTCTTTCAACCGGGTGCAGCGGATCGGTGCTGCCGGTGGCCAAGCCGGCGATCTGGATCAGGCCCAGCGCCGCGAACAAGGCGGCAACGGCTTTCGGCAGCCATTTCCCTTGCTCATGGGTCAGCAGGTAGAAGGCATAGCCCACGCCGAGGACAGCCCAGCCTATCATCTGCACTTTGCCTGGCAGGACCGGCGACACCAGCCACAAGGCCATGGCCAGCATCAGCACGCCAAAGAAGCGCTTTACGCCCTGCATCCAGACGCCTGCACGCGGCACCAGCGCGCCGGCCGACACGCCGACCAGCAGCAGCGGAACGCTCATGCCAACCGCCATCGAAAACAGCGCCAGGCCGCCAATAACGACGTCGCGGGTCTGGCTGATGTAGACCAGGGCGCCGGCCAGCGGCGCTGCCACGCATGGACCGACGATCAGCGCGGAGATGGCGCCCATGGCGAACACGCCGGCCAGCTTGCCGCCGGAGTGGCGGTTCGATGCGCTCGCCAGGCGCGACTGCATCCCGGCCGGGACCTGCAATTCAAACACGCCGAACATGGACAGCGACATGCCCGCCATCAGCAGGCCGAAGACGCCCAGCACCCAAGGGTTCTGCAGCGCAGCCGACAGGCCCTGGCCAATCAGGCCGGCCGCAATGCCCAGTGCCGTATAAACAATCGCCATGCCCAGCGAGTAGCTGAGAGACAGCGCAAAGCCGCGCGAACGCCTCCCGGGACCGATACCGTCGCCCACGATGATCGAGGACAGGATAGGCACCATCGGCAGCACGCAAGGCGTAAAGGACAGCCCCAGGCCAAGCAGGATGAACAGCGGTGCGATCACCAGCAGGCTGCCGCCTTTCAGTGCAGATTCGATCCTGCCCATTTCGCTTTCGCCGGATGCTTTGCCGCCGGCCGCCACGCTGCCCGCCGCTGGAGCTTGCGCAGCCGCGCCGGCTGCCGGTGCGCCAACTGCGCCAGCCTGCGTGTCGGCGGCTGCCTGGGGCGCGCCTCCCGCAACGCTCCGGCCGCCCGCTGCCGCGCCCTGCCCTCCCCCAAGTCCGAACAGGTTGTTGCCCGCAGACGAACTGGCGCCGCCAACGACCATCAAGCGCGCCGTCGATTCCATCGGCGAATAGCACAAGCCCTTTTCGGAGCAGCCCTGGCTGGTGGCCTTCAAGGTGAATGGCCCCGGTGCCTGGACCGGGATAACGATGGTCACCTGGTTGTGATAGGTTTCGACGTTCTTGTTGAAGGTCTCATCGAATTTCACTTTGCCCGGCGGGATCTGCGGCTCGCCCAGCGTCGCGCCCTCGGCCGCGAACTTGAAGCGCTCGCGGTACATGTAATAGCCATCGGCGATCTCGTAAGTCACGGCGACCGCTTTGCCCTCCACTACCTTGGCGGAAAACTTGAACGCGACCTGCGGATCGAGAAATTCCTCGTCGGCGCGCGCAGCGCCGGCAAACAGGAGAACAAAGAGCGAGAGCGCGGCGAACAGCCACGCCTGGAAGGAGGACGCTTGTCGGTGCATGGTCTTGAACGGTGAATCGATCGGGCACGCCAATGGTACACCGGACGCCTTAACGCTGCTTTAAGGTATTGCAGAGAATTGCCTTCGAAACGCGCCCCCACGCCGTAATGTTGCATGCGTGCGGAAGGAATGCACGCCCAATCATGCTTTTTTGGCAGGAATATGCAAGACTAGGCGGACTTTTTCTAGGGTGCAATCATGCAAGATTTCTACCCGTCTTTTAACCCTGGCCCGGGAGCGCGGACATGAAGCGCACCGATTCCGCACGTCCCGAATCGCCCTTGCTGGGGGTCTTCTTCCTTTCCGGCGTATCGGCCCTGGTCTACCAGGTTGCCTGGCAGCGCTTGCTGTTCGGCGCGTTTGGGGTGGACATCGAGTCGATCACGATCGTTGTCTCCACCTTCATGCTGGGCCTCGGTTGCGGCGCCCTGGCCGGAGGCCAACTGGCCGACCGGCTCGGCAGCCGCACCATGGAGCTGTTCGCCTTGTGCGAACTGGGCATTGGCCTGTTCGGCGTGGCCAGCCCCTGGCTGATCCCGGCTGTCGGCGCGCGCTTCCTGCACAGCAGCCTGCCGGTGATCGCCGCCGTCAATTTCCTGCTGATCCTGGTCCCTGCCAGCCTGATGGGCGCCACCCTGCCCATGCTGGTGGCCCACCTGTTCCGCGACAATGCCAACGTCGGCGTCTCGATCGGCAAGCTGTACTGGTCGAATACGATGGGCGCCGCGCTCGGCGCCCTGGCAGCCGGCGCACTGATGTTCCATCGCCTGACGCTGGACCAGTCGATCTACCTGGCCGCAGCCGGCAATTTCATCGTGGCCAGCGTGGTCTACTTCGGTCGACCCAAGGAGCCGGCATGATCGGCGCCGCACACCTCCTCTCGTTCCTGATGGGCTTCCTGAGCCTGAGCCAGGAAATCCTTTGGGTGCGCATGGCGAGCTTTTCCTATGGCGGCGCGCCGCAGGCCTTCGGCCTCATCCTGGCTATCTACCTGCTGGGCATCGCCCTCGGCGCCAACTGGGGCAAACGCTATTGCGCCCGGGGCGGCAATCTTTATCTCATCGCCGCCGGCGTGCTGCTGTTGGCGGCCGCGATGGACATGGTCATGCCGTGGCTGGTCGTCTTCTGTTTTGGCGGCTCCAAGGCCATGGGCACCAATATGATGATGCTGTGCGTGCTGCTGACGGCATCGTTGAAGAGCATCGTGTTCCCGATCGCGCACCACCTGGGTACTTCCGCCAACGCGCGTTCGGTCGGGTCCTCGGTATCGCGGGTGTATTTCGCCAATATCGCCGGCGCCACCCTCGGTCCGTTGGTCACCGGGTTTGTGATCCTGCAGTACTGCACGCTGCAGCAAAGTTTCGCCCTGATGGCGGGGGCGACACTGGTGAGCGCCGCGTTCTGCTGGCTGGCCGGAGGCGGCCGGCTGGCGTTGCCGACCCTGGCCGGCAGCACCGCGCTGGCGGCAAGCTTGATCGTGGCGGTGCCGCCGGTGATGCTCTCCACGCTGGTCAACAACCGCAGCGAAGGTCAATTCAGGTTCAAGGAAGCCGTCGAAAACCGCTACGGCATCATCCACCTGATGCGCGCTGCGACCGGACCCGATATCGTCTTTGGCGGCAACGCCTACGATGGCCGCATCAATACCGATTACATGGAAGACAGCAACCTGATCTCGCGCGTCTACATGCTCGCCGCCGTGAAGCCGCAAGCAAAACGGGTTCTGGTGCTGGGCATGAGCGCCGGCTCCTGGACCCGGGTGCTGCAATCATTCCCCGGCGTGGAGCACATCGACGTCCTCGAGATCAACCCGGGCTATGTCGACATCATTCGCGAGTACGATGCCGTACGCCCCATCCTGCACGACCCACGCATTGCCATGCACTTCGACGACGGACGGCGCTGGCTCAAGCGCCACCCGCAAGAGCAATACGACCTGGTGGTCATGAATACCACCTTCCACTACCGCGCCTATATCACTTTGCTGTTGAGCCAGGACTTCCTGCGGCAGATGCGCCAGCACATGCTGCCCGGCGCCGTGCTGGCCTTTAACAGCACCGGCTCCGAGGATGCCTACAAGACGGCAGCGAGCGTGTTCGGCAAGGTCTACCGCCTGCGCAATTTCGTCGTGGCGGGGGACGCGCTGGCCCTGCCGGAGCAGGCGGAAGCCATACGCCGCCTGGGTGCGCTGGTCGACGTCGCGCAAGCCGAGGTCCTGGCGAAAGTACACAAGGACCTGGAACAATTCACCGCCTTCGACGAGGCGCAGGCGGCGCGGGCCGCCGGACGGCCGCTGGAAGTGATCACCGACCAGAATATGCTGACCGAATACCGGTACGGCGCGCCGCTGTTGCACACGCTGGGCTGGGTGAAATAAAAAAAAAGCCGGGCAATGCCCGGCTTTTTAATAAACCTGTCTGAGATTACTCAGCGGTTGGTGCCTCGTCAGCGGAGCTGACTTCTGGACGGTCCACCAGCTCAACGAAAGCCATTGGAGCGTTGTCGCCATGACGGAAACCCATTTTCAGGATAC
>JBCNPK010000002.1:0-225901 GCA_039593355.1 Pseudoduganella sp.
TGGGAGAATGGGCAGGTAGTGCCCGAATAGAGAACCATCATTTTCCTAGTTCCTTAGAAACAAAGGGGGCGAGACCGCGAACGGTTCACCCCAGTTGGGCCGTCCGGCATGCCGGACGGCGCAAACACGCGCCAGACAAGCCGGCGCACGCTGATTATTTAACTTCTTTCCAGTACGACGCGTTGAGGCGCCATGCCAGTACCGCGAAGATGGACATGAAGATCAGTACCCAGACGCCCAGCTGCTTGCGCTTCTGTGCGGCTGGCTCGGCCATCCATTCCATGTAGCCAACGATGTCGGCCACGGCGGTGTCGTACTCGATCTTGCTCATGGTGCCCTTCGTCACTGGCTCGAAGCCGGCGAACTTGTGCACCTTCTTGCCGTGTTCATGCGGGTCTTCCACTTCTTCGAACTTGGCCGCTTGCACGCCCTGCAGCTCCCACAGCACGTGTGGCATGGCCGCGTTCGGCAGCACCATGTTGTTGAAGCCGGTTGGGCGGGTGTCGTCCTTGTAGAAGGTACGCAGGTAGGTGTACAGGTAATCGCTGCCGGTGTTGGACGGGGTCGCCTTGGCGCGGGCGATCACGGACAGGTCAGGCGGCACGGTACCGAACCAGACCTTGGCGTCCTTGGCCGGCATCGCGGTGGTCATCATTTCGCCCACTTTTTCGCCGGTGAACAGCAGATTGTTCTTGATCTGCTCTTCGCTCAGGCCCAGGTCGCGCAGGCGGTTGTAACGCATGGACGAGGCATTGTGGCAGTTCAGGCAGTAGTTCACGAACAGCTTGGCGCCGTTTTGCAGGGCAGCCATGTTGTGCGAGCGGTCCGGAGCCTTGTCCAGCGGGTAGCCGCCTTCATTCGCGAAGGCCAGCGCCGGTACCAGGGCCAAGAGGGCCAGCAGTTTCTTGGAAAAGATCATTTATTAGTCCTTTGCTTAGCGTTCTGGTCGTCCGATTAGTGCGCGTGGAACACAACGCGGTCCGGCACCTTCTTGAACGTACCCATTGCGCTCCACCATGGCATCAGCAGGAAGAAGCTGAAGTAGTACAGGGTAGCGATCTGAGCGATGATGGTGCCGACTGGGCTTGGCGGCTGGGTGCCCAGGTAGCCCAGGGCGACGAAGGCGATGGCCAGGCCGGCGTACACATACTTGTGCCAGTCAGGACGGTAACGGATCGACTTCACCGGCGAGTGGTCCAGCCATGGCAGGAAGGCCAGGATCACCACGGAACCGCCGAAGAACACCACGCCCCAGAACTTCGCATCCAGCGCGCCTGGCAGCATGCCGACGATCATCAGCAGCGCGATCACGCTGACGATGATCTTGACCATGCCCGACAGCTTGGACTTCAGCCACAGGAAGGCGGTGTAGGCGGCGATACCGGCCATCAGCACCCACAGGAAGTCGGAGGTGGTGGCGCGCAGCACGGAGTAGAAGGCGGTGAAATACCAGGTCGGCGCAATGTGCGGCGGGGTCTTCATCGAATCGCCCGGCAGGAAGTTGTTGTACTCCAGGAAGTAGCCGCCCATCTCAGGCGCGAAGAACACCACGGCCGAGAAGATGGTCAGGAACACGGACACGCCGAACAGGTCGTGCACGGTGTAGTACGGGTGCGATGGGATCGAATCGACCGGGTGGCCGTCCGGGCCCAGGTTTTCTTTCACTTCGATGCCGTCCGGGTTGGACGAACCGACTTCGTGCAGCGCGATCAGGTGCGCAGCCACCAGGCCCAGCAGCACCAGCGGGATGGCGATCACGTGGAAGGCGAAGAAGCGGTTCAGGGTTGCGTCCGACACGACGTAGTCGCCGCGGATCCACAGCGACAGGTCAGGGCCGATCAGCGGAATCGCGCCGAACAGGTTGACGATCACCTGGGCGCCCCAGTACGACATCTGGCCCCATGGCAGCAGGTAGCCGAAGAAGGCTTCGGCCATCAGGCACAGGAAGATGGCGAAACCGAACAGCCAGATCAGTTCGCGTGGCTTGCGGTAGGAGCCGTACATCAGGCCGCGGGTCATGTGCAGGTACACGATGATGAAGAAGGCCGAGGCGCCGGTCGAGTGCATATAGCGCACCAGCCAGCCCCATGGGACTTCGCGCATGATGTATTCGACCGATGCGAAGGCCAGGCCGGCGTCCGGCTTGTAGTGCATGGTCAGGAAGATACCGGTGACGATCTGCAGCACCAGCACCAGCATGGCCAGCGAGCCGAAGATGTACCAGAAGTTGAAGTTCTTGGGAGCGTAGTACTTGCCCCACTGGTCGTTCCACAATTTGGTCAGCGGGAAGCGGTCGTCGACCCAGCCCAGTGCCTTCTGCGCGGCCGGAGCGTCGGCCGGGAATTTGGTTTCCTTGAATGCGGCCATGGATTATGCCTCGCCTTTCTCGTCTTTACCGATGACCAGCTTGGTGTCGCCCAGGTACATATGGCGTGGGACTTGCAGGTTGTCCGGTGCTGGCTTGTTCTTGAACACGCGGCCGGCCAGGTCGAAGGTCGAGCCGTGGCATGGGCACAGGAAGCCGCCCAGCCAGTTGTCCGGCAGCGAAGGCTGCGGGCCTGGGTTGAATTTGGACGATGGGGAGCAGCCCAGGTGCGAGCAGATGCCGACGGCTACCAGGATTTCCGGCTTGATCGAGCGGGTGCGGTTACGGGCGTATTCCGGGGTCAGATCGTCGGGGGTGCGTTCGGACTTCGGATCGGCCAGTTCGGCTTCGTCTTTCGCCAGCGATTCCACCATTTCCGGGGTACGCTTCAGGATCCAGACCGGCTTGCCGCGCCATTCCACGGTTTTCAGTTCGCCAGGCTGCAGCGAGGAGATATCCACTTCCACCGGCGCACCGGCCGCTTTCGCGCGCTCGGAAGGCTGGAAAGTGCTTACCAGGGCGCCCGTAGCACCCAAACCAACCACGCCACCCGCCGCACATGTTGCGACGAGCAGACCGCGCCGGCTGGAATCGACCTGCTTTTCGATACTCATACAAACCCCAATCAGTAAAAATCCGAAATCTTTATTAAGCGATAACAAAGCTTCTAGCAACCTTAAATTATAGAGGAGTGCATCAGCGATTTGAAGCAAAACCTTGCAATTAACTAATCCATCCCAATGTTGCGCCCCTTGCGTGTTCGATGAAATTGCAGCAAAGTTGACACAAATCCATAAACTTCCTGGGAGAACCTGCTATGGGAATGATGCAAGAATTTAAAGACTTTGCCATGAAGGGCAATGTGATCGACCTGGCGGTCGGTGTGATCATTGGCGCCGCCTTCGGCAAGATCGTCGATTCCCTGGTGGCCGACGTGATCATGCCGCCGATCGGCATGCTGCTGGGCGGCCTGGATTTCGCCAACTATTACATTCCGCTCAATGGCCAGGCGCACAACCTGGCCCTGGCCGAGGCCAAGAAGCTGGGCGCGGTGATCGCCTACGGCAATTTCTTCACGATTCTGCTGAACTTTGTCATCCTGGCCTTCGTGATCTTCCAGATGGTACGCCTGGTGGCCAAGCTGCGCCGCGCCGAAGCCCCGGCCGCAGCCGCAGCGGCGGAACCTGCTCCACCTTCAGAAGATATCGTGCTCCTGCGCGAAATCCGCGATTCTTTGCGAAAATAGGGGTTAACTCCCATTTTGTAGCAAAACCGCCATGCGTCGACTCTGGTTATTGTTTGCACAAACGGTGACCATCGCATTGGCACTGTACTTTGTTTATACGGCCGTGCAGCGGCCGGCGCCGCTTGCCGGCGCTCCCGCCGCCGTCGCGGCCAGCCGCGGCAGTGCGCCGGCCAATGCCGGCCTGCCCCATTCCCCCGGCTCCTACCGCTATGCCGCCAGCCGCGCCATGCCGGCGGTGGTGAATATCCTGACTTCGAAAGCGGTGCGCAAGCGTCATCCGCTGTCGCGCGACCCGTTCTTCAAGCGCTTCTTCGGCGACCGCGACGAGGATGATGACCAGAACAGCCTGGGCTCGGGCGTGATCGTCAGCCCGCAGGGCTATATCCTGACCAATTACCACGTGGTGGAAGGCGCCGACGAAATCCAGGTCGTGCTGCCCGATGGCCGCAAGGCCGCCGGCAAACTGGTGGGCACCGATCCGGAAACCGACCTGGCTGTGGTCCGCGTCGAGCTGGACAAGCTGCCGGTGGTGGCCCTGGGTCAAATGGAACAGGCCAAGGTCGGCGACGTGGTGCTGGCCATCGGCAACCCGTTCGGCGTGGGCCAGACGGTGACCATGGGCATCATTTCCGCCCTGGGCCGCAACAACCTGCACATCAACCACTTCGAAAACTTCATCCAGACCGACGCCGCCATCAACTTCGGCAACTCGGGCGGAGCGCTGATCGATACCCAGGGCAACCTGCTGGGGATCAATTCGGCGATCTATTCCCAGACCGGCGGCTCGGTCGGCATCGGCTTTGCCATCCCGGTCAGCACGGCGCGCACGGTGCTGGACGCCATCATCAAGGACGGCCACGTGGTGCGCGGCTGGATCGGGGTGGAATCGCAGGAAATCACGCCGGAAATGGCGCACAGCTTCGGCCTGCAGCGCGACACCGGCGCCATCATCGCCGGCGTGGTGCGCAACGGGCCGGCCGACAAGGCCGGCATGAAACCGGGCGATATCCTGCTGTCGGTGGACGGCAAGCCGGTCAAGGACACCAATGAAATGCTGAACCTGATCGCCCAGCTGTCGCCGGGCGGCCAGTCGACCATGCGCATCCTGCGCAAGAGCCGCGAAAGCGAACTCCAACTCACCGTGGGCAAACGCCCCCCAGCCAAAAAATAATATGCACCTGCGCGACCTGACCCGCTACCTGACGGAACTGTCCGAGAACAACAACCGCCCCTGGTTCGTGATGAACAAGCCGCGCTACGACATCCTGCGCGAGGAATTTCTGGAGCTGGTGACCCAGGTGATCGCGGAGCTGGGCAAGTTCGACGCCCAGGTGAAATTCTGCAATCCGAAGAAAGCCATGTTCCGCATCAACCGCGACGTGCGCTTTGCCCACGACAAGAGCCCGTACAAGACCCACTTCTCGGCCGCCATCGCGCCCAACGATATGCGCCGCCCCAGCATGGCGGGCGGCCCGACCTGGTATTTCCAGATCAGCCCCGACGGCATCCTGGGCATCGGCGCCGGCGAATACATCCCGCCGCCGCACCGCCTGAAGGCCCTGCGCAAGCACATGGTCAACGACGCCGCCGGCTTCAAAAAAGCCCTGGCCAACAAAGCGCTGAAGGCGCGCTACGGCTCGATCACCGAGGAGCACAAGCTGCAGCGCCCGCCGAAGGGCTTCGATCCGGAACACGAGCACATTGAGTTCATCAAGCTGAAAAGCTTCTTCGTCTACCAGGAAGTGAAGCTGCCGCTGAACAAGCCCGAAGAACTGCTGCCGATGATCGCCGGCGCTTTCAAGGATGCCTGGCCGCTGGTGCAGTGGATGCGCTCGGCCCCGGTCGAGGAAGCGGAGGCCGCGTGAGCAGCCAGCGCATCGCCGTCATCGCCGGCGACGGCATCGGCAAGGAAGTGATGCCGGAAGGCTTGCGCACCCTGCAAGCCGCTGCGGCGCGCTTCGGCCTGCCGCTGGAATTCACCGCCTTCGATTGGGCCAACTGCGACTACTACATGCAGCACGGCCAGATGATGCCGCCCGACTGGTTCGACCAGTTGAAGGGCTTCGATGCGATTTATTTCGGCGCCGTCGGCTGGCCCGATGCGGTGCCCGACCATATTTCGCTGTGGGGCTCCCTGATCAAGTTCCGCCGCGAGTTCGACCAGTACGTGAACCTGCGCCCGGTGCGCCTGATGCCGGGCGTGCCCTGCCCGCTGGCCGGGAAACAGCCCGGCGACATCGACTTCTACGTGGTGCGCGAGAACACGGAGGGCGAATATTCTTCCGTCGGCGGCCGCCTGTTCGAAAACACCGAGCGCGAAACCGTGCTGCAGGAAGCGGTATTCACCCGCAAGGGCGTTGACCGCATCCTGCAATTCGCCTTCGAACTGGCACAATCGCGTCCGAAAAAGCACCTGACTTCCGCCACCAAGTCGAACGGCATTGCGATCAGCATGCCGTACTGGGACGAGCGGGTGAAAGCCATGGCGGCGCACTACCCCGGCGTGCGCTGGGACCAGTACCACGTCGACATCCTGGCGGCGCGTTTCGTGCTGAGCCCAGAGCGCTTCGACGTGGTGGTGGCCTCCAACCTGTTCGGCGACATCCTGAGCGACCTCGGACCGGCCTGCGCCGGCACCATCGGCATCGCGCCCTCGGCCAACCTGAACCCGGAACGCACGCTGCCCTCGCTGTTCGAGCCGGTGCACGGTTCGGCCCCCGACATCTACGGCAGGAACATCGCCAACCCGGTCGCCATGATCTGGTCCGGCGCGATGATGCTGGACTTCCTCGGCAACGGCGACCAGCGCTACACGCAGGCGCACGACGCCATCATGCGCGCCATCGAAACCGTGCTGGTGCAGGGTCCGCGCACGCCGGACATGGGCGGCAGCGCATCCACCACCGACATGGGCAAGGCCATCGCGGCCCTGGTCTAACCCAGCAGCGCCTTGACCGCCGGCAGGTGGCGGTCGCTGACCGGCACCCGGTCGCCGCAGCGCAGCAGCAGCTGACTGCCGCCATCGGCATCGCGTTCGAGCGCGGCCACCTCGGCCCGGCGCACCAGCGCGCGCCGGTGCACGCGCAGGAAGCTGGCCGGGTCCAGGTGCTGCTCCAGGCGCGCCAACGGCACGCGGTGCAGCACGCGCCGCTGCGCCAGGCGCAGTTCGACGTAATTGCCCGCCGCCTCGATCCACAGCACCTCGTCCACCTGCACGCATTCGATGCGCCCCACCGAGCGTACGTTCAGCTGCTTGAGCCAGGCCTGCTCCGGCGCCGCGAAGGCGCGCATGGCGCGGGCATAGGCTGCGCGCTGGCGCTGCTCCAGCATGGCGGCGGCGCGCTCCAGGGCCTGCGCCAGGCGCTGGTCGTCGAAAGGCTTGAGCAGGTAATCGAGGGCGTGCACCTCAAACGCTTCAATGGCGTGCTCGTTATAGGCGGTGGCGAAGATCACCAGCGGCGGCTCTTCGCGCCGGGCCAGTTCGCGTGCCAGCGCCAGGCCGGTCTCCTGCGGCATCTGGATGTCGAGGAAAACCACGTCGACCGCCCGTTCGGCGAGCGCGGCGCGCGCGGCCGCGGCGCTGGCGCATTCCGCCGCCACTTCCCAGCCCGCGTGCGCGGCCAGGCCATAGCGCAGGTTGATGCGGCCGGGTTCTTCGTCGTCGACGATCAGGGCGCGGATCTTCATGCGGCAAAGTACATCGGCATATTGATCTCGGCGACAAAGCGGCCGTCGGCGCGCGCGGTGCGCAGTTCAGCGCCATTGCCGCATGCCATGCGCAGGCGCGCCTCGATATTGCGCAGGCCCAGGCCCATGCCTGGATTGGGCGGCACTTCGCGCACGGAGTTGCTGACGTGGACGTGCAACATGCCGCCCCGCTCCGCAAAACGCAGCCGGATATCGCCCGCGCCATCGTGGCAATCGAGGTCGTGGCGCAGCGCGTTTTCGACCAGCGGCTGCAGCAGCAGGGGCGGACAATCGGCGGCCAGCACGGCGCCGCTGTCGCCTTCAATGGCCACGCTCAGGCGCTCGCCGTAGCGCATCGATTGCAGCGCCAGGTAGTCGCGCACGAACTGGAGTTCCTCCGCCAGCGTAACCCAGTCGCGCGAACTGGCTGCCTGGGCGTAGCGCAGCAGGCCGCTCAAGCGGCTGATGGCGCTCAGGGTCGCGCCCTTGTCGTCCATGCGCACCAGGGCGCTGACCGCGTTCAGCGCATTGAACAGGAAATGCGGCTCCAGCTGGCCGCGCAGGGCCGCCAGGCGCTGCTGCTCCAGCTCCAGGCGCAGCGACAGGTTGTCGGTTTCGCGCGCACGCTGCAGCTGCCAGATGCGCACGCCGCTGATCGTCACGAAGGTGAAGGTGGTCCAGGTCCATTCGACGAAGACGCCGTAGATGTTCATCTTCTGCAGCTGGGAGACAAAGAAGAATTCCAGGGGCAGGAACAGCAGCAGCACGGCCAGGTAGCTGCGGCCGATCCCCCGTGCGCTGGCTACCAGCTGGGGCCAGCGTTGCAGGACCGTGTACAGCACGGCGCTGAACACCACCATCAGGCCATGCCCGCTGATCCAGTCGCGAAACAGCTCCACAAAGGACGGGTTGTCGCCACGCTGCAGCAGCGCGCCATAGGAAGACAGGGCGCCGGTGGCGCAGATGATGCTCCAGGCCAGCAGGCTGACGCCCAGGATACGTAGAAATTGCAAGGTTCTCATGGCGGGAGAGTATATAGCGCCTTGGCGCAGCGGGCGATGGGCCCCGTCACAGGGGCTTGCCGCTTCGTCACACCGGCTTTCCTGCATTTCAGGTCGCCATTTCTGCATTTCGTCGCACACCGGTAGTACTGGACACCGCACATATCTATAGTTCAATCAACGAAACGCGAAATGAACTTAACCCAACCGAACGGAGAGCAAAATGAACATCGCCAAAAACATGGAATACATCTTCCTCGCAGCAGTTGCCGTGATCGGCGCAACCGGCTTCGCCACCGCCGCCACGCCGCTGAAACACAGCGCCCCAGCGGCCATCGTCGCCAAGGCCGATGCCAAGGCAATGCCGGTGGTGACCGTCACCGCCAAGCGCCTGAGCGCCGCTGAAAAAGCCGCACTGTAATCGAACCGAACATTCACGGAGCCTCGACATGAAAAAGATCTTCACCGCCACGATGATGACCGCAGTCATGCTCGCCGCCGGCGGCGCAGCCCACGCGGACGACACCATCACCGAAGCGCGCACTGTTGACGGCCGCACCGTGAAAGTAGTCCTGGATGGCGTGGTAGACCTGAAGCTGAAGCAAGGCGCACCGGCCCTGGTGCTCTCCGGCGACAAGCGCTACCTGCAAAAGATCACGGTGACGCAGAGCGGCGATACGATCCGCATCGGCACCGAAAAAATGAACGGAATCCATTTCGGCAGCCCCAAGCTGCTGGCGGAACTGACGCTGCCGCAATTGCGCGAACTGGTCTCCGCCGGCGTGGGCTCGGCTGAAGTGAAGGGCTTCGACGGCGATGAAGTGCGCCTCGCCCTGGACGGCGCCGGGGCGGTGAACGTGGCCTCGCGCTTCAAGAAAGTCGACGTGCGCCTGTCCGGCGTGGGACACATGACCGTCAGCGATACCAAGGCCGACGTGGTCGACCTGAACCTGAAAGGCGCCGGCGAGATTTCCATCTCCGGCCAGAGCAAACAACTGTTCGCCAAGCTGGGCGGCATCGGCAGCCTGGACGCGAAGCAGCTGCAAAGCGATAGCGTGGACGCCGATATGACCGGTCTAGGCAGCGCCACCTTCAACGCAAAGACTTCCGCCAACCTGCGCCTGTCCGGCATGGGGTCGGCAACGGTGTACGGCAAGCCGGCCAGCCGCCAATCCACCGCGCGCGGCCTGGGCAGCGTGTCCTGGAACTGATTTCAAGCTTTCCCACCAACTCGTGAGTTGCTTCACGGTGCTTGCCGCCCGCCATTCGCGGGCGGCTTTTTTATTCCCGCGTCCTTGCCCAGTACAATGCGCAATTGCGGTTCGCCGCTGCCGCGCACTTCGACCCGCGTCTCCTCCACGTTGAAGGGAATCGTGTTGGACAGGCGGACCACCTGCATCCCCTCCGCCCGCAAACGCCGCGCCACGGCGGCAGCCATGCCGCGGACACCGTTGCCGTTGCTGACCTCCAGCCGCAATGGCGCCGGAGCCGCTGGCGACGCCGCGCGCTCCACGCGCGCCACCTCGACCATTCCGGCGTTCAGCCGCCGCACCTCGACGCGCGCCATGCCAGCCGGCCACAGGTCGTCGCCCGCCTCCCCGACTGCGGCGCCAAGCGCTGGCCGCTGCCGGTCCTCCGCACGCACAGCCGGCGCAGTGCCCGCCGCCGCCTCGCGCAGCGTGCGCGCATGCCGCATCGCCTCCAATGCGCGGCCCGTTTCCCCCATGGCCTCCAACAGCGCCGCCAAACGTTCCCATGCGACCGGCCTGGATGGCTCCAGCAGGCAGGCGCGTTCCAGCGCTGCCTGCGCCAATTCGAGGTGTCCGCCAAGGTAGTAGGCGTAGCCAAGGTCGCCGAGCAGGGCCGCATCAGGCGCATGCTGCACACGTTCCTCGAGCAGGGCAATGGCCTCCGCATAGCGCCCCTCGCCCGCCAGCGCCGCTGGAGCCCCGGGTACGGCCGGCAGCGGCGCCGGCGCGGGCGGCCACACCGGCATGCTGCACGCGGCCAGCATTCCCGCACAAGCAACGATCATGGTCTTGCGCATGGCAACCTCCTAACGCCCAGCCTGGACGGCCGGCAGCAGCACAGTCTTCATCTGGATTGACGCGGGGCCCAGCAGCACAATCATCAGTGCCGGGAAGATGCAGAAAATCAGCGGGAACAGCAATTTGAGCGCCACCTTGGCCGCAGCCTCCTGCGCCACCACGGCGCGCTTGCGGCGCAGGTTGTCCGCATGCACGCGCAGCGACTCCCCCATGCTGGTGCCGAAGCGCTCGGCCTGCACCAGCATTGCCACCAGCGCATCGACATCCTCCACCCCGGTGCGCAGGGCGAAGTTGCGCAGCGCGCGCTCCTTGGTGAAACCGGCGCGCATTTCCATCAGCACCAGCTGCAGCTCCTGTGCCAAGGGGAGGCTCTTGATATGGATCTCCCCCGCCACCTTGGCCAGCGCGCGCTCCATGCTCAATCCGGCCTCGACGCAGATGGTCAGCAGATCCAGGGCATCGGGCAGGCTTTCGAAGATGTCCCGCCGCCGCCTGTCGGCACGGCGCGCCAGGGCGCCGTTAGGCAGGTAGTAGCCAATGGCGGCGCTGGCGCACAACAGCAAGAGCGTGTTGCCTGCGCGGCCTGCGGCCAGCAAGGCCACCAGGGCCGGCAAGCCCAGTGCCAGCAAGGTTTTGGCAGCGAAGTACAGCTTGGGCGCCGCCGCATTGCGCCAGCCGGCATTCATGAAGCGCGTGCGCAGCGCCGATTGCTCCCAGCCCTCTTCCGGCAGCGACAGGCGGCTGAAAGGCTCCGCGACTCGCGCCACCTTCTCGATCCACTCGCCCTGCCCCGGCTCGGGCGCCGCATCGGCGCCACCGGACAAGGCCTTAAGCCGTTCGCGCAGCGGCCCGCTGGACAAAACCAGCATCGCCCACCAGGCCAGCCCCGCCACTACGGCGAACACCAGCAGCAGGATCAGGATGTCGGCGCCGCTCATACGCGGATCCTGACGATCTTGCGCATCCACAGCATGCCGGCCACCACGGCGCAAGCGGCGTACCAAAGCAAGCGCTGGCCGCTGGGGTCGTGCCACAGCACCGCGCTGTATTTGGGGTTGGTCAGCTGCATGACGGCCATCAGGCAGACCGGCATCAGGGTCAGCACCCAGGCCGACATGCGCCCTTCCGCCGACGACACGCGCACCTGCGCCAGCAGCTGAAGCCGGGCACGCGTCATGCGCGACACATTGTCCAGCAGCTCGGCCAGGTTGCCGCCCGATTCGCGCTGGATCAGCACCGCGATCACCAGGTAGCGCAAGTCCGTCAGCGGCACGCGCGCCGCCAGGTTGTGCAGCGCATCCTGCATGGTGACGCCGAAATTGACCTCTTCGTAGGTGGCGCGGAATTCCCCGCCCAGGGGATCGGCCACCTCGTCGCCGGCCATCTGCATCACGTTGGCGAAGGAATGGCCGGCGCGCAGGGCACGCGCCAGGAAATCGGCCATCTCCGGCAGCTGCGCCTCGATGCGGCGAACGCGCGCTGCGCGCGATCGCAGCAGCATGCCGAACGGCGCCGCCAGGCACAGCGCCGCGGCGATGACGGCGGGCAGCGGCGGCAGGTGCAGCACAAGGGGCAGCAGCAGCGCCGCCAGCGCTGCCGCGGCCTGCAGCAGGAGGAAGCGCTCCACTTGCCAGCGCAGGCCCGATTGCAGCAGCAGCCTGTCCAGCGCCGTTGCGTGCGGCAGGCGCCGCAGCAATGCGTCGAGGGATGGCGCGCTGGCGAAGCGGCGTTCCTTGAGGATGCTGATGCCGCCGCCGGCATTGTCGGTACGGCCCGACATCAGCCGCAGGCGGCGCGCCACGCGGCGCGCGCCATTGCCATGGCTGTTGCTCCACCACAGCCAGGCGCCTTCGCACAGGCAGATCACGGCGGCGAACAGCAGCACGGAAAAGGCGGTCCAGGCGAAGTCCATTTCAGCCCCCTTATTCGTACACCCTGCCCGGATCGAACAGGCTGTCGGGCACCGGCACCCCGAACATGCGCAGGCGGTCCGCGAAGCGCGGCCGCACGCCCGTGGCGTAGTAATGGCCCTGTACCTTGCCGTTCGCGTCGACCCCCGTCTGCTCGAAGTGGAAGATCTCATGCATGGCCACCGTGTCGCCCTCCATGCCGGTCACCTCCTGCAGGCTGACCAGCTTGCGCGCGCCGTCGGTCAGGCGCGACAGCTGCATCACCACCGTGATGGCGGAGCAGATCTGCTGGCGTGCGGTGCGCGGCGTCAGGTTGGCGCCGGCCATGCCGACCATGCTCTCAAGGCGCGACAGCGCGTCGCGCGGCGAGTTGGCGTGGATGGTGGCGAAGGAGCCTTCGTGGCCGGTATTCATAGCCTGCAGCATGTCGATCGCCTCGGCGCCGCGCACCTCGCCCAGGATGATGCGGTCGGGCCGCATGCGCAGCGCGTTGCGCACCAGGGCGCGCTGCGTCACCTCGCCCTTGCCTTCGACATTGGGCAGGCGCGTCTCCAGGCGCACGATATGGGGCTGGCGCAGCTGCAGCTCGGCCGCGTCCTCGATGGTGACGATGCGCTCGCTGGCCGGGATGAAGCCGGACAGCACATTGAGCAGCGTGGTCTTGCCGCTGCCGGTGCCGCCCGAGATCAGCACGTTCAGGCGCGCCTGGCCCAGCGCCTTCAGCACTTCGGCCATGGGCGGCGTCATGCTCTTGAATTCGAGCAGCTTCTCCATCGACAGCGGCTGCGCGGAAAAGCGGCGGATCGACAGGATCGGCCCGTCCACCGCCAGCGGCGGGATGATGGCGTTCACGCGCGAGCCGTCCGGCAGGCGGGCGTCGACCATCGGGCTCGATTCGTCGACCCGGCGCCCCACGCGCGACACGATCTTCTCAATGATCTTCATCAGGTGCGTGTTGTCGTGGAAGGTAATGCCGGTCAGCTCCAGCCGGCCGGTGCGCTCGACGTAGACCTGGGCGTGGGTGTTGACCAGGATGTCGGACACGCCGGGATCGGCCAGCAGCGGCTCCAGCGGGCCGAAGCCCAGCATCTCGTTCTGGATGTCCAGCACCAGCTTGTGGCGCTCGCCCTGGTTCAGCACGATGCGCTCGTCGTCCACGATGCGCGCCACCAGCAGCGCCAGTTCGTGCTTGAATTGCTCGGGGGTCAGGCGCTTCAGGCGCTCCAGGTCGATGCGTTCCAGGATCATCTGGTGCATGGACTTTTTCAGCTCCTGGTAGGCACTGTCGGCCATCGCCGGGGCGCTCGGCGGCTGGTGCGCGTCTTCCCCCAAGGCCAGGCGTTCTCGCAAGCTCATGTCAGCTCCTTTTCAATGTTCCGCTCAGTGTTCCGTTTCTGCGCGTCCGAACAGGCGGTCGAACAGGCCTTTGCTTTCCGGCAGGCGGCGCTCGGTCACCGTCTCCACCAGCTCGGCCAGGCTGCGCGCCACCGGGCTATGGCGCGCCAGCTGCAGCAGTGGGATACCCTGGTTGACCGAATCGGTGGCCGACAGGTAGTCGTTGGGCACCGTATGCAGCACGTCGGCGCCGAGCGCCTGCTCCAGGTCGGCCAGGCGCAGCTTGCCGCCCTTTTCGTAACGGTTGACGATCAGGCGCGTGCGCCCGCCCGGGTAACCCAGCGAGCGGAAGATGTCGAGCAGGCGGCGGCCGTCGCGGATATCGGGCAGGGCCAGCTGCAGCACCGGATAGATGGCGTCGGCCTGGTCCAGCGCACGCAGCGACAGCGCGTCGATCTGGCGCCCCACGTCCAGCAGCACGTAGTCGTAGTGCTGGCGCGCCACGCGCAGGATGGCGTCGATATGGTCCGGCTTCATCTGCGTTGCCATGGTGGGGTCGTCGGCCGCACCCAGCACACCGTAGCCGGGCGCCACGTGCACCAGGCAGGATTCGAGGAAGGCGGCATCCAGGCGGCCTATCTGGCTGCAGATGTCGGACAGGGTCATGGCCGGCTTCTGGTCCGAGACGTACAGCGTGGCGTCGCCGAACTGGCCATGCAGGTCCAGCAGCAGCACCTTGCGCCCGGCCAGCGCCGCCAGCGCATAACCGAAGTTGGTCGCCAGGAAGGTGGCGCCGCTGCCGCCCTTGCAGGACATGAAGGCCAGCGCCTTGCCCTCCCGCATGGCCGTCACGCCACGCTCGATCTCGATCCGGTCGAGCGCCTCATGCAGGGCGCGGTGCACCAGCGGCAGCTGCAGCACTTCGCGCATGCCCACGCGCATGGCCCGGATCAGCAGCTCCTGCTGCGGCGCCCGCGTCAGGAGGATGAAGGAGGTGTCCGGATAGTGCCGCGCCAGCGGCTCGAGCAGTTCCGCATGGGCCGGCTCGATTTCGCTGGCATCGAACAGCACCAGTTCCGGCGGCTGCGGCAGCAGGCTTTCCAGCGCGTCGCGCAAGTCGCGCCGCGTCGCCACCAGCTGCAAGGCCGGCAGGCGCGCCGAACCCTGCGCCGCAAGTTCAGCCTGCAACCGCTCGTCATTGCTGATCAACAGCGCTTTCATGGGATCTCCTTTGGCATGCGGTTCAGGGGCAAGGCGGCCGGCCTGGCGCGTAGCCAAGCGACTCGGCCGGCATCACGGTGAGGGCGGGCGGCATCTTTGCCGGCACCGGCACCATCGGCAGCAGCGGCTGGTAATCGAGTTGCGGGCAGTCGGCGCCGGCGCCGCACAGGCGCACGCGCACGAAGCTGATGCAGCTGGAACTGTGGGGATCGCGCGCGCAGTTGATGCGGTTGGCCGTCGGGCAGGCCGGCAGCAGCGGCACCGGCGCCCGGTTGCCACTGGCGTCCTGCCACAGGTATTCGATGCGCAGGTTGGCGCCACCCACGTTCGGGGCCAATGGCAGGGCACTGTCGTCGCTGCGGAACAGGGCCGCCCGGCGCAGGGCCTGCATTGCGCCGGCGTCGGTGAAGTCGGCAATGGCCGCCGACCGTGCGGCGCGGCGCGTCACTTCCGGCAGCACGTTCCATACGAACAGCAGGCGCCCGTACTCCATCGTCGCCAGCAGGAAGGGGATCAGCAGCAGGCAGACCAGGCCGAATTCAACGCTGGCCGCGCCACGCTGGCGGCGTGCCTCAGTAGTCACGGCTAGCCTCCGCATAGGAAGACAACTCGGTGGGCTGGCCGGCGAGGTACAGGTCGTCGTGGAACTGGATCGTCAACTGCACACCGACCCGTCCCGGCGTGGCGCTGGCCCCCAGCGAGGAGCACAGGCCGCCATCGCAGGTGATGTCGAGGTGCACATCGCTCGTATCGACACTGGCCGCGGCCAGGGTTTCATCCACCATGGCCTGCGCAGCGCCCAGCGCATAACCGCGCTGGGTCGGGTCGTGCAGGATTTCCAGCGGCAGCGCGGCCAGGTAGCGCGCCGCGCCGCTGGCGGCACGGTCCAAGGCAGCGCAGTTCAGCGCCATGCGGCCGCAATGGACGAAGACCACCAGCAGCGAAGTGGTGGCGAACATCACCAGCGCGGCTTCGATCGCGGCGATGCCCTGGCAGCGCAGCCGCTTCATTGCAGCAGCTCCACGTCGGTGGCCAGCGCCGCCAGCTCTTTTGCGCTGAGAATGCCGGCAAACTCGCCCGGCACTTCGCTGGCGGAGGCCTGCGCCGTCAGCAGGAAGCGCGCCACCGCCAGCACGCTGCCTTCGACCGCGCTGCCGGCCGCAATGGGGCAGGACAGCAGCGGCACGTACAGCAGGCGCCGCTCCTTGCGGCTCGGGATGCCGGCGGCGGGCGCCGTGACGAAGCCCTGGTAGGGCGCCGGACTGCTCGACCAGGGGATGCCGGTGTTGGCGAACGCCGGCGCGGATGGATACAGCACGCCCCATTTGTTCCAGGCGAAGTTGCTGTTGTTGGACTGGCGCGCCGGTCCATATGCCCACAGCGTGCCGTACTGCGCCGGCGCCACGGCCGGCAGCACGGGCGCATTGTCGGCGATCGTCATCAGCGGCTTGCCGGCCGCCGGCGTGCTGCCAGCGGCGGAAGCTTGCGGCGGGTAGCTGCTCATCCAGCTGGCCTGGCTGCCGCGGAACTCGCGCACATTGGTGTCGGCCGGCGCCGTGTACGGCTCGCAGGCATTGCTACCGCCGTAGCTGCCGAAGCGCGAATTGAGCTGGCGCCACAAGCCGAACGCGCCGTTGCGGCGTAAATGCAACAGCCCGGCCAGCGAGGGATAGGCCAGTTTGCCGCTGCACATGAAGGGCGCCACCTGGCTGTCCTCGGTGCTGGCCAGGGCCGCCGCGCTGCCCGGCGCGCTGACCGGGTCGACCAGGAAGTATTCGCCGCTGCTGGCGCCGGCGGCTGGATTGAGCGCCAGCAGGTTGTAGCCGACGCCGAAACGGAAGCCGTACTGGACCAGTTCCAGCGCCCCGCCGCCATTGTCGCGGACAGCGGCCGGGGTACTGCTCGGCGCGCAGATGGCGAAAGGCAGGACGCGCAAGCCATTCGGCCCGGCCACCGCGCGCGCGCCCACCGTGGTGGCGCCGCGGGTGCCCAGCAGGCTGCCGAACAGGGCGGGCAGGCTGGTGAAACCGGCGCCCAGCGCCGCCATGTCGGCACGCACGTAGCGCAGGCCGGCCGGCGTCGCGGAGGCGGCGCCATAGTCCAGCCAGGGGCCGTCCGGTTCGCCGGCGAACGACAGCGCATCGGCGCCCAGGGCCACATTGCCGACGCCGCGTATCCTGCTGTTGAGCGCCGTCTGCAGCGCCTTGTTGTAGGCAGCCACGATGCCGCTGGCCGTGCTGTCAAGCTGCTGCGCCGCGCCCAGGGCCACGCTGTCGGCCAGTTGCTGCAGCTGGGCCTGGCGCTGGAAGGCCAGCGACAGTTCCAGTGCCAGGCCGCACAGGCCAACCGCCACCGGCAGCGTGAAGGCCGCCATGATGGCTACCGAACCGCGCTCGCGCCGCCGCATCATTTCTTTTCTCCGCTATCAGCCGCCGCCTCGCTGAAGGACTTGCGGTAGCGCGCCTGGGCGGCGGCCGCCGCCGCGCCATCCAGGCCCGCGCCCTCGCCTTCCGGCTTAACCAGGTGGGCGGTGATCACGAACAGCAGTTCGCTGCGGTCGTTCTGGAAGTCGGTGCTGCGGAACAGCGCACCCAGCACCGGCAAGTCGCTGAGGAAGGGCACGCCCTTCACATTGTTGACCGTGGTATGCCGGATCAGGCCACCGATGGCGAAGCTCTGGCCATCCTGCAGCTGCACCGTGGTGCTGGCGCGGCGCGTGGTGATCAAGGGGAAGATGGCGCGCCCGCTGAAGGACCCCGTGCTGACGCCGATGCCGTCGCGCGACAGCTCCGATACTTCGGGCGCGACCTTCAGGTTGATGCGGCCGCCCGCCAGCACAGTGGGCGTGAACTTCAGGCCGACGCCGAATTCCTTTTCTTCCAGCGTGATGCGGTTATTGTCCTGCGCCACCGGCACCATGACCTTGCCGCCGGCCAGGAAATTGCCTTCCTGCCCGCTCATCGCCATCAAGGTCGGTTCGGCCAGGATGCGCACCTGCCCATCCTGGCGCTCGGCATCGATGCGCACGAAGCTGCCGTTGGCCTTGCCCAGCGACGCGCCGCTGCCCAGGGTGCCGCTCAGGAAGTCGGCCAGCACCATGGCGGTCCAACTGCCGCTGGCGTGGCGCAGCGACAGGCCGGCTTCCAGCTTGTCGAGCAGGGTCTTGGATACTTCGGCCACCTTCACTTCCAGCTTGACTTGCTGCGGCGCGCTCACCGCCAGCAGGTTGACCAGGCGCGGTCCGGGCGGCGCCGACGCCGGCGCGGCGCCGTCCTTGCGCTCCAAGGGTTGCGGCGCCCGGCGCACGAAGGCTTGCGCCAGGTCCAGCACTTGCGCCAGCGTGGCGCCGTCGCTCACGCTGCCGCTCAGGACGACCGCATCGGCGGCTGGCGTGACCTTGATGCCGCCTTCCTGCGGCAGCAATTCGGCCAGGCTGGCGCGCAGCGGCGAGACGTCCAGCCCCACCGCCACTTCCACCACGCTGCAGGCCCCGCTCCTGCCTTGCACGATCAGGTTGGTGCTGCCGATTTCGGCGCCCACCAGGTACAGCGTGTCGGACGCGACCAGGGTCGCTTGCAGCACGTGCGGGTTGCCGATGCTGCGCCCGCTCACCGCGTCGGGCAGGCGCATCAGGGTGGACTTGCCCAGTTCCAGCGCCAGCTTGCCCGGCACGGCGGGGGCGCCGGTGCAGCGCAGGTTCTCGCTCAGGACGGCCGGAGCGGCAAGGCCCAGCAGGGCCGACAGGCAGATGGTGGCGGATCGCATGGCGGCTCCTCACAGGCATTCCTTGCTGCTGCGGTTGCCGTTAATGACGTCGATGCAGTAGCGCGCCGGCTCGGCGGGCTGCGGCAGCGCGGCCCGCGCCAGGCGCGGTGCAGCGGGCGGCGGCGCCGTGGGCGCCTTGTCCTCCATCGCCGCGGGCATGCCAAGCACGCTGTGGCGCGTCGCGCCCGGCGTGGCGGCGGGACGCGGGTCGACCTGGTTGCGCAGCACCAGCGACAGGGTGCCGACGCTGCGCGCCAGGTCCAGCCGCTCGGCCTGGTCGGGCGTGACTTCCAGCGTGACGGCGTTCACCACGCGCGGCTTGGTGTCGTCGCGCGCCACTTCCTGCGCCACGGCCAGCACCAGGATGCGCTCGAGCACGATCTTCGACAGCGCCGGCTCGCTGGCGTTATTGCCCTGACCCGGCGCGTACACCAGGATGTCGACGAAATTGCCCGGCAGGGCAAAGCCGGCAACGCCCACCACGTCGTTCACGCGCACCGTGATGGCGCGCTTGCCTTCCGCGATCAAGGCCGACAGGCCGCCCAGGGTGCCGGCCGGCGCCAGCTTGGCTGCCGTCACCGGCTCGCCGCGCTGCACGCTGGTTTTCAGGACCCGTCCCGACAAGGGCGCCAGCTCGCGCTGGGCGCCGGCCGGCATGCTGCTGCCCGGCCAGTCGGCCAGCGCCAGCATGTCCGGCGCCAGGCGCTGTCCGAGACCGACGTCGGCTGCCGCCACCGCGATGCGCACAGTGGACGACGCGGAGCGCTGCACCAGCCAGCGCGATGCCAGCAGCACCGCAGCCAGGCCGAGCACGGCAGCCAGGCCCAGCATCAGCAAGCTGCGCCGGCCTTTCATGCGGCACCATCGGCAAACATGCTGGCCCAGGCCTGGTCCAGCGTGGCCGGATTCAGGCTGGGCACGGTGCCGGCAAAGCCGGCGAATTCAGCCACGCGCGCCACGATCTCGCGCGGCAGGCTGGCCAGCAAGGGTTGCCCGCTGCCGCGGTGCAGCTCGCCCACCAGGTAGGCCAGGGCGCTCTCGTCGGCGTCGATGCCGCGCGCCCGGCACTGCTGGCGCAGCAGGCTGCGGTAGCTCGCCTCCGGCAACGGCCCCAGCGCCACCTTGTAGCCGATGCGGCGCAGCGCGGCGCCATCGAGCAGGGTTTGCGGCGCCAGGTTGGTGGCAAAGGCCAGCGTGGACTGGCACGGCACGCTGAAGCCATGCCCGCCCGGCAGCGTAAGCTGGTCGGTGCCGGTGTCGAGCAGTTGCGCTAGCCGGTTCAGCAATGCGTTGGCCGGCAGCCGCTGGCGGCCAAGGTCGTCGATGATCAGCAAGCCGTGGCAAGCCTTGACCTGTGGCGGCGCCAGGAAGCAGCCGCCGGCGGGATCGTGCCGCAATTCCAGCATGGCCCCTTCCAGTTCCGCGCCCAGTTGCACCACCGGGCGCTGGCACAGCAGCCAGCGCGTATCGCCGCCGCGCGCGCCGGATGGGCGGCCCGGCAAGGGCGGCGGCGCCAGGTGCACCGCCGCGTCGTACAGCTGGATCACGGCGCTGCCCACGGCTACCGCGTACGGTACCGCCACCAGGCCTTGCAGCAGGCGGCCCAGCCTGCGCGCCAGCGTGCTCTTGCCGCTGCCGGAAGGGCCGTACAGGCACAGCGAACGTCCCGCATGCATGGCGGCGCCGACCAGTTCATGGACGCGCGGCGGCAGGCAATCGTCGCCGAACACCGCCGCCACATCGCAGGCCAGCACAGGCGGCAGCTGCAGCGCCTGGCGTTGCAGCTGCGCGCGCCAGGCGTCCAGCGGCACCGGGGCCGGCCCCATATAGGGCGTGCGGTCCAGCCATTCGCTGGCGCGCTGGCGGCCGATGCCGGTCAGCTGGTACTGCACATCGATGTCGGAATCGCCGCGCCACGCCACTTCCACCAGCTGCTCGCGCTGCAGGCCATCCAGCACTTCGCGCAGCACATTGATCGAGAGCCGCAGCCGGCTGGTCAGCACCGATAAATGGCATTTGCCCGCCCCCAGCAAGGCCTTGCCCGCCAGTTCGGCCAGCATGGCCGGCTCCAGGCCCGTGTCGTGCACGCTGCGCGGCGGGGGCGGCAACAGCGGCTGCTCATCGTCTGCGAAATCAATCATGGTGACCTCCCTGTTGGAAACGATGATAGCCATGGGTTTCCAGATGGATATTGAGGCGGAGCAAATGTCAGCGATGCGCCAACGCAACGCTTGCAATCGTGCCGGCGGCAATCGCCACCGCGTAGGGCATGCCGTCGGCCTTGCTGCCGCGCCAACGCGCCAGCTGCAGGCAGGCCAGGGCCAGCACGCCGCCCGCCATGGCGCTCAGCCAGGCGAGCTGCAGCGCCTGCCATGGCCCGACAAAGCTGCCCGCCATCGCCAGCAATTTGACGTCGCCGGCCGCCATCCCGCCCAGCACATACAGCGGCAGAAACAGCAGCAGGCCCACGCTGGCGCCGGCCAGCCCTTGTGACAGCAAGGCGCCGCCGCCCCCCAGCCGCCAGTGCAGCGCCAGCGCCAGCAGCAAGCCGGCCAGCACCAGCACATTGGGGATCCGGCGCCAGGCCAGGTCCGACGCCGCAGCCTGGACCACCAGGCACAGCAGGATGATCTCGAGTCCGCTCATGGGAAAAATGGCCAGCCGCCCGGCCGCCACCGGGCCGCTGGCCGGCCCGCTCAGGTGGTGCCGTTCAGGGCATTTTGCACCGCAGTGAAGACGGTGCCCAAGGCATCCCTGACTGGTTGCAGCGCAGCAGCCACGGCCACTGCAATCACGGAAGCGATCAAGCCGTACTCGATGGCCGTCACGCCCCTCTCATCCCTGATGAACCGCCTCACTGCCGAAAGTGCTTTCATGATCAACTCCTTCGCTAGGAAATGTCTGATGCCTGTGCAGCGCATCATTGGCTTCACTATAGGAGCCATTCCTACGAGCAAGTTGATATTGCGCAAGCTTTCCGCACAGAACTTTTCCTCGCAATGCGGTGTTCTATGTCAAACTGGTGTTATGGGAAGTGTGTTGCAATGAGGTCGCGTTTTAAATGAAATTGCGCAAAGTTAATTGCCGAGAATACAAAAAAGAATTATGCTGATCAGCTATCCTTAAGAAAGCCCCTTTGCTTTGCCACTGAGCGCCTAGTTATCGGACACTCACATGGATTCCCTACTGAAACATATGGTGGACATGACCGGCCACCGCGATCACACGATGCTCGACATCTCGGTGATTGCGGCGGTAGCGGAATTGGCGTCTGCCACGCAGGCACGTGTGCTGAGCATCGTCAATGTACGAGGCCAGCTGTACGTGCGTCCGCGCGCCACGATCGAGCGCGGCCGCCCTGCGCGCATGGAAGAGTATGCGGATCCAGCAATGCCGGGCGATCCGGTCAGCCTGTTCCCGGCCCTGGCGCGCTGCCTGGCCCACCATGAATCGAGCGCCGACTACATGTCGCCCGATGGCGAGCACACGCTCTGGCTGCCGATCTGGATGGGCGACAAGGCCGACACCTGCCTGGAAATTGTCAATCCTACCCCGTACACCAGCGATACCATCCACATCATCGGCGGCATTGTCAGCGTGTACCGGAATTTCCAGAACCTGCTCGACTACAGCGAACGCGACTCGCTGACCGGCCTGCTGAACCGCAAGACTTTCGACGACCAGCTGGCCAAGATGCTGCAGGCCACCATCGAACACGATATGCTGGCGGTGCCGCCGGACGGCCTGGAGCGCCGCACCCCGCACGAACAGGAAAAACAATGGCTGGCCGTGGTCGACGTCGACCATTTCAAGGCGGTCAACGACAAGTTCGGCCACCTGTACGGCGATGAAGTGCTGATCCTGATCGCCAACCTGCTGCAATCGTCTTTCCGCGCCCAGGACCGCGTGTTCCGTTTCGGCGGCGAGGAATTCGTGGTACTGCTGCGCTCGTCCACGCTGGAAAACGCCAAGAAAATCATCGAGCGCTTCCGCATGAACGTGGAGCAGCACGACTTCCCGCAAGTGGGACGGGTCACGGTGAGCGTCGGCTTCGTCAGCATCAGCGCCTATGAAGCGCCGGTGATCATCCTCGGCCGCGCCGACCAGGCCCTGTACTACGCCAAGAGCCACGGCCGCAATATGGCTTGCCACTACGACGAACTGGTCAGCGGCGGCCAGCTGCAGACCGTCGAATCCAACGATACCGCCGAGTTCTTCTGATCCATAGCTGTCCGCTCGGATAAACTTTGTTTAACAATGTTATCCTAGAGCACTATGGAACTTCGCCAACTGCGCTACTTCGTCGCCATCGTCGACCACGGATCACTGTCGCGTGCGGCACTGGTATTGCATGTGGCCCAGCCGGCACTCACCCAGCAATTGCGCCAGCTTGAAGAAGAGCTGGGCGCCCAGCTGCTGCATCGCAGCGCCCAGGGGGTGGTCAGCACCGATGCAGGCAAAGTCTTCTATGACCATGCCCAGGCGATCCTGAAGCAGGTGGCCGACGCCCGCTCGGCCGTCACCCAGTCGGCCCGCCCTTCCGGCAGCGTCACCATGGGACTGCCGCACAGCATTTCCGGCGCCCTGGCGCTGCCGCTGCTGACCGCAGCGCGCGAACAATATCCCGACATTACGCTGCAATTGACCGAAGAACTGACCGGAAACCTGGCAGAACAGCTCAAAAGCGGCCGTGTCAACCTGGCCGTGCTGTTCGATGACGGGCAGCTGACCCCGTTCTCCACCACACCGCTCGCCGAAGAGGAGCTGCGCTTCATTTGCCGCCACGACGCGGTCTGGTTCAGCGACCGCGACACGGTCTCCCTGCAGCAAGCCCTGAACACCACCCTGATCCTGCCCGGCCTGCAGCACGGTGTACGGCCGCGCATCGAAGCGATGGCGCGCGCCGCCGGCCTGGTGATCGGCAACGTCATCGAAATCAACTCGATCGCGATCCTGAAATCGGCCATCATGGCCGGCATGGGCGCCACCATCCTGCCTGTGGCCCCGGTGCTGCCGGAAATCGAACACCGCCAGATGCGCAGCGTGCGCATCAACAGCCCCGCCATCAGCCGTACCGTCGTGCTGTGCGCCTCGCGCAACATTCCCCTGACCAACGCCGCCAACGCCATCGCCGCGCTGACCCAGCAAGTCGCCGCCGACCTGTGCCGGCGCGGCACCTGGCCGGGCGCCCGCCTGCTGCCTAATTGAGGTGATGCCGCAACAGGATGCGGCGCAAGGTGCCGTCGGCCTGCATCGCGTCCAGTGCACGCTGGAACAGGGCGACATCGGCTTCGTCAAAGTCCAGTGAACCCGCCAGCCAGGCCGTGGTGGTGCGCAAGGGCGGGCTTGTTTCGAAGTCGCTTTCGTTCATTCCATGACCTTTCAGCGAGGCCGAAATGATGCGGCGCTCTCCAAATGCCGCGTCGGCCATGCCGCCCAGCAGGAAGCGGTGCACCTCGTCGATCGAGCTGGCTTCGACAAAGCGATTGAAGCCCTGGTCTTTCAGGATGGAGCCCTGGCCGGCGCCGCGCAGCAAGGCGATGCGCTTGTCCTTCATCTGCTCGAGCGGCAGCAGCTTGCCGCGCACCGTGAGCAGCACGAAACTTTCTTCGAACAGGGGCGCCAGCCAACGGTATTGCGCTTCGCGTTCCGGCAGGCGGGTCAGCGGGTAGATGGCGGTCGCCGGCATGGTGGTGGCCAGGAATTGCGCGCGGCGCCATGGCACGAACTGCGTCGCAGGCCGCACACCGGCCCGCTTGCACAGTTCGGCCACGATTTCCTGCAGCCCGCCCGGCTCGCCGCTTTCATGCACCAGCGCCGGCAAGTGGCTGGTCACCAGCTGCATCTTGCGCGCTACGCCTGCCAGCGCCCAACCCGGGGAAGCCAAAAACACTGCCGCCGCCAGTATGCTTCGTCTAGCTATCATTTTTTCTTATACCCCCATCCCCAAACCGTATTTCCGTATACGTAAAGTAAACCGTAAACTCGCCGTCTGAAAAGGCCTGCACACCCGCAGGCGTTGTGACTTAGGCAAGGACGCGCTTACCCGGCGCCCACCAATGCCAGGCACGCACCGAATCATGAATTTTGGAGACAGCCACCATGCCAGACGGCAGCAACTCGCCCGTACTCAACGACGTCAGCCTCGACGATAAATACACTTCCACCACCGGTAAAGTCTTTTTGTCCGGCATCCAGGCGCTGGTGCGCTTGCCAATGATGCAACAGATGCGCGATGCGCGCGCCGGCCTGAACACCGGCGGTTTCATTTCCGGCTACCGCGGTTCGCCGCTGGGCGGCCTGGACGAGACCTTGTGGAAGGCGCAGAAACACCTGGAAAAGCACAATGTGCAGTTCGTGCCGGGCGTGAACGAGGACCTGGCGGCCACCGCCGTCTGGGGCTCGCAGCAAGTTGACCTGATCGGCCCGGCCAAGTACGACGGCGTGTTCGCCATGTGGTACGGCAAGGGTCCGGGCGTGGACCGTTGCGGCGACGTCTTCAAGCACATGAACCATGCCGGCACGTCGAAGCACGGCGGCATCCTGCTGGTGGCCGGCGACGACCACGGCGCCTACTCCTCCACCCTGCCGCACCAGTCGGACCACATCTTCTCCGCTTGCATGATCCCGGTGCTGTATCCCTGCAATGTGCAGGAATACATCGACCTCGGCATCCACGGCTGGGCAATGTCGCGCTTCTCCGGTTGCGCCGTTGCCTTCAAGGCGCTGGCTGACACCGTGGAATCCAGCGCTTCGATCGATGCCGATCCGTTCCGCGTCGACGTGAAGATCCCGCAGGATTTCGTGATGCCGGAAGGCGGCCTGAATGCCCGCCTGTCCTCCATCCCCCTGGGCCAGCAGGCGCGCAACCAGGAAGCGCTGATGCAGGACTACAAGATCTATGCGGCCCTGGCTTACGCCCGCGAGAACAAGCTCAATCACACCACCATCGATTCCAAGGACGCCAAGCTGGGCATCATCGCCTCCGGCAAGTCCTACCTGGACGTGCTGGAAGCGCTGGAAGAACTGGGCATCGACGAAGCGATGGCCGCCAAGGTTGGCCTGCGCCTGTTCAAGGTGTCCATGCCATGGCCGCTGGAGCCGGATTCGGTGCGCGAGTTCGCGCAAGGCCTGGACGAAATCCTGGTAGTGGAAGAAAAGCGCCAGTTCGTCGAATACCAGCTGAAAGAACAGCTGTACAACTGGCGCGACGACGTGCGTCCGCACATCATCGGCAAGTTCGACGACAAGGGCGAATGGGTGGCGCCGCGCGGCGAATGGCTGCTGCCGCCGAAGGCTGACTTCTCGGTGTCGCAGGTGGCGCGCGTGATCGCCGGCCGCGTTGCCCGTTACATCGCCGATACCAATATCCAGGACCAGATCAAGGCCCGTCTGGCCTTCCTGGAAGCCAAGGATGCGGTGCTGAAGAAGGCCATCGAGACTCCGTTCCGCCCGGCCTTCTACTGCTCCGGCTGCCCGCACAACACCTCGACCAAGGTGCCTGAAGGTTCCTTCGCGCTGGCCGGTATCGGCTGCCACGTGATGGCCACTTCGATTTACCCAGAGATGAACAAGCTGACCACCCACATGGGCGGCGAAGGCACGCCATGGATCGGCCAGGCCGCATTCAGCAAAGTGCCGCACGTGTTCCAGAACCTGGGCGACGGCACCTACTTCCACTCCGGCTACCTGGCGATCCGCGCCTCCGTGGCGGCGAAGGTCAACATCACCTACAAGATCCTCTACAACGACGCGGTAGCAATGACCGGCGGCCAGCCGGTCGACGGCACCGTCTCCGTACCGATGATCGCGCAGCAGATGGCGGCCGAAGGCATCAAGCGTATCGCCCTCGTGACCGAAGACCTGTCGCGCTACACCGACCGTTCCGCCCTGCCTTCCATCGTGTCCCTGCACGACCGCAAGGAGATGGATGCCGTGCAGCGCGAAATGCGCGAGCTGCCAGGCTGCACCGTCATCATCTACGACCAGACTTGCGCCGCCGAGAAACGCCGCCGCCGCAAGAAGGGCGAGTTCCCCGACCCTGCAAAGCGCATGGTCATCAACGAAGCCGTGTGCGAAGGCTGCGGCGATTGCGGCATCCAGTCCAATTGCGTGTCGATCCTGCCGAAGGAAACGGAGTTCGGCCGCAAGCGCGCCATCGACCAGTCTTCCTGCAACAAGGACTTCTCCTGCACCAAGGGCTTCTGCCCATCCTTCGTGACCGTCGAAGGCGGTTCGCTGAAGAAGACCAAGACCGGCGCCGCGAAGACGGACGACTGGGGCGACATCCCTGCGCCAGTCCTGCCAAGCATCGAGCAGCCGTACAACATCCTGATCAACGGTATCGGCGGCACCGGCGTGATTACCGTCGGCGCGCTGATGGGCATGGCCGCGCACCTGGAAGGCAAAGGCGCCTCCGTGCTGGACATGACCGGCATGTCGCAGAAGAACGGCTCCGTGACTTCCCACGTTAAAGTGGCGAAGAGCCCGGCCCACCTGCGCGCGCAGCGTATCGCCACCGGCGAAGCTGACCTGATCCTGGGCTGCGACATGCTGACTTCCGGCGCCTATGACGCCGTGTCGAAAATGCGCCCAGGCCGCACCTTCGCCATCGTCAACCAGCACGAGCAGCCGCCAGGCACCTTCGCGCAGAACGCCGACTGGCAGTACCCGGCTGAAAGCGTGGAGGCGCTGATCACCGAATCGGTCGGCGGTGCGCAGTCCGTGGACTTCATCAACGCCACCAAGCTGGCTACCGCGCTGATGGGCGATTCGATCGCCTCCAACCTGTTCATGATGGGCTACGCATGGCAGAAGGGCCGCATCCCCCTGAGCGAAGCGGCCTTGCTGCGTGCAATCGAGCTGAATGGCGTGGCGGTCGAGTCGAACAAGCGCTCCTTCCTGTGGGGCCGCCGCGCCGCGGTGGACTTCAAGCGCGTGGAAAAGATCGCGACCCCGACCCAGGCGGTCGTGGTGCAGATGCCACAGTCGCTGGAAACCATCATCAAGAAGCGCGTTGAATTCCTGACCGGCTACCAGGATGCCGCGTATGCCGCCTCCTATGAAGCGCTGGTGTCCGAAGTGCGTGCCAAGGAAACTTCGCTGGGCCTGGGCAACAAGCTGTCGACCGCGGTTGCCAAGTCGCTGTTCAAGCTGATGTCCTATAAAGATGAATATGAGGTCGCGCGCCTGTACACCGACGGCCGCTTCGTGGAACAGCTGAAGAGCCAGTTCGAAGGCGACTTCTCGCTGAAGTTCAACCTGGCCCCGCCGCTGTTCGCGAAGAAGGATGCCAAGGGCCACCTGGTGAAGGCGGAGTATGGTTCGTGGGTGTGGAAGGCGTTCCAGCTACTGGCCAGGTTCAAGGGCCTGCGCGGCGGCGCGTTCGATATCTTCGGCTACACCGAGGAGCGTAAGATGGAACGCGCCCTGATCACCGAGTACCGTGCTGTCGTGGCTGAGCTGTTGGCTGGGTTGTCCGCTGGCAACCATGAGCAGGCGGTGGCCATTGCGGCGCTGCCGGAGCGGGTCCGCGGTTTTGGCCATGTGAAGGAAAAGGCCGTGGCTGAGTACAAGATGGCCAAGGGCAAGATGATGGCGGCGTTTAAGAGCGGTGCGCACGCGCAGGCTGCTTAAACCCGGCAAACCTGGGTACGACCCGAGGGTCGGACCCATCCACTATCAGCGCCGCAGACAGGGTCTGACCCTTGGGTCGGACCCTGGTTTACCGGGTCGAAGAATCGCTTGACTTGACGTTAACGTAAACGTCATATAATCAAAAATCCTCCGTTCCAAGGAACAAAACATGAACGACATCGCCAACGCCAAGAATCTGTCCGCTGAGCCGGAGCAGGCCAAGACCGCGAACAAAGTCCGCTTTGTCACCGCCGCGTCCCTGTTCGACGGCCACGACGCCTCGATCAACATCATGCGCCGCATCCTGCAATCGCAGGGCGCCGAAGTGATCCACCTGGGCCACAACCGCTCGGTGGACGAGGTGGTCACTGCGGCCCTGACCGAAGACGTGCAGGGCATCGCCATCTCCTCCTACCAGGGCGGCCATGTCGAATACTTCAAATACATGATCGACCTGCTGCGCCAGCGCGGCGGTTCGCACATCAAGGTCTTCGGCGGCGGCGGCGGCGTGATCGTCCCGAGCGAAATCGCCGACCTGCACGACTACGGCGTGACCCGCATCTTCTCGCCGGAAGACGGCCAGCGTATGGGCCTGGTCGGCATGATCCAGTGGATGGTGCAGCAGTGCGACATCGACCTGTCCACCTACTCTCCGACCCAGCTCGACGCCATCCGCTCCGGCGACATCGAGAACCGCCACCGCCCGCTGGCCCAGCTGATCACCGCGCTGGAAAACGGCAAGGCCTCCGACAAGCTGCGCGCAGAACTGAGCGCTGCAGCAAAAGCGATCACCGCCCCCACCCTGGGCATCACCGGCACCGGCGGCGCAGGCAAGTCTTCGCTGACCGATGAACTGATCCGCCGCATCCGCCTGGACCAGGGCGACGCGCTGAACATCGCCGTGATCTCGATCGACCCGTCGCGCCGCAAATCCGGCGGCGCGCTGCTGGGCGACCGCATCCGCATGAACGCGATCAATCCATGGAACGGCAAGACCCGCGTCTTCATGCGCTCCCTGGCGACCCGCGAAGCCGGTTCCGAAATTTCCCAGGCCCTGCCTGACGTGATCGCAGCCTGCAAGGTGGCGGGCTTCGACCTGGTGATCGTGGAAACCTCCGGCATCGGCCAGGGCGACGCCGCGATCGTGCCGCACGTCGACGTCTCCATGTACGTGATGACCCCGGAATTCGGCGCGGCATCGCAGCTGGAAAAAATCGACATGCTGGACTTCGCCGACTTCATCGCGATCAACAAATTCGACCGCAAGGGTGCGCAGGATGCACTGCGCGACGTGGCCAAGCAGTACCAGCGCAACCGCGAACTGTGGAGCAAGCGTCCGGAAGAAATGCCGGTGTACGGCACCCAGGCTTCCCGCTTCAACGACGACGGCGTGACTGCCCTGTACCAGGGCCTGCTGCCGGTGCTGGCGTCCAAGGGCCTGGCGACCAAGCCGGGCGTGCTGCCGGCCACCGACGTGCGCTTCAGCTCCGGCAAGAACGTGATCGTGCCGCCAGCACGCGCGCGCTACCTTGCCGAAATCTCCGACACCGTGCGCGGCTACCACAAGAAAGTCCAGGCGCAGGCCAAGCTGGCGCGCGAACGCCAGCAGCTGCAGGAATCCAAGCGCATGATGGCTGTCGCGGGCAAATCCGTTGCCGACTTCGATGACCTGATCATCGAACGCGACCACGCCATGGACGGCGGCGCCAAGAAACTGCTGGCGCAATGGCCGGACATGCAGCAAGCCTACGCCGGCGACGAATACGTCGTGAAAATCCGCGACAAGGAAATCCGCACCGGCCTGGTACAGCACACCCTGTCCGGCACCAAGATCCGCAAGGTCTCGCTGCCGAAGTACGAAGATCATGGCGAGCTGCTGCGCTGGCTGATGCTGGAAAACGTCCCGGGCTCCTATCCGTTCACCGCCGGCGTGTTCGCCTTCAAGCGTGAGGGCGAAGACCCAACCCGCATGTTCGCGGGTGAAGGCGATGCGTTCCGCACCAACCGCCGCTTCAAGCTGGTGTCCACCGGCATGGATGCGAAGCGCCTGTCGACCGCCTTCGACTCCGTCACCCTGTACGGCGCCGACCCGGCGATCCGTCCCGACATCTACGGCAAGATCGGCAACTCCGGCGTGTCCATCGCGACCCTGGACGACATGAAAGTGCTGTACGACGGCTTCGACCTGTGCAACCCAAGCACCTCGGTCTCGATGACCATCAACGGCCCTGCTCCTGCGATCCTGGCTATGTTCATGAATACCGCCATCGACCAGCAGGTTGAGAAGTTCGTCACCGAGAACAAGCGCCAGCCTTCCGAAGACGAATGCCAGAAGATCAAGGACTGGGTGCTGATGAACGTGCGCGGCACCGTGCAGGCCGACATCCTGAAGGAAGACCAGGGCCAGAACACCTGCATCTTCTCGACCGAGTTCTCGCTGAAGGTGATGGGCGACATCCAGGAATACTTCGTGCACCACCAGGTGCGCAACTTCTACTCGGTGTCGATCTCCGGCTACCACATCGCGGAAGCGGGCGCGAACCCGATCTCGCAGCTGGCCTTCACGCTGTCCAACGGCTTCACTTTCGTGGAAGCCTACCTTGCGCGCGGCATGCACATCGACGATTTCGCACCGAACCTGTCGTTCTTCTTCTCCAACGGCATGGACCCGGAATACACGGTGCTGGGCCGCGTGGCGCGCCGCATCTGGGCCGTCACCATGAAAGAGAAGTACGGCGCCAACGACCGTTCGCAGAAGCTGAAGTACCACATCCAGACGTCCGGCCGCTCGCTGCACGCGCAGGAAATCGACTTCAACGACATCCGCACCACGCTGCAGGCACTGATCGCGATCTACGACAACTGCAACTCGCTGCACACCAACGCCTACGACGAAGCGATCACCACGCCGACCGACGAATCCGTCCGCCGCGCATTGGCGATCCAGCTGATCATCAATCGCGAATGGGGCCTGGCGAAGAACGAGAACCCGAACCAGGGCGCCTTCATCATCGAAGAACTGACCGACCTGGTGGAAGAAGCGGTGCTGCAGGAATTCGAACGCATCGCCGAACGCGGCGGCGTACTGGGCGCGATGGAAACCGGCTACCAGCGCGGCAAGATCCAGGAAGAGTCGCTGCTGTACGAGCACAAGAAGCACGACGGCTCGCTGCCGATCATCGGCGTGAACACCTTCCGCAACCCGAAAGGTTCGGAAGCCCCGGCCACCATCGAACTGGCCCGTTCAACCGACGAGGAAAAGCAATCGCAGCTGACCCGCCTGGCGGACTTCCACGCCCGCAACGCCGACGTGGCGCCTGCCGCCCTGGCAGCACTGCAGAAAGCCGCCATCGACAACGAAAACGTGTTCGCCAAGCTGATGGACGCAGCCCGCGTCTGCTCGCTGGGCCAGATCACGACCGCGCTGTTCGAAGTCGGCGGCCAATACCGCCGCAACATGTAAGCGAAGGAAGGGTCAGACCCTCGGGTCTGACCCAGGTTTACCGGGTTTAATGGAAGAACAGGTAAATCAGCAGCAGCACAATGCCCGGAACCCCCAACAGCCAAGCCAGGAAATACTTGCCCATGACAGCCTCCATGAAAAGAGTTTTGTCATCAGGCTAAAGCCCACACTGCAGGCCGTCAGTTAGCTGGAGCACGCTTACCCCTGAAGAAGTTCCAGACCTCCTCTTCAGTATCCACATCCCGGTTCATCTCCCCCAACAATTTGCGCAGCAGCCACGGCATTTCCTCGTGTTTCGAAGCCCAGGTGTGTCCGCCGCCGTCAATGCGCAAGAACTCCACCTGCAAACCGCGCGGATCATCGCCCCAAACCAAGCGCGTTGCCGACGTTGCCGACGATGTTTGTGGGAAGCGATAAACCACCGGCTTGTCCGGCAACCCCGCCAGCCGGCGCCACACCGCTACCGATTCTTCGGCGCTCACACCGGTTCCCCGTCCCCGCAAACCGAAGGCCGACACTTCGCCGCCGCCGAAAGGCGCGATCCTGTCCTCGGTACCATGCGTAACAAACACCGCCAGCGGATGCTGCGCAGGCTTGCAAGCGCTGTGGGCGGCCATCAGGGAACTTTGCACTGCAATACCCGCCAGTTTCGGCCCCAGTTCGGTCCCCAGCCGGTAGGCCATGCCGCCGCCATTCGAGCTCCCGAAGACATACACGCGGCGCGGATCGGCACGATAGACCTTGACCGCCCTGTCGATCAAGGCCGACACGAACGCCACGTCGTCAGTCTCCGCATTGGTCGTCGCATCGCCCCGGCAATCGTTCCACGCGTATTTGCCGTCTTTAGCCTTCACGCCCTGCGGCGCAATCACCAGCAGGTTCTCGCGCGCCGCCAGCCGCTGCCAACCCTGCGATGTGAAGCCGAGGAAGGAATCCTGCCCCAGCATGAAAGACGCCGTGCTGCCATGGCCGTGCAGCAGGATCAGCAAAGGGTGCAGATCGCCGCCAAGCTCGCGCGGCTGCATCACCAGGTACTTGCGCACGCCTTCCGGCGTCGGGAAGTCGCGCATGTCGATCGCTTGCGCTGCAACATGCCCCTGCCATACCAGACCGCCCAACAAAAATGCCGCCACATGCCTGATGCCCACTGTTTTCCCTTTCGAATCCACGGTAACATTTATTATTTATCAAGTGTGAGAGGGTGGCAATGGCGGTGGTACTTGGTCCTATCCTGAAGTTTTGTGGCTGCGATAACGGTCAATGGACCGTGAGCGCATTGGTGGTATGGGCAGGCGACGAGGCGCCCATCGTGACGGCCTCGGTGCTGCCCAGCGCCGCCGCTGAAACTCGCGCCCTGCACGCCGAACGGCGCCTCCTGCGCACACGTTTGCACAAGCGTGCCATGCATACCGTGGAATGCTGGAAGTTCACCGTCGACCAGCATGCGACACGCGAACTGCAGGTCCAGTACCGCGTCGACGGACAGGCCTTCGGCTTCGCCGTGCCTCCGCGCGATATGGCCCCAACGTGCGCCTACACGTCCTGTAACGGCTTCTCCGACTACAAGAAGATGAAGGACATCCCGCAGGACCCGGTCTGGAACAAGATGCGCGACAACCACGCGCAGCGCCCCTACCACCTGCTGCTGATGGGCGGCGACCAGATCTACAGCGACGCCATGTGGACCACCACCGCCCTGCACGATTGGGCCGCCGCGCCGAACGACAAGAAGCTCGCCAACAAGCCCGTCACCAAAACGCTGCAAACCGAAATCGACGACTTCTTCTTTGGGAACTACCTGAAGGTCTGGGCTTACCCGCACGTCGCGCGCATGCTGGCCAGCATCCCAACCGTGATGATGTGGGACGACCACGACATCATCGATGGCTGGGGTTCGTACCCGGAAAAATTACAGCAATCGCCCGTGTTCAAGGCGATCTTCAACATTGCACGCGACTACTTCCTGCTGTTCCAGCAGCACAGCGCAACGGAAGCTGACGTCGCCATGCGCCTGCCGCTGCAGCCAGGTTTCACCAAGGCGGTACGCCTTGGCGGCTACGGCCTGCTGGCACTGGACCTGCGCAGCGAACGCACGCCGGATGTAGTGATGGGTGAACAGTCATGGCAGGCAGCCTATAACTGGCTGGAGGCGCAGGACGACTGCAAGCACATGCTGATCATGTCCAGCATCCCCGTCGTTCACCCCGACTTCAGCACGCTGGAAATGCTGCTCTGCGCCCTGCCCGGCCAGCAGGAGCTGGAAGACGACCTGAAAGACCACTGGCTGAGCCGCACGCACCAGTGGGAACGCCTGCGCCTGATCCACCGCCTGCAGGAATGGTCGCACCGCACGGGCGGCCGCGTGACCATCCTCTCCGGCGACGTCCACGTGGGCGCGATCGGCGCCATCGAATCGAGCCAGAAGCAGTACGCCGGCAAGCCGATCACGATCCACCAGCTGACGTCATCCGGCGTGGTGCACCCGCCGCCACCGGCGATGGCGCTGTTCTATCTCGAACATGTGGGCGACAAGGTCGAACAACTGGAAGGCGGCATTACGACCGCGATGTATAAATTCCCCGGCACTTCGCACCGCTACATCGGCGCGCGCAACTACCTGAGCCTGGAGCCCGACCGCGTCGAGGACGGCCGTTCCCGCAACCGCCTCTGGGCCAACTGGTACGTCGAGAACGAAGCCCAGCCTTATCGCCAGGCCATCCTGCCGCTGGCGGACTACGAGGCATGTGCGGAACCGAAGTAGGAGTTTTTGCTCTACATCAACGTCGTACTTTTTTACGCGAGCAAAATTGGCTCCTACGCCGCTCAGACGATAGGAGCTTCAAGTGGACAACGCACTGCTCAGCTTCTTCAGACAAGATAAGGACCTGATCACCGACAACCGTCCCTTGCGGCTACGTCTGGCACACCCGACGCAAATGCTGGAAGACGTCCTGCTGCCGCAGCGCGTGCAGGGCAGCGAATCCATTTGCGGCGGCATTGAATACCGCATCCTGTGCGTCTCTCTCGACGCCTTCATCTCGCTGAAAGAACTGATCGCACTGCCCGTCGCAGTCGACATCGTGACCGACTGCGGCGACTTGCGCAGCGTATGCGGCATCGTCACCGAAGCCCACGCCGGGGACAGCGACGGCGGCCTGGCAAGCTATCAGCTGGTGCTGCGCGACGCGCTCTCCATCATGGAAAAGCGCAACAACACTCGCGTTTTCCGCTGCAAGAACGAAGTGGAAATCGTGCAACTGATTCTGGACGAATGGATGCAGACCAACCCCATTATCGGCACCTGCTTCCGCTACGAGATGGACGAGTCGTTCAAGTTGGACGCGCATCCGCAGCGAGAATTCACCATGCAGTACAACGAATCGGATGCCGCCTTCGTCCGCCGCCTGCTCAAACGACGCGGCGTTGCCTGGTACTTCCGCGCTGACCAATCCAATTGGCCATCCCATACGATGGTCCTGTTCGACAACGCCGACACGCTGCCGCCCAACGCCGCCGGCTTCGTGCGCTACCACCGAGACGCGGCCACCGAGGAACGAGACAGCATTACCTCCTGGTGCGCAGTCCGTACCCTGCAACCAGGCCGCGTATCGCGCTTCAGCTGGAACTACAAGAACCCCACCGATACCGATTTCATGACCGCAACGGTCCAAAGCCAATCGGACCAGGGACCAAACGGCAACGAAATGTCCGCCACGCTGGACGACTACCTGATCCTATCTCCTCACGCAGGCGACAACCACGACGATCTTTGCCAACTCGGCCAGTTGGCCATGAACCGCCACGACCTTGAATCCAAGTGCTTCAGTGGCGAGGGAAGCGTACGGGGATTCTGCGTAGGCGAATACTTCGAGCTCGCAGGCCATCCTGAAATCGACGTTCACGCCAACGGTGAACGTGAGTTCGTCATCATCGGGTTACAGATGGCACTGTCAAATAATCTCTCAAAAGAGCTAAGCGCCCGAGTCGAACGGCTGTTTTCCCGAAGTCGCTGGACGCGAGTTCCGGAATGCGAACTATCACCAACGCGCATCAAGACAAGCATAACCGCCATCCGGCGAGGAATCCCTATCGTCCCCGCATACGACGCGCGCATCGACGTCCCCAACGTTCCAATGCAAAGCGCCATTGTCGTCGGACCAGATGGTGAAGAGGTTCACTGCGACGAAATGGGCCGAGTGAAGATCCGCTTTCGCATCACGCGGGAAAAGGACCATCAGCACGCGCAAGGCGCCGGTGCTGCGGACAAAGATTACGACTCCGCCTGGGTTCGGGTCGCAAGCAACTGGGCTGGCAATGGGCCGGGCAGTACGAATCAATGTGGAAGCCTCGGTTTGCCGCGCGTTGGCAGCGAAGTATTGGTTGCTTTCCTTGGCGGGGACGCAGACAAGCCGGTCATCGTTGGCCAGCTGTTCAACCAACAAAGTAGTCCCCCGGCGCTAAGCCCTGCCGGCAATTTGCCGGGAAACCGATTTATCACCGGGATCAAAAGCCGCGAAGTAAAGGGGCAACGCGCGAACAGGCTTGTCTTCGACGATACCAATGGTGAGATTGGTACTCACCTTTCCAGCGATCATGGTAGCTCCCAGCTGAACCTTGGCTATCTGACCACACCCCGTTCCTGCGGCGCCGCAGATCCGCGAGGAGAAGGCGTTGAACTGCGCAGCGATCAAAGCGTTGCGGTACGAGGTGAGTCCGGCGTCGTCATCGCAACAGAGCGTTCCAGTACTACCGAGGGAAAGCAACTGGATATTCCGCGCATGACGTCCATCATCGAAAGAATAGTAAAACTCTCCAGGGAGCTCGCGGATCGGGCCAAGCAAAGCGCAAATGATCACGAATCCGGCGTGCAGCTCCAAAAGGCTTCGGACGACCTGGCCAAGCTTGGCGAGCATCCCCGGCCTCTCGTAGCAATCTCCGGTTCCGCCGGCGTGGTCAGCGCAACGGATGGTGGCTACTCAGTTGGCGCTGTAAAGGACATAGATCTGGTTACCGCAGCAACGGCCACCATTGCAGCCGGCGAACACGCAGCACTGCGCGCCGTCCAGGATGTCAGCATATTTGCCAATGAAGGGATGCTGAAGGCAACCGCAGCCTCCGGAAAGGTATCGATTCAGTCGCACAACGATCAGATGGACCTGCTTGCGAAGAAGGTTATTGAAATCATCAGCAACAGTGACTGGATAAACCTCAAGGCAAAGAAAGGTGTTCGCATTAATGGCGGCGGCACTGAAATTGAACTGAGCGCCGCCGGCATTAAAGGCTATACCTCGGGCAAGCACCACATTTACGCTGGCGACCATCAGACCTTTCCGGGGCAGAGCAAGCCTGCCAGCTTTTCGGACGATAAGCGGCCGCATAAGGTATGCGTGCCATGCCTTCTGCTTGCAGCGCAAGCCCATAGCCCCTTTGCGCCATCAAAATGAAAAACTACTCCACATACCTGTTGCTAGATACAGCAATGATGGGCGACGTCGAAAATAGGCCATGGGCCAAGAGCAAACGCCGGCCTGACTGGTTGATTCCAATCTATGAACGCGACGCATGGCGAGTGAGCCCCGTCATTGTTGATATCGAGGCCGCCTTCAAGGCGAACCGGATCGGCCTGGTGACTTCGTTGGTGAACTGCGTTCAACCGCAACTCCACGCATCGTTCATTGATACGGAACTGACTGCGGCAGAGGTTGCCGAACACCTCCGACAATTCATCTACATCGTCTCTGAGAAGGGGGAAGAGATCACACTTCGTCTTGCCGACTGCATTGTCCTCCCTTGGCTACAAAGCGCCATGACACCGGCGCAATGGGCCGCCTTTCACGGACCCATAATCAACTGGAAATGCCATCGCCGGAATGGAACGCTCGCTACTCTGCCTCATCCAGATGCCGTGGAGCCGTCAGCAGCACCGATCCGATTAACTGGGAATCAAATCACTTCACTTGAAGAAGCGCATGAACCTGACCAGCTCCTGTCAAACCTGCAGAAGACGCGCAACGGCCACCAAGGCGGCCGTACGCCGCAGCAAGCGTTCGCTCTTGCTGTGGGTACGCTGAAAGCTTGGAAGACGTCAGGACAGTCCGATTCGTCAACACTACTATTCTTCGCGCGCGGCGTATTCGATACCGAAGGCAAGTTGCTGCGATTCCCAACCCTGCCGCAGATCCTAGCGCAAAGTGACCTTGCGATTATGCGGAAGGATATTCAGAACGCGGTGTCATTCCTACATGATGGTGCCTCATGAAATTTCTCGCCAGGCATAAAGGGAAATTTGCGCTTGCAGCAATTGCTGTCGCAGGCGCAGCATTCCTCTTTCCCCCTGAAGAGGAAAAGGTGCTAGTGAACGTAGTGCCGGTTCATTATTTTCCGCCCGAACATCGGGTTGATGAGTTTTACATCAACAGCTTCGCGTACGGCCACAGCAGCTTTGACGGATTTTCTAATGGAGGAGTTTGCTGTGTTTGGATTCCTGCACGCTGGCGCCCTGGATTAATGGTCGATGTTAGCTGGGCAGAATCTGATTGGACCTTATCTCCGATCGGCGATAAAGAGCATTTTGATCGTGAGAAGATCCGGGACGTGGGCATATATCGCGCCAACGTTCCGGTAGAGCGATATGCTGAACCAGGAGAACTTTTTGTCCATTTCTTCGATGGAGGAAAAGTGCGAGTGGCCCCTGGTATCGCAGATCTTTCTTTCTATAGATCGAAATCGAGCATCGCAGCAGCAGAAAACATCGCAACCCAGGGGCGGCCGGTGCGGGAAATTTTTACTTCAGCGGACAGGGCCGTGATCGAAAAACGAATTCGAGAGGACAAGAAACGTTTTGGGGGCTGGAGATGACAGATGCACATCTAACCGAACCTGCCGGCGCCGAGCCGTTCTTGAATCGCATCAAGCCATACCTCGTATCCTTTGCAGATCTGAAGAAATGCGAAGCTACGTTGCAGTTCGGTGTCTTCTTTGACGGTACAGACAATAACCGAGAGCGAGATCTGTCACGGTTAGCCGATACTAATATCGCCAGGCTTTGGAATTGTTACCCGAGAATGCCAGCCCTTGGGACAATGAGCCTGTATGTACCTGGTGTCGGGACGAACTTTGATGCGATAGGCGCACCAGCGGAGGGCTGGAAGGGGACCGCGTTCGGGGTTGGCTGCGAAGCACGAGTCTTGTTTGGATTACTTAAGACCATCGATTTCGTACATCAATTTGTGAAAGGCGGTGAACCGCGATATTCCAAGGACCAATTACGTGTGCTGTGCAAGCATGCCACTCCATCAAACGAAAAAGACCTTCGATTGATTCAATCCTTGGGAACTATTAGCGGATTGCAGGAATGTGGAGAGAACGGCGCAATCAGGAAGACATTCCTGTGCAACGAAGCCAGGTACCTGCAGGGCGTCCTAGCCCAATCATCAGTGAAGGTGACAGAGATAGTAGTTGACATCTTCGGATTCTCGCGTGGTGCCGCCTCCGCACGGGCATATGCCTCCTGGCTGACCGAAATCCTGGAGCACGGAAAGCTGGCTGGCGTTCCACTGACCATCCGTTTCATGGGTCTTTTTGATACCGTAGCCTCGGCCGGGATCAGCGAGATGGTCATGGGTGGCATCCGCAATACCACTGGCGGCCATGGTGGATGGGCACGCGCACAGTCGCTTCGGATACCTAAGAATGTGGCCAATTGTGTTCACTTGGTCGCAATGCACGAATTACGCAAGAACTTTCCAATCGACGCGATTTCAGTAGATGGCGAACGACCGCCAAACCTCCTCGAGCTTGCTTACCCCGGCTCGCACAGCGATGTTGGCGGCGGCTACGCCCCAGGCGCATTGGGTGTGTTGGCCGGTACTACCGCGGAATCAGGGGATGCGCTGAAATTGTCGCAGATACCGCTGAATCATCTCTTCGCTTATGCAATTGCTGCCTTTGTCCCATTGGACAAGGAATTGATTCGCCGTCCTGGTCAATCATATGATCCGTTCGCAATATCGCCTCAATTGCAACGTGACTTCAGCAAGTTTCTCGAGGCGAGCGGACGAGGTCATCGGCTTTTAAGAGACTGGATGGAAATCTACCTCGCATGGCGCTGGCACATGCGCGACAGTTTCGCCACCTCCGGCCAGGCCAGGAATGCGACAGTTGATCGCGATCTTCTGCTGGCAGGGAATCGCAAGCTGATCGCTGACGCATTGATGATGCTTGCTGGTTCGCCCAAGCCCGGACTGAGGAAGGTCATAAAGGACATGATTTTCGATGCAACGCCGGATGTCCCCAGCGGCTCACTTGAAATTGAAGCTCCAAGCGTATTGCAGCGCGCTATGCAAATGGAACTTCCATCTGCTGCGCTGACCGACTTCTTCGAAAAATACGTGCACGATTCATATGCGGGCTTTATTGAGAATTTTACCGAACCAACCGGGTACTGGCGCTATCGGAAGGGCTTCAGTGGATCAGACAAGGTATTGAATGCCGATGCCAGCGGCGAAAGCCCTGAAATCAATCAGCTGTCCTGATTCGGAGGAGTTATGAAAAATTCCAAGGGGAAGGGCGTCATCAGGCTAGGTGACACGACATCTCACGGCGGCAAGGTCATTATGGGCGATCCATCATTCAAAGTACTTGGAAAGCCCATCGTGTTCGAAGGACACTTGACGATCTGCCCCCAATGCAAAGGCACGTTCCCAGTTCAGGCTAGCGGCTCTGAGCGGAAACATCACGGCAAGAGCGTCTCCTACGATGGCGATAAGACTTCATGTGGCGCAAGGCTGATCTCGTCAATCTGATGGTTTGCTAAAGCCCCGGATCACTGGTGGGATAGATTGGCGGCTTGAGGCGGTTTTCATCCCTGCTTTGGTGAGCCAACTGTTGCGCCGATGGTCAGCGTCGGCTGCCACAGCTCCTGCAGGCTGGCGGCGGGTTTGCCGTTGATGAGGGCAAGCAGCATGTCGGCCATTCTGGCGCCGGCGGCGCGCGGGTTGGGCTGGTCGACGATGGTGACGTCGATGTCGGCCAGGGTGTCGGCCATGCTGCCCCATACGATCAGCGAGACGTCTTTGCCGATCGTCACGCCGGCATCGAGCAGCGCGCGCACGGCGCCGACGCCGGCAAGGTGATTGTCGACCACGATAGCCGTTGGCCGGGGCGAGGCGGCCAATAGCGTTTGAACGGCACTGTAGCCGGTGCGGCGGTCGATGCAGTCATCGACCAGGTAGCGCGGGTCGACGGCCAGGCCCGCGCTGGACATCGTGGCGAAGAAACTGGCGCGGCGCTGCGCGGCGAAGTTCATCGCCAGCGGCGCGCTGATCATGGCGATGCGCTGGTGGCCGAGGGACAGCAGGCGCTCCACCGCCATGCGGATGCCGGCCTGGTTGTCGTAGTCGAACCAGGCATACGGCGCGTCGAGCTGCGTGCGTCCATGCGCGATGAAGGGGAACCCGGCGCGGGCCAGGTAGGCAATGCGTTCGTCATGCACCTGGGTGCGGCTCACCACCAGGCCATCGACGCGGCGGCCGCGCACCATCTGTTCGTAGGAGGGCATTTCATTGGCCGGGGATACCGGCGCGATGATGAAGTTCATGCGCTGCCGCTCCAGCGCTTCCGACATCCCTCCCACCACTTCCAGGAACATCGCGTCGCCCAGGTCGGCGGGCAGCAGAGGATAAATCGTGCCCAGTACATTGCTGCGCCCGACCGCCAGGCTGCGCGCCATCGGGTTGGCCTCGTAGCCCGCCTCCCGTGCAGCGCGCATGACGCGCTCGCGCGTCAACTCGCTGACTTCGGGATAGCCGTTCAGCGCTCGGCTGACGGTCGTCTTCGACATGCCGAGTTTGTCGGCGAGGCTCTTCAGGTTCATTGCGAAATTATAGCCGGAGCCTCCAGGCCACCGTCACTGCCGTCCACCGCACGCTTGAAGAAGTACAGCGTGACCAGCACGATCGCAATCGGCACCAGCGTCAGATAGAACGCAAAGTGGCCGCTGAAAGCGCCGAACACATAGCCAGTAATCAGAGAGCCGGTGGTTCCGCCCAACGCGGAGAAGATCACCAGCAGGCCGGTCATGGCCGAATGCTGGTGCTTGGGCAGGGAACTGAGCATCACCGAATTGATGCCGGGGTAGACCGGCGCCATGAACAAGCCAATTAGCGGGAACACGAAGGCAGCCAGTGGCGCATCGCGCCAGCCCGCGCCCGGCGCGACGACAACATCGTGCGTCATCGGCAGCGCAATCAGCACCACAGCACCCATGCCAAGCAGGCAGGCGTTCATCACGGGATACCAGTTCATGCGGCGCATCAGCACGCCGGCCGACAAACGTCCGGCAGCCAGGCAGGCGGCAAAGATGCTGGTCACCTGCACGCTCATGGCGGCCGGCAGGTGCAGGATCTCGTTGTTAAATGTCGGCAGCCAGGTGCCCACGCTCTGCTCGATCAGCACGTAGAGAAAAGCGGTCAGCACGAACACGCACACCAGCGGCTTGAAGAACAGCTTCAGCATGGCCGCGAATTCCTGCGGCAGGCTGCGCGCTTCCGGCGGCGCCGCAAGGCGCTCGTCGAACGGCGTCGTGAGCAGCAGCACAAAAGTCAGCGCGCACAGGGCGGCCAGCACCCAGTACACGTGCAGCCAGCTTTGCGAGCGCGGATCGGCGGAATCGATGAAGAAGCTGAACACCCAGTAGGCGCACAGCACCCCCACCATGAAGAAGCCTTCCAGCGTGTTCATGATGCCCGCGTGCTGGCGGCGGTCAGCAGCCACCAGGCCAAGCGTGGAGTAGACCGATACTTTCACCAGGGCGAACGATATGCCGACGCACAGGAACAGCATCTTGGTCGTGAGGAAGGACGGCAGCAGCGGCATCGCCAGCGCGGCGCCGGTGACGATGGCGAGCCCGGTCAGCATCGCCTTCTTGTACCCGATACGCGGCAGGAAACTCGCCACCAGGAATGACACCACGGCAATCGGCAAATCCTTGAAGCCCTCCAGCACGCTGGCGGCCGATTTGCTGACACCGTAGTTGTTGATGACCTGCAGGATCACCGTGCCAACGCTGTTGAGCAGGATGGCGAAGGTGAAATAGATCAGGAACAGGACCCAGATGATGCGCCGGTTTTGCATAGTGTCTCCATTATATTTTTGAATTGTTCCAGTCCCGGGATCACCGCGTCGGCCTGCCACAGCGTGGCCGCCTGGCCTACACCGATGGCAAACATGCCGGCCGCCTTGATGGCGGTGACGCCGGCAACGGCGTCCTCCACGCCAACGCAATCGGCCGGGTCTACGCCCAGTTCCGACGCGGCGCGCAGGAAGATTTCGGGATCGGGCTTGCCGCGCGCGATCGTCGCCGCGTCCACGACATAGTCGAATTTCCCAGTGATGCCGAGGCTTTCCAGCACCGTAAAGGCGTTTTTGCTGACCGACGCAAGGCCCACCTTCAAGCCCTGCGCGCGGCACCAATCGAGCGCTTCCACCGCGCCGGGCAAGAGGTCGGCCGGCGACATTTCCGCGATCAGGGTCTTGTAATGCGCGTTCTTGGTGTCGGCCAGCGCCAGCTTTTCGGCGTCGCTGTAGCTGCGCGGCGCGCCGGCCAGGATCAGCTCCAGTGAGCCCATGCGGTCGATGCCTTTCAGGTTTTCGTTGAAGGCTTCGTCGAAATGCACGTCCTGCGACTGCGCCAGCTTTTGCCAGGCGAGAAAGTGGTAGTGGGCGGTGTCGGTGATCACGCCATCGAGGTCGAAGATAACGGCTTTCATGCAAACTCCTTAACCGGCGCTGCCGGGCTGACGGTGACGGGCACGCCGCGATGCAGGAAGGACAGGGCTTCGCCGCGCAGCAGCGTGTACTGGGTGCCGGCCGCGCTGACGCGCACCTGGAGCAGGCTGCCATGCAGGTGGATGCGGAACTGGTAGTGCTGCCATTGCTTTGGCAGCGCCGGCGCGAAACGCACGCCGCCGTTCACCACGCGCATGCCGCCGAAGCCGTAAGCCACGCCAAGCCAGGTGCCGGCCATGGCGGCGGTGTGCACGCCGTAATGGGTGTTGCCGTGCGTGTCGTCCAGGTCCAGGCGCGCGGTCTCCATGAAGTAATCGTAGGCCTTGTCCTGGTAGCCCACTTCGGAGGCGATGATGCTGAAGATGCAGGACGACAGCGAGGAGTCGTGCGTGGTGACCGCTTCGTAGTAGTCGAAGTCGCGCTTCTTGTCCTCCAGCGTGAACTGCTCGCTCAGGAGCAGCAGCGCCAGCACCACGTCGGCCTGCTTGCACACCTGGTGGCGGTAGATCACCATCGGGTGATAGTTCAGCAGAAGCGGATATTTATCTTCCGGCGTGCCGGCGAAGTCCCACACCTTCTTGTCGAGGAAGCTGTCGTCCTGCGGGTGGATGCCGAGCGCTTCGTCGTACGGCAACAACATCGCTTCGGCCGCGCGGCGCAATGCTGCCAGCTCGCCGTCGGCCAGCTCCACTGCGGCCGAAATGCGCGCCCACTCCAGCGGATGCTCGCGTGCGATGCGCTCCGCCACCGAAACAGCAAACTGCATGTGCAGCCTGGCCATCGCATTGGTGTAGTAGTTGTTGTTCACCAGCGCGGTGTATTCGTCCGGGCCCGTTACCTCGTTGATCACGAAGGCGCCGGCGCGGTTGTAGCTGCCGATGCCGAGCCAGATGCGTGCGGTTTCAAGCAGGATTTCAGCGCCGTACTTCAACAGGTAGGCGTCGTCGCCGGTAGCGTCCATGTACTGCTTGATGGAGTAGGCCACGTCGGCGTTGATGTGGTACTGCGCGGTGCCAGCGGGGAAGTAGGCCGAGCATTCTTCGCCGGCGATGGTGCGCCATGGGTAGAGCGCGCCCTTGGCGTGCGACATCTGGCGCGCACGTTCGCGGGCGGCAGGCAACCCAGCGTAGCGGTACTCCAGCAGCTTGCGCGCGATCTCGGGCTTGTTGTACAGGAAGAAGGGGAAGATGTAGATCTCCGTATCCCAGAAGTAGTGGCCTTCGTAGCCCTCGCCCGTTACGCCTTTGGCGGAGATATTGGTCTTGCCGTCGCGGCCGACCGATTGCAGCAGGTGGAACTGGTTGAAACGGATGCCTTGCTGGAGCGCGTCGTCGCCCGCCACTTCGACATCGGCTTGCGCCCAGAAGTCTGCCAGGTAGGCTTCCTGCTGCGCGGCCAGCTTGTCGAAGCCCTGGCCACGTGCTGCTTCCAGTTCGGCGCGGGCGCGCGCCAGCAGTTCGTCGGCGGCGTAGTCGCGCGAGCTGTAGTAGCAGCCGTACTTCACCAGGCGCACGGCCTGGCCGGCCTGGGCGGGCACCGTATAGGAATGCACCAGGCGCGCGCCATCCCGGCCGAGCTCCTGCGTGTGCGTGGCGTCCAGCACTTGCGCGGCGGCGCTGACCAGCGAAAAGCCGCTGTTGTGGGTGCGCTGTTGAAGCGCAGCGAAATGCGGCGCCAGTTCGCTGCCGACCAGCACCAAGGCGGGGCCGGTCGTCGCCGAACCGACGCGGGGATCGTCGCCCGCTTCCAGGTTGCGGACCGCGCCGTCCACGGTGCAATCGAAGCGCAGCGTCGCGTCCGATCCCAGCGGGGTGACGGTGAATTCGATCGCGAACAGGTGTTTGCTGGCAAAGCTGACCAGGCGGCGGCTGCGCAGCTGCAGGCGGCGGCCGGACGGCGCTTGCCACACCAGCTCACGCTCGAGCAGGCCGGTACGGAAATCCAGGCGGCGCTCATAGCTCTCCACCCGGCCCTGCAGCAGGTCGAAACGCTCATCGCCAAGCCATAGCGCAATGCCCTTGGCATTCGGCACGTTCAGCATGAACTGGTTGTTGCGCGCGAGGCCGAAGGCGTTCTCGGGGTACTGGATCGGCTCGGATTCGTAGAAGCCGTTCAGGTAGGTGCCGTCGAGCGACGTGCCGGCCGGGCCGGCATAGCCTTCTTCCGGCGTGCCGCGCAGGCCGATATAGCCATTGCCCAGCGCGAACAGGGTCTCATCCAGGAAATTCGACGCCGCATCGAAGGATGTTTCGCGGATACACCAGGCGTCGAGAGGGAAAGTGTGCTGCATCTTCATCCTTCTTGTTCGTTCAAACCGGTTTGGATACGGTATAAAAAAATATCAGGTACTGCGGACGATCAAGGCGGTCGGCAAGGTTTCGGAAGCTACCGGGCGCCCCTCCAGCAAATCCAGCATTTTCTTCGCCAACAAAACACCGCCATCGCGCAAGTATTGGTGCACGCTGGACAGCGGCGGCACGAAACTCACTGCGCCCGGCGTATCGTCGTAGCCGATGACCGACACCTGCTCCGGCACGCGCACATCGCGCTCGGCCAGCGCACGGATTGCGCCCATCGCAAGCAAGTCGCTCGCGGCAAACACGCCATCGAACGTCAAGCCCTTCTTCTTGAGCAGGGAATCCACGCAATCGAAGCCGGCCTCGAAGGTGAATGCCTTCGGCCGCATGATGTGCACATTGCCCTCCCTTCCCAGCGCGTCGATAAAGCCCGCGCAACGTTCCTGCACCTCGGCGTGATCCACGTCGCCAAGGAACAACACCTTCTTGCGCCCCAGGTCGATGAAGCGCTGGGCGACACTGGCACCGCCTTTGCGGTTGTCACTGCCGACCACCACGGTGTCGGCACCCGCTTCCGGCGCACCCCACACCACCAGCGGCTGGCTGCGCTTTTTGAGCGCGGTCACCGCTTCGCCATGCGAACCCTGGCCCAGCAGGATCAAGCCGTCGGCGCCTTGCACCGGGGCGGTATCGAGCAGCTGGCGCGAGGTCAACACCACGCTGTAGCCGGCTGTCGTCAGCTCCTGCGTGATCCCGCCCAGCAGTTCCAGCGGATACGGGTCGGACATGGGCCGGCCTTTTTCCGGTGTCATTTCCACCACAACCGCCACCGAGTACGAACGCCCCATGCGCAAGTTGCGTGCGCTCACGTTCAGGCGGTAGCCCTGGGCCTCCGCGATCTGGCGCACTTTCTCCCGCGTTTCTTCCGTCACGAGGGGACTGCCACGCAGAGCGCGCGACACGGTAATTTTTGAAACCCCTGCCAGTTTGGCGAGGTCTTCCATAGTTTTATTGACAGCCATGCGGGGCATTATGACAGATTTCCAAACGGCGCAACAAGAAAATGACATCGATAACATTTCGATTGACATCGATATCATTTCTTGATTCAATGGTCAGGCCTTGGAAGCCGAATCACCATAAAACGAAAGAAGAGAGACATGAAAAACCATCGGAAGTTCCTGCTGTCGTCCATTTCCATCGCTGTACTGACCCTGATCGGCCAGGCCCAGGCCGCTGGACAGGAAGCCGCGCCGGCCACGGCCGCACCAGCAGACGCAGTACAGAAAGAAATCCAGCAAGTGGTCGTGACCGGCGTGGCCTCGGCCCGCGGCGTGCGCAAGCTGGATTCCGCCTTCTCCATCACCACCGCCTCGGAAGAACAGCTGAAACAAGCCGCCCCGATCAGCACCGCCGACGTGATGAAGCTGGTGCCGGGCGCCTTCGCCGAATCGACCGGCGGCCAGTCGGGCGCCAATATCCAGGTGCGCGGCTTCCCATCCGGTTCCGATTCGCCGTTCGTGTCGGTGCAGATGCAGGGCAATCCGCTGTACCCGGTCTCCACCCTGTCCTTCTTCGAAGGCTCGTCGGCCTTCCGTCTTGACGACACCATCGAACGCGTGGAGGTACTGCGCGGCGGCCCGAGCACCATCTTCTCCAGCGGCCAGCCGGGCGCCACCATGAACTTCATCCTGAAAAAAGGCACGGATACGCCGGAAGGCTCGGTGCGCTTCACCACCGGCACCGGCGAACTGCGCCGAGTTGACGTGTTCTACGGCGGAAAAATCTCGGACGGCTGGTACGGCACCATCGGCGGCTTCTACCGCAACACCCATGGCGTGCGCGATTCCGGCTTCCCGTCCGATGACGGCGGCCAGCTCACTGCCACCCTGACCAAAAAGCTGGACCAGGGCGAAGCCACCTTCTATGTGCGCCGTACCGACGACAAGAACGCCTTCTATACTGGCGTGCCCCTGATCTCGAGCAATGAAGGCCGCACCATCAGCGAATTCCCGGGCTTCGATCCGCTCAAGGGCACGCTGATGAGCAACGAAATGCGCCGTTTCACTGTGGAAGCCGCACCGGGCAAGACCCTGAATTACGACCTGGGAGATGGCCGCGGCCTGAATTCCACCGTGCTCGGCATGGAATTCGACCAGAACTTCAACGGCTGGAACGTCTCCAACAAGTTCAACCACTTCGATGGCAAGCTGAACACCATCGCCATGTTCACTGGTAACAACCCGCTGAGCATGTCCGACTATAACCAGGCCGCGCTGGCTGCCCACGGCGGCACCACCGCCACCGCTACCTACCTGGACGGCACGCCAGTGGCCGGCAACCAGCAAGTGGTGCAGGCCGGCCTGTGGGCAGTTGAGAAAAAACTGAAGTCCTTCACCGACGAAATCCGCGTCAGCAAGGAATGGATCAAGGACAACACCCTGACCGTGGGCGGCTACTTCGCCAACTATTCGTCCGACGACGTCTGGTATCTTGGCAACAGCCACCTGATGACCGCCGTGCCGAACGCGCGCCTGATCAACGTCAAGCTCGATAACGGCGTGACCGTCTCCAATAACGGCAAGGACGGCAGTGTGTTCTACGCGCCGATCGCATCCTACGATGGCAGCAACACCGCGCTGTTCGTCGCCAACGAATGGAAGGTGAACGACCAGATCAAGATCGACGGCGGCGTACGCCGTGAGCGCCAGAAGCTGAACGCCACCATCTCGAACCTGACGACCGGCGACACCGACAACAACCCGCTCACCGTCTACAACAACAACACCTCGATGCCGACCGGCTCCAACACCGCGTTGAGCCGCAGCGATTCCGCCAATAGCTTCACCGTGGGCGGCAATTACAAGCTGGCAAAAGACATGAGCGTGTTTGCCCGCGCCAACATGGGCCACACATTCATCGCCTTCGACGACCTGCGCAACGCCGGCAGCCAGGCAAAGGTTGACGACCGCAACTTCCTGCCAACCCCGAAGATCAAACAGTACGAAGTGGGCTTCAAGACCGCGGGCCAGCTGTACAGCGCCTACATCAACTACTTCCACACCGACTTCGAAGGGATCGCCTTCCAGCAGATCCTGTCCAATGGCACCATCCTGAACTCGGTATCCGGTTCCAAGGGCGATGGCGTGGAAGTCGAACTGGCAGTGCGTCCGATCCGCGACCTGTCGCTGAGCCTGTCCGGCAACTGGCAGGATTCCAAGTACAAGGACAACCCGCTCACCGAAGGCAAGCTCGTGCAGCGCCAGCCGAAGCTGCAGTACCGCTTCACGCCAACCTACCGTATCCCGATGGGCGAAGGGAATTCGCTCAAGCTCTACGGCACGTACACCCACGTGGGCGACCGCTGGGCTGACCAGGCCAACCTGCAATACCTGCCCTCGTACAACACTGTCGACCTGGGCGCGCTGTTCTCCATCGGTGAGAAGATCGAGATCCGCCTGAGCGGCAACAACGTCACCAACGAGCTCGGCCTGACCGAAGGCAACTCCCGCCTGACTACCGGCGGCAGCGGCCCCATCAACGCCCGTCCATTGTTCGGCCGCAGCTGGGAGCTGTCGCTGGCCTACCGCTTCTAAGAGTTCGTGTTGTAACCCTCCCGGCAGTTCGAAGTTCCCCTCCGGGCGTCGCAGGATTTTCCAAGGCTGCGGCGCCCTTTTTTTGTTTTTCCGCAAGCCCACCGAAGCTCTAGCATTCGAGCATGTTTTGGCCTAACCTGATGTTAGTGCCTAAACGAAAGGTTGCTTTGTGGTTTCACTGAATTCCATCAATTCGCTGCAAACTGCCGTGGCCGCTGCTCAACGCAAGGTCCAGCAAGACCGCGACCAGGTTGCGCAAGACGAGGACCGCCTCGACGCGAGCCGATCACAACTGCAACTCGACACGCAAACCCTGGCCAAATCCCAGCAGGACAGCACACGCGCCCAAGCCGCTGCAGCACCGGCAGCAAAGCCCTTCCGCCTGGACAGTGCAATCGAACAACCCATCCCCGCCGGCGTGCTGCCCAAGTCACCTACCGTCAATACGCTTGGGCAGGTGATCGGCAAGCTCATTCATATTGAAGTCTGAGCAAGGCATCCTTCGCCGGACCAAAGCCTCCGGCAGCTGAACGCTCGTACAACGCTTTGGCTTTCGTTAGATCCTGTGGCAACAGATCCCCCTGCTCATAGAGCCACGCCAGTTCGTGCTGCGCCATCCGTTCCTGTGCCTCCGCCGCATCGATGATAAGCTGCAGGCCGCGCAGCTTTTCGTCATTCGTGCCTTCCACCAGAAAGATGCCAAGCATGACCTTAGCTTGCGGATTCCCTTGGGCGACCGCCTTATCGAGCATATCGAACATCAGCGCGGGATCAGAGAGATATTCCGGTGCTTCGCCAAGAATCATGGCCAGTGCAACCTGGTCGTTTGAAGCGCCTTGGGCTGCGGCTTTCTTCGCCCAAACAATGGCCTGTGGGATGTCCTTCTCGACGTATTGGCCAGCAAAAAGGGCCATCGCTAACCCGGACTGTGCGTGCGCATTGCCCAACTCAGCCGACTTACGTAACAAGCGCATGGATTCCGGGATATTTTTTTCAAATCCGTCTTCCCCAGTGAAGTAGTAACCGCTGATGTGATAGATCGCCTCTGCGTCGCCTGCCGCCGCCAGCTTCTTGTACCCTTCCAGCCTGGCAGCCCGTCCTTCTGACGTCTCACCTGCCTCGAGCTGCCAAACGTACATCATCTTGGTCCATGTTGGCTCGGTCCTGCCTATCGTTTCCGGCGATGCGAACAAACATTTCGCCAATCCGTCTTGCGCTGCCAGATCCAACAATGGGTGGCCGCTGGATTTTTCTATTTTCGATTCAACGACTCTACCGTCCAAGCCGATCAGGAAAGCCAAGATGACCGAGCCTTCCTCTTCGTTCCGTAGCGACTCAATTGGCCACTCGGGCTTGGCGCACGTGTGTACCCTGGCGCTCAACTGAGCGATAAGATTGTTTTTGCCTCCGGCTCCTTCAGCAAATGTGGGCAGACTGAGCAGGCAAGCCAGCGCGAGCAGCAGGGACTTCAATGGGCGCATCGGGTAAATTATCAGGAAGCAAATATTTCCGGACTGTATCACCGTTACCCGGCTGAGCCAAGGGCTCAAGGCGAGGCAAGGACCACATCTTCAGGAATTGCTGATACGGTTTCATGGCATCCTCCACCAGGGGCCCGTCGCTTGCGGCTGGGCGATATTGAGGGCTTGGCCGATCATCGGCGTTGCCAGGGATTGGCCGCGGGCCTGGGCCAGGGCGGTAATTTGCTCGAATGGATCGTCCCAGCTGTGCATGGCCAGGTCGAAGGTGCCGTTGTGGATCGGCAGCAGGACCTTGCCGCGCAGGTCGATATGGGCCTGCATGGTTTCCTTCGGCTGCATGTGGATGTCCGGCCATTTCGGATCGTAGGCGCCGGTTTCCATCAGCGTCAGGTCGAAGGGGCCGAACTTGTCGCCGATTTCCTTGAAACCTTTGAAGTAGCCGGTGTCGCCGCTGAAGAACACGCGCAAGTCATCGCTTTCGATCACCCAGGATGCCCACAAGGTCTTGTTGCCGTCCCACAGGGTGCGGCCGGAGAAGTGCTGGGCCGGCGTGGCGGTCAGCTTCAGGCTGCCGGCAGACACCGATTCCCACCAGCCCAGCTGGCGCACCTTGTGCACCGGCACGCCCCAGGACACCAGGGTATCGCCCACGCCCAGCGGCGCCAGAAAGAGCTCGGTCTTGTCCGCCAGTTGGCGGATGGCAGCATAGTCGAGGTGGTCGTAGTGGTTATGCGACAGGATGACGCCCTTGATCGGCGGCAGTTCGGCGATGCCGATCGGGGGTGCATGGAAGCGCGCAGGGCCCGCCCACTGCACCGGCGAGGCGCGTTTGGAGAACACCGGATCGGTCAGCCAGAGCTCGCCATTGAGCTTCATCAGGATGGTCGAGTGCCCCAGGCGGAACAGGGTATTGTCAGGCGCTGCCAGCAATTGCGCATGAGTGAGCGCTTGCACTGGCAACGCTTGGCCTGGCACCGTATTGGCCGGTTTGTTGAATGTGAAGTCCCAGAAAATCTTCAGCGCCTTGAGGAAGCCCGGCTGCTTTCGCGGCGCTTCGTTACGGTACGCGGGACGGGTATCTGTGGCGGTCAAGGTCATGGCAAGCAAGCTCCGGGTCAATGAATTACACTACACAGTGTAGTTTCTGTTTTGGGAAAAGTAAACTACCCGGTGTAAAATATTCTTTATGAACCAACCCGACAAACTCACCGACCGCAAGCGCGCCGCCATCGTCACGGCCGCCATCGCCGAATTCCGTGCGCGCGGCTTCGAGGCCACCAGCATGGACCGCATCGCGGCCGCCGCCAGCGTTTCCAAGCGCACGGTCTACAACCACTTCCCCAGCAAGGACGATCTGTTCGAGCAGATCCTGCAAGAGCTGTGGGATTGCAGCGCAGCCCTGAACGCCATCGGCTACCAGCAAGGCCAGCCGCTCAAACCGCAGCTGATGGAATTGATGCGCCAGAAAATGGCCATGCTGCGCGACGAATACTTCCTCGACCTGGTGCGGGTGGCGATTGCGGAAGCGATCCACGCGCCGCAGCGCGCCGGCGACATGATGACGAAACTGGGCAAGAAGGAAGAAGGCGTCGCCAGCTTCCTGCGCGCGGCACAGGAAGACAAGGTCCTGAAAGCCGGCGACCCGGCCTTCATGTCGCATATGCTGCAGGGCCAGCTGAAATCGTTCGCGCTATGGCCTCAGGTGGCCATGGGCAAGGCGCCGCTCACGCCTCAGGAACAGGAGGCAGTCATCACCGCCACCGTTGAAATGTTCCTGGCCTATTACGGCGTTTAAGCAAAGCGCACCGCGTACACCGGCGGCAGCGTGGTGGAAATCGTCTGCCAGTGGTCGCCGCCATTGGTGGACAGCCAGGCACCGCCCGTGGTGGATGCCATCAGCAAGGTCTTGCCGTCGTCGGCCACCGCCAGGCCATGGCGGTACACCAGGTCGTAGCAATGCTCCTGCGGCAGGCCGCCACGCAGGGTGGCGAAACTGGCGCCCGCATCGGCCGTGCGGTTGACGGCCAATGCGGCTTCCACCGGCACCCTCTGCTGGTCGGCCACGGCGGGTACGAACCAGGCGATGTTGCCGTCGCGCGGATGAACCGCCACGGCAAAACCGAAGCTCGACATCGGTGCGGTGATTTCTTCCCAGGTTTCCGCGTTATTGCGCGAATGCCAGATGCCGTTATGGTGCTGGCACCACAGCACGTCGGGTTCGGCCGCGCAGCGCACGATGCGGTGCGGGTCCTGCACCGCGCCCACGTCCTGCATATCCGGCGGCATATAGCGCGCCGCCATGCCCTTAGTGCGCAACTGCCAACTGGCGCCGCCGTCCCGCGTTAGCCAGGCGCCCCCGCAGGAGACGCCCACCAGAACGGCGTTGCTGTCGCGCGGGTCGACACAGATGCTGTGGATGCCGGGGACGTCATAGCCGCCGCCAAACCACTGCGTACGCTCAGGCACGTTCCATAGCGGCTCCACCAGCTGCCAGCTTTCGCCGCGGTCGCCGGAGCGAAACAGGCCGCCGGGCAGCGTCCCGGCCCACAGCACGCCGGGCTGGTCGGGGCCGCCCGCCTCCAGCGACCAGATCTGCTTGAGGGTCCAGTCAATCTTGTCGGCGGAACCTTCCGGCTTGGCCGGGTAGGCCGGCACCGCGATTTCCTTCCATTCGTCGCTGCCGGCATCGCGCCGGTGCATCTTGGCGCCGAAGTGGCCCAGGTTCAGGCAGGCATAGGTGGCGCCGTCGCGCGCATCGTGCAGCACCATCGACACCGGGTCACCGAAGAAGGATTTGCGGTCCTCCAGCAGCCATTCGCCATTGCGGTAAGCCAGTTCGAACAGCCCCTTGCGGGTTGCGAGATAAGCGCGGTCTGCCATGTCATCCTCCGGATAGGGCTTGCAGCACGTAGATCTTGGAATCCTGGCGCAAGGGCTCATCGAGTTCGCCGCGCTTGCCGTCTATGAACACCACCACATTGGCGCGCAGGCGGCCCTGCTCGTCCAGCACATAACCGCCCAGGCGCGGGTTGGCGGCAAATGCCCCGTGCAGTGCAGCGCGCAAGGTGGCCGCTTCCGTCTCGAGCGTCGGGACCGGCAGGAAGCGCGCCAACTGCTGGGTGAAAATGATCTGGGCCATGGGAAGGCCATTCTAGCGCGCTTTGGCCTACAATGGACCCGTGTGCATAACCGGAGCCACACATGGGTATCACCCCGCAGGAACTCGAGCTGCTGATGCACGAAGTGGAGCAGGAAGACCCGATCGACTTTGCCGACCTGCCGTTTGACGAACAGGCTTTGCGCGAGCTGGTGGCAACCCACTTGTGCGAAATGGCCGACGCCATGGAAAACTTCAGCGAGGAAGACCGCCGCCTGACATTGCTGGCCGTTGCGGCCAAGCTGGTGCTGGAAAACCTGGTGCTGCACGTGCAGCTGCTGCGGCGCCACGGCCTGCCGCTCAACGAGCAGACCGCCGCCCTGCTCTCGCGCCTGCGCAAGGATCCCGACGCTTAGATCGCCGCCGCCTGCACCGTCTGTGCCGAGAGCCTGAGGTTGCGCGCCAGGCGCAGCGTGAAGCGGCGCGGGCTGCGGTCCCATGGCGTGAAACGCGGCAGCTGGAAGAAGTCGGGCGTGCGGCTGGCGCCCCAGGCGGTCGACACCGCCGCCTCGAAGCCGAGTTCGCGCACCATGGCTACATGTTCGGCCTGGTAATCGGTGCCCGGTTTGCCGTTAGGGTAGGCGAACAGCGGCACCGGCGCGCCGATCATCCGCTCCAGCGCCGCCTTGCCAGCGGCAATTTCGGCCCTTGCCTCGTCGGCCGGCAGGCGCGCCAGGATCGGGTGGTTGACCGTATGGCCGCCTATCCCCATGCCGGCGCGGTGCAGCTGGCGCACCTGCTCGTCGTCCATCATCAGCCGTGCCGGCAGCGGGCCGCCGGCCAGCAGCGCCAATTGGTCGACCTGCTGCTGGCGCTCCGCCATCGGCAGGTATTTGAGCTGGCCGATCAGGGCGCCGATCGCAGCGCGCCGTTCTTCCAGCGTGTTGAGCGGATGGCTGCCCAGGCCCAGGTGGCGCGCATCGAGCACGCCGGGCGGCGCCATGCGCACAGTTTCGATCACGCTATCGTTCCACATGCGGCCGCCGTTCAGGAAACCGGTGGCGATGAAGAAGGTGGCGTGCAGGCCATGCTTTTGCAGCAGCGGCAGCGCCACCTCGGCATTGTCGGCGTAGCCGTCGTCGAACGTGATGCAGGCCGCGCGCGGCGGCAAGCGCCCGGCGCGCGCCAGGCGCACCGCTTCCAGCAGCGGCAGCACGGTGAAGCGCGACCTGAGCAGCGCCAGCTGCTTGTCGAACTCCACGCGGTCCACCTCCCCCGGGAACAGCGGGTCGGGCTGCGGCAGCACGCGGTGGTAGATCAGGATGGACAGTCCGTGCGCGCCGCCCGGCGACAGCCAGGCCAGAAGACGCCGTTCCAGCGGCCCGGCCAGGGAATCAAGCCACCGCATCGGCTTCGCTCCGTTCCACCACCTGCTTGGCGCGCTGCGCCAGCTCCTTCTCAACGAGCAGGCGCACCGCCACCAGCGCCGCCATCAGGTAATACGGCACGTCGAAGTACAACAGGCTGAGGAAGGCGCCGCCCACCATGAAGCCCAGCAGGGAGACCTGGATCATGCGCACCATTTCGGTCGCCCACTGCAGCTCCTCGATAAGCCGCGTGCGCTGGATCACCCACGTGCCGGTGCGCCAGGTCAAGAAGCCCAGCAGCAGGTACAGTCCCAGGCCTGCCCAGCCATGTTCGCCCAGCACCTGGAAATAGATCGAATGCGCCGCGTGCACATCGTCGGGCACCGGTGCATAGCGCGAAAACACTTCGCGGTTATAAATTTCGAAGCTGCCGCCGAACAGCGGGTGGTCGTTGGCCAGGTTGTACGCCATCTTCCAGGCGTTGATGCGGCCCATGGCCGAGGCGTCCTGCTCATAGGTGTTGATGGTGTCGATGCGCGAGTGCCACTGTTCCGGCATGAACACCAGCGCCAGCGGCACCAGCAGCGCCAACAACAGGCCAAGCTTGACTTTGTGCTTGCCCTTGAGCCACATGAAGGCCAGCATGGCGGCCAGCGCCAGCGCGGCGCCGCGCGAATACGAGCCAAGCGAGGCAATCGCGCACAAGGCAATCGATGCCAGCATGGCGCGCTTGCCCCATTTGTTCTCGATCTGGTCCAGCAGGTAATACATCAGCGGAATCACCATCACCAGCGCCAGCGCGATTTCGTTGTTGCCGTCGATGAAGGTACCGGACGGTCCCCATACGCGGTGGGCGCCGCCGGTGGCCAGCGTAAAGATGCCGCCTTTGACGCCATAAAAGCCGAGCGAAACGACCACCGCCCAGATCAGCCATTTGACGTGTTCGCGGGTCTTCAGAAGCATCAGGACGATCAGCGACATGCCCATGATCTTCAGCACCTTGACCAGTTGCGTGCCCACCTGGTCGGGATAAAAGGCGAACACCGAGCCTATGGTCATCCAGGCGACGAATGCGATGAAGGTCAGGACCACTCCGTTCATCGGCAGCCGGTAGCGTTCGCGGTTCACCAGGATCGACACCATCGTGACCACGGCGATGACGGCGGCGAACGGGGCGGTGCGGGCAAAGCCCCAGCCCTGCATATGCGGATTCATGACGCTGACCCAGATCCAGGCCGCCATGCCGTACGACGGATTGCGCAGGATGAAGGGCAGCGAGCCGAACACCAGCAGCGTAACTAATATGTCCCTCATGCTGCCACCTTGCTGATTACGTAGCGGAACTTGCCGGATTTCTCCGGCGCGATCTGCGCGACCTGTTCCACCGTGACCGCGACGCCTTCACCCAGGCGGGCGCGGAAGCCGGCGACGATCTTGTCGCGCAGTGTTTCATTGAGCGTGCCCTCCAGCACCACTTGTACCGAGGTATGCTGCAGGCTTTCCTGCACGATCTTGAACGCTTTCACTTGCGGCAGGTCGCGCAGGATGTAGATCAGGGCCAGGCCGTGCATCACGGTGCCGTCCTGCGCCACCAGGAAGTCGGTCGAACGGCCCTGGATTTCCTTCAGCAGCGGCAAGCCGCGGCCGCAGCGGCATGGCTCGGTATCGAGCACCCCGACGTCGCCGGTGCGGTAGCGGATGAAGGGGAAGTCGCCGGTGGCCAGGTGGGTCACCACGATTTCGCCCGGCATGCCGGGCGCCACCGGCTGCCCGTCGGCGCCAATGGTTTCGACGATGATGTCCTCGGCCGTGATATGCATGCCGCCCTCCGGACACTGGTGGGCGATGAAGCCGGCGTCGCGCCCGCCGTAGCCGTTGGCCACCGGGCAGCCGAAGGTCTGTTCGATCTGCTGCCGCTGTTCGTCATACAGCCGTTCGGAGGTGACGAACGCCACCTTCACGCCCAGGTCGTCCATGCGCTGGCCCTTGTGGCGCGCGTGGCGCGCGATGTGGGACAGCGCCGAGGGATAGCCGAACAGCATGCGCGGGCGGCGCGCGCGGATGGCCTCCACGAAGCCGTCCAGCTTGGGCGCCGACATTTCAAAGGCAGGCAGCAGGCGGGTGCGCATCACGCGGTCGCGCCAGGCGCGCATGCGGTCCTGCGCCCCCAGTTCGATGGGCGAGCCCCACACCACGATTTCGGGGTCGCCGATGTCCACGCCCCACCAGCGCGTGGCGCGCCACTTGGCAGCCACGTCGTGGCTGACGCGTTCCTTGCCGATGAAGAAGATCAGCGGCTCGCCGCTGGAGCCGCCGGTATTGAAGCGCGCCAGGCCCACCGCGTCCTCCGCCTTCATGCGCTCGCCGGCCTGGCGGATGGTGGCTTTATCGGTCAGCGGCAGGCGGCGCAGGTCCTCCAGCGACTGCACGTCGCGCGCCGGGTCGAAGCCCAGTTCGCGGAACAGGTCGCGGTAATACGGCACCTTGGCCTGCACCCGCTGCAGCAGGCGGCGCAGGCGCTCCAGCTGCAGTTCGCGCAGGCGCGCTTCGGGCCAGTACTGCGACTGCTCCATCTGGCGCCGCAAGGACACGCTGCGGTGCTGCTTGAAGCGCTCCTGCAGCGGGAAAATCACGTTGGATACGAGGGCGGTGTACATCATGTCGGGCTCATTACGCTGCGGTAGACGTCCAGCAGGCGCGGACGCACATTGTGCCAGGTGTATTGCTGCACCTGGTCCAGCCCTGCCTGGCGCAAGCTGGCGGCCAGCGCCGGCTCGGCGCACAGGCGCAGCACCGCTTGCGCCATCTGCTCGGGCGCGCCGGCCGGCACCAGCAATGCGGTGCGGCCGTCTTCCACCAGGTAGGGCACGCCGCCCACGTTGGTGCTGACGACCGGCACGCCGCAGGCCAGCGCCTCCAGCACGGAATTGGGCATATTGTCGACCAGGCTGCAGTTCAGCATCACGTCGGCATTGCGGTACAGCTGCGCCATGCCGTGGTTGTCGACGCGGCCGGTAAAGGTGACACCGTCGGCCACCCCCAGTTCGCGCGCCAGGGCTTCCAGCTCGGCGCGCTGCGGCCCGGAGCCGGCAATCACCAGCGTGGCGTGAGGATGCACGGCCCGCACCAGGACAAAGGCGCGCAGGGCCGTGGCGTTGTCGTAAATCGGTTCCAGGTTGCGCGCCACCAGCATGCGCGGGCCCACGCCCGGCGACATGGGCGCATGGTTGAAGCGTTCCAGGTTGATGATGTTGGGCACGACGCGCGCGGCGAAACCGTATTTGCCGAAGACCGCTTCCAGGAAGCCGGACGGCACGATCAGGGCGTCGGCGCGCGCCAGGCTGGCGCCCACCGCGCGCCGCGAGCGGGCCAGGAAGGCATCGGCCTCGCCGCCACGGTAATTGATCACCACCGGCTTGCCGCGCAGGCGCGCGATCCAGATCGCCGGCGCCGCGAACAGGTGCCAGGACCAGCCGGAGTTGGCCATGACGTGGAAAACCTGCACGCGGCCGGCGGCCGACCACAGGGCGCCCAGGTAAGGCAGCATGCGGAACAGTGCGCGCACGCCTTTCAGCTTCGCTGCCCACGCCGGCTTGTACGGTGCATTGACCTGGATGGTTTCCACTTCCACGCCTTCACCGCGCAGCAGCGAGGCCAGTTGCAAGGTCTGGTTGGCCATGCCGCCCGAAGGCGGCGGCAGCGGACCCACCAGCCCGACTTTCAGGCCGCCGTGGGTTGGCGTGTCTCTCATCTGACCGCCCTCACGCCGCGACCGCGTCGCGCGCAGCGCCGGCGCCCAGCACGCTGCCGTAGACCCTGCGGTAACGCGCCACGCTGGCGGCCCAGTTGCGCTCCGTTTCCACGAAGCGGCGTCCCTGCAGGCGGAATTCCTGCCATTTGTGCGGGGCGTCCAGCAGCGCCAGCACCTTGGCTGCCAGCGACTTGGGATCTTCGGCCGTGAACAGCACGCCGGTACGGCCGTCCTCGATCAGTTCCTTGTGGCCGCCGACGTCGGAGGCCGCCATCAGGCGCCCTTGCGCCATGGCTTCCAGCGGCTTGAGCGGCGTCACCAGGTCGGTCAGGCGCATCTTGTGGCGCGGGTAGCACAGCACGTCCACCAGGTCGTAGTAGCGCTGCACTTCGCTGTGCGGCACGCGGCCGGTGAACACCACCTTGCCGGCGATGCCGAGGCGCTCGGCCTGGGCGCGCAGGGCCTGGTCCTGCGGGCCGCCACCCACCAGCAGCACGCGCAAGTCCGGACGCTGCGCCAGCATGGCCGGGACAGCGTCGAGCAGCAAGTCCAGGCCTTCATAAGCGTAGAACGAGCCGATGAAGCCCAACACCGTCTTGCCTTCAAGGCCCAGGCTGGCCGCCAGTTGCGGGTCGGCCTGGCCGCCCACCGCGAAGTCGGCGATATCGACCGCGTTGGGGATCACTTCGATCTTGCCGGCCGGGATGCCGCGCGTGGCGGCGATTTCGGCGCGCAAGCCTTCGCAGATCGTGGTGGCGAAATCAACCCGCTGCAGGGCCCAGGTTTCCAGCGCGCGCGTCATGCGGTAACGCAGGCCCCATTCCTTGCTGGTGCCGTGGTCCACGGCCGCGTCTTCCCAGAAGGCGCGGATCTCGTACACCACCGGGATGCCGAGCTTGCGGCCCACGCGCAGCGCGGCGACGGCGTTCAGGGCCGGCGAATGGGCGTGCAGCACGTCCGGCTTGATCTCCTGCGCGACCTGCAGCAGGCGCGCGGCCAGCGCATTGATCACGGCCACCTGGTTCAGTACCGGCAGCCTGGCCATCAGGCCTTTTGCCGGCGCGGTGCGGAAAAATTCCAGGCCGTCCACCGTTTCGCGCAGCGCCTCCACCTTGCCCTGCTTCGGGCCGGTGATGTGGAAGGTCTGCCAGCCAAGCGCACGCTGCTCGCGCAGGATGGAGCGCGTGCGGAAGGTATAGCCGCTGTGCAGCGGGATCGAATGATCGAGGACGTGGAGGATGCGGATGCTCATGCTGCCATTTCCTTGCGCAGGAAGGCCTCGAACATCAGCACCGTCCAGATCGGGGCGCTGTAGTCGCGGCGCCCGCTCAGATGCTGCTCCACCATCTGGCGCAGGAAGTCCTGGTTGAAGATGCCGGTGGCCGCCAGGTTAGGCCCCAGCAAGGCTTGTTGCACGCGCTCGCGCAGCGGGCCGCGGAACCAGGCCGCCAGCGGCACGGCGAAGCCCTGCTTCTTGCGGTACAGGATGTCGTCCGGCAGGTACTTCTCCATCGCTTTCTTGAAGATGTATTTGCCTTCGCTGCCGCGCAGCTTCATCTCCGGCGGCAGGCCGGAAATCCATTCCACCAGCTTGTGGTCCAGCAGCGGCACCCGCACTTCCAGCGCGTGCGCCATCGAGGCGCGGTCCACCTTGGTCAGGATGTCGCCCGGCAGGTAGGTCTTCATGTCCAGGTACTGGATCATCGACAGCGGGTCGTCGGTCGGCGAGTTGGCGGCATGGCCGCGCATCACGTCGATGGCGCGGTAGCCCTGCAGCTGCAGGCGGAACTTATCCGAGAACAGCTGCGCGCGCATGGCGTCGGTCATGATCGACACGCCGTGGAAATAGCCCTCCACCAGGTCGCGCGACAGCGCCTCGAAGGTGGTCTTGGCGCGGAACACGCGCGGCGCCCAGTCGGCCTTCGGGTACAGGCGCCCCAGGGTGCCGAACACCGGCTTGCGCAGGCCCAGGGGAATGCGGCCGCGCACGCTCTCCTCCGCCATCGCATAGCGGTAGCGGCGGTAGCCGGCCAGGTTCTCGTCGCCGCCATCGCCCGACAGCGCCACCGTGACGCGCTTGCGCGCCAGCTGGCAGACGCGGTAGGTCGGGATCGCCGAACTGTCGGCGTACGGCTCGTCGTACAGGCCGGCCAGGGTGTCGAGCAGGCCGTAGTCGTCGGTGTCGACGGTTTCCACGAAGTGGTCGGTCTTGTATTGCTGCGCCACCTTCTGCGCGTATTCCGATTCGTCGAAAGCCTTGTCCTTGAAGGCGATCGAGCAGGTATGCACCGGGCCGTCCGATTCGCCGGCCATCATCGCCACCACGGCCGAGGAATCGACGCCGCCGGAGAGGAAGGCGCCGAGCGGCACCTCCGCTACCAGGCGGATCTTCACCGCCTCGCGCAGGCGCTCGACCAGCTCGCCCTGGGCGTCGCTCTCGGTCATCTTCTGGTGCAGCTTGAACGGCACGTCCCAGAACTGTTCGGGCTGTGCCAGCGGCGCGCCGACTTTCTGCGTCAGGCGGAATCCGGGCGAAAGCTTGAGCGCGCCCTTGTAGATGGTCTTCGGCTCCGGCACGTAGCCGTAGGCGAAATAGTCTTCCACCGCGCGCGGGTCGATCTCGCGCGGCAGCGAGGGATGCATGCGCAGCGCCTTCAGTTCCGAGCTGAAGGCGAACCAGCCGTCCGGTGTCATGGCGTAGTACAGCGGCTTCACGCCCATGCGGTCGCGCGCCAGGAACATCACCTGCTTGTTGCGGTCCCACAGGCCGATGGCGAACATGCCGCGGAAGTGGTGCACGCAATCCTCGCCCCACTCTTCCCAGGCGTGCACGATCACCTCGGTGTCGCTCCTGGTCTTGAAGGTGTGGCCCAGCTCTTTCAACTGCGCGGTGAGCTCGCGGTAGTTGTAGATCTCGCCGTTGTAGCAGACCATGACGCTGCCGTCCTCGTTGCCGAGCGGCTGCTGGCCCATGGCGATGTCGATCACCGACAGGCGGCGGTGGCCGAAGCCCACGCCCGCTTCGATATAGGTGTCGCCCTCGTCGGGGCCGCGATGGTGCTGGGTGTCGTTCATGCGGCGCAGCAGCGCCTCGTCCACCGCGCGCCCGCCGCGCGCATCCATGATCCCTGTTATTCCGCACATGATGGTACTGGCCTTCTTATTTTGAGCTTGCGTTCGCACAAGCTGTCGTACATGTCCTGGTAGGCGGCGACCATGGCCGGCATGCTGTACTTGCGCAGCACCTTGTCGCGGCCCGCCTGGCCGTGGCGGCGCGCCAGAGCCGGCGCCTCCACGTAGTGTTTGAGCGCTGCCGCCATGGCAGCCGGGTTGGACGGCGGCACCAGCTGGCCGGTGATGCCGTTGTCGATCACTTCCGGAATGCCGCCCACCCGCGTGCCCACCACCGGCAGGCCGCTGGCCATCGCTTCCAGCGCCGAGCCGGGCGTGCCTTCGGCGATCGAGGACATGGCGAAGATGTCGAAACTGCGCAATATCTCCGGCACGTCGTTGCGCGCACCCGGCAGCCAGACCGCGTCGGCGGCGCCGGCGGCCGCCACCTTGTCGCGCAGCTTCTGCAGCAGCGGGCCGTCGCCGACGATGGCCAGGCGCAGGCGTTCGCGCTGCTGCGGCATCAGTTCGCGCAGCAGCAGGAAGGCGTCGACCAGGGTGGCGTGGTCCTTCACGTCCTGCGCGCGGCCGACGGTGCCGATCACCATCTCGCCGTTATTGAAGAAGGGGCGGGCTTCGCCTTCGCGGCGCGCACGGAAGCGCTCGGCGTCGGTGCCGTTGGCCAGCATGCGGCTCTTGTCTTTCGGCACCCCGATCACCTCGCGGTTCCACTTTTCCATGGCGGCCGAGTTGGCGTAGCACATATCGTAGAACGGCAGCATCAGGCGGCGCAGGAAATTGTGCTTGCGGTTGCTGCCGTCCGGATCGGTATGGTCGCGCCCGTGCGCGCCGTTGACGCGCACCGGCACGCCGGCCAGCAGCGCTGCCGGCGCATATTCGATGGCCGAAAAATTATAGGTGTGCAGCACGGTCGGCTGCAGCGCGCGCAGCAGGCGCCACAGCACGCCGTGCGTGGCCGGCGACAGGCCGGGCTGCTTGCCCAGGGTGTGCACGCTGACGCCGGGCTTGCTGATGCGCTTGACGAATTCCGGATTGGCGCGCGTCAGGCAAACGATGGCGTGACGGTAGCGCTCGGCGGGCATGCGGTTGATGCGCTCGACCATGAGGTTTTCCATGCCGCCGAAATCGAGGGCATACGTCAGGTGGACGATGAGAGGGATATCGTTCATGGCAGGAAATCAGGGACGCCGGGTGCTGGCCAGCGCCTGGTCCAGCGGCTTGAGGTTGCTGTCCAGGAAGGCGCGCAGGGCGCTGCGCGCCACGGCTGGGTCTTCATCGTAGGGCGAGAATACCATTACGGCAGCGCCATCGCCGCTGCCGGTGAGCAGTTTTTCCTGCGCCTGTAACAATTTGCCAACATAGTTGCTGCTGGTCATGCTTCCATTGATCCAGTACCACTGCCACACCAGCAGGCGCCGCCCTTCCACCCCGACCAGGGCTTCGCGCACGGCCATGTGGCGGCCGGCAAAGCTTTCGTCGCGCAGGCTGCTCGAGTTTTCGCGGAATTCGCCCTTGCCCGTGCCGATCAGGTTGGTCGAGCTGACCAGTTTTGGACCGCCCGGGGTGTCGCGGTAGAACAGCACGCTCAGGCCGACTGGCGGCTTGCCGGCAAAAGACAGGCGCAAGGTGGCCGTGGCGGGCGGATAACCCGGTTCCCAGGCAGTGAAGGCGCGCCCGGCGGGCGTCGGCGAGACCAGCGCCAGCTGGACCGGCGCGGTCGCCGGGCTGGCCTGGTCGGCGCGCACGGCGACGGCCGGCCATACCACCAGCACGGCCAGTACCGCAGCGGCGGCTCCGGCCAGCGGACGCACGGGCAACGGCGACTGCAGGCCCGCGGCGGGCACGCCGGTATCGCTGTGGTGGTCTTCGCGCCAGAAGCTGCCGATCCAGAACAGCAGCAGCATCACGATGCCGAAGAACACCCAGCCATAAATCAGGTGGTCGACGCCGACGGCCATGGTCATGCCGCTCAAGTGGCCCATCATCACGATCATATAGGCGCGTACGCCGTTGGCCGCCAGCGGCACCAGCACCGAGGCCAGCACGAAGGCGGCACGGCGCCACGCGGTACGGTAGCTCAGGTAGGCGAACAGGCAGCCCAGGGTGATCGAGGAGATCAGGTAGCGCAGGCCGCTGCACGCTTCGACCACCGACCAGTGGCCGGTGGGGATGGTGAAGCTGTTGCCATCGCGCAGTACCGGAATGCCCGACAGGCGCAGTGCATCGACGGTGAAGTTGGCGGTCAGGTCGATCAGCGGCGGGATCAGGCCTTCGCCCACCGGCACCGCGAACAGGATGAAGGACAGCGGGAACAGCAGGGCGCCGGCAATGCGTTTGCCCAGCACGGCCAGCACGCTCAATGGCAGCATCAGCGCCAGCGCGTACTGGCGCACGATGCCCACTTCGACCAGGTCGGCCAGCAGCCAGGCCGCGCCGCAGGCCGCCAGGCCCAGCAGGGCCGGCCAATAGGGCTGCAAGGGCAGCTGGGCCAGCGCGGCGCGCTGGCGCCACACCAGCCACAGGCTGATCGGCAGGATCAGGAAGCCGTGGGCAAAGGTCTCGGAGCGCTGCCAGATGCGGGCCAGGTCGAGCGCCGTGGCGTGGAATACCAGCAGCGGCAGCAGCATCACCAGCGCTACCAGCAATGCATTGCGCACGCCTGCTTGCGGCGCGCTGGCGGCAGCTGCCGGCGCGGCGGGGCCGGGGGAAGGTAGGGTATTCATGCGGTGGTCCACAAGGCTTGGGCTGGCGCAGAAGCTGGCGCAGCCTGGGTTTCAATCATACGGTCCAAAGGCGCCAGGCGGGCATCCCAGCTGTATGCCGACAGCACGCGCTCGCGTGCGGCCTGCCCGATGGCGTCCAGCGCCTGCCGCGGGCCAGCCAGCGCATTCGACGCGGCGGCTATCCATTGCGGCGCATCTTCGGCCAGCAGCAGCTCGCGCCCCACTTCGGCCTCGATGCCTTCCAGCGCCTGCGGCGTCACAAGCACCGGGCGCGCCATGGCCATCGCTTCCAGCACCTTGTTCTGGATGCCGCGCGCCACGCGCAGCGGCGCCACCGACAAGGAGGCGTGCGCCACGTAGGCGCGCACGTCGGGCACGGTGCCGGTCACCGTGATGCCGGGCTGGCCGGCCAGCGCCTGCACTTCGGCTGTCGGGCGGGCGCCGACGATCACGAAGCGCACGGCCGGATCGCGCGCGCGCAGCGCAGGAAGCACTTCGGCGGCGAACCATTGCACGGCGTCGATATTCGGCCAGTAATCCATGGCGCCGCAGAACACCAGCGCTTTCTCGCCTGCCGCATACGGGTTCGCATAGTCTCCCGGTGCGAAGAAGGCGGTGTCGACGCCGTTGCTGAACCAGCCGGTGCGCTGCGCGCTCTCGGGCGCCAGGTTTTTGAACAGTTCCGCTTCCGGCGCCGACACGAACAGCGAGGCGTCGAAGCTGGCGGCGATGGCGCGCTCATAGCGCAGCAGGCGGCTCGCCTCGTAGCCGAAGACCAGGCTGGCGGGCCAGGGCTTGCGCTCGGCGTACTGGCGCCATTTGTCCGAATCGACGTCGCAGAAATCGATGACGCGGCGTGCCTGCGGCCAGGCTTCGGCGTATTGCGCCATCGGCGAAGAGAACACGACGATGCGGCTGATGCCGTGCTCGCGCATGGCCTGGTTGACCCAGGCTTGCAGGCCGGCGTTGCGGTAGTAATCGTAGGACAGGGAGCGGTTGCGCAGCACGGCGCCCAGGCTGCGCAACCGCGCGGCGCGCGGCGACAGCGGCGCGAAGTGGCTGGAGGCGCAGACGGCCTGCACCGCCGGCACATGCTGCCAGTCGTCCGGGTCGTCGACGAAGGTCGCCAGGTGCACGCGGTAGCGCTGCGCCAGGTGCTTGAGCAGGTGCCAGGAACGGATCTTGTCGCCCTTGTTGGGCGGATAGGGCATGCGATGCACCAGTAACAGCAGATCTTCCACGATTTACCCCAGGTGCTTGACGATGAACGGGCCGAGCGCATTGGCCAGCGGGATCGGCATCGTCTTCCACAGCTTGATGAAGAGCTGGAATTTGGGATTGAGCGGGTTCACGTCCGGCATGGTGCCGGAAGCGAACAGCTGGTATTCGTAAGGAATCGGCTGGGCGGCGAAGCCCCAGTTCTTCTTGAAGTCGAAGGCGCCGGTGCCCTTCTTGCTGCGGCCGAAGTCGAATATGCGGCAGCCCCTGGCGGCGGCGGCCTGCATCAGGTTCCAGTACATGAAGTCGTTGCCTGCCACTTCGCGCGCAATGTCCATGCCGCCGCCGTAATACGGCAGCACTTCGTCGCGGAAGAAGAAGCTCAGCACACCGGCCACCAGCTTGCCGTCCTGCAGGATGACGCGCACTTCGCAATCGTCCTTGAATACTTCCTTCAGCATGGCGAAGTACTTCTTGGGGAAGACCGGGGTGCCGAGGCGGTGCACGCTGTGCGCGTAGGCGGTGAACATGCGGTCGACGTTGTCGTCCACCACGCCCTCCAGGCCCAGCTTGATGCCCTTGCGTACCATGGCGCGCTGCTTGCGCGGGATGGCGTTCATATTGGCTTCGTCGTCGCCGCTGATCTCCTTGCGGAAGGTGTAGTACAGGTCCTTGCCCTGCCATTTCGGGTGGTCCGGGTGGGCGGGCGCGTAGTTGCGGTATTCCAGGTGGCCGACGTTCAGCGCGGCGGCCAGTTCTTCGGCGGCCTGGTCGAGCAGCTTGCGCGCGGCAGCGGTGGTCGCGGCCACGCCGCCGTAGACGCAGAAGGGCAAGGAAGCAAGGTAGTGGCCGAACATGCGGCTTTTCATGCGCGCCAGCGGCAGCACGCCGGTGATCACGCCGCCCTCTTCCACGTAGAAGAACCAGGTTTGCTTGCCGTAGCATTGTTCGAGCACGGTCTGCCAGCCGGCGCGGTGGAAGAAGGTGGCTTCGGGGCAGGTCTGGACGAAGGCGTCCCAGCGGGCGCGTTCTTCGGCGCCGGTGCCGAGCAGTTGCACCAGTGGCTGCGGCGCGAAACCCGGCAAGTCCGGGTCAGACCCAAGGGTCTGACCCAGGTCTGCGGCGCTTGCGTGTAAAGGGTCGGACCCTTGGGTCTGACCCAGGTTTACCGGGTGTCCGGCAGCGACAGCCAGCGCCGTCGCCGCTTCGGCTTCCGCCCTGGCCCGTGCCGCGCGGCGCTCGGCCGCCGCTTCGATAATCGACGTCATTGCTGCCCCAGGAAAATGCGGTCCATGCGGTCCCACGCGAAATCGCGCGTCAATGCCCTGATGCGCGACTCCATGCGGTGCAGGTTGACGTAATGGCGGAAGCGCGTCTTCAGTCCCAGCCCATCGGGCCGCGGCTGGCCGGGGTCCAGCTCCCACGGATGGCAGTAGAAGATCGCCGCCTGCCCGTCCTCCCTGTTCACGCGCCGCATCATGGCGCGCGAAAGCGCATACGGCAGCAGGCGGAAGTAGCCGCCGCCGCCGGCCGGCAGGTTGCGCTGGCCGATGCGCACCGTGGTGATCGGCACTTCAAGCAAGCCCTGCTCGCCGTTGGGGTGGAAGGCAAAGCGCGGCGCATCCGGCATGCCGTAATGGTCGTGCGCAATCGGATAGATCGAGGAGCTGTAGCGGTAGCCCGCCTCCTGCAGCGCATCGAGCGCCCACAGGTTGCCCGGGCCGATGGAGAAGCTCGGCGCGCGGTAGCCTTTCACCTGCTGGCCGCCGATGTCCTCCAGGATCTTCTTGCTGCTCGAGATGTCTTCCATGAACTGCGCGCGCGACTGGTCGGAAGCGCGCAGGTGGCCGTAGCCGTGGCTGGCCAGCTCGTGGCCGCCGGCCACGATACGGCGCACCATTTCCGGATAACGCTCGGCGATCCAGCCCAGGGTGAAGAAGGTGCCCTTGGCATTGCCCGCTTCCAGGATGGACAGCACGCGGTCGATATTCGCTTCCACGCGGCACTCGCGCTGCGGCCAGCTCTCACGGCTGATGTGCGGCGCGAAGGCCGAGACCTGGAAGTAGTCTTCCACATCGATGGTCATCGCATTGCGTACTGCCGGTCCCATGTTCAGCCCCGCGCCTTCAGCCAGTCCAGGACGATGGCGGCGATGCGCTCGGCGGCGCGGCCATCCCAGTAATGCGGAATGCGGCCGGCCTTGCCGGCGCCGGCCAGCTGCGCTTCATAGGCCGCCAGGATGTGCGCCGGATCGTTGCCGGCGACGGTGTTGGTGCCCTCGTCGACCGTGATCGGGCGCTCGGTATTGTTGCGCAGCGTGATGCAGGGGGTGCCCAGCGCGGTGGTCTCTTCCTGGATGCCGCCGGAGTCGGTCAGCACCACGCGGGCATCCTTCATCAGGCCCAGCATCTCGAGGTAGCCCATGGGCGGCAGCAGCAGCACTTCCGGACGGTCGAGCAGGTGGCTCAAGCCGAACTTCTCGATGGTGGCGCGGGTACGCGGATGCACCGGGAACAGCACCGGCGTCGTGGCCGAAATTTTCGCGACGGTTTCCAGCAAGCCTTGCAGCACGGCCTTATCGTCCACGTTCGACGGACGGTGCAGAGTCAGCACCGCGTACTCGCCCTTGCCGGCCTTGAAGTCCGGTCGGCCCGCATCGGCCGCGATGTTCGACGCCGGCACGGCGCGCGCCAGGTTGGCGCGCAGCGTGTCGATCATGACGTTGCCGACGAAGTGCACGCGCTCGCCGCCAATGCCTTCCCTGGCCAGGTTTTCGGCGCCGCTTTCCTCGGTGGTAAACAGCAGGTCCGACAGCTGGTCGGTCAGCACACGGTTGATTTCTTCCGGCATGGCGCGGTCGAAGCTGCGCAGGCCCGCTTCCACGTGGATCACCGGCACGCCCTTCTTGGCCGCCACCAGCGCGCAGGCGATGGTGGAATTGACGTCGCCGACCACCAGCACGGCGGCCGGCTGCACTTCGTCCATGGCCGGCTCGAAGCGCTTCATCACTTCGGCGGTCTGCTGGGCGTGGCTGCCGGAACCCACTTCCAGGTTGATGTCCGGGCTCGGGATGCCGAGCGCGTCGAAATACTGCTGGTTCATGGCCACGTCGTAATGCTGGCCGGTGTGCACCAGCAGCGCTTCGACCTGCGGCTTGAGCTGGGCGAAGGCGGCCATGATGGGCGCCATCTTCATGAAATTCGGCCGCGCGCCGACGACGCACAGGATACGGAAGGCACTCATTCGTTGCTGTCCTGATGGATGTTGTAGGACGACGGCGAACGCACGATCTTCTTCAGGATCGACAGCACCGACGTCAGGGATTTTTCGACGCGCATCATGCGCTCGTCCAGCACGGCCGGGTACTGGCTGCCGAACATCATGTCCGGCTCCTGGCCCGCGTGAGCGGCGCCGTTGTGGCCCGGCTCGGCCGGCGCCGCATCGGGCGGCGGCGGCTGGAATTCCTGGGCGATGTCGCGGATCACCGTGTCGACGTCGGCATCGGTGAATTCCGTCATCTCTTCCAGGAAGCCCATCAGCAGCAGGCGGTCCATCAGATGGTTGGTCTTGCGCGGGATGCCGCCGGTATATTCGAACACGGCGGCATAGGCGGCCGGCGTCAGGTGCGGGTTGCCGTTCCAGCCCACGGTGCGCATGCGGTGCTCGATATAGGCCTGGCTTTCCGTGCTGTCCATCGGCCCCAGGTGGTAGGTCGCGATCACGCGCTGGCGCAGCTGCGACATGCCGGGGCTGTGCAGGGTGGCGCGGAATTCCGGCTGGCCCAGCAGGAAAGTCTGCAGCAGCGATTTATCGTCGGTCTGGAAATTGGACAGCATGCGCAATTCTTCCACCACTTTCGGCGTCAGGTTCTGCGCTTCGTCAACCACCAGCAGCGCGCGCCGGCCTTCCTGCTCACACTGGCGCAGGAACACTTCCAGCCGGCCCAGCAAGGTGGTCTTGCTGGCCGTGTCCTCGCACGGCAGGCCGAAGCCGCCCACCACGCCGCGCAGCACGTCGTCGGAATCGAGATGGGTGTTGACCAGGTGGCAAGTCACAATCTTGTCCGACGCAATCTGGTTGAACAGGTTGCGCACCAGCGTGGTCTTGCCGGCCCCGACTTCGCCGGTGATGACGATGAAGCCTTCGCCCTGCGACAGGCCGTATTCCAGGTAAGCCATGGCCCGCTTGTGGCCCTTGCTGCCATAGAAGAAATGCGGGTCGGGCCGCAGACGGAAGGGCTTGTCGCTCAGCCCATAGTAGCTTTCATACATGAGAAACCCTGCTTAGAATTTGGATGACAGCGTCGCGGACACGGCATTTTCCGTGTAGCGCACCCCGCCCAGGCCGGTTTCGCCCTTGATGTGGCGCACCTCCACGCTGCCGCTCAGGCGCGTGCTGTAGGTATGCGCCAGGTTCAGGCGCACGTCGCGCTGCTTGCCGGTACGGTCGTCGGTCAGCGATTTGACGTTGGAAGCGTTGCCGACCAGGGTCAGCACCGATTGCGCACCGGGCTTGTAGCTGACGGAGATCATGGCGCCGCGCTGCTCGGTATTGTCGTTGAGCGACTGCAGCGCGTTGCCCAGCAGCGCACTGTCGACCTGCTGGCTGGACAGCATCTCGCGCTTGGTCTGGTACAAGCTGAAGGTGCTGGTGGTGCGCGACAACTGCCAGGCCACGGAAGCATTGAGCTGCTTGACCAGGGCATAGCGGTTGCTCAGGAAATTGACGCTGGTGGCCAGCGAAGGCGGCAAACCGGCCTGCTGCATATACGCTTGCACGAAGGCGGCGCGCAGCAGCGGGTCGCTGATCTGGGCACGGAACAGCCGGTCCAGCATGGAGGCGGTGTCGATGGCCTGCGGCAGCAGGAACTGGCTGCGCGTGGTGCTCACCGCATCGCTATAGAGGATGTTCCAGACCGTGCCGCGGCTGCGGTGCTTCAGGTTCAGGCTGTAGCTTGGGCCGTAGAAGCGGTGGCCGGCCGACGCTTCCACCGAAGTGCGCGCCGACGGCGTCCACGCCAGGTTGGCGCCGTAGGCCGCGCCGGACTGGGCGCCGCCCAGGCCGCTGTAATCGTAAGCGTCATAGCCGCCGAACACGCCCACGTTCAACTGCGGCGTGGCGACATAGCGCAAACCGAGGTTGGCGTTCTTGGAGCTGGTCGTTTGCTTTTGCATTTCCGTGCCGCCGGTACCCGAGGCGACCGCCAGGTCTTCGTCATAGACGGCGCGCTCCAGGCTCAGGTCCCAGCCGAAGCGACGGAAGCTGGGGCCGCTCGACAGGCTGCCATTGATGGTGTTGCCGTCGCTGCGGCGCATGCCGATGTTGTTGCTGCTGACCCGGTCGCGCGTGTAGCGCAGCACGCCGTTGGCAAACGCGCCGAAGCGGTGCACCAGGTAAGGGCTGAGGCGGAGGGTGCGCACCTCGTTGTGGTTGTTGCTGACGTAGCCGTTGCCGCTGGTGGGCCCGAAGGCCGATACCGCCTGCTGGTGCACGCTGGCCTGGGCATCCAGGTACAGCAAGTCTTCCACCAGGCTCGACTTGAGCGTGCTGTCCAGGTCCTGGCTGTGGCGCTGGGTGCCGCCGGGGCGGCCGCCCGAATACTGGTACAAGTTGAGCGCATAGCTCATCTTGAAATCGAAACGCTGCGAATGGTTGAGCAACTCGAAGCCCGGCGTCAGCTGCAGGACGAAGCCGCTCCTGGCGTTCTCCTCGGACTGCAGGCCGATATTGTCCGAGTAAGTGGCGCGGGCGCTGGCCACCGGCGAAAAATCCCATGCAGCATGGGCTGGAAAAGCCGCACACAGGCCCGCTGCCAAGGGCAGCAGGGCCAGGCGGCGGCTCTTAGCCATAGTGATAGTCATAAGTTTCGGTACCCGGGAATTCACGCGACTTGTTGTAGATCAGGTTGACGTTGCTCAAGCCGTCCAACTGGCGCAGCGATTCCTTGACCGCGTGCTGGGTGGTGCGTTCCGACTCCACCACGAGCACGATCTGGCCCATATTCGAGGCCAGCACATGCGATTCGGAGGTCAGCAGCAGCGGCGGCGAATCGAAGATCACGATACGGTCCGGGTAGCGGTTCGCGATCTCGGTCACCAGGTTCTTCATCATGTGCGAGGCCAGCAGCTCGGTGGCGCGCGGCGAGCTGGTGCCGGCGGGCAGGATCGACAGCGTGTTGACGTTGGTGCGCAGCATGACGTCGGCCATGTCGAGCTTGTCGTCCAGCAGAATGTCCATCAGGCCGCGCTGGGCCGGCAGGCCGAGCGTGCGCAGCACCGACGGGCGCGCCACGTCGGCGTCGACCAGCAGCACGGTATGGTCCAGCTCCATCGCGATACTCATCGCCAGGTTGATCGAGCAGAAGGTCTTGCCTTCGCCGGGCAGCGAGCTGGTGATCATGATCAGGTTGCCCGGGTTGTCGCCCGGCTTGCGGGCGCCGAAGGCGCGCTTGATCAGCGGGCGCTTGATGATGCGGAAGTCTTCCACCAGCGAGGTGCGGCCGCCGGCGGCCGTGACCAGGCCGGCTTCATGCATGCGCATCAGGTCCAGTTCCACGGTGTGGGCGGTGCGGCGGCTGGTGTCGCCGTGCGGCTGCAGGGTAGCCAGGCCGGGCGCGATGGCCTCGCGCTGGACAGGAGCGGCGGCCGGTGCAGGCGCTGGCGCGGCTGGCGCGGCTGGCGCGGCTGGCGCGGCTGGCGCGGGCGCCGGTGCAATGGGCGCGGGCGCTGCCGCCGCGGCACTGGCGGCTGGCGCCGGCTGGGCGGTGTCGGCTAGCGGCACGGCGCTGGCTTCGACGGCGTCGGCAGGGCGCGGCTGGCCGAGGCGGTTGGCTGCTTTTTCAATAATGCTCACTTGATAAACTCCCTAAGTGTTGCGGCGCTCAGCCAGCGCGCAGCAAGGTTGCGGTGACGACACCGCCAAATGCGGTAAATAACGAGGCCACGGCCAAGCCGAAGGCGTACAGGCGGCGCCGGCGCGACGACTTCTGCTGCTCGGTCCAGTTCATGCCGATGCTGCCCAGGATAGGCACGCCGGTGACTTCACGCAGGCTGTGCTGGCTGAGGAAGGTCGGACGGACCTGGCTCATCAGGAATGCGCCGCCCAGGCCGGACAGCAGCGCGGCCACGAACACCAGCGAGTAGAAGCGTGGGCGGTTCGGCCCGGCCGGGGTTTGCGGCACGATCGGCGGGTCGATCACGCGGAAGCTCATCATGTCGGTTGCCGAGCTGAGGTCGCCGGACAACTTGGCCGATTCGCGGCGCTGCACCAGCTTCTCGTAGTTTTCCTTGTTGATCGCGTAGTCGCGGTTGAGCTGGGCCAGCTGGGCCTCGACTTCCGGCGCCGCCGTGCTTTGCGAACGCATGCGGTCCATGCGCGCGCCATATTCGTTCACACGCGCCCGCAGCGACGCCACGCGCGCCTCTTCCACCGACAGCGCGACGTTCAGCTGCTGCAGCATCGGGCTGTAGCCGGCGCCCGGGTCGCCGCTCTTGGCCATTTTCTTGGCTTCTTCCTTCTTGCGCTGCTGCAGCGAAGCGATCAGGCGCTTGGCCGACACGATGTCCGGATGCTCCTCGGTGTATTGCATGCGCAGGCCGTCGAGCTGCTTTTCCAGGGCGGCGATGCGGCCGTCGATTTCCGGGTTGCTGACTTGCTGTTCGACGGCCACCGGCGCCATGTCTTCACCGGAGATCTGGCGCTTGATGGCGTTGCGCGCCTGTTCCGCCTCGGTCAGTTCCAGGCGCGCCTGGGCCAGCTTCTCGGCCAGCTCGCTCAGGTTGCTCGAATAGTCGGTGCCCTGGCGGGGCAGCAGGCCCATGTGGCGGATCTTGAATTCCTTCAGCGCGTTCTCGCCGGCGGCCAGGCGCTCCTCGTACATCTTGATCTGGTCTTCGATGAACTGCACGGCCTTTTCCGAATCCTGCTTCTTGCCGCCGAAGGAACCCTCGACGAAGATGGTCAGCAGGGACTGCACCACTTCCTTGGCGATTTTCGGATTCTCGTTGTTGTAGGAGATGGTGTAGATATCGTCGCGCTCGGTACCCGAAACCTTGATGGCGGCCATCAGTTCGTCGACCTGCTTCTCATGCTCCTTGGGGTCCTTGGCCTTGATGTCCAGGTCCACCATGCGCAGCACGCGCTCCACATTGGGGCGGCTGATCAGGGTACGGCGCATGAACATCACTTGCTGCTCGACGTTGGGCATGGTGGTCATGCCCGACAGCAGCGGCTTGAGGATGCTCTGGGTATCGACGTAGACCCGGGCCGACGCCTGGTAATCGTTCGGCATGCGGAACACGACGGCCCAGCCGATCAGGGCCACCGCCCAGGCAATGGCCACGGCATACCAGCGGTATTTGCCGATTGCCTTAAAAAACGTCAACAGCAAGGCGGTTAATTCTGCCATTTTGATCACTCATCTTTGGGTTAGGCAGGCAAACTATCGCAATGCCCACATCTAATATTGCCTAAATAACATCTAATCACTATCATACAGCAGAACGCGCTGCCTGTTACTATTAATTTATGCTTGTTGCGCACTGCTGACGAAAAGAATTTAACATTTCCCCTTGGAAATTAACCGCGCGGAGGGCCCCATGGCCAAGCTGATTTCACTTTTCCTGGCGGCCTGCCTGTGCTGCGCCGGTCCTGTTTCCCGCGCTGCCGCGCTGCCGCGCACGATCGCCGCGGTCAAGCCCAGCGTCGTCGGCATCGGCACCTTCAACCGCAGCCGCAGTCCCGCCATCGTATTCCACGCCACCGGCTTTGTGGTGGGTGATGGACTGTCGGTGATCACCAATGCCCACGCGCTGACCACGCTCGATACGGAAAAGCTGGAAACCCTGGGCATCGTCACCGGCAAGGGCGACCAGCTGCAATTTCGCGAAGCCACCGTGGTCAGCCGCGACAACACGCACGACCTGGTGCACCTGCGCCTGAGCGGCACGCCGCTGCCGGCCCTGAACCTGGGCGGCAGCGAACTGCTGGAAGAAGGGCGCGACCTGGCGTTCACCGGCTACCCGCTGGGCATCATGCTGGGCCTGAACCCCGTCACCCACCGCGCCCTGTTGGCGGCGCAGACTCCGGCCATCCTGCCGACGCCGACCTCGCGCGGCCTCAATCCGCGCGCCGTACTGCAGTTGCAGCGTGGCGCGCCATTCACGATCTATCAGCTGGACGGCACTGCCTACCCCAGCAATAGCGGCAGTCCCGTGTATGATCCGGAAACCGGGACGGTGGTGGCCGTGATCAATATGACCCTGGTCAAGGGCACCAAGGAAAGCGCGATCACGGACCCGAGCGGCATCAGCTACGCGATCCCGGTACGCCATGTGCTGGAACTGCTGCAGCAGGGCGGCGCGCAAAAATAGCAGGCAAGGATGACAAGAGTCGTGGTATAACAGGCAATGCAAAAAAGCAAATAAGGAGAATAATGTGATTACCTTCAAGAAGCTCGCTGCGAGCGCCGTCGTCATCTTCGGTGCGCTGGGCCTGGGCGGCTGCGCCACCCCGCATAGCGGCGCCCCCGCCGACGCCGGCGTCGTGCCGCAAACGGATTACCTGATCGGCCCGGGCGACAACCTGAGCATCATCGTCTGGCGCAATCCCGAAGTGTCGCAGGTGGTGCCGGTGCGCCCTGACGGCAAGATCACCACCCCGCTGGTCGAGGACTTGCCCGCCAGCGGCAAGACCTCCACCGAGCTGGCGCGCGATATCGAAAAGGCGCTGGCCAAGTTCATCCAGCAACCGGTGGTGACGGTGATCGTGACGGGCTTCGTCGGCACGTATGGCGAGCAGATCCGCGTGATCGGCCAGGCCGCCAAGCCGCAATCGCTGCCTTACCGGCGCGATATGTCGATCCTGGACGTCATGATTGCCGTGGGCGGGGTCACGGAATTTGCCGCCGGCAACAAGGCCAGTATCATCCGCATGGTCGATGGCAAGCAGCAGCAATTCACCGTGCGCCTGAACGACCTGATCAAGAACGGCGACATTTCCGCCAATGTGCCGATGCGCCCGGGCGACATCCTGGTGATCCCGGAAAGCTTCTTCTAAGCCTGACTATCAATCAACTAGCGATGCCGCGCGGCTTCGCTAGTTGCCTGCAAGTGTCGAAAATTCTTACAACTCAAGATATGATAGTAAGGCGGACACTTGTCTTGCTTCGGTCAGTTCATCTAACCACCTGATTTCTCAGGCATTCCGTGCAACGGGCGGGTATCTGGAACGGTACTTGCTAGTTCACTAAGTATCACGGGGCGCTGCGCGCCCCATACCAATTCGCAAGGACGACGACGTGGCCCACGAACAACAGCCAGGCAAGCAATTAAGCGCGAAAGGCGCTGCGCGCCGCCGCTTTACCCGCGCCGGTGCGGCCGCATCCGGTGTTCTCATGACGTTGCACAGCCAACCTGGCATGGCTGCCATCGTCTGCGCCACCCCTTCCGGCCATGCTTCGGCCCTGGCCAGCGCGCGCAATCCCGATGCCCTCAGCTGTTCCGGCCTGAGCCCGGGGGTGTGGCTGCAGGCGCTCGAACCGCGCGGCAAGAACCATAACACGCCTGGCCACCTGAGCTGGCCGATCGAGCCCAACAAGCGGTTCGGCTCGGTCTTCACCACCACCCGCGCGATTGGCCAAGCCTCGTTCGAAACCGTGCTGGGCAATAACGACCCGTCCTTCGACCCGGACAATCTGGGCGCCCACATCGGCGCGGCCTACCTGAACGTGCTGGCGGGACGCTCGACCTTCCAGACCGAGAACATGCTGGTCAATATCTGGAACAACCTGCGCGACTACAATGTCTTCCATCCGACCGCCGGCATCAACTGGACTGCCAAGGACGTGGTCGAATACCTGCGCAGCACCATGCTTTGATGGCCCAGCAGTGGTGCATCGTGCCGGGCCAGTCGCTGCGCAGCCGCAGCTGGGACGGGCAAAGCGTGCTGTACAACGAAGTCTCCGGCGCCACCCACCTGCTTGACGCGCCAACCCTCGAGCTGCTGCACGCCTTGCGCGACGGCGCCCTGGAGCCGGCAGACTGGGACGACGCGGAACTGCAGCAAACGCTGGCCGGCCTGGCCAAACTCTACCTGGTGCAGCCTTGCTGACCGTCGCTTCCCTTGCGCCGGGCGCCCTGCACGCGCGCCTGGCCGGTCCCGGCTTGTGCCTGCGCACCGGCCGCTTTGCCGTGCGCCTGCAAGCCGATGTGGCCAGCGTCACGGCCGGCATGGCCCAGCTCTACGGCGACTATCCCCTGCTGCAGGAAGGCGACTTCACCGATTTCTCGCTGCGCCTGGTGCGCCCGCGCTCGCCGCGGCGCTGGCTGCGGCCGCAGGTGCGCCTGCAGTGCGACGGCTATGAAATGTTCCAGCCGATGCCGCTGCAGCATGCCTTCCCCATGTTCGAATGGGGCTTGAACTGGTGCGTTTCGGGCCGCGCGCACCGCTACCTGATCGTGCATGCCGCCGTGCTCGAGCGCGCCGGCCGCGCCGTCATCCTGCCCGCGCCCCCCGGCTCGGGCAAGAGCACCCTGACGGCCGCCCTGGCCGGCAAGGGCGGCTGGCGCCTGCTGTCGGACGAGCTGACCATGATCGACCTGGACAGCGGCCAAGTGGTGCCCAACCCGCGCCCGATCAGCCTGAAGAACGCTTCCATCGACATCATCCGCGCCTACGTGCCGGACGCCGTGCTCAGCGCGCCGGTGCGCGATACGCTGAAAGGCACGGTGGCCCATATGCGCGCGCCCGGCCAGGCGGTGCAGCGCGCCGGCGACACCGCCGCGCCGGCCTGGATCGTCTTCCCGCATTACCAGGCGGGCGCCGCCACCATGCTGGAAGCGCTGCCGCGCGCCGCCACCTTCATGGAACTGGCCGGCAACAGCTTCAATTACAGCGTGCTGGGCGCGGCCGGCTTCGCGGCCCTGGGGCGCGTGATCGACGGCACCGCCGGCTTCCGTTTCCGCTATAGTGCGCTGGATGAAGCCCTGGACACCTTTGCCCGCCTCGATGACTTTGCACGCTGATTCGCACGCTGATTTGCCCCCTGCCCTGCCGCTGCTGCTGCGCGTGCTGCGCGCGCCGGAGTGCTCGGCCGGCCTGGCGCCGGCCGCATGGGAATTGCTGCTGCGCCAAGCCGACAGCGCCAACCTCGGCGCTGCCCTGCACTACTGGCTCGCGCAGCACGGACTGCTCGAACAAGCCCTGCCGCAGGCGCGCGAGCAGCTGTACTGGAATTCGGTCCAGGCGCGGCGCCACAGCCAGGCCACCTACTGGGAAATCCGCCTGATCGGCCAGGCCCTGGCCGGGCTCGGCCTGCCGCTGCTGCTGCTCAAGGGCGGGGCCTATGCCGCCGCCGGCCTGCCGCCGGCGGCCGGGCGCATGTTTTCCGACATCGACATCCTGGTGCCGGAAGACAGGCTGCCGCAGGTGGAAGCGGCGCTGATGTCGCACGGCTGGGTCAGCACCCTGCACGACGCCTACGACCAGCGCTATTACCGCGAGTGGATGCATGAGCTGCCGCCCATGACCCATATGCTGCGCCAGACCTCGATCGACGTGCACCACAACATCCTGCCGCGCACGGCGGCGCAGCGCCCCGATGCGCGCCTGTTGCGCGCCGCCGCGCGCGCGCTCGATGGCGCCGGCGCAGCGCCGGGCGCAGCCGTGCTGGCCCCGCTCGACATGGTGCTGCATTGCGCCACCCACCTGTTCGCGGACGGCGAGTTCGACAAGGGCTTGCGCGACCTGTGGGACTTGCACCGCCTGCTCACCCATTTCGGCCGGCACGAGGCCGGCTTCTGGGAAGCGCTGCCGGCGCGCGCGCGCCAGCTGGAACTGCAGCGCTTCATGTTCTACGGCCTGCGCTACAGCAGCAAGCTGCTCGGCACGCCGGTGCCGCCCGCCACCCTGGCGGCAATGGCGCCGGACGGCCCGGCGCCGGCCCTGCAGGCGCTGATGGATGCCCTGTTCCTGCGCGCCCTGTTGCCGCACCACGCCAGCTGCCGCGGCGCCGGCGCCTGGCTGGCCGACTTCCTGCTGTATGTGCGCGGCAACTGGCTGCGCATGCCGCCGCTGCGCCTGGCGCGCCACCTGTTCCACAAGGCATTTTTGACGCCGAAAAACTCGCACGGCGCGGCCGCATAACGGCAGCAACTGCCAGCGCGCCCCCGCTACAATGGCTGGGTCGTCGCCTTGCACCGGAGACTGCATGCGATTCCCAGCTGTCGTGGCGGCCAGCCTGCTGGCCCACGCTGCCTGCGCGCAGAATGCCGCCACCCTGTTTGAACAAGCCCAGCGCCTGGAACATGGCGAAGGCGTGGCGCGCGACCTGGACCAGGCCGCCGCGCTGTACTGCCGCGCCGCCCGCCTGGGCGCGCCCGAGGCCCAGTATGCGCTGGGCTGGATGTATGCCAACGGGCGCGGCGTGGCGCACGACGACGGCATGGCCTGGCGCCTGTTCGCCATGGCTGCCGAGCAAGGCCATGCGGCCGGCGCGCGCATGCAGGCGCTGCTGCCCGCCGCCCCTGGCGCCGCCCTGCCCGCCTGCATGGCGCCCGAGCCGGCCCTGGTGCTGGACGACGAGGGCCCGGCCCCGGACCTGGGCGCGGCGGCGCAGCGCGTGCGCCCGCTGGTGGAAAAGCTGGCGCCGGCCTTCGGCCTCGACCCGGACCTGGTGATGGCCATCATCGCCGTCGAGTCCGGATTCAACCCGCAATCGGTGTCGGGCAAGAATGCGCGCGGCCTGATGCAGCTGATCCCGGCCACCGCGCAGCGCTTCAATGTGCGCGACAGCTTCAACCCGGAACAGAACATCCGCGGCGGCATGGCCTACCTGCGCTGGCTGCTGGCCAATTTCCGCGGCGACGTCACCCTGGTGGCGGCCGCCTACAACGCCGGCGAGCAGGCCGTGCAGCGCTACGGCGGCGTGCCGCCCTATGCGGAAACGCGCGACTACGTACTCAAGGTGAAGCGCCTGTACCGGCGCAGCTTCCACGACATTCCGGCGCCGCCGCGCTTCCAGTAGCGTTTTTTACAACAGCGCCGGATTGGCCGGGAAATCGGCCATGCCTTGAGATATTATTGACAACTATTAAAGAAGTGCCAACCCTGCCGCATGTCCGCGCGGCACCCAACCGAGGATTGAGTCATGCCGCGCCGTTCCGTCCGTCCCGTAGTCCGTGCTTCCCTTGTGTTCACCAGCCTGATGCTTGCCGCCGGCTTGTCCGGCTGCGGAAAAAACGACAGCAGCGCCGCGCTGCTGGCAGACGCGCGGCAATACCAGGCCAGCGGCGATATCCAGGCGGCCCTCATCCAGCTCAAGAACGCTGCCTTCAAGAGCCCGCAGGACCCCGAGGTGCGCCTGCAGCTGGCGCAGCTGTACAACCTGGCGGGCGACCCGATCTCGGCTGAAAAGGAAGTGCGCAGGGCAATGAGCCTGGGCATGGACAATGCCCGCACGGCGCCGGAACTGGTCAAGTCGCTCAACGCGCAAGGCCAGTCGCAAAAAGCAATCGACGAGAGCGATATCGACAAGCCTAGCCCGGAACTGCTGGCCGGGCGCGGCGATGCATGGCTGGCCCTGAACAAGCCGGCCAAGGCGCAGGAATCGTTCGAGCAGGCGCTCTCCGCCCAGCCGGGCTATGCCGAGGCGCTGATCGGCAAGGCGCGCGTCGCGGCCTTGAAGCGCGACCTCGACAGCGCGCTGCGCTTCACCGAGGAGGCCGCCAGCGCCAATCCCAAGGATGCCTCGGTCCAATTCTTCAAGGCGCGGCTGCTGCGTGCGCAAGGCAAGGCGGAGCAGGCGCTGGCGACATTCAGCGAGGCCATCAAGCTCAAGCCCGACCATATCAACGCACGGGTGGAACGCGCTGTACTGTTGATCAGCGCCAAAAATTACGCGGCGGCCAAGGCCGACATCGATGCCGTGCAACAGTTTGCGCCCGGCGCGCCGATGGCCTTGTTCGCCCAGGGCCTGCTGGACTACACGCAAGGCAAATACTCGGCCGCCCAGGAATCGCTGCAGCAAGTGCTGAGTGCGGTGCCCGACCATCAGCCAACCGTCCTGCTGCTGGGCGCGACGGCAGCGGCCCTCGGTTCCTTCGAGCAGGCCGAGATGCATACGCGCTTTTACCTGGCCAGCTTCCCGAACAATAAGTACGCGCTCAAGCTCTTGGCCCAGATCCAGTTGAAGAACCGGGCGCCGCTGGACGCCGCCGCCACCCTGTCGCCGCTGCTGAAAGACGACACCGACGACTCCCAGCTGCTGGCCCTGGCCGGCGAATCGTCGATGCGTTCGGGCGACTACGGCAAGGCCAGGCAGTATTTCGAAAAAGCCAGTTCGCTGGCGCCGCAGACGGCCGCCCTGCACACCTCGCTGGGGCTGAGCAAGCTGGGCCAGGGCGACCAGCAAGGCGGCATCGCCGAGCTGGAAAAGGCGACCGCGCTCGACCCGGCATCGGAAAGCACGGCGGCCGCCCTGGTCACCACCGAAATGAAGCTCAAGCATTTCGACAAGGCGCTGGCAGCGGTTCAGAAACTGGTGGCAGCGCAACCGCAGAGCGCGGCGGCGCGCAACCTGGAAGGCAGCGTCTACATCGGCAAGGGCGACCTCGCCGCGGCGCGCGCCAGCTTCGAGAAGGCGGCCAGCCTGCAGACCGACCTGCTGGCGCCAGTGCGCAACCTGGTGCTCATGGACCTGCAAGAGAAGAAACCGGATGCGGCAAGGCGGCGCCTGGTGGCCTTCGTCGAGAAAAACCAGCGCAACACCGATGCGATGCTGACGCTGGCGCAGCTGGAAACCAACCAGAACCGGCCCGACGAAAGCCGGAAGTGGCTGGAACAGGCGCACGCCGCCAATCCGCAGGCGCTTGGCGCGGCGCGCATGCTGGCGACCCACTACCTGCGCACCAGGGAATCGGCCAAGGCCCTGACCCTGCTGCGCAAGCTGCAGACCGAGCATCCGGCCGACGCCGAAGTACTGGACCTGATGGGCCAGGCCCAGCTCGCCAACAATGATGCGCAGGGCGCGCTCGAAACCTACAGCAAGCTGGTCAACGTCGTGCCGAAGTCGGCCGACGCCCACCTGCGCCTGGCGGCGGTGCACGCCAAGCTGGAGAACCTGCCGGCCGCCGAGAACGACCTGAAGAAGGCGCTGGCGCTCGATCCGGCCTCCCTGCCGGCGCGCTATGCCCAGCTGGACCTGGCGATGCTGAAGGGCCCGACCGACGAAGCCCTGGCGCTGGCGCGCAAGATCGAGCAGGTCGCGCCGAAGGCAGCCGAGCCGCTGATTTTCGAAGGCACCATCCTGGCCGCGCAGAAAAAGCCCGACGCCGCCTTCAAGGCCTACGACCGCGCCTTTGCGCTGGCCCAGACGCCGCTGCTGGCGGTGCGGCTGGCAGCCTCGATGAAAGCGCTGGGCAAGGGCAAGGACGCCGACGCCAGGCTGCAGCAGTGGCAGAAGGAGCACGGCACCGATCCGGTCATCGTCATCTACATGGGCGAAAGCGCGCTGATGGACCGGCAGTACAAGGCCGCGGCCGCGCTGTTTGAAAGCGTCCTCAAGACCAATCCGGACAATGCCGCCGTGCTCAACAACCTGGCCCTGGCCTACCAGGCGCAGAAAGACCCGCGCGCCGTGGCCACGGCCGAACGGGCGCTCAAGCTGGCGCCGGAGAACGCCGGGGTCATCGACACGCTGGGATGGATGCTGGCGCAACAGGGCGAGGTGCAGCGCGCCCTGCCGCTGCTGCGCAAGGCGGTCTCGCTCGCGCCGGCGGCGACCGAACCGCGCTATCACCTGGCTTTTGTGCTGAACCAGGCGGGCGACAAGAAGGCGGCGCGCCAGGAACTCGACAAGCTACTGGCCGACAACAAGGATTTCCCTCAGCTCGACGATGCGAAGTCCTTGCTGAAGACCCTGTGACGCAGGATCTGCTCGAGCGGCAGCCGGCGTGAGCGCACCGGGTCGACCGTCGGCAGGCCCACGCGCAAGACCATATGCAGCATCTGGCCCGGCGCCGGCGCCAGCAGCGCGCCGACTTCGTCCTCGACCGCCTTGATCTTGCCCGCGAAGCCGGCGGGCAGGCTGGCTTCATGCAGCCGGTTCAGCTGGTCCGGCACCACGTAGAACGGTTGCACGGCGACGCCGGCCAGGTTCATGCGGCTCCAGACACGGGTCAGCAGGCGTCCGGCATCGATCACGTCGCGCCGTCCGCTTCCACCCGTAATGCAGACCAGGGCCGGCGCCGCCGCGATCTGGCCCGCTTCGGCCAGCGCCAGCAGCTTGTAGGCGCCAAAGCGGTTCAAGGTCGCCATGCGCTCCCAGTTCGAAATGAAGCGCATCATCGCCTCGCCGCCGGGCGGCAGGCCCAGCGTCCGCATGTCGAGGCCGTCGCCGCGCGCCACCTCGTCCGGCGTGCGGCGCAGGCAGTCGAACAGCCAGCGGTGCAAGGCGGGGTTGCAGAAGCGCGCTTCCGCACTGACGCGCACCTGGCGCACCAGGCGCTGCCTGGCCGCCGCGTCGGTGAGCACGGCTACCTGGTTGCTGCCTTCGGCGCTGGCGCGCACTTCGTCCAGCAGCGCCGCCGGCAAGGCGGTTTTACGGTAGGGGAAACGGTTGGTGTGCCGCGCCGCCGGGCCGGCGGGCGCGCTGAAGTGTTCAGGCAAGGCGGGCAGCGCCAGGGTGCCATAGGGCTGCCCCGCAGCGGCCCATTGCCATGGCGCATCCAGGCCGTTGGCCGCGAGTGCGGCATCGATGTTTTCCGCCACGCCGCCGATGCCCAGCAAGGTGGCATGGCTGTCGGGCCCGAACACGGTGGCGCCGTGCCGCTGCGCAAAGGCGAGTCCCAGCGCGCTGCCGTCCCAATCGATGTAGAAAGCCTGGCCATTGTCGGCTGTCGGCGCCAGCGCGCCGGTCTCGGCCAGCCGGACAATGAAATCGGGTGTTGCCGTCATTCTTTCTCCCAAATGAAAAAAGCCCGACTCGCAAGACGGGCTTTGGAGCGTTGCGCCGGCAGCTTACTTGGCGCGGCGGCGGCGCATGGTGCCGATGCCGAACAGGCCCAGAGCCACCAGGGCCAGGCTTGCTGGCTCAGGCACTGCGGCCACGCGGCCTGCCAGCGAGGCCACACCGGCCAGTGGAATATAACCCGAAGGCGGACGGCCAACCAGGCTGAACGAGGTGGTCAGGTCGAAGTCGGAGCAGGTGGAACCGATGATGCAACCGAGGTGGTTGTTGACCGAGTTGGTGTCCAGCGCTGCCATGACCGCTGCCAGGCCGCCAATGATGTTCAGCTGGCCGATGCCGGTACCCGAGTCGGTCGAGCCCGAACCGAAGTTGGTACCGGTGGCCAGCAGGCTGCCGGTGCGGCCGGTCACGATATCCAGGAAGTCCGAACCGGCCAGCGACAGCCACAGCGTGCCGTTGGTTGCCTGGTTCAGCAGTTGCGCCTCAGACACGTCGGCAAACGGGTTGAAGTCCATGGTGGCGCCGGTGCCAACGTAGAAGTTGACGAAGCCGCCGCTGAAATCAATATTGGTCGCGCTGCCGCCTGGTTTGGCGGTGAAGCCGTAGAAGCGGAAGGTCAGTTCGCAGGTGCCTGGGCCGCCGGCGCAGAAATTCAGGTTGCCGTTGATCGAGTTGACGCGGCCGTAGCCCGCGATCTGCGAACCGGCTGCAAACGACGGGGTGCCGCCGCTGCCCAGGGTGGTCGCGCCTGGGGCGGTGCCGCCGCTGTAGTCGGAAACGAAGCGCTCATAGACTTCGGCAGCTTCGAAGTGCGGCGTGCCGGCGTCGCCGATATTGATGCCGCCAACATAGCCTGCGAAGGCTGGCGCACTGCCGATGGCCAACGTCAGAGCCAGCAGGTGTTTCTTGAACTTGAACATATGTATCTCCATGTTAATTGGAACTCGCCGTATCGAGATGGATCTTTGCGCTGTTATCGAATAAGCATTAATCGGGCCAGGTCCAAGATATGGTTATTTTTCAAACATTTAGCTGAGACTGCTAATGCCGCCACCGCAGCATTGTCAATTTTTCCGACATGCAGCTAGCGATTGAGTAGCCGCGTGGCGGCAGGCCGCTGCGCTACTTGAGCAGGGCCTTGGCGAAGACGCGCTTGCCCACCTGCAGCGCCAGCTGCGTCAGCGGGTTGCGGTGGCCGCCCGGGCGCCAGGTGCGCACCAGCTTGTCGCGGTAGGCGTCGTACTGGAAGCCGCGCGGGGCAGCCAGCACCTTGCCGCGCCCGAGCAGGATCTTCAGGGCCTGGGTGCCCGCCACCCCGGCGCACAGCTGGCAGGCCATGATGGTCGAGGGGCCGCGCCGTTCGGCCAGGTTGACCGCCTCCGGCCACACCAGGTAGGGCCGGTGCAGGCCGGCCGGCGCCACGCCCACCATGAAGCGCAGCGCCTTTTCCAGTTCGGGCCGGTCGCCCCAGCCGAAGTACTGCTCGAAGGTCATGCCGCCCGGCATGAAGGTCATGCAGGCGGCGCCCATGCCCAGCGGCGCCACCGTCACGGCCGGGATGCCGCGCTCGGCGCACATGGCGAACATTTGCTGGCGCGCGTCGAAGGCGAAAAAGTCCAGGCCATCGACATACAGGTCGGCGCCGTCCAGGAACTGCGCCATATTGCCGGCGTCCACGCCCTGGCCGAACACTTCGACCTGCGCCTCGGGATTGATGTCGCGCGCCATGCGCGCCGCCACCTCGGCCTTGGGCAAGCCCATGGTCGACATGAAGGCGCCCGCCTGGCGGTTGAGGTTGGCAATATCGAAGGCGTCGAAATCGGCGATATGGAAGCGCGTAATGCCCAGGCGTGCCAGGGTCAGCAGATGCACACCGCCGACGCCGCCGACCCCGGCGATCGCCACGCGCTTGGTCTTGAGCCGCGCCTGCTCATCCGGGGTCACCCAACCGATATTCCGCGAAAACGCCAGGTCATAGGAAAATGAGAAGGCGTCGGGCATAGGGCTCCCTTTACTGGATGTTTTTCAGGCGATTGATGATGCCGCGCTCCTCGCGCGGCGAATAGAACAGCGGGTAGAACGAGCGCGCCGCCGTGGCCGCCGCCAGGCCCTGGCCGCCGAGTTTGTTGATCTGTTCCGTCACATAGGCCAGCTCCACCACCAGCAGGTAGGCCGGGGCGTCGACGCGCGGGTTGGTCTTCAGCTCGCCCATGCGCTTAAAGCCGAGCATGGCTTCGTAGAAGCGGCGGTGGCGCGGATTGATCTCGATGAAAATATGCGTGCACTGGTGCAAGTCGCGCGCGTAGATCACCGACAGGTGGAACAGGGAGGCCATCTGCGACTTGCTGCCGCCGTTGTCGAACGCCAGCTTGGTGATTTCGCAGACGCGGGCGCCTGGCAGCAGGCGCACGGAATCGACCTCTTCCTTGAAAATTTCATCGGCCATGATGCCGATTGGGGAGTCCAGGCCCAGGGTCAGGGTGCCGACTACCTCGCCTTTGTCGCTGGCGGTGAGCGTGATCCGGTTCGGATCATCGGTCAGTTTATGGGTCCCGGCATAGCCTCGCCAGGAATACATCTTGTTGATGAGCAGGCTGGCCTTGCTGCGGCCTTCGAGCGTGTCGATCATGCGGATACCAAATGATTTTTCGTCCGTGACCAGATCTTCCATGTTCTCCGGAAGCAGGTCCTCGAGCGTGGCGCGCGCATGGGAATTGGCTGGCGTGGCCTTGACGGGCTCACCTTCCAGCACCGGGACAGCTGTTCCATTCATGGCTCTATCCTCCATCGGCATCCGCTAGCCTTGCGGCGCGCTATGCCAATGAGTCCAGCGAGCGGCGCGGACGCCGGACTCATCGGCGAAATATAGTGCATTCCAATCAGGTGGGCAATGCGCGCACGATTGATGCCGAGACGAAAATGTATCGAAATGCAAGCGGGAAATGTAAAAATTACCAACAATCCCATGTTGGCACGGCAGCGGCCGCCACACAATACCCGCAGCGCGGTTATTGCGAAAAAGACTCCATTGTTTTCAATTAAACAACAGATTGAGAGGGAAGCCGCCCCCGCGCAGCGGACGGCGCGGGGGCGGGGAGTTACTATTTATTCAAGCTGCTTTTGCAAGCTACGGCCTTCCTCAGACTGGGCGAAGCGGGTATCGGCCATGGCCGCCTGCAATTCCTTGCGGGCAGCGGCCTTGTCGCCCTTCTTCCACAGCACGGCCGCGTAGTGGCCGCGGATGTCGCTGGACTGCGGCGCCAGTTCGCTGGCCTTCTTCAGCAGCGGCAGCGCGCGCTCGAGCTGGTTCTGCTCGGCCAGGATCCAGCCCAGGGTATCCATGACGGTCGGGTTCTCGCCCGCCAGCTGGCTGGCCTTCTCCGCCGTCGGCAGGGCGCGCTTGTCCTTTTCCTGCTGGTAGGACCAGGCCAGGTTGTTGAGCGCCATCACATTGTCCGGCACCTTGCCCAGCGCGGCTTCCAGCTGGCCGATGGCAAGCTTGTATTGCTTGGCGGCGATATTCAATTCGGCCGCATACATCATGCCCAGCGGCTCATCCGGATGGGCCTTGCGCCAGTTGGCGACCTGGGCGTCGGCCTCAGCCGGGCGGTTCGCCGCGCGCAGCGCGGCGGCCAGCTTCATCAGCAGTTCCGGGCGCGGCGCCATGGCGAAGGCTTGCTGGTAGGGGGTGACGGCCTGCGCCGGCTTGCCGGTCTTGACCAGCAGCTCGGCTTCCATGACGTAGCCGGCAACCTGCTTGGGCTGGGATTTCTGCAGGCCGCGCGCCACGGCCAGCGCTTCCTCCGGCTTGTTTTGCAGCAGGGCCAGGTCGGCCTGCATCAGGTAAGCCGGGATAAAGCCGGGCGCCAGGGCCAGGGCTTTCTTGACGCTGGCTTGCGCGCCCGCCAGATCCTTGCGCTGCACCTGGACGCTGGCCAGGAACAGCTGCGGCTGCGGCGCCTTCGGCTGGGCGCCGGCCAGCTTGCTGAAGGTTTCATAGGCGCCCGGCAAGTCGCCGGACATCTGCTGCGCCCGCCCCATCATTTCCAGCGCGATCGGCGCGCTCGGGTGGATCACCAGCACATTGCGCAAGTAGTCGACCGCCTTGTTCGGCTGGCGCGTCTGTAGGTAGTAGCCGCCCAGGCGCAAGGCCGGCGTCAGCGCATTGAGATCGACGGCGGCCGCTTTTTCCAGCCATTGCGTCGCCTCGTCGCGCTTCTTGGCGCGCTCGGCCAGCTGGGCCAGCGCCGTCATGGCCAGCACATTGTTCTTGTCGCGCTCGAGCAGTTTCAGCAGGTGACCGCGCGCCGCATCGGGCTTGTCTTCCATCAGTTCCAGCTGGACCAGGGTGATCACGGCCGCATAGCTGTTGGGCGCCAGTTCCACCGCCTTGCTGAAGGCGGCCCGCGCGCCGGCCTTGTCCTTCTTGCCCAGCAGCACATGGCCTTTCAGGATGTGCAGGTCGGCTTCCTTGCCATGCTTGGCTTCCTGCTTGGCCAGGACTGCCATGGCCTGGTCGAATTCACCCATGCCGAGGCGGGCGCGCGCCAGCGCCATGGCGGCCGGCAGCGAATCCGGTTCCAGCTCGAGCGCCTTGTTCAGCATGGCCATGCCCTTCTCGCGTTCGCCCTGGGCGATGCGGGCGCCGCCCAGCGCGATATAGGTCGGGCTGCGCTGCGGGTTGAGGGCGACCGCCTGCTCCAGCAGCGCCGCCGCCTTGGCCGGCTCGCGCACCATCATATTGGCCTGGGCCGCCAGTTCCAGGAGGCTGCCGTCGCTGACTTTTTCCTTGAGCGCCGGCTCGAGCACCGTCAGCGCTTCGGCCGGCTGGTTCTCGCGCAGCAGGGTGGCCGCCAGCATCTTGCGGGCGAAGGCATTGCCCGGCATGGCGTCGAGGTAGGTGCGCAGCTTGGCCTCCCCCGCGTGCAGGTTGTCGAGGTGGTAGTCGACCGAGGCCGAGAGCAGCATGCTCGGCAAATGGTTGGGCGCGCCCTTGGCCAGCAGTTGCAGGTTATCGCGCGCCGCCGTGTAGTTGCCGCGCGAGTAATCGATCAGGGCCTGGGTGTACAGGGTCGGCAGGCTGCGCGGCGCCGATTTCTTGGCCTGGTTTACGGCAGCCTGGGCCGCATCGAGCTTGCCCGCCACGATGTCGAGATAGGCTTGCTCCAGGTTGGCGCTGCTGTTGGTCGGGTCCAGCTTGAGCACTTCGGCAAAGGCGGCGCGCGCCTCTTCCGGCTTTTCCTGGGCGCGCAGCAGCTCGCCCTTGAAGTTGAGCGCATTGATATTGGTCGCATCCTTGGCGATGGCCTGCTCGGCCAGGGCGCGCGCGCCTTCGAAGTCGTTGCCGAGGGCGGCCAGGCGCGCCATGCCGGTCAGCGCGTCGGCGCTGTTGGGCTGGGCGTCCAGGGCAACCTGGAATTCCTTCTTTGCCTCGTCCAGCTTGCGCAGGCCGATCAGGGCTTCGCCGCGCAGGGCCAGCAGGGCCGGGGTGCGCTCGAATTTCTCGGTCTCGTCCAGCATCTTCTGGAAGTCGCCCAGGCGCAGCAAGGCGTCGGCCAGCAGGCGCTCGCTGTCCTGCCGCTTGTATTTGAGGTCGAGGGCGCGGCGCGCTTCCTTTTCCGCCGACACCGGGTCGTTCAGTTCCAGCGACAGCTTGGCCAGCTCGTAGCGCGCTTCGCCGTTGTTCGGATCCTTGCCCAGCGCGTTCTTGAGCTGGATCTGGGCGCCCTTGCGGTCGCCTTTCTGCTGCAGTTGCTTGGCATCGGCCAGCAGGCTTTCCGGGGTGTCGGATTTGCAGCCTGCCAGCAATGCGCTAGCGGCCAGGGTGGCGGCGACGGCCAGCCGGGTTACGCGATGTGCCATATTGTCCCTCTTGTTTTGGAATTGATTTGTTATACGTTGCGGTGCGCGCGGAACCATTGTTCCAGCATCATCAGCACCCACACCATGGTGCCGTGGTAGCCGGCGTGCTCCTTCAGGTGGGTGCCGACCAGTTGTTCGATGAATTCGCCACGCACGACTTTGCGGGCCTTCAGGTCGCTCAGGCTGTCGGCCGCCAGCTGCTGCAGCTGCGCGTGTTCCTGCAGCCAGACCCCGAACGGCAGGCCGAAACCGTGCTTCTGCTTGGTGATGATGGCATCCGGCAGGAAGCCGCGCAATGCTTCCTTGAAGAACCAGCGCAGCTGGGTGCCGTTGAGCTTCTGCTGCGGCGTCAGGCCGGCCGAGAAAGCCACCACCTTGTCGTTCAGGAAGGGGAAGGCCACTTCCACGCCGGCCAGTTCGCAGGCCTTCATCACTTTCGGCAGGTCGTTGTCGGCCAGCGTCACCTGCAGGTCCAGCGCCAGCATGCGGTTGATCAGGGAACGCGCTTCGCTGCGGCCATAGTTGCGCTCCAGCGTGGCCAGCGGATGGCCGATATCGGCCGCCGCCAGGAAGTCGTCGGTGAACACCTGCTGCGGGCCGTAGCGGCCCAGCAGGTTGTAGGTTTCCAGGCGCGCCGGCATGCCGACCGAGGCTTGCTCGATATAGCTGCGCGCCTTGCGCAGCAGGCGCACCCGTTCGCCGCCCGGGAAGTTGAACACGGCCGGCTCCAGCAAGGCCTTGCGCACCAGGCGCGGCAGCCGCTCGTACAGCTCGAACACATGCTGCTTGGCATAGCGCTCGTTGCCGCCGAACAGTTCGTCGCCGCCGTCGCCGCCGAACATGCGCGTCACGCCGTCGGCCCTGGCCATGCGCGCGCAATAGAAGGCCGGCACCGCCGAGGCGTTGCCGAACGGCTGGTCGAACACGGCCGCCACCTGCGGGATGGCATTGGCCACGTCGTCCGGCGTCACATAGTATTCATGGTGGCGGGTGCCGAAATGGCGCGAGGCGATGCGCGCGTATTCCATTTCGTCGTAGCCCTGGGCTTCGAAGCCGATCGAATAGGTGTCGGCCGCCACGCCGCCGACCTGGGTCAGCATGCCGGCAATGGTGGAGCTGTCGGTGCCGCCGGACAGGAAGGCGCCGACCTTGCGCTCGCCGGCCGCTTCCCGCACGCTGTGGCGCAGCACGGACAGGAATTCTTCCTTCAGTTCGCCGAACGAGCGCTTGCCGTCTTCCTCGAACTGCATGCGCCAGTAGGCGTGTTCCTCGACGCGGCCCTGGCGGTAATGCAGGAAGTGGCCGGGCAGCAGGCGGCGCTGGCCCTGGTAGACGGTGCCGGGCGAAGGCACCATGTGGAAGTAGACGTAGTTGTACAGGCCCTGGTGGTCCAGCACGCCCGGCGTCAGCGGGTGGCGCAGCAGGGTGTCGGCCGAGCTGCCGAAGACCAGGGTCTCGCCGGCCAGTTGCCAGCTCAGGGGCTGCACGCCCATGCGGTCGGTGGCCAGCAGGGCTTCGCCGCTGCGTTCATCGATGATGGCCAGGGTGAAGCAGCCGTGGACCTGGGCGCAGGTACGCTGCGGGCCCTGCGCCCACAGCGTGGCGACCGTGGCGGCCACGCCCTGCGCGGCGGCCTGGGCCGCCAGCGCCGGATCGTCCAGGCGCGGCTGGCCCCACAAGGCCACCAGCAAGCCGTCGCGCTGGAACAGGTCGGCGCTGCCGGCCTGGGCCGCCACTGCCACGCCGCTGCGCTGGCCGGAACGGGCCTGCAGCGGCCCCTGGTCGAAACGCGACAGCGGCGCCGCCATCGTTTCCAGCAATTCCGGCGCCCCGGCAAAGCCAATCCATCCACAGATCCCGCTCATACGCTGCCCTTCCGCTTACGCTTACACTAAGACTTCGACCGCGGCCGGGTGGCTGAGGAAAGCCGCCGGGCTGGCCGTGGCGCCATAGGCGCCCGATTGCAATACCACCACCAGGTCGCCCGGCTGCGCCTGGCCCAGTTCCATCTGGTCGGCCAGCAGGTCGAGCGGGGTGCACAGGGGGCCGACCACCGAGGCCAGTTCGCGCGGGCCGCCGGCGACCTTGCTGCCGATGACCACCGGATAATTCTTGCGGATCACCTGGCCGAAATTGCCGGAGGCCGACAGGTGGTGGTGCAGGCCGCCGTCGGTGACCAGGAAGACCTGGCCGCGCGACTCCTTGCGGTCGACCACCCGGCAGACATAGGCGCCGGCCTCGCCCACCAGGTAGCGCCCCAGCTCGATCACCACTTGCGCGCCCTGCAGGCGCGGCCGCACCTGGTCGAGGATGCGCGCCAGGTTTGCGCCGACCGCCGCCAGGTCCAGCCGCTCTTCGCCGGGGAAGTAGGGAATGCCGAAGCCGCCGCCGATGTTCAGGATGCGCGGCGCGCGCGGCGCCGCTTCGGCCAGGCGCAGGGCCAGGGCGAAGGTCTTTTCATGCGCTTCCTGCAGCGCGGCCGCCTTCAGGTTCTGCGAGCCGCTGAAGATGTGGAAGCCGTGGAAGTCCAGGCCCAGCGCGCCGATGCGCGCCAGCATGGCCGGCACCCGCTCGGCGTCCACGCCGAACTGCTTGGGGCCGCCGCCCATCTTCATGCCCGACGACTTCAGTTCGAAGTCCGGGTTCACGCGCACGTTCACTTTGGGCACGATGGCCAGGCGCTGGCCGATGGCTGCGGCGCGCTCCATCTCGCCTTCCGACTCCAGGTTCAGCACGATGCCGGCGGCGATCGCGCAGGACAGTTCGGCCGCGCTCTTGCCGGGGCCGGCGAAGCTGATATTGGCCGGGTCCATCGCGGTATCGAGCGCGACGCGCAGCTCGCCGCCGGAAGCGACGTCGATGCCGTCGACCAGGTTCGCCATATGCTGCACCACGGCCGGCATCGGATTGGCCTTCATGGCGTAGTGCAGGTGCACGTCCGGCGGCAGGGCGGCGCGCAGTTCGGCCACGCGTTGCGTCATGGCGGCGCGCGAGTAGGCGTAAAACGGGGTCTGGCCGACGCGCGCGGCCAGGCGCGGCAGCGGCATGCCGCCGATCTGCAGGCAGTCATCCTGGACGGCGAACTGCAGCAGCGGCGCGTGTTGCGGGCGGGGGCGCGGCGCTTCGATGCTCATGCGCCCTCCCCGAACACGTTTTCATACTGGGTCGAGAGCAGCTTGCGGTCGATCTTGCCGTTCGGGTTGCGCGGCAGGCTGGCTTCGGCGATCACCACCTTCTGCGGCAGCATATAGGCCGGCAGGTGCGGCTTGAGCGCGGCCAGCAGGTCCGACGCGGTCAGGGCCACGCCTTCGCGCGGCAAGGCCACCACCACGATCGCCTGGCCCAGGGCCGGGTGCTTGACGCCCAGCGCGGCCGCTTCGGCCACCTGGTCGCGCGCGTACACCACTTCCTCCACCTCGGTCGGCGAGACGCGGTAGCCGGAGGTCTTGATCATTTCATCGTTGCGGCTGATGAAGTACAGGAAGCCGTCCTCGTCCTTGCGCACCGTGTCGCCCGACCATACCGCCAGCTCGGTGAGCGGCAGGCCGTACTGGCGCGGCGCGATCGGCTTGAAGCGTTCGGCGGTCTTGGCCGGATCGTTCCAGTAGCCCAGCGACACCAGGGCGCCGCGGTGCACCAGTTCGCCCGGTTCGCCCGGCGCGCATTCGCTGCCGTCGGGGCGCAGCACCATCACTTCCGCATTCGGGATCGCCTTGCCCATCGAGTCGGGGCGGCGCTCGAGCTCTTCCGGCGGCAAATAGGTCGAGCGGAACGCCTCGGTCAGGCCGTACATCAGGTAGGGCTTGGCGTGCGGCAGGGCGGCGCGCAAGGCGTCCAGGGTCGGGCGCTGCATGGCGCCGCCCGAATTGGTCAGGTAGCGCAGCGTGCAGTCGGCCGGCCAGGGCAGCGGCGCCAGCTGGATCCACAGCGGCGGCACGGCCGCCAGGCCGGTGATTTTTTCCGCCACCACGGCATTGAGCACGTCGCGCGGCAGCAAATGGTTGATCAGCACGGCCGTGGCGCCGGCATGGAAGGCGGTGGTCAGCTGGCTCAAGCCGTAGTCAAAACTCAGCGGCAGCACCGCCAGCAGGCGGTCGGACGGCGTGTTGTCCAGGTAACTGGCGACGCTGGTGGCGCCGGCCACCATATTCCGGTGCGACAGCACCACGCCTTTGGGCTTGCCGGTGCTGCCCGATGTATACAGGATGGCGGCCATATCGCCGTCGATCGCGCGGTGCGGCGCCAGGCCGCTGGGCGCGGCATCCTGCGCCGCCTGCCAGCCCAGCACGTCGACGCCGGCCAGCTCGGGCAAGGCGCCATTGCCGACCGCGAGCACCAGTTTCAGGTCGCGGCAGGCGGCCAGCGCCCCGCCCAGCAGGCGCAGGCGGTCGACCGACGTCACCAGCACGCGCACATTGCAGTCGGCCAGGATGTAGGCCACCTGTTCCGGCTTGAGCAGGGGATTGACCGGCACGAAGGCGCCGCCGGCGGCGGCGGCGCCGAACATGGCCACCACGTTCTCCACATTCTTTTCCATGTAGACGGCGACCCGCTCGCCGGCCGCCAGGCCCTGCCCCAGCAAGACCTGGGCGCTGCGGCTGACCGCTGCCGCCAGCGCGGCGTAATCGAGGCGCTGCGGGCCGTAGACCAGCGCTTCGGCGTGCGGCTGGCGCAGCGCGCTGGCGCTGATAAATTCGTGGATAAGAGAGCTCATGAAGGCGGGAACCAATTACAAATTGACAATTGCGATAGTACGTGGGCAAGGCGGTCCTGTCCATAGGTGCTCAACAATTGTAAAATTTTCGCGCACCTTTGCGAAATATCAAGACAACTACGTTATACTGTTTTAATGAAAAAAATGAAACATTTTTACTGCCAGAAGTTCGTGTAATGAAGACCCTTGAAGGCGACATCGCCATGCCGCGCAGCCCGGTGTTATCGGGCGCCTCCTTTCTGCATGCCGGTTACCCGCCGGTACCGTCGGTGCTCGACGCCGGCGCGCGCCGCCTGGTGACCAGCGGCCGCGTCGCCATCGCGATGGCGCTGCGGCAGATGGGCGTGGGGCCGGGCGACAAGGTGCTGGTGCCAGCTTACCACTGCGCATCGATGATCGAGCCGGTGCAATGGAGCGGCGCGCAGCCGGTGTTCTACCGCATCGACGCCCACACCGCGGTCGACCTGGACGATGCCGCGGCCAAGCTCGACGGCTCGGTCAAGGTTATGTTGGCCGCCAATTACTTCGGTTTTCCCCAGCCGCTGGAGCGCTTGCGCGCCTTTTGCGATGCGCACGGCCTGCTGCTGCTGGAGGATTGCGCCCACGCCTTCCTCGGCCAGTACCAGGGGCGCCCGCTGGGCAGCTGGGGCGATTACGCGATCGCCAGCAGCATGAAATTCTTCCCCCTGTACGAGGGCGGCGCCCTGATTTCGGCGCGCCATCCGCTCGATGCGGTCCGGCTGCAGCGCGGCGGCTTGCGCTTCGAGCTGAAGATGGCCATCAACGCGCTGGAAAAGAGTTTCGCCCATGGCCGCCTGGGCTGGGTGCGCACCCTCATGTCCTGGCCGCTGGCCCTGAAAAACCGCTTGTGGGGCCGCATCAAGGCCCACGCCGCGAACGGCGTGATCGACAGCGGTCCCGATTCTTCCGGCGGCGCCTTCGGTTTCGACCCTGCCTGGCTGGACAAGCGCTCGGCCCTGTTCTCGCGCATGCTGTTGCGCTGCGTCTCGCGTCCGCGCATGGGCGCGCTGCGCCGGCGCAACTACCTGCAGCTGCAGCAGGCGTTGCAGGGCCTGCCCGGCGCCCGTCCGCTGCACGCCAGCCTGCCCGAAGGCGTCTATCCCTGGGGCTTCCCGCTCCTGGTCGACGACGCGGAAACCCTGTTTGCCCACCTCAAGCAGCGCGGCGTGCCGGCCCTGCGCTTTGCCCAGTACCTGTGGCCGGGGGTCGACGCCGGCGTGTGCCCGGTCAGCTGCCATTATTCGCAGCACGTGCTGTTGTTGCCCTGCCACCAGGAATTGCGCCCTGAGGAGCTGGACCTGGTGGTGCGCAGCGTGCGCGAGGTGCTGGCGCCATGAACTGGCAGCTCTACCCGGCCACCGCTTTCGCCCGCTACGCCGGGCAATGGCAGAGCCTGAACCTGGCCAGCCAGCGCTCGGCCCTGCTGCATCCGGATTTTGTGCAGCCGCTCATCGACCAGTTCGCCACCCCGGACGATTGGCTCGCCATCTGCAGCCAGGACGGCGCCATCGTCGCCATGACCCTGCTGCGCCAGCGGCGCGGCGGGCGCTGGAACAGTTTCCAGCCTTCGCAGCAGCCGCTCTCGCTCTGGCTGCACCAGCCGCACGCTTCTCTGGCCAGCCTGGTGCGCGCCCTGCTGCGCGCCCTGCCGGGCTGCCCGCTGGTATGCAACCTGACCCAGTTCGACCCGGCCCTGGTGGCGCGCCCGGCCGAGCCCGCCCTGCGCTGCGCCGACGCCATGGTCACCGCCCGCCTCAGCATCCAGGGCAGCTTTGACGACTACTGGCAGGCGCGCAGCCGCAACCTGCGCAACAACCTGGGCAAGCAGCGCAAGCGTCTGCAGCGTGAAGGCATCGTGCCGCGCCTGGAGGTGGTGCGCGCGGAAGCCGCCGTGGCCCAGGCTGTGGCCGACTACGGGCGGCTGGAAAGCAGCGGCTGGAAGGGACGCGAAGGGACGGCGGTGCATGCCGACAATGAACAAGGCGCGTTTTACCGCAAGATGCTGGAAGCCTTCTGCCGCCGTGGCCAGGGCTGCATCCTGCGCTACTGGTTCGGCGAGCGCCTGGCCGCCATGAACTTGTGCATCGAGGACGGCGACAGCCTGATCGTGCTCAAGACTACCTATGACGAGCAGCTCGAAGGCCATTACTCGCCCGCCTTCCTGCTGCGCGAGGACACCCTGCGCCAGCTGTTTGCCGAAGGCCGCCTGCGCCGGCTCGAATTTTACGGCCGCACCATGGAATGGCACCTGCGTTGGACCGACGAGGTACGCACCATGTACCATCTGACCCATTACCGCTGGCAACTGCTGGGCTGGCTGCACACGCAATTGCGCGTACCCGCCTTACCACAGAACAGGCAGCATAAGTTATTCCCTAATTGACAACATACGTAGATTTATGACAACTTCGGGTGGCATAACCTTGCCTCCCAAGCGGAGGGGCCTCGACACACCATGGACCATGAGCACTGCAACCTCCCATTCCAGCCTGCAATGGCAAATCCTGCCGGCCGCCCAGTTCCCGGCCTACGCCGCAGCCTGGCAAGCCTGCAACCTGGCCACCCTTGACACGCCGTTGCTGGCGCCGGAAATGGTACAGGCGGCGCTCGATCACCTGGCCAGCGGCAAGGAATTGCTGGCCATTTGCCGCGTGGACGGGGCGATCGGCGCGATGGCCGTGCTGACGCCCACGCGCCACGGCGTCTGGGCCAGCTTCCAGCCCTCGCAGGCGCCGCTGGGCTTCTGGATGCACCGTGCCGACCTGCCGCTGGAGCGCCTGTGCGCGCGCCTGCAGGACAGCCTGCCCGGCTTGCCGCTGGTGCTCAGCCTGACCCAGCGCGACCCCTTGCTGGAAAGCCCGCCGGCGCCGACGGCCGGCCTGGCGGTGGACGACTATATCCAGACATCCGGCATTTCGCTGGCGGGCAGCTTCGACGATTACTGGCAGGCGCGCGGCAAGAACTTGCGCAACAACCTGAAGAAACAGCGCTCGCGCCTGCAGCGCGAGGGCTTGGCCACGCGCCTGGAAGAGACCCGGCGCGCAGCAGACATGGCCGGCGCCGTGGCTGACTTCGGCCGCCTGGAAATGGCCGGCTGGAAGGGCGAGCGCGGCACCGCGGTCTGCCCCGGCACGCCACAGGGCAGTTTCTACCGCGCCATGCTGGAAGGCTTCGCCCGGCGCGACCGCGCCCGGGTCTTCCGCTACTGGTTCGGCGAACAGCTGGTGGCGATGGACTTGTGCATCGAGAGCGACGACATGCTGGTGGTGCTGAAGACCGCCTACGACGAAACGGTGCCGGCGGCGCTCTCGCCCAGCCTGCTGATGCGCGAAGACTGCATGCGCCTGCTGTTCGAGGAGCAGCGCCTGCCGCGCCTGGAGTTCTACGGCCGCCTGATGGAATGGCATACGCGCTGGACCAATGAAATCCGGACCATGTACCATGTCAGTTTTTACCGCTGGCCCGGCCTGCAGCGCCTGCATGCGCTGGCCAAGCAGCGCCACCTCCTGTTCGAGCGCTTGCGCGGCAGGCCGGCGACCACCCCCGTCACGGAGTAATACATGTATTTGGAAGAAATCAAGACGATCCTGATCGACGTGCTGGCCCTGGGCCCGGCCGGGCAAAGCCTGGACGAGCATTCGGCCCTGCTGGGCAGCCTGCCCGAGCTCGATTCGATGGCCGTGGTGCAGCTGATCGGCGCCATGGAAGAACAATTCGGCTTTACCGTCGACGACGACGAAATCAGCGCCGCCACCTTTGCCACCCTGGGCAGCCTGGCTGCCTTCGTCAAACATAAGCTGACCGCATGAACGCAGCGGCGCCCCAGCCCATGTTCCTGGCGCAGGGCGCCGCCGCGCGTTTCGCGCTCTACCATGCGCCGCAGCAGCCATGCCGCGGCGCCCTGCTCTACCTGCATCCCTTCGCCGAGGAAATGAACAAGGCGCGCCGCATGGCCGCGCTGCAAGCGCGCCGCCTGGCGGCCGAAGGCTGGGGCGTGCTGCAGCTCGACTTGCACGGCTGCGGCGACAGCGCCGGCGACTTTGGCGACGCGAGCTGGGACAGCTGGCGCGCCGACGTGGCGCTCGGCCTGGCATGGCTGCAAGAGCGCCTGGGCGCCGTGCTGCCGCAGGCGCCCGGCCTGTGGGGCTTGCGCCTGGGCGCCCTGCTGGCCCTGGACTATGCCTGCCGCCCGGCGGGCCCGGCCAGCCCGGCCGTGTCGCAGCTGCTGCTGTGGCAGCCGGTGCTGCAAGGTAGCGCCCACCTGACCCAGTTCCTGCGCCTGCAGGTGGCGGCCGACATGCTGGGCGACAGCGGCGCGGGCGGCGGCACGGCCGCGCTGCGCGCCGCCCTGGGCGCCGGCCAGGCACTGGAAATCGCCGGCTACACCCTGGCGCCCGCCCTGGCGCAGGCGCTGGACGCGGCCGACGCCGCGGCCCTGGCGCCGCCCTGCCCGGCCGCCTGGCTGGAAGTGGTGGCGCAGGCAGGGCGCGCCCTGCCGCCGGCCGCCCAGCGCGTGCTGGCGCAATGGCAGGCCGCCGGCGCCAGCGTCACGGCGCAGGCCGTGGCCGGGCCGCCATTCTGGGCCACCCAGGAAATTGCCGAGGCGCCGGCCCTGCTGGACGCCACTTGCCGCGCCGTGCACGAGGCTTGCCATGCTTGAAGAACAGGCGCTGGCCTTCCCCTGCCAGGACGCGACCCTGGTCGGCGTGCTCAGCGGCGCGAACGCAACTGCCACGCGCGGCGTGCTGATCGTGGTGGGCGGGCCGCAATACCGGGCCGGCAGCCACCGCCAGTTCACCCTGCTGGCGCGCCAGCTGGCCGCGCGCGGCATTCCCTGCCTGCGCTTCGATTACCGCGGCATGGGCGACGGCGGCGGCGCGCCGCACAGCTTCGACATGGTGGCCGACGACCTGCGGGCGGCCATCGACGCCTTCCAGGCCGCCCAGCCGGGCCTGCGCGAAGTGGTGCTGTGGGGCTTGTGCGACGGCGCCGCCGCCGCCCTGTTCTACGCCCACCGCGATGCGCGGGTGGCCGGCCTGGTCCTGCTCAACCCGTGGGCGCGCAGCAGCGCCGGCTTGGCGCGCGCCACCCTCAAGCATTACTACTGGCAGCGCCTGCGCGACCCGGCCTTCTGGCGCAAGCTCGGCAGCGGACGCCTGGCGCTGGGCGCCAGCCTGGCCTCGCTGCTCGGCCTGCTGGGCGCGGCGCGCCGGCCGGCCGCCGCTGCTGCCGCCGATCCTGCCGCCGCGCCGGCCACGGCCGCCGTGCCGCGCGACGGCAGCGCGGCGCCGCTGCTACCGGACTTGCACGCCCGCCTGCTGGATGGCATGCAGCGCTTCCGCGGCCGTGTCCTCTTCATTTTCAGCGGCGCCGACCTGACGGCGCAGGAGTTCCTCGATATGTGTAAAGCTTCGCGCAGCTGGCAACGCCTGCTGGCCGGCCCGGCCGTCCAGCAGCGCACGCTGGACGGCGCCGACCACACCTTCTCGCGCCGCGCCTGGCGCGACCAGGTGGCGGACTGGACCGGCGAGTGGGTGGCGGCATGGTGAAGCGCGTGCTGATGGTGGCTTTCCACTTCCCGCCGCTGCGCGGCAGCAGCGGCATCCAGCGCGCGCTCAAGTTCGCGCAGTACCTGCCGGCCCAGGGCTGGCAGCCGCTGGTGCTGTCGGCCCACCCGCGCGCCTATGCCAACCAGGGGCCGGACCAGCTGGCCGAAATCGGCCCGGACACCGTGGTCAAGCGCGCCTTCGCCCTCGATGCGGGACGCCACCTGGCCTGGCGCGGCCGCTACCTCAGCTGGACCGCCCTGCCCGACCGCTTCGTCAGCTGGGTGCTGGGCGCGGTGCCGGCCGGCCTGTCGCTGGTGCGCAAATACCGCCCGCAGGTCATCTGGAGCACCTATCCGGTGGCCAGCGCCACCCTGATCGGCCTGCTGCTCCACAAGCTGACCGGCTTGCCGTGGATCGCCGACTTGCGCGACCCGATGACCGACGACCATTATCCGCGCGACCCGCGCGTACGCGCCATCGCGCTGTGGATCGAACGCAAGACCGTGCGCAACGCGGCCCTGGTGGTGTGCACCACGCCCGGTGCGGTGGCCACCTATACCAGGCGCTACCCGGAATTGCCGCGCAGCCGCTTCGCCGTGCTGGAAAACGGCTATGACGAGGAGAACTTCCGCAACGCCGGCGCCACGCCGCCGGCGCGCGCGGCGGGCCAGCCCTTCACCCTGATCCACAGCGGCATCATCTACCCGTCCGAGCGCGACCCGGTGCCGCTGTTCCGCGCCCTGGCCGAGCTGAAGGCGGCCGGCGCCGTCGACGCCGGCCAGCTGCGCATCGTGCTGCGCGCCACCGCCCATGACGACTACGTGGGCGGCCTGCTGGCCGAACACGGCATCGCGGACATGGTCAGCCTGGCGCCGCATATCGCCTACCAGGCGGCGCTGGCGGAAATGCTGGCCGCCGACGGCTTGCTGGTGCTACAGGCCAGCAACTGCAACCACCAGATCCCGGCCAAGCTGTACGAGTACCTGCGCGCCGGGCGGCCGATCCTGGCCCTGACCGATGGCGCCGGCGACACTGCAGCCACCTTGCGCGCGGCCGGGGTCGATACCATCGCCGCACTGGACGACAGCGCCGACATCCAGCGCGGGCTGTTACACTTCCTGCAACTGGCGCGCGCCGGCCAGGCGCCGCTGCCGGCGCCGGCAGCGGTCGCCGCCGCTTCGCGCCGCGCCCGCACCGCCCAGCTGGCGAGCATGCTGGACGCCGTCGCGGCCCCGGCGCCGCAGGTCAACAATCTCACGGAGGAAGCTTGAACACCCACACCCGCTTGCTGGCCGCCCTGCTGCTGTCCGGCGCCGCCGGCGCCGCCCTGGCCAAACCGTATTGCGGCGACCTGAAAAACGCCTTCGGCCCCTTCGACTACCGCGTCGCCGATCCGGCCAACAAGGACCTGGTGGAACGCGCCCACTTTACCGAGGAGGTGGAAGCGGGCGTGGCGGGCAAGACTTCCTACCTGGGCGCGGACCTCGATTACACCTTGCGCGCCTTCCCCAACCACCCGCGCGCCCTGGCCACGCTGATCCGGCTGGCGCGCCGCGGCGGCGCCGCCAGCTACACGGTGCCGGGCGCGCACTATCCGACCGAGTGCTATTTCGAGCGCGCCATCCGCTGGCAGGCCGACGATGCCGCCGTCTGGGCCCTGTATGCGCAATACCTGGTCGCCGTCGGCAAGGATGGCCAGGCCATGCCGATGCTGCAAAAGGCGCTGGAGCTGGAACCGGAGAATCCCACCTACAACTACAACCTGGGCCTGGTCTACGCCAAGAACAGGCAATACGACCGTGCGCTGCCGCTGGGACAGAAGGCCTATGCCCAGGGCTTCCCCCTGCCGGGCCTGAAGCAGATGCTGGAAAAGGCCGGCAAATGGGTGGAACCGCCGCCGGCCCCGGCCGCGGCTGACGGCCAGGCAGCGCCGCCGCAAGCGGAGGCGGCTGCGTCCGCGGCCGCCGCTTCCGCCAAGCCATGATGCGCCTGCTGGGGCGGCGCGGCGCGGCGCTGGCCGCCCTGGCCCTGCTGCTGGCGGCGGCCAGCGTGTACCCGGCGCCCAAGCTGCTGCTGGCCGGTCTGCTCGGCGGCTATATGGCGGTGCTGCTGTGGCGCCCGCAAGCCTGGCTGGTGGCCGTGCCGGCCTTGCTGCCGGTGCTCGACTTCGCGCCCTGGAATGGCTGGTTCTTCCTGGAAGAGCTGGACTTGCTGCTGTTGGCCACCTGCGCCGCCGGCTACTGGCGCCTGGGCCGCGAAAGGGCGCCGACCAAGCTGCCGGCCCTGGCCGCCTTCGCGCTGGGCCTGTTCCTGCTGTGCTATGCCATTGCCGCCTGGCGCGGCATCGCGCCGCTGGCGCCGCTCGACGCCAATTCCTTCGCCAACTACACCAGCCCGTATAACGGCTTGCGCGTGCTGAAGGGCGTGCTGTGGCCGGTGCTGCTGCTGCCCCTGCTGCGCGGCACGGCCGGCGAGAACGGCAGCAACCTGCAGCGCCTGCTGGTGCCGGGCATGCTGCTGGGACTGGCCGCCTGCAGCCTGGCCGTGGTGTGGGAGCGCCTGGCCTTCCCCGGCCTGTTCAATTTCTCCAGCGACTACCGCCCCACCGCGCCGTTTTCCGCCATGCATACGGGCGGCGCCGCGCTCGACGCCTACCTGGCGATGACCTTCCCCTTCGTCACGCTGCTGCTGGTCAAGCACCCGCCGCCGCGCCGCCTGGCGTTCGGCCTGCTGGCCCTGGGACTGGGCTTGTTCGCCGGACTGACCACGTTTTCGCGCGACATCTACCTGGCCTACGCGGCGGCCGGCGCCGTGATTGCGGTGCTGGGCGCAGCGCAGCACCTGCGCAGCGGCACCCTGTCGCTGCGCAGCATGGCCGCCTCGCTGCTGCTGCTCGCGCTCAGCTACTGGGTGCTGGGACAGGTGTTCACCTTCGGCGGCTACCGCGGCCTGATTGCCGCGCTGGGCCTGCTGGCCAGCGCCTTGCTGCTGGCCGGGGCGGCGCCGCGCCTGCCCAAGCCGCTGGCGGCCGGCGGCCTGGCGCTGCTGCTCCTGCTGCTGGTGGCGGCGCTCGGCCTGCTGGGCGCCGCCAGCCCCACCGCCAAGGGCCCTTACCTCGGCTATGGCCTGGCCCTGCTGTGCGCCGCCGGCGGCGCGGCCGTGCTGGCCCTGGCGCCGGCGCCGCAGCGCCCCTGGGGCGTGCTGCTGCTGGCAGCCGCCCTGCCGGCGCAGGCGCTGGCCGCAGCCCTGGTGGCGCGCCATTACGGCGGCAACGACGCCCTGCCCGGCATCGCCCTGGCCGTCGTGCTGGCGTTTGCCATGAGCGCCAGCCGCCTGCTGCCGCAGCCGCCGTGGAAACTCGACCGCGGCACCCTGACCGTGGGATTTTTCAGCGCCATCGTGTTTGCCGCCCTGATCCCGATCTCGGCCAGTTATTACACCGGCAGCCGCTTCGCCACCGTCGGCAGCGACCTCGACGTGCGCCTATCGCACTGGAGCGAAGCGCTGGGCATGATGGGCAACGATGCCATGACCAGCGCCTTCGGCCAGGGCCTGGGCGCCTTCCCGCGCACCTACGCCTGGCAGAACACGCACGGCGAGGTGCCGGGCACCTTCAGCTACGCCGAGGAAGCCGGCAACCGCTACCTGCTGCTGGGCGCGGCCCAATATGCCCGCGGCTACGGCGAAGTGCTGCGCATGCTGCAGCAGGTGGACGTGAAGGCCGGCCAGCGCTATGCGCTCAAGCTCGACATACGGCGCAGCACGGCCGACGCCCTGCCGGTGGCGATGGTGTGCCAGCGCTGGCTGATTTACCCGCAAGACTGCACGGTGGCCAAATTCAGCGCGGTACCCGCCCCGGGACCGGCCTGGCAAACGCTGGAAGCGGTGCTGCCCGCGCGCGGCATGCGCCCGCCCTGGGGCGCCCCGCTGGTGCTGGAACTGTCCAACAGCTCCAGCCGGACGCCGCTGGCCATCGACAATGTCAGCCTGGTCGAACTCGGCACCGGGCGGGAACTGATACGCAACGGCAGCTTCAGCGGCGGCAACGACTACTGGTTCTTCAGCAGCGACCGCAACCACATGCCCTGGCACGTGAAGAATTTCGCCGTCAACCAGCTGTTCGAACTGGGCGGGGCGGGGCTGCTCGCCACCGCCTTCCTGCTGCTGGCCATCGGCGGCAAGCTGTTGGCGCGCGGCCTGGCCGGCGACAGTTACGCCGTGGTCACCCTGGCGTCCCTGACTGGCTGCATGATGGTGGGCCTGTTCGATTCCATCACCGACGTGCCGCGCCTGTCGATCCTGTTCCTGCTGATCGCCCTGGCCGGCAGCCTGAAGCCGGCGCGCAAGCGCATCAAGGTGCGCCGCAAACGTCCGGCCGTGGCAGACCAGGATACCGACGCTTTGCTAGACTGAACCAGCCCAGGGATTGAACCTGAATGCCGGCGGCGGGAATTAACGGCAAACAACGGGGGCCAGTGGATGCAGCAGCGAAGAACACAGGATCAGCGCGCGCCGGTGACGGGCCAGGCCATGGAAGTGGCCGAGGCCACGCTGCTGGCCGGCGTCGCCGCCGGCGAACGGCAGGCGTTCGACCAGCTTTACCGGCAGTATTTTCCGCGCCTGGCGCGCTTCCTGGGCCGCATGGCGCGCAACCCGCTGCTGGTGGAAGAGGTCATCAACGACACCATGCTTGTCGTATGGCAAAAGGCCGCGCGCTACGACGCCAGCTGCAAGGTGTCGACCTGGGTCTTTGCCATCGCCTACCGCAAGGCGCTCAAGGCGCTCAAGTGGGAAGACGCGCCGCTGGAGGCCGACCCGGCGCAAATCGGCAGCGAGGACAGCGCCCCCGAACCGCTGGCCGAACGGCGCGAACTGCATGCCGTGGTGGCACAGGCCCTGGAGCGGCTGCCGCTGGCGCACCGGATCGCGGTGGTGCTGGCCTTCTACCACGACATGGATTACGCCGAAATCGCCGAGGTGACGGGCTGTCCGGTCAACACGGTCAAGACCCGGATGTTTCATGCGCGCCGCAAGCTGAAGGAATTGCTGGCCGGGCGCTGGGAGGAATGCTGATGAACGGTCGTATCGTGAACCTCGACGTTGCCGTGCACAACGCGATGCAGGAGCAACTGCCGCTCTACCTGTCCGGGCGGCTGGATGAAGCCGCAAGCGCCAGACTGCAGCAGCACCTGCAATCCTGCGCCCTTTGCCAGGAAGAACTGGAATGGCAGCGCAAGCTGCGCTCGGCCTCACCGCCTCTGCCCGAAGGGCTGGACATGGAACGGGCACTCGCGAAGCTGACGCCGCGCCTGGAGGAGGCCGCCGGCGCACCTGCTGAACCGCCTGCGCTGCCCTGGTGGCGCAGGGCGGCGGCCAACGAGCCGCGCTGGCTGCGCCGGGCGCTGGGCGCGCAATGCCTGGTGATCGCCGGCCTGGCCCTGCTGCTGCTGCGCCCGGCTTCCGCACCGCGCTATGCACTGCTGGGCACGGCAGGGCAGACGCAAGCGAACCTGGTGGTGGTATTCCAGCCCGGCACCCGGGAGAGCGAACTGCGCGGCATTTTGCAAGCGAACCAGGCGCGACTGGTGGGCGGCCCGACCGAAACCGATGCCTACCTGCTGGCCGTGCCCGGCGACAAGCGCGACGCAGTGCTGCTGCGGCTGCGCACCGAAGCGAGTATCAAGCTGGCCGAGCCGCTGGGCGGCAGCGGCGACGGGGTCGCGCCATGATAGTCGCGATGACAGCCGCCTTGGCCCGGCTGCTGGCGGCGCTCCTGCTGGGCGCGGCCATGCTGCTGCCAGCTGCGCCCGCCGCTGCCGCGCCCGACGAGCAAGCCGGCGCCGCCGCCGGACAGCTGCTGTTGCTCCTGCGCCTGCCCGCCCCGCATTTCCGGCCCGACGGCAGTTATGGCGGCAATTACATCGATGACGGCGGGCGCGGCGCGCGCCGCCGCATCGCCGAAGAACTGGCGCAGCGCCACCAACTCAAGCTGCTCGACAGCTGGGCCATGCCGGTGCTGGGCCTCGATTGCTACGTGCTGCAAATTACCGATGGCGGCCAGGCGGAACGCGTGTCGGCGCGGCTGGCGGCCGACCCGCGCGTCGAATGGGCGCAGCCGATGGGCGTTTTCCGCGGCCTGGACGACGGCGACCCGCTCTACCCGCTGCAACCGGCGGCACAGCACTGGGATTTGCGCGCCCTGCACCGCAGCGCCACCGGACGCAATGTGGCGGTCGCCGTGATCGACAGCGGCATCGCCGGCGCGCATCCGGCCCTGCAGGGCCAGGTGGTGGAACAGGAAAACTTTGTCGACGACCTTCCCTATGCCGGCGAAGCGCACGGCACCGCCGTCGGCGCCATCATCGCCGCGCGCAGCGGCCACGGCGGCATTGTCGGGGTGGCGCCGGACGCGCGCCTGATCGCCCTGCGCGCCTGCTGGCAGCAGGCAGGGCAGCCCGCCGCCTGCACCAGCTTCAGCCTGGCCAAGGCGCTCAATTTCGCCATCCTGCGCCAGCCCAGGATCATCAATATGAGCCTGGGCGGACCGCCCGACCGCCTGCTGGCGCGCCTGCTCGACGTGGCGCTGGAGCGCGGCATCAGCGTGGTGGCCGCGCTCGATGCGCAGGGCCGCCGTGCCTTCCCCGCCTCGCATCCCGGCGTGCTGGCGGTCGGCATGCCGGGCGGCGCCCCGGTCGCCGGCGCGCTGTATGCGCCGGGGCGCGACATTCCCTCGGCCACGCCGGACGGGCACTGGAACTTTTTCAGCGGTTCCTCCTATGCCGCCGCGCACGTGGCGGGCGTGGTCGCACTGCTGGACGAGCTGCAGCCCGGCGCCACGCCGGCCCAGATCCGCCAGGCGCTGCAACCGGCCAATGGACTGAACGCTGGTAAGATCGACGCGTGCGCCAGCCTGGCGCGCATCAGGAACACGTGCATCTGTTCATGCGCCCTTACCACGACACTGAAAACCAGCGCCATCCCCTGAGCCGCCGCAGCGCGCAGCGCCTGCTGCTGGGCCTTGCCTGCGCCCTGTCAGCGCCGGCCGCGCTCGCCCAGATCAGCGGCAGCCTGGCCGTCTTGTCCGACTACCGCCTGCGCGGCCTGTCCCTCAGCGACAGCCGCGCCACCCCGCAGCTGACCCTGAACTACGACAGCGACGCCGGCTGGTACGGGGGCGCGATGCTCAGCCCTGTCACGCTGGAGGGCAGCAGCAGCGCGCAACTGGTGGCCTACGGCGGCTATGCAAGGCGCCTGGCGGGCGGCCTGGGCTGGGAAGCGGGCGCGACCCAGAGCGTCTTCACGCGCGCCAGCGCCGCCAATTATGTCGAAGCGTATGCCGGGCTGTCGGGCGAGCAGGTGAGCGCGCGCCTGTACTATTCGCCGCGCTACTTCGGCCGCCCGGTGCAAACGCTGTATGCCGAGGCCAACGGCTTCCTGCGCCTGGGCGACGCGCTGCGCCTGGTCGGCCATGCGGGCCTGCTGCATGCATGGGGCGGGGGCGGCCAGGCCGGCGCGCCGCCCGGCCAGCGCGCCGACTACCGGCTCGGACTGGCGGCCCAGGTCGGCGCGATCGACCTGCAGCTGGCGCGCGTCACCCGCGCCGCATACCGCGCGCCTGGCTATGCCGCCTATCCCTCCTATGCGGGCGACCCGCCTTACCGCGGGCGCCGGCCGCGCGCCTTCGTGCTGAGCGCTGCGTATTCCTTTTGAACCTTTCGGGCGTGGCGGGGAATCAACCTCCACCCACTATCGAAAGGAGCAGCCATGAACATCCGATTCCCGTCCGGCCCTGCGCTTGCCGCCGGCATCGCGGCCATGATCGCCGGCGCCTTGCTGGCAGCTTGCGGCGGCGGCTACGGCGGCGGCGGCGGCAGCTATATGCCGCCGGCCCCGCCGCCGATGCCCACTGTCGTCGCGGCTTACAAAGCCACCAGCCTGGTAAGCGATACCGCCACGGCGGGCGTGGCCAACACCGATGCGAAACTGGTCAACGCCTGGGGCATTGCCTTCAACCCGGCCGGCTTCGTCTGGGTTGCCAACAACGGCAGCGCCACGTCCACCCTGTACGACGGCAACGGCGTGCCGCAAACGCTGGTGGTGGCGACCCAGCCTGGGCCTACCGGCATCATCTTCAACGGCTCACAGGATTTCAAGGTGAGCCAGAACGGCGTGACGGGCGCCAGCCCTTTTGTCTTTGCCAGCGAGGGCGGCATCATCTCGGGCTGGTCGCCGGCCGTGAACCGCAACGCCGTGGTCAACGTGGTCGACGGCAGCTCGGCCAGCAAGGTGTACAAGGGCCTGGCCAGCGCCAGCTACCTGGGCCTGAATTACCTGTACGCGGCGGACTTCCACAATAACGCGATCGATGTCTTCGACCGCAACTTCGCGCCTGCCGTGCTGCCCGGCGCGTTCAAGGATCCAGGCCTGCCGGCCGGCTACGCGCCGTTCAATATCCAGGCCATCGGCGACAAGCTTTACGTGGCTTACGCCAAGCGCGCCGCCAGCGGCGACGACGAACAGGCCGGTGCGGGACTGGGGGTGGTCAACGTGTTCGACACGGGCGGCAATTTCCTCAAGCGCCTGGCCTACGGCGGCGCGCTCAACGCACCGTGGGGACTGGCGCTGGCGCCGGCCAATTTCGGCGCGGCCAGCAATATGCTCCTGGTCGGCAATTTCGGCGACGGCAAGATCAATGTCTACGATCCGTCCACCGGGGCGTTCGCCGGGGCGCTGGCCAAGGCCGACAACACGCCGATCGTGATTGAAGGCTTGTGGGGCATTGCATTCGGGCCGGGCGTCAACAGCCAGCCCACCAATACCCTGTTCTTTGCGGCCGGCCCATCCGACGAGAAGCACGGGCTGTATGGGCGCATCGACCTGCAATAGCGGGTGGGGATGTCCCCGGGCGCGCCCGGGGACTGCGTGCGCATGACGAACCTTTACTGCGCTGCGGTGGTGAAGGTCCAGCTCTTGTCGATATTCTTTCCATCGACCACAGCCGTCACTGCCACGCTATAGGTGGTGGCGGGCTTGAGCCTTTGCACCGGCACCAGGGTCGCCGTGAAGCCCTGCATCTGGCCATCGTCCGTCAGGGCTGGGCCATTGCTGGTGATGACCGGGCCCAGCTTGCCGGATTTGTTGACCAGGATCCTGGCGTCGACCGCGCTGCCGCCGGCGGGCGTCAGGCTGAACTGGCTGATCGCAATCGGCGTCGCGATCGTCATGCCCCGGGTTTCGAAGCTGACCGTGACCGGCGTTCCCGCCTCCACCAGGTCCGGCACGGGCGTCGGCATTTCGCTGCGGTTGAAGAACACGAAAGGCACGTCCGCCTGGTTAGCGTAGGGATAGGCACGGATGCTGCCGGTGCCGGGCAGCTGCGCCGATTGCGTCACGCTGGTGGCGATATCGACCACGCAAAGGGTCGAAGCGCCTTCCGCCGGGTTGAAGTTGTTGGCCGCGATGCCGATGTCGATCGTGCTGGCGAACAGCAGGGCCGCGTGGTAGACCGAGTTGGCCCATTCCGCCACGCAGGTGCCGTATTTGTCCGTGCCAGCGGTGCTGAAGATCGCTTCGCCGGACACCGCCGCGCTATAGCCCGCCGTGGCAATGCGGTCGGCGGCACGGACCCCGGTATAGCCTGGCTTGCCAGCCGTTTCCCCATGCAGTTCGCCGATGCCGTTCTGGTTGATGTAGCTCCAGTGGGCGTCGGCCGACTTGTCGAGCGCCAGGCTTTGCGCCAGCAGGCCCGAACCGATCTTGGCGCGCAAGGCATTGATGGCGTTGAACACGGAGAGGTTGCCGCTGCCGGCGGCGTAGGTCGGTGCCGGCACCGTGGTGACAATATTGCCGGCAACCGTGGGCGACGGCGTCGGCGTGGTCACCGGCGGGTTGTTGGCCGCCACCGGCGCCCCTCCCGATCCGCCGCCCCCGCCGCCACAGGCGGTCAGCAGCAATGCCAGCGCCAACCCTGTGAGCTTGCGCGGCTTAGCCATGTAAGCCCTCCCGGCGGCGCAGGACCATCAGGCCGAGGCCCAGGCCCAGCAGCGCGACGGTGCCGGGCTCGGGAATTGCCGCCGCCAGCTGTTGCTCCGGCAGCGTGGTTTCGACCAGCGGCGCGGTGCTGCCGCGGTCCGGCAGCGACGGCAGGTATACCTCGGCGACCGGCATGATGGCCGGCGCCGGGACCGGCACGGTGAGCGACGATTCTTCGATCGGGGTGGGCAGCAGCGTGGCGTTCTGGCTGCTGCCGCTGGCCGCACTGTAAAACGGCATGGGGGTACTGCTGTAGTTCATGAAACTGAATTGGATACTGTTTACCGTACCCGGACCTGCAAACGCGTTGGCGCCTGCGAGGAAGGAGCAGGCCAGCAGGCAGGGCTTGATCAGCGTCGTAGCTTTCATTTTGCGCTCCATGAAGTAAGTTGTAGGACCTACAAAATGTATGAAGCATCAAGCATGCCTAGTTTCTAAGTAGTTGATTTTGCTGAGGTCCCTCAGCTTCACGCATGCTATGTGTTAAATTTGGCGACAGTGAATTTTGCAATTAGGAAAATTCACATGGGGATGCCGGCGTTGAACAGCGGCAGCAAAGGCGGGCAAGACGCAGGCGCGGCGGAACGCGCGCCTGCCTTGGGATCAGGATGAAGCTTTGATGGCGTGGCGTTCCAGCAGGTCGTACAGGGTCGGGCGCGACACGCCCAACAGTTCCGACGCCTTGACGATGTTACCCTCGACACGGGCCAGCGCGCGCACGATTGCGCGGTATTCCGCCTCGTCGCGCACCTGGCGCAGGTTGAACGGCTCTTCTTCCACCGGTGCGCCGGACAAGCCCAGGTCGTCGGCCGTGATGGCCGGGCCGTCGGCCATGATGATGGCGCGCTTGATGCAGTTTTCCATTTCGCGCACATTGCCCGGCCAGTCGTGGTGGGCGATCTGGGCCAGCGCATCCGGCGCGAAGTGCAGGTTGGCGCGTCCTTCCTGGGCGCAGAAGCGGTTCTTGAAATGCTGCGCCAGCAGCACCGCGTCGCCTTCGCGCTCGCGCAGCGGCGGAATGGTCAGCACGATTTCCGACAGGCGGTAATACAGGTCTTCGCGGAAGCGGCCGGCCTTCACCAGTTCCTTCAGGTTCTGGTGGGTGGCGCAGACGATGCGCACGTCGACCGGGATTTCTTCGTGGCCGCCGACGCGCTCGATCACGCGCTCCTGCAGGAAGCGCAGCAGCTTGGCCTGCAGCGGCATCGGCAGGTCGCCCACCTCGTCGAGGAAGAAGGTGCCGCCGTTGGCCGCTTCCACCTTGCCCTTGGTCTGTTTGACCGCGCCGGTGAAGGCGCCCTTCTCGTAGCCGAACAGCTCGGACTCCAGCAGCGTTTCCGGAATGGCGGCGCAGTTGATCGCCATGAAGCGTTCCTTGGCGCGCGGGCTGCCCTGGTGCAGGGCGCGCGCGATCACTTCCTTGCCGGTGCCCGATTCGCCCAGCACCATGGTGGTGGCCGTGCTCGGAGCCACTTTCTCGACCTGGCGGCACACCTTCAGCATGCCGGGGTCGCGCGAGATGATGCCCGACAGCGGTGTATCGGCGCCGTTCTGCTGCATGCGGCGGTTCTCCTGCTGCAGGCCGTGCAGGAAGAAGGCGCGCTTGATCACCAGGGCCAGCAATTCGGGCTCGCACGGTTTCTGGTGGAAGTCGTAAGCGCCCATGGCGATGGCCTGCACCGCGTGGCTGCGGTCCTGGTTGCCGGTCAGGACGATGACCTTGGTGTCCGGCGCCAGCGCCAGGATCTGCTGCAGCGTGGCCAGGCCTTCGGTGGCGCCGTCCGGGTCGGGCGGCAGGCCCAGGTCCATGGTGCAGACAGCCGGTTCGTGGCGGCGCAGCTGGGCCAGGGCGGCTTCGCGGTCGCCCGCCACCACCACGTCATAGTCGTCGAAACTCCACTTCAGCTGCTTTTGCAGGCCGGGGTCGTCTTCAATGATCAACAGCTTCGGTTTGCTCTGGCTCACAACGTGTCCTTGTGCCGTCAGGCGGCTTGTTCAATGGTTTGCTGGCGGTACAGCGGCAGGCTGACCGTGAATGTAGTGCCTTGTTCCGGCGCGCTGCGCACTTGCAGCGTTCCACCCAACTGGTGGATGTATTCCCGGCTTTCGAATGCGCCGATCCCCATGCCTGCCGACTTGGTGGAGTCGAAGGGCTTGAACAGGCGCTCGCGCAGGAAATCCTCGCTCATGCCGCAGCCCGTGTCGGCCACTTCGACCTGCACGCTGTCGCCCTGGCGCGCCAGGCGCACGCACACCTTGCCGTCGCGCGGCGTGGCTTCGATCGCGTTCTGGATCAGGTGGCCGAGCACCCGTTCCAGCCGCTCGCCCTCGGCCAGCACGCGCAGGCCCGGTTCGGCCAGCTGCAGCGAAGGCTTGGGCTCGAACGCCGCCTTCAGCGCCACCGCCTGGGTCAGCAGCTGGCCCAGGTCCTGCGGCACGGCGCGCTCGGGCGAAGCGCTCCGGCTCAGCTTTTGCAGCATCAGTTTCATTTTCTGCACAGACAGGTTGACGGTTTCCATCATATCGCGTTGGAACTCCGGATTGTCGGCATGTTTTTCGGCGTTGGCGGTCATCAGCGAGAGCTGGGCCACCAGGTTCTTCAGGTCGTGCACCACGAAGGTCGACAGGCGGTTGAAGGAATCGAACTGGCGCGCCAGCATCAGGGCGCTGTCGGCTTCCTGCTGGGCCAGGTAGGAAGCGGCCTGGGTGCCGGCGATTTTCAGCAAGTCCAGCACTTCCCAGTTCAGTTTGACGGCGCTGCGCGCCTCCTGCAGCACCACGAAGCCGACCAGGCGCGCCTGCAGCAGCAAGGGCACCACCAGCCAGGCGCGCGGGAAGGCCAGCAGCCAGCCTGGCAGCGGCACGTCCGGGTCGTGCAGGTCGTGCGCCGCCACTTCCACCAGCCACTGCTTGCTTTCCATCAGGCGGCAGAACGGCGAATCGGCCGGCTCGCCCTCGGTCTGGGGCGCCACATGCCAGCAGGCCACGGGCTCGAAGCGCTGCTCGCGCCGCAGCCACAGGGCGCCGCCCTGGCTTTCCACCAGCTCGCCCAGCGCCGAAATGCTGCGCTCGCCCAGGTTCGGTCCGGTGGCCGACAGGGTGCGCGTGAAGGCCAGCCACTCTTCGCGGTAATCGTAGTTGTAGCGGTAGAAGTGCTTGCTGATGAACACCTTCAGCCAGGCGCGGAAGGAGCCCGAGAACAGCACGCCCACCAGCAGGAAACTGGCGCCGAACAGGAAGGCCAGCTGCATCAGGCCGCCCCACGAGCCGCCCACGAAGCGCAGGTAGTAGGCCGCCATGCTCATGGCCAGCAGGTAGATGGCGGAACCGAGCAAGGCAGCCGAATGGAAGGCGACGCGGCGCGACACGGCCAGCTGGGCCGGCCACGACTGGCTGCGCAGCAGCGACACCGCCAGCAAGGGCACCGTCAGCGCATTGACCAGCCCGCGCGCCGCCCACAACTCGGGGTCAAGCTCGCGCAGCAGCAGCATATCGCTGTACAGGTAGAAATCGTAGGCGAACATGGCGCCCAGGCCGAGGCAGGCGAACTTGATGGCCCAGCGCACCTGCACGCTGCGGTCGCGGTAGAGCTGCTCGACCAGCAGCATGCCCAGCACGGCCATGCTGAGGCGGCCGACCGCCAGCAGGTGGAACGTCAGGTTCTGGGGCAGCAGCCCGGACAGCGGGCCGGCCACGGCCATCAGCAGGTAGACCGCGACGCTGACCTGGAAGGTGCGCGCGCTGCGCTGCCACAGGCCCAGCATGGACAGCAGCAGGCCGGTCCAGGCGGCATTGCGCAGCCATTCGGCGCCGTGCAGCACCCAGGGCGCCCACGGCACGACGGTGGCGCAGGCCATGACCGCGCCCCACAGCACGGTCAGCAGCGACGCGGCCAGCAGCCAGCGCCGGTGCGGGCGCTGGCGCCAGCCGGTCAGCAGCAGCAGGCTAAAGAAGAGAAACGCCAGCGCGGCGCTGGCGTAGCTGAAGGCGGTGGTGCTGGTCGGCATCAGGCCTCCATGTCCTTAACGGCCTCCCCTGAACATGACCACCTTGATGGTATCGATCAGGACCAGCACATCGAGCAGCAGGCTGTTGTTCTTGACGTAGTACAGGTCGTATTGCAGCTTTTGCAGCGCATCTTCCACCGTATCGCCATAGCCGTAGCGCACCTGGGCCCAGCCGGTAATGCCCGGCTTGATGCTGTGGCGCACATTGTAGTAGGGCACGCGCTCGGTCAGCTGCTCGACGAAGTAGGGGCGCTCCGGGCGCGGGCCGACGAAGGACATTTCGCCCTTCAGCACATTGAGTATCTGCGGCAGTTCGTCGATGCGCAGCTTGCGGATGATATTGCCCACGCGCGTGATGCGCGGGTCGTTCTTGGAAGCCCACTGCGGCGTGCCGTTCTTTTCCGCGTTCTTGAACATGCTGCGGAATTTCAGGACGCGGAACACATGGCCATCCTTGCCCACCCGCTCCTGCGAGTAGAAGATCGGCGCGCCGTCCTCGATGACGATGGCCAGGGCGGTCAGGATCATCACCGGCAGCGACACCACCAGCAGCGAAATGCTGGCCGCCACGTCGACCGCGCGCTTCATGAAGGTGCGCATGAAGCTCTGGTCGAAGCCGCCGCCGAAGACCAGCCAGGAAGGCTGCAGCGATTCGACGCGGATCTGGTAAGTCTCGCGTTCGAAGAAGGTCGATGCGTCGGTGACCTGGATGCCGTACAGCTTGCACTCGAGCAGCTCGCGGATCGGGAAAGCGCCGCCGCGGCGGTTCTGCACCGAAACCACGATTTCCGATACCCGCTGGGCGTTTGCCAGCGCCACCAGCGAACCGCCTTCAGGCAGCTGCAGCAGCTGGTTCTGCGGCACGCAGGTTTCTTCCGAGGGGACCGGCACGTAACCGGCCACGTCGTAGCGGCGGTAATTGGTCTCGCGCACCGCCAGTTCGCCGCACTCCTTTGCCATCGGACCGCCGCCAAGGAAAATGATGCGGGTCGCCAGGAAATGCGTGCGCGAAGTCTTCATGAACATGGCGCGCGCCAGCAGGATGCCGGTGGCCGAGATCATGAACACCAGCACCAGGATGCCGCGCCCGAAATACAGGTCGGGGGCCAGGTAGAACACCAGGGTCAGGATGCAGAATCCCATGGCGAAGGAAGGCATCAATTGCAGGAAGAAGGGATTGCGCAAGCCTTCCTGGAAATTGATCTGGTACATGCCCAGCGCAGACATGCTGAACACGATGGCGGCCGCGAAGATGCAGGCCGACATGAAGAAGTGGTCGAGCTTCGGTATGGCGAACTGGTCACCGTCGAAAAAACGCAGACCAGCGCCAGCGTAGAACGAGCCAATCAGGATCAACACCTCCAGAAAGAGCAGGCTGAAGACAACCTTGGAGATGTAGTGATTGGAAATTCTTAGCATTTTTTATTCCCTCCCGCTTTGCTGCTCATGCCGGCCGCGAAAGCGAGCGGAGCTTTCCGGCCATATCGTGCTTCGTTAGTGTTACGGGGCCAGGTTGCGCACGTACCAATCCATGGCCTCTTTCAAGCCTTCGCCGATGCGGTGCGTAGGCTCGAACCCCAGGAGCTCGCGCGCCTTGGTGATATCGGCCTGCGAATGGCGCACGTCGCCGGCCCGGAATCCCTGGTATTGCGCCTGGTGCTGGCGCAGCTGCGGAAAGCGCTCCTGCAGCAGCTCGCGCATCATCAGGTACAGTTGGTTGAGACTGGTGCGCTCGTTGAGCGCCACGTTGTACACCTGGTTAACCGCCTCCGGCTTGTCGGCCATGGCCGCCAGCAGGTTGGCTTGCACCACGTTGTCGATGAAACAGAAATCGCGGCTGGTTTCGCCGTCGCCGTTGATGAACAGGGGACGGTTGCGGACCAGGGCCGACACCCATTGCGGAATGACTGCCGCATAGGCGCCGTCCGGGTCCTGGCGCGGGCCGAACACATTGAAATAGCGCAGGCCGATGGTTTGCATGCCGTAGCTGCGCGCGAAGACGTCGGCGTACAGCTCGTTGGCGTATTTGGTGACGGCATACGGCGACAGCGGCCGGCCGATGGTGTGTTCCACTTTCGGCAGCGCCGGATGGTCGCCGTAGGTGGAACTCGATGCCGCGTAGACGAAGCGCTGCACCTGCGCATCGCGCGCCGCGACCAGCATGTTCAGGAAGCCGGTGACATTGGTGCCGTGGCTGAGCAGGGGATCGTCGAGCGAGCGGCTGACCGAACCGAGGGCAGCCTGGTGCAGCACGAAGTCGACGCCGGCGCAGGCCCGGCGGCAGTCGTCGAGCTCGCGGATATCGCCCTGGATGAAATGGAAGCCGGACCAGGCTGCGGAGCCGACGGCTTCGCGCACCTGGTCGAGGTTGTGCTGGTGCCCGGTGGCAAAGTTGTCCAGCCCGGTGACTTGCTGCCCGAGCCTGAGCAAGGCTTCTACCAGGTTGGAACCGATGAAGCCGGCCGCGCCGGTCACCAGCCAATGGTAGCTCCGGCCGCGCAAATGCAGCCGAACGTCGTCGAACTTGCCCACTTCACCCCTCCCAGGTTGCCCTGATATTGCTTTTTTTACAGGCGCCAGACGCTGAAGCCAGCTTCTTCCAGCCCTGCCATATTGAATGCCGATTTCACGTCGATGAAGACGCCGCCGGGGTTCAGCTTGGACGACAGGTCGCCCAGCGACAAGCCCAGCAATTCCTTGTGCGACACGGCCGCCACCATGGCATCGGCTTGCGGCAGGCTGCTCCACGCTTCCAGGCGGATGCCGTACTCGTGCTCCGATTCCTCGGCGTCGGCCACCGGGTCGTGCACGTGCACGTCCAGGCCGTACGACTGCAGTTCGAACACCACGTCCGCCACCTTCGAATTGCGCAGGTCCGGGCAGTCTTCCTTGAAGGTCAGGCCCAGCACGTTCACTTTCGCGCCCTTGATGTGGCAGCCCGCCGCGATCATCTGCTTGACGGTTTTCTCGGCCACGAACTTGGCCATGCCGTCGTTGATGCGGCGCCCCGCCAGGATCACCTGCGGGTGGTAGCCGATCATGTCGGCCTTGTGGGTCAGGTAGTAAGGATCGACGCCGATGCAGTGGCCGCCAACCAGGCCGGGGCGGAACGGCAGGAAATTCCACTTGGTGCCTGCCGCCTGCAGCACTTCCAGCGTATCGATGCCGATCTTGTCGAAGATGATCGCCAGTTCGTTCATCAGCGCGATGTTCAGGTCGCGCTGGGTGTTTTCGATGACCTTGGCCGCTTCCGCCACCTTGACGGAGGAAGCGCGGTAGACCCCAGCAGTCACGATCGATTCATACAGTTTAGCCACTGCGTCGAGCGTTGCAGGATTATCTCCGGATACCACTTTCAGGATGGTGGTCAGGCGGTGCAGCTTGTCGCCCGGATTGATGCGTTCCGGAGAGTAACCGACGTTGAAGTCCTGCTGCCATTTCATGCCGGAATGCTTTTCCAGCACCGGGATGCAGACTTCCTCGGTGGCGCCCGGATAGACCGTCGATTCATAGACGACGATGGCGCCCTTCTTCATATGCTTGCCGACCGTGGTCGAGGCGCCGACCAGGGGGCTGAAATCGGGCGAGTGGGCGATGTCGACCGGGGTCGGCACGGCCACCACGATGTAGTCGGCCTCGGCCAGCGCGGCCGGGTCGTAGGTGACCTGGAGCTGGGTTGCCGCACGCAGTTCGTCTTCCGATACTTCGCCCGTAGGGTCACAGAATTTACGGTAATTCTCGATCTTGGACTGCGACAGGTCGAAACCGATGGTCTTGCGCTTTTTGCCGAATTCCACCGCCAGCGGCAGGCCCACATAGCCCAAGCCGACGACTGCTACAACTTTGTTGTCATCCATGTCCGGTTCCCGTAAGAATTACCTATTTGCATTATGCTAACAATATATATCAGAAGCCCAGCAACTACAATGTTGAGGTAACAATTTGCCCCCAAATTCCTTTAGGAAAACGGGACCCTGCCCTCGACGGCATGTAACAATTCCTGGGTTTTCCGTTGGACAAATGCGACAATAGTGTATGAATCATTTGCCAATTAAATTGTCCATTTGATACGGCTTGTCAATTTTACACAGAAGCGCTGAAGCTGTCACAGCCTTTCAACTGCAAGGCACCATAAAGCAACGCTGCCGGCGCAAGCCGGGCGGTGGTATTATTTACATATTTTGCAACAAAACATTCCCATGGCGACGACCCCCAGCATCCTGCAACGCATGACCAACGGCATCGCCTGGATGGTGGCGGCGCGCATGGTCGACAGGCTGTTCGGCGTGGCCAGTACCCTGGTCCTGGCGCGCCTGCTGGTACCGGCCGACTTCGGCCTGGTAGCGATGGCCACCACCATCGGCGGCCTGCTGGAACTGCTGGGGGCGTTCAGCTTCGACCTGGCGCTGATCCAGAAGAAGAACGCCGAGCGCCGCCACTACGACACGGTCTGGACCTTCTCCGTGCTGTTCGGCATCGGCTTCGCCCTGGCCCTGGTCTTGCTGTCCGGGCCGGCGGCAGCCTTTTACCACGAGCCGCGGCTGCCGACGGTCATGTACCTGACCGCCGCCGCCTATGTGGTCGGCGCCTTGAACAATGTCGGGGTGGTCGCATTCCGCAAGGAACTCGAGTTCCACAAGGAATTCCAGTTCATCCTGATCCGCCGCCTGGTGACTTTTGGCGTCACCATCGGCGCCGCCCTGCTGCTGCGCTCCTACTGGGCCCTGCTGCTCGGCACCCTGGTGGGGCGCATGGTCAACTGCATCACCAGCTATACCATGCATCCCTACCGGCCGCGCTGGTCGCTGGCGGCGGCCGGGGAATTGTTCCATTTCTCCAAGTGGCTGCTGCTAAACAACTTCCTGTTCTACATGCTCAACAACGGCAGCAGCTTCGTCATTGGCCGCCTGCTGGGCGCGAACGCGCTCGGCATGTTCAGCGTCAGCAATGAAATCGCCAGCCTGCCGTCGACCGAACTGGTGGCGCCGATCAACCGCGCCATCTTCCCGGCCATGGCGAAGATGCAGGGAACCGAAGAGATCGCCGCCACCTGGCTCAAGCTGTTCGGCATGATCGCCCTGCTCATCCTTCCGGTCGGCTTCGGCATTGCGGCGGTCGCGCCGACCCTGGTGCCGGTCATGCTGGGGCCGCAATGGACGGCCGCCACGCCGGTGCTGCAGTTGCTGGCGATTTATGGCGCCCTGGCTGCAACGCAGGGCAATAACGGCACTGTCTGGCTGGCGTCCGGCCATCCTCGCATGAGCACCCTGATCGGCGCCATCTACCTGCTGGTGCTGTTCCCCTGCCTTTACCTGTTCCTGCACCAGGGCGCCCTGCAGGACGTCGGCAAAGCCTACCTGGCGACCTGCGCGTTCTATGTCCCGACCAGCATGTTCCTGACCCAGCGCCTGCTGCGTTTCCGCTGGCGCGATGTGCTGCAGCTGGCATACCGGCCCCTGCTCGGGGTGGGCATCATGTGGCTGGCCGTGGCCGCGCTGGTGCCGGCGCTGTCGGCCTGGCCGGCGGTGGCCAGCCTGGCCGCGCAATGCCTGGCCGGCATGCTGGCGTATACCGCCAGCGTTTTACTGATGTGGCAGGTGGCCGGCGCGCCCAACGGCGCCGAACGCTTCATGCTGGATAAGCTGGCCCTGCGCCGCCGCGCAGCCGCTGCCTGAAGACCGGGCAAGGGCGCTAGGCCAGCAAGCCGAGATAAGCCCGGTACGCGGCACGCCAGGAAAATTGCTGGTCGACTTCGGCCCGCAGCGTGCGCCCCAGGCCGGCCGCCATCTCGCGCGCTTCCAGCAATTCGCGCAAGGTGCGCGCCAGCGCAGCCGCATCGTCGGGCGGCACCAGCCTGCCGTTTTCGCCGTCGCGGATAATTTCCGGCACCCCGCCCACGGCCGAGGCCACCACCGGCAGGGCAAACGCGCCCGCTTCCAGCAGCACCATGCCGAAGGCTTCGCGCCGGCTCGGCAGCACGAACATTTCCGCCTGGGCCAGGAGGCCGGCAACCTGCTGGTGCGGCACATTGAGCAGGAATTGCACGCGGTCGGACAGGCCGGCGGCGGCCGCCTGCGCCTGCAATTGCGGCAGCGCCGCGCCCGGGGCGCCCGCCAGCGCCAGCTGCAAGTCGGGAAAGTCCGGCGCCAGCTCGGCCAGCGCCTGCAGCAGCACGTCCTGGCCCTTGAGGCTATCGTATTTGCCGACATTGACGATGGTGCGCCGCGGCAGCACCGCCGCGCTGACGGCGCTGGCGCGGAACGCTGGCGCATCGACCCCGTTATGGATAGGCGTGAGCGCGATATCGGTACCGACCAGTTCGTGCAGGCGTCGCGCCAGGTCCTGGGAACAGGTGGTCACGGCGCGGGCCGACTGCAACAGGCGGCGCCAGCGCGGCAAGCTGGCGGGCGCGGCGTCCAGCGCGGCCACATCGCTGCCATGGAAGGACAGCAGCAGCGGCACCTGCGCGCCGCACAGCTCGTGCAGGGAAAACGTCATGGCGCCCGGATAGTGCGCATTCGCCGCCACGACCCGCTGCGTGCGGCAGAAGCGGCGGAAGGCGGGACGCATGCGCAGCAGCCAGAGACGGTAAGACAGCCAGGCGCGCCAGCCCATGCCGGGCTGGTAGTGGCGCATGCGCCAGGAGACGGTGCGCATGCCATCGCATTCGCCCCAGCGCGGCTGCGGCGAATGCCAGTCCGTGATCAGCACCACCGGTTCGAAACTGCCGGCCTGGCGCATCTCATGGGCCAGGCTCAGCACCACCTGGTTGACGCCGCCGCGGTGCTGCAAATCCCAGGGCAGCACGAACAGGTACACGGGAAGCCTAGCCGGCATCTTGCTGTGTCATCCTTTGCGCTGCGGCAGCATGCGCTTGACTGCCAGGCGCGCCATCTGGTTCAGCGGCGCCGCCACCACGCCTGAGCGCAGCAAGCCGCGGCAGATGGCATTCGCTTCGCGGAAGCGCCGCTGCCGGCCCAGCTTGTAGGCCAGGTCCAGCTGGTAGCCGTTGATCTTGTCGCGGTAGGCCGCCAGCTCGGCGGGCGTCATGACGTCGCTCGCCAGGCGGAAGTTGTCCTCGTGCAGGCGGATCGCATTCTGCGTCATGGCGACTGTGTCCCCGCTCAGGTTGTTACCGTGCAGGCGGTAGAAGGACAGCACTTCGTCCAGGTAACCGATATTGCCCTGGTGCGCCACGCGCAGCCAGAGGTCGGTATCGTCGCCGCCCCGGTAGCGCGCCTTGAAGCTGATGGGATCCTGCAGCAGGCGGCCGGGCGCCAGCATGACCGACACCGTATGCATGGCGGCGAAATTCAAGCTCATGAACTTGTAGAAATCGCGCCCGCAGTGATACCAGTTGCCGCCGATCGGGCTGAGTGCCGCGCCGGCGCGCGCCGGGAAATCCACATTCGAGAGATAGGTGCCGGGGTGCGGCTGCAGCGCGCCGTCCACCAGCTGCACGTCGTGGAAAGCCGCCACCCAGTCGGGATGGGCGTCCAGGCCGTCGGCCAGGCGCTGCAGCTTGTCCGGCGCGTAATAGTCGTCGTGGTCGAGCAGGCAGACATAGGGCGCCGTGACCAGCGACAGCGCCAGGTTTTTCGGCACCGTCGGCCCGCCGGAAGGCGTGCTGCGGAACACGGGACGCAGGCGGGCGTCGCTGGCCGCCAGCTGCCGCAGCAGGTCTGGCGTGCCATCGGTGGAACCATCATCGACAATGATGTATTCAAAATCGGTCAGCGTTTGCTGCAATACCGAACGCACCGTCTGTTCGATAAATTCTGCCGAATTGTAACTAGCGGTGATGACTGCAACACGGGGCATGCGGGAACTCGTCAACTATTTGGCGGAGAGCACCACATCTTTCCACACTATAGCCATTATCGCAACACCGGAGCGGGAATTCAGGCCGGCAGTGCAGGCCGCGCCGGCGCCACCTGGGGCACAGGCGTATCACGCCGCGCCGCGATTTCCTTGAGCTTGAAGACCGCGATCGCCTGCGCCACCCACTCGGCCTGGCGCGCCAGGCTGTTGGCGGCGGCCGCCGCCTGCTCGACCAGGGCGGCATTCTGCTGGGTGATGTCATCGATATGCACCACGGCCTGGTTGACCTGGCCGATGCCCCGGCTTTGCTCCTGGGTCGCATGGTGGATCTCATCCATGACGCGGGTCACGCGGCCCACCGACTCGATCACCTCGCTCATGGTGGCGCCGGCGTTATTGGTCAGTTTGGCGCCGGCGTCGACCTTGGCGATCGAGCTGTCGATCAATTGCTTGACTTCCTTGGCGGCGGTGGCCGAGCGCTGGGCCAGGCTGCGCACTTCGGTGGCCACCACCGCAAAGCCCTTGCCGTGTTCGCCTGCCCGCGCCGCCTCCACCGCGGCGTTGAGCGCCAGGATATTGGTCTGGAAAGCGATGCCGTCGATCATGCCGATGATGTCCAGGATCTTGCGCGAAGACTGGCTGATATCGTCCATGGTCTGCACGACTTGCGACACGATGCTGCCGCCGGCCGCCGCCACGCTCGACGCCTGCCCGGCCAGCTCGTTGGCGCTGTGCACGCTGGCCGCGCTCTGCTGCACATTGCTGGTCAGCTGCTCCATGCTGGCAGCCGTTTGCTGCAGGCTGGACGCCTGCGATTCGGTGCGGCCCGACAGGTCCAGGTTGCCGCTGGCGATCTCGCTGGTGGCGGTCTGGATTTCGTCGAAATTGCTGCGCACGTCGCCGATGATGCTGTGCAGGTTGACATTGGTCTGGCGCAGCGCGGCCAGCAGCTGTCCCATTTCATTGTCGGCGCCGATGTCGATGGCGCCGGTCAGGTCGCCGCCCGCCATCTTGCGCGCGAAAGCGGTGGCCTGGCGCAGCGGCTGGATGATGGCGCGGTGCAGCGAGTACCAGAAATACAGGGCGGCCACCGTGAAAGCCGCGTTGGTCAGGGTCAGCCAGAGCGGCGCACCGGCGACCGCGCCGGACACGGCCAGGAAAAAAAGCAGGCCGCTCAGCGCACCCATGCCGATGCCGATATGCCTGGCGAGCGAGATGTCGCGCGCCTTGTCGGCCCAGTTGCGCAAGCCGTGCTGGCGCAGGCGGCCACGCTCGAGGCGCAAGCGGCGCGGATTGCCTTCACGGATTTCCCGGTACAGCTGGTCAGCCTGCGCCACCTGCTCGCGGCTGGGTTTGGTGCGCACCGACATATAGCCGACCGGGCGGCCGGCCTCGATGACCGGCGTGACGTTCGCATACACCCAGTAGAAATCGCCGTTCTTGCAACGGTTCTTCACCATCCCGCTCCAGGGCATGCCGGCCTTGATGGTGGCCCACAGGTCGGCAAAGGCTTCGACCGGCATGTCGGGGTGGCGCAGGATGTTCTGCGGCGCACCGATCAGTTCGTCTTCGGTAAAACCGCTGACCTCGATGAAGTAAGGGTTGGCATACGTGATCTTGCCCTTGAGGTCGGTGGTCGAGACGATGGTCTTGCCGTCGTCCAGGACGAATTCCTGCTGGGTGACAGGGGTGTTCAGGCGCATGGCGGTGCTCCTATTCAGCTAGAGGGGAAAAGGAAGTCGCACGAACCGGGGGTTTGGGGTCCGCATGGCCTGGGTAGGGGATGCGAGGAGGCATCCCGGGCCACATCATGCGTTAAAGTATAGAAATATGCTGCGTTTAGGAAACTCACCAAAAATTACAATAGAAAAAATCAATGGGTTTCTGTTGCAAATTGTTCAGTTTGCCCGGCAGCAGGCGCCTAGGCCTTGTGCCGCAGCATGCGCCAGCGCCATGGCCGCGCCAGGCGCAGGGGATTGAGTTCCACGACCAGGGCGCAAGGACGCCAGCCCGCAGCGGCAAATGCACGCAAGGACGGGTAATTGTTATGCCACACACGCGCAAACAAGGCGTCGAAGCCATGCGCCGCCATATCGGCGCCGGAGGCGGCGATCAGCGCCGGTGCCAGCTTTCGGCCGCGCATCTCAGGCAAGGTGATGATCTGTACCAGCTTGGCCTGGCCTTCCTGCAGGGGCCAGAAACCGCGCTTGCGGTAGCGTTCGCCGTACCAGTAAAAGCATAAGCCGACGATCCGCTCGCCATCGCGGCAGGCGTAAGCGCGGGCGCCTTCGCCTGCGTAAAAAGCTTGCTCGCGCAGCAGCGGGTCAGCGCAAGCCTCGACTTCATCGCGCTGCACCAGGGCAACGCTGAAACCCGGCGGCGGCGGCGGCGCCAGGGCCGCCTCTGCTGGACGCCGCAAAATGCGGTAAATGGAATAGTCGCCCAATACGGCGTGGGCCAGGCGCTTGAGCAGGCTTTTCATTTGGCGCTGGAACGGCCGAAACGCAGCGCCCGGCGCAAGCGCGCTTTCAGGCCGAAACGGTCGAAGAGCCGCCCCAGCCAAGCCGAAAACTGGTTCATGCCGTGATGTGCATGCAGCAGCATGCTGTTGGCCACGCTGCGCCGGACGATGAAGATGTTGGCACACAGCCGCTGTTCGGTGGCGAACAGGCGCTTATGTTCGGATTCACCCTCGTCGAAGTCGAAATAACGGAACTTGCCTTCGGCGAACAAATGCTCCAGGGCCAACCACTGCAGCACGGTGCCGACCGACAGTTTCATGTAGTCGGGGTCATAGCCGAGGTAGGCATAGGACAGCACGCCTTCGCTGGCCGGGCAATACAGGTAGGACACGGCGCGCTCGCCATCGAACAGCAGGTAAGCGCGCACTTCGTCATTGGCAGCCAGCGCCACGGCCCGGGCACGGAATTCTTCACTGCCGGGCAAGCCGGCGTCGAGCAGGCGGTCCTGATAAGTGCGGCGCGAGAGCGGCAGCGCCAGCTCCAGAAAAGTTTCGACCTCGGCAGGCGTGCGGTACAGTTGCCAGCGCGCCGTGCCACCAGTCTGCTCGGCGAATTTGCGCACCTTGCGCACAATGGTGCTGCGGGTCTTGGATGAGAATTTGGCCTGGTAGGCAGCGAAGCCCATGCCCAGGTCGATGTAGCAGTGCCGGTAATGCTGCGGTACGTAATACAGGTACTCGCCCACAGCACTGAATACCGGCGCCGGCTCGTCCAGTGGCACTCCGCGCTCGACAAAGCCTTGGCTGCCGGGCAGCAGCTCCAAAGACGGGACGTCCAGGGTCTTGGCCTGCCGCACCGGGGCGTCCAGGCTTTTCGGACGGACTTGCAGGGTCATTGCCCGGCTGCCCAGCGTCAGGTCGCTGAGCATGAATTTGAACGGAACCTGGCGCAACTCCCAATGACTCATCCATACCTCCGCCGATAGGCTTGTTCGAGCATGCGCAAGCCTGTCCGGTGCCAAGGTGAACTCAGCGGGCCGTGCTGGACGCCCGCCGCAGCTTGCCGGCGGCCAGTAAAGCCCCCGGTATGGAAACTATCACGATTACGTTCAAGAAACGCACATAAACGACGGAAGCGCTCGACCACTACGGGATCGCGTTGCGTCTTCGCTTTGTTGAGCAGTTCAAAATTATGCGATAGCAGGACAAAGGCTTGCCGGCCCTGCTCCAGCGCCTGCCACAGCAAGCCCTCCATTTCCGCCGAAGAGCAGGACGTCAGCTGGGCATGATGCAGGCCGCGCCCGTCGCGGAAAACAGTCATCGGGTATTCGTCGATGCCGTCGCAGTGCACCGGGTCCGTCAGCAGCGTGCCCGGCATGACCCCGCTATCCGGGCCAAACAACGTGGCGTTATAGCTGCTGTCGAACTCCATGCCATTGGCCGCCAGCGCATGCAGGGTGTCGCGGTTGAATCCGAAACTGCCGGCCCGGAATGCGTTGATTGCGCCGGCCCCGGCCTGTTCCAGCATGGCCTTGCCTTTGTGGACCAGGGTGGTCTGTTCGGCGCGGGAGAAGTAGCGCAGGTGCTGGCGCTTACTGTCAACATTTGGCAACAGCGGCGTGCGCGCCTCGTCCACCCATTCAGTGTGCATGTGCAATTGGACCTCATGCCCGGCTGCCCTGATCATACCGACGATTTCGGCCAGGGGCTCGGGTCCGAAGCGGGCGGAGAACAGGGGTTCGACGAAGAACACCCCTTTCAGACCGTGGTCGGACAGCACTTTCAGCTGGTAAGGCAAGCCAAAGCCGCCGGCGTCGGTAGGACCGTGGACGTAGCGCCGGAAGGCATCGGGGAAGCGGGCGTCGATGTCGTGCCAGCCGTTGCACCAGATTTCCACATCGACCGTGATCAAAACATCAAGCATGCGCGGGCCCGCGTTAACAAAATTTACATGATTTTAATTAGGGCAATGTGGCGATGCAAGTTTCACCAACAGAGCGGCGGATTTCTCTATAGATGCTAACCTTGTGGAAAGAGACTTGCTGGATGTAACTAATGCTTAAACCCGCCAAACGCCTGGCCAAGGCGCTGATCGACTCATTGCCCCACAGCAAAAGCGCCGACCCGGCCAGGAACGCACGCAGCCATATCAGCCGCGCCGATTTAGTGGCAGGGCTGGCCCGGCTCGGCATCGCCAAGGGCGACGCGGTCTTTGTGCACTCCTCGCTGAAAAGCCTGGGCCATGTGGAAGGCGGCGCGCGCACCTTGGTGCGAGCCCTGCAGGAAGCGGTCGGTCCGCAGGGGACGCTGGCGGTGCCGACCTATTACATGCCCGGGGGGACCATCCGCGCCACCTGCCGTATGACGGACTATGTGTTCGACGTGCGTTCCCATGGCACCAATATCGGCCGCCTGCCCAAAGCCTTCCTCGACACTCCCGGCGTTCATCGCAGCGTGCACCCGACGCATTCGGTCTCGGCCTGGGGCCGCCATGCCGCCTACCTGACTGAAGCCCATCACCGCGCGCCTTCGATATTCGGTGAAGGTTCGCCGTGGCAGCGGTTTATCGACCTGGAGAACGCCAAGGTGCTGGGCCTGGGAATATCGATGGGCCCGGTCACCTTCTACCATATGCTGGAAGACGCCATGGGCGACAGCTTCCCGGTGCATGTCTGGGCCGAGGACAGCTACCGCCTGCCATGCATCGACCAGGCCGGCAAGCTCTGTGAGGTGCCGGTACGCCCCTTCGATCCGGACCTGGTGCCGCAACGCATCGACCATCGCTCGCGCGAAGATCTGCGTGCTTATTTCATGGAAGAGTTCAGGCGCAGCGGCCTGCTGCACCAGGGCCAGGTGGGAGAAGCGCAAGCGTGGTGGATTCCGGCGCGCGGCTTCTTTGAGCACTTGCAGCTATTGGCTTGCCAGAACGTGACGATCTATTCCACGCCGGAACAATTGGCAGCCCGGCCGCACGGCCTAATGGCAAGGGCTTGATTGATCGTTGAGTGGCGCGGCTGGCGGGGATCGAACCCACGACCCTCGGCTTCGGAGGCCGATACTCTATCCACTGAGCTACAGCCGCAGACGTCATACTGAAGAGACACGAAGGATAGCCGGAAATCCATTCCATAGCTAGGGCTTTCCGTCTATAATCGCAGGTTTGACGAGGGTTCGGCGTTAAAAATGCCAAAAACATAACCCTTCAACAGCTTTTCGAAAAACTGTCCTAAGGAAATCATGAGCCACGAATCCGCTATCAGAACGCCAAAGCAGCTGGTCGCTGCCGTTGTAGGTTTCTTCGCTGTCACCATCATTGGCATTGTTTTGCTGGTGCAATTTGTGACCCAGGAAAAACTGACTGGCGCGGGTTCGGAAAGCCAAAGTGCGGAAGCCGTGGCGGCTCGCCTGAAGCCGGTGGCGGACAATGGTTTCACCCTGAAAGATGTGAACGCTCCTAAAGTGCTGCAGACCGGCGAAGCTGTTTACACCGCGACTTGCGCGGCTTGCCACGGTTCGGGCGCAGCGGGCGCTCCTAAATTCGGCGACGCCGGCGCCTGGGGTGCTCGTATTGCCCAGGGTCAGGACACTGTGGTGAAACATGCGCTGGAAGGCTTGCGCGCAATGCCTGCCAAGGGCGGCAATCCTGACCTGGATGACGTGGAAGTGGCGCGCGCTGTGGTGTACATGGTGAACAACGCTGGCGGCAAGTTCAAGGAGCCTGAGGTGAAGCAGGCTGCTCCGGCGGCTGAGGCTGCCAAGTAATCGGCTGGCTGGCCAGATAACAAAAACCGCTCGGATGAGCGGTTTTTTTTTGCCTGCTTGAACCCGGTGAACCGAGGGTCTGACCCGCAGGGTCAGACCCCGTCTGCGGCGCGGCTGGTGGCCTGCGTTCCAGGCTTTTGATTTGTTGCGAAGATCAAAGGCGTACACCCTGACCTGCGGCTGCGAAACCGTTGGGGGTCAGACCCTTGGGTCTGACCCGCCCTACCGGGTTGCTTACCAAATGATCACGCGGTCTTTCGGGGCCAGATACATCTTGTCGCCCTTCTTCACACCGAACGCCTCATAAAAGCCTGGCTGGTTGCGCAGGCTGCCATTGGCGCGAAACTCCTCCGGCGAATGCGGATCGGTGGTGACCTGGCGAATCAGCGCCGCTTCACGCGACTTGGCGCGCCATGCCTGCGCCCAGCCCTGGTAGAAGCGCTGCTCGCCGGTGAAGCCATCGATCACCGGCGCCGGCTTGCCGCCCAGCGACAGCTTGTAAGCCTTGTACGCAATCGCCAGGCCCGAGTTGTCGGCGATGTTCTCGCCCAGCGTCAGCTCGCCATTGACCTTGTAACCCTTGACCGGGCTGAAGGCGCCGTACTGCTTGACCAGCATCTGCGTCTTCGCCTTGAAGTTGGCGTGGTCGCGCTTGGTCCACCAATCGCGCAGGTTGCCGTCGCCGTCGTACTGCGCGCCCTGGTCGTCAAAGCCGTGCGAAATCTCATGGCCGATCACCGCGCCGATGGCGCCGTAGTTGACCGCGTCGTCCGCGTTGGCATCGAAGAACGGCGGCTGCAGGATGGCGGCCGGGAACACGATCTCGTTCAGCTCAGGGTTGTAGTAGGCGTTGACGGTTTGCGGCGTCATGCCCCATTCGTCGCGGTCGATCGGCTTGCCCAGCTTGTCCAGTTCCTTCTGCACCGCGAACTCGGTGGCGCGCGTCACGTTGCCCACCAGGTCGTTGCGGTCGATCGACAGCTTGCTGTAGTCGCGCCATTTGTTCGGGTAGCCGATCTTCGGCGTGAACTTGGCCAGCTTGGTTTGCGCTTCCTTCTTGGTCTGGGCGCTCATCCAGGGCAGCTTGTCGATGCTGTCCTTGTACGCGACCAGCAGGTTCTTCACCAGTTCTTCCATGCGCGCCTTGTTCGCTGCAGGGAAGTACTGCTCCACATAGACCTTGCCGATGCTTTCGCCCAGCGCGCTCTCGGTAGCGGAGACGCCGCGTTTCCAGCGCGGACGCATTTCGGTGGCGCCGCCGAGCTGCTTGCCGTAGAACTCGAAGTTGGCCGCCACGAAGTCCTTGCCCAGGAATGGCGCGTTGGCGCGCACCACGCTCCAGGTGAAGTAAGGCTTGAGTGTATCCAGCGGGGTCTCGGCCAGCAGCTTGTCCAGGCCTTTCAGGTAGCTTGGCTGGCTGACGATCACGTAATCGACCTTGCCGGCGACGCCGAGATCATTCAGGTAGGCGTTCCAGTCGTAGCCCGGCATCAGTTCGCCCAGCTTGGCGACCGGCACCTTGTTGTAGGCCTTGACCGGGTCGCGCAGTTCGACCTTGGTCCAGTGCAGCTGCGCGATTTTCGTTTCGAAGGCGACGACGGCCCTGGCGTTGGCGGCGGCGTTGGCGTCGCCCGCCAGCGCCAGCACTTTTTCGACGGTGGCCTGGTATTTGGCCAGCGTTTCGGCCATCTTGGCGTCGTCTTTTTTCAGGTAGTAGTCGCGGTCAGGCATGCCCAGGCCGGACTGCACGAAGTCGATTACGTACTTGGTGGAGTCCTTGTTGTCCTGGTGAATGCCCATGTCCATCGGCGCCGCGAAGTTGCGGCGGTTGTGGTACGCGAACAGGGCTGGCAGCTGCTTCTTGTCGCTCAGCGCGGCGATGCGCGCCAGCTCGGGCTGGATCGGGGCCACGCCCAGCTGCTCCAGCCGGGCTTCATCCATGAAGGAGGCGTAGAAGTCGCCGATGCGTTTCTTGTCGGCGCTGTCGGCGTTCTTTGCGGAGTCTTCGATGATCTGGCGCAATTGCGGCTGGATGTCTTCGAACAGTTTTTCGAACACGCCCCAGCTGGACATTTCGGCCGGGATTTCGGCGGTGGCCAGCCATTTGCCGTTCAGGTGCTTGAAGAAGTCGTCCTGGGCGCGGACGGCGGGGTCGACGTATTGCAGTTCGATGCCGGATTTTTCAGCGGCGGTTGCCATGGTGGCCAGCAGCGCGGCGGCGGCGGCGAGGAGGTGTTTTTTCATGTTGGGGTCTTTCGACTGAAACCCGGTAAATCAGGGTCAGGCCCAAGGGCCTGACCCGACCGGCGGCGGTCTCGGACCGGGGTCTGACCCTTGGGTCTGACCCGGGTGTACCGGGATTGGGGTTTTACCAGATAATCGCGCGTTCTTTCGGCGACAGGTACAGCTTGTCGCCCTCTTTCACATTGAACGCTTCGTAGAAGCCCGGCTGGTTGCGCAGCGTGCCGTTGGCGCGGAACGGGCCTGGCGAGTGCGGGTCGGTCTTCACGCGTGCGATCAGGGCGGCGTCGCGGAACTTGGTGCGCCATACCTGGGCCCAGCCCATGTAGAAACGCTGGTCGCCGGTAAAGCCGTCGATCACTGGCGCTTTCTTGCCCTTCAGCGACAGCTTGTAGGCTTTGTACGCCACGGCCAGGCCGGAGTTGTCGCCGATGTTTTCGCCGAGCGTCAGCTCGCCGTTGACCTTGTAGCCAGGCAGCGCTTCGAATTCGCCGTACTGCTTGACCAGGATCGAGGTGCGTTCCTTGAAGCGCTTGCCGTCTTCCTCGGTCCACCAGTTGCGCAGGTTGCCGTCGCCGTCGTACTGCGAGCCCTGGTCGTCGAAGCCGTGCGAGATTTCGTGGCCGATCACGGCGCCGATGCCACCGTAGTTGACCGCGTCGTCAGCCTTCATGTCGAAGAACGGCGGCTGCAGGATGGCGGCCGGGAACACGATCTCGTTCATTTCCGGGTTGTAGTAGGCGTTGATCGCCTGCGGCGGCATCAGCCACTCTTCGCGGTCGATCGGCTTGCCCAGCTTGTTGATATTGCGGTGGTGCTCGAAATCGCTGGCGCGCATTACGTTGCCAACCAGGTCGTCGCGCTTGATTTCGAGCGCGCTGTAATCGCGCCACTTGTTCGGGTAGCCGATTTTGTAGGTGAACTTGGACAGCTTGGCGTGGGCTTCCTTGCGGGTCGCAGGGCTCATCCACTCCAGGGTATCGATGCTCTGGTTGAACGCTTGCAGCAGGTTTTTCACCAGCAGCTCCATGCGCTTCTTGGCGTCCGCCGAGAAATACTTGCCGACGTACAGCTTGCCGACGGCTTCGCCCATGGCGCCTTCGGTCATGGACACGGCGCGCTTCCAGCGTGGGCGCTGTTCGGTGGCGCCGCTCAGGGTGGTGCCGTAGAAGGAGAAGTTTTCGTCGACGAAGGCCTTGGACAGCTCCGGCGCGAAGGTCGCCAGCAGGCGGTAGTTCATGTACGCTTTCCAGTCGTCCAGCGGCACTTCCGCCAGCACTTTGTCCAGCGCCTGGAAGTAGGTAGGCTGGCCGACGTTCACGTCCTTCACCTTGCCGGTGAGGAGCACGCCTTCCAGCCAGCTGTCGTAGTCGAAGCTTGGCATCAGCTCTTTCAGCTTGGCCAGCTCGTATTTGTTATAGGCCTTGACCGGATCGCGCAGCTCGACCTTGGTCCACTGGATCTGCGCCAGGCGGGTTTCGACGTTGACCACGGCCTTGGCGGTGGCGGCGGCATTGGCGTCGCCGGCCAGCGCCATCATCCTGGCAACGTGGGCTTCGAACTTGGCCAGGGTGTCGGCCAGCTTGGCGTCGTCTTTTTTCAGGTAGTAGTCGCGGTCAGGCATCGACAGGCCGGACTGGCCCAGGTCGGCCACGTAGCGGGTCGAATCCTTGTTGTCCTGGTGGACGCCGACGTCGAACGGGCTGCTCACGCCGATGCGCGAGAAGTGCGCAAACTGGGCGGCCAGCTGCTTCTTGTCGGCGATGGCGGCGATGCGGGCGCGCTCTGCGTTCAGCGGGGTGATGCCCAGCTGCTCGGCGCGCGCTTCGTCCATCATCGAGGCGAACATGTCGCCCACGCGCTTGGCGTCGGCATCGCCGCCCTTGGCGGCGGCTTCTTCGATCAGGGCGCGCAGCTGCGGCTGCACGGTTTCGGACAGCTGGACGAAGGTGCCCCAGCTGGAGCGGTCGGCCGGGATTTCGGTGTTCTTCATCCAGGTGCCGTTCTGGTGCATGTAGAAATCGTCCTGGGCACGGACTGCGTTGTCCATGGCGGTGGTTTCGATGCCGGATTTCTGTGGTGCTTTGTTGCCGGCTGCGATGGCAGCGCTGGTGGCGAAGAGGCCGATGATGACGGCGCTCAGGATCTTGCGTTTCAAGGTTACCCTCCTAGGTAGGTGTGACGGTACCGCGCGACTCTAGCACGTTGCGGTGGAACGTTAAAAGAAAAGCCACGCTCGAGCGTGGCTTTTTTCCAAAACCCGGTAAACCTGGGTCAGACCCAAGGGTCTGACCCTGTCTGCTCAACGGCCTGGGGCTTCGGCATAGGATGGGTCTGACCCTTGGGTCTGACCCTGATTTTCCGGGTTTACCAAATGATGATGCGGTCTTCCGGCTTGACGTACATCTTGTCGCCTTCCTTCACGCCAAACGCTTCGTAGAAGGCTGGCTGGTTGACGACCGTGCCGTTGGCGCGGAAGCGGCCTGCCGAGTGCGGATCGGTCTTGATTTGCACAATCGCCGCCTGGTCGCGCATCTTGGTGCGCCATACCTGGCCGAAGCCCATGAACACGCGCTGTTCGCCGGTCAGGCCGTCGATCACCGGGGAGGCTTTGCCGCCCAGGGAAATCTTGTACGCCTTGTAAGCGATGGCCAGGCCCGAGTTGTCGGCGATGTTTTCGCCCAGGGTCAGCTTGCCGTTGATGTTATAGCCAGGCACCGGCTCGTAGGAGCTGTACTGCTTGACCATGGCATCCGCCTTGACCTTGAACTTTTCGCGGTCTTCCTTGCTCCACCAGTCGCGCAGGTTGCCGTCGCCGTCGTACTGCGAGCCCGAATCGTCGAAACCGTGCGAGATTTCGTGGCCGATCACGGCGCCGATGGCGCCATAGTTGACCGCATCATCCGCCTTCATGTCGAAGAACGGCGGCTGCAGGATGGCGGCCGGGAACACGATTTCGTTGGCGGTTGGACGATAGTAGGCGTTGATCGTCTGCGGCGTCATGCCCCATTCATCCTTGTCGATCGGCTTGCCGAGCTTGTCCAGGTTGCGGTTGTAGGCAAACTCGGTAGCGCGGCCCAGGTTGCCGATCAGGTCGCCGTCCTTGAACTGCAGCTTGCTGTAGTCGCGCCATTTGTTCGGGTAGCCGATTTTCGGGGTGAACTTGGCCAGCTTGTCCTGCGCCTGCTTCTTGGTCTCAGGCCCCATCCAGTCGATGCTGTCGATACTCTGCTTATAGGCCACCAGCAGGTTCTTCACCAGTTCTTCCATGCGCGCCTTGCGCTCGGCCGGGAAGTACTTCGAGACGTACAGCTTGCCCAGGCCTTCGCCGATGGCGGCTTCCACCACGCCCACGCCGCGCTTCCAGCGCGGCTGCTGCTCGGTTACGCCGGTGAGAACGGTGCCGTAGAACGCGAAGTTGGCGTCGTCGAAATCCTTCGACAGGTAAGGCGATGCATCGCGCAGCAGTTGCCATTCGAAGTAGGCCTTCCAGCTTTCCAGCGGGGTGCTTTCAACCAGCTTGGCGAATTCGGTCATATAGCTTGGCTGGGACACGATCACGGTCTTGGTCTTGGCGGCGATACCGGTGGCGCCCAGCGCAGCGTTCCAGTCGAATCCCGGAGCGATTTCGGCCAGCTTGCTGATTTCCATCTTGTTGTAGCGCTTGACCGGGTCGCGGTTGTCGACGCGCGACCACTGCACTTTCGCCAGCTCGGTTTCCAGCGCAACGATGGCTTTGGCCTTTTCAGCGCCGTCCTTGTTGCCGGCCAGGCCCAGGACCTTGGCGACGTGCTGCTCATACTTGGCCAGGATGGCGGCGGATTTTTCGTCGTCCTTCTTCAGGTAGTAGTCGCGGTCAGGCAGGCCCAGGCCGGACTGGCCCATGTGGGCGGCGTACTGTGTCGAGTCGCGCGCGTCCTGGCTGACGAAGACGCCGTATGGCGCCGGCACGCCGGTCTTGTTGAAATGGGCGATCAGGCCCGGGATGCCCTTCTTGTCTTTCAGGCTGCGGATCGCGGACAGCTCGCCGGCCAGCGGCTTGGCGCCCAGCTTTTCCAGCTTGGCTTCGTCCATGTAGGAAGCGTACAGGGTGGCGATCTTGGCGTCGTCGCCTTTCAGGCCTTTCTGTCCCTGCAGGCCCTGGATCAGGTCGCGCAGCTGGAACAGGGTGTCGTCGCGCAGCTTGGCGAACGAGCCCCAGCTCGATTTGTCGGCCGGGATTTCGGTGGTGCGCAGCCATTCGCCGTTCAGGTGCTGGAAGAAATCGTCCTGCACCCGCACGCTGTTGTCGATGTATTGCTTGTCGATGCCGGAAGCCATGGTCGACGCCTGCTCGTGGCCTTCGTGACCGCCTGCGTGGGCGAATGCCGCCATCAGGCTCAGGGTGATGGTGCTCAGGATATGTCGTTTCACTCTCGTTGTCCCTTTAGAATTTAGTTTCAAGTCGAACACTCCACTGGGTATAAGTGGGGTTCAGCGAGGCCGCTTGTGCAGCAAGGCCGTTAGCGTACACCAGGTTGTTCCCGGTTGCGTCTTCCGCCAGCAGGTTGTTGGCGCTGATGCGGATTTGCGTGCGGCCGTCGAAACGCCACAGCGCATACATGTCCAGCACGCGTTTGCGGCTGGTTTCCACCACTTGTTTGTCGCTGGTCCGGGTGCGGATGGCCGGCGTCCAGTTATAGCTGGTGCCCAGCGTGAGTGGAATGTCTTTCAGGCGGTAATCCATGCCCAGGTTGGCCGTCTGCCTGGCTTGCTGGTCGAGGCGGTTGTCCGGTCCGGGGATGCCGTCAACGCGCGACCAGAAGCGGCTGTAGTTGCTGCGGAAGTCGACCTGCGGCGCATTGTCCATCAATTCGGCCAGCGAGAACTTGGCTTCCAGCTCGATGCCGCTGGTGCGCGCGTGGCCGACATTGGCCGGCGAGGAGACCCAGCGCAGCCCGAGATCGGTCTGCTGCTGCGTGAGTTCGCGGCGAATCAGGTTGTCGATCTCACGCACGAAACCACTGGCGCTGATAATGCCGTTGCGGCCCAGGTAGTGTTCGTAAGCCAGGTCGAGACCCGTAGCCAGCTCCGGCTTCAGGTTCGGGTTGCCGGTGCGGTCAGGATTGGTGGCGCTGTTCAGGCGCGACAGGAAAGGCGCGGCGATCAAGTCCTGCACATTGGGCGATTTATAGCTCTTGGTCAGGCTGGCGCGCACCTGGTCTTTTTCATGGCCGGGGATTTTCCAGACCGCGTGCAGCAGCGGGCTGAAAACCTTGCTGGTGTTGCTGACCGTGCCCGCGCTGCGGTCGGACGTGGTGCGGATACCCTCCCAGCGCGCACCGGCATAGGCCGACCATTGCGGCGTGATGTCCCATTCGTCCTGAGCGTACAAGGCCGCGCGGCGCGTGTCGGCAGTCAAGTTGTCGCCGGAGTCGGCGAATTGCGCGGCGCCGTCCTTGTTCAGCGAAACGCGCACTTCCTCACGGTGGCTCGCCTCCAGTTCCCAGCCTGCCGCCAGCATATGGCCGGCACCCAGCGGCGAGCTGTATTTGCCGCCGGTGTTGAGGCTTTTGTCGCGCGTGTCGTCGGTATCGGTGAAGCGGTCCAGCAGCGCGCCCTGGCTGTCGTACTGGTAGCGCAGCGAATCGCTGTTGCGCTTGCCGAGACCGAAGCCGAATTTCACATCGAGCTTGCGCGCGCCCTGCAGGCGGTGCAGCCAATTGCCGAAGCCGCGCAGGAACGTCACGTCGCCTTCGCTGCTCTGCTGCGCGAAGTTGTATTCGGGCGCTACGCTGCCGACAGGTTGCGCCAGGTTGGTCTGCGATGTGTTGCGCGTCCGCTGGTGCAGCAGGAAAGTCTGGAAATTCAGCGTGTCGCCGTTCTCGAATCGGTACGACAAACGCGGCGTGAGGTGCAGGCCCTTGCTGTTGCCGCGGCTCTCGCTTTCCAGGAATTGTTCCGTGAGCAGATCGCCGGCGGCATCCGTTTCGGTGTTATGCGTCAGGGTGTTGTCGTGCTGGCGGTTGTAGTTGAAGGAGGCCGACAGTGTGTAGTTGAGCGCACCCGACTTCCCCGGCGCGGTCACCGACAGTTCGGGCGAGTGGCGGCCCTGCTCGATGCGATCGCCAGCCTTCACCTGGATGTCATGCATCTGGTAGCCGTCGCGCAGCACGATATTGATGGTGCCGGCAATGGCGCGCGTGCTGTGCTCGGCCACCGGACCGCGCATCACTTCGATCCGTTCCACCTGGTCGGGCGACAGCGATTCCATGGAAAAGCCGGCCGGCGGGCGCTCGCCGTTCACCAACACCTGGGTATAGCCGCTGCCCAGGCCGCGCATGCGCACTTCGCCGCCACGGCCGGCGCGCCCGCCGATGGTCACGCCCGGCAGGCGCTTGAGCACATCGCCGATATTGCTGTCGCCATTGCGGTCCAGTTCTTCCCGGCCGTAGACCTGCTTGCCCGCGGTCGAGTTGCGGCGCTCGGTCATATCGTCCTGGCGGCCGCCGCTGATCGTGACTTGGGGGACAACCTTGTCAGCGGACTTGCCCGGTTCTTGCTGGGCGGCGGCGCCAGTGGCTACGCCCAATGTTGCCAGGGCGAAATGGATCAGCTTCTTCATAGGATGGGCATTGTAAACGCCGCCCCGGCGGCTGGCACGTGGCCGCCGCCTTTGTTACTTAACGATACTTAGATGCCGCGGCCTGCGCCACCTGCTCCGCCCGGCCCACCCATGCCGCCCATTCCTCCGCGGCTGCCACGGCCAGCGTGGTGTCCTCCTTCCCCACTTGCCGGCCGCTCACCGTGGCTACCGCCGGGGCCATCCTCCATGCGGATCAGCTGATCAAGCAGGAATTTGGCCGCCGCCTGGCGCTGGCCATCGTCCAGGGCATCGTTGATGCCGAGCCACCATTCGCGCAGTTGGCGGTCTTCCGCCGCCGTGGTGGCCTGCTCCGCTTCCAGCCCGGCCTGCAGGTCGCGCAGCTCGACATTCTGGGCTTCCAGGCCATGGCGGGTGGCTTCCTGCAGGCGCTCGCGGCGGGCCTTGCGCTCACGCAACAGTGCCTTGCTCTGGCTTTCCACCTTGGCCCACAGGGTTTGCTGGTTGGCGTTCAGGTTCAGCGATTTGCGGAACTCGCTGGCCATGGGCACCAGGTCTTCGGCGCGCATGTCCATGACCGGCACGGCAAATGCCGGCGCCACGGCCATGGCCAGCAGGAGCCAGGCGGCACGGGCTGTACGGATGAGTTTCATATTCTTGCTCCGGAAAAAAAGATGCCCGCGGGAGGCGCCGCAGGCATGAAGCTACTTAAGGGTAGAGAGAAATAGCGAGACCAAGTTTAGGCCGCGAATTGCAGTGGCTCTGCCTTTCTTACAAATACTTACTCACGTAAACACATTGGCAAACATCTACAAAGTTATGAATTTATCGTGGCTTTCAAGCGCTATTTATTCCATATGGCAGCTACGATTGCTGAGAATCAGGTTTATACTGAATTCCAATAGCGGTCGAGTTATCCGCTGTATCTGGAACAGGTGACACATGGGCAAGAAACTCAAAAACGCCGGCCTGATCGGGCTCGGTGTAGTCGCGGGGGTCGCGGTATCCCTTCAGTTTTCCGCGATGGCGCAAAAGCAGGCCGACCCTGGCTTGCCGCTGGAAGAGCTCAAGCAGCTCGCCGATGTGTACGGCCTGATCAAATCGGATTATGTCGAATCGGTGGACGACAAGAAGCTGCTGACCGAAGCCATTTCCGGCATGGTCGCCTCGCTCGATCCGCATTCCGCCTACCTGGACAAGAAGGCCTACGCCGAGCTGCGCGAAGGTTCACAGGGCAAATTCGTCGGCCTGGGCATTGAAATCGCCCAGAGCGACGAGGGCTATATCAAGATCGTCGCCCCGATCGAGGATTCCCCGGCCTATCGCGCCGGCATTAAGCCTGGCGATATGATCACCCGCCTCGACACCACGTCGCTGAAAGGCCTGAGCCTCGACGAGTCGGTCAAGAAGATGCGCGGCGAGCCTGGCACCAAGGTGCAGCTGACCATTATGCGCAAGGATGAGCCGCAACCGCTGCAATTCACCCTGAACCGCGAAGAAATCCACCAGAAGAGCGTGAAGGCCAGGATGGTCTCGCCTGGTTATGCCTGGCTGCGTATCTCGCAGTTCCAGGAGCCGACGGTGGACGACCTGGCCGCCAAGATCACTGAGCTGTACCGCCAGGACCCGAACCTGAAAGGCCTGGTGCTCGACCTGCGCAACGACCCGGGCGGCGTACTGCAAGGCGCGATCGGCGTGGCGGCAGCCTTCCTGCCGAAAGACACGCCAATCGTGTCGACCAACGGCCAACTGCCGGATTCGAAGCAGATCTTCTACGGCCGCGCCGAATACTACTCGCTGCGTGGCGACGGCGATCCCCTGGCCAAGCTGCCGGAAGCGGTCAAGCACGTGCCGATGGCCGTGCTGGTGAATACCGGCTCCGCCTCCGCCTCGGAAATCGTGGCCGGCGCCCTGCAGGACTACAAGCGCGCCACGATCATCGGCTCGCAAACCTTCGGCAAGGGCTCGGTGCAGACCATCCGCCAGCTGACCGCGGATACCGCCGTCAAGCTGACCACCGCGCGCTACTACACGCCTCACGGCCGCTCGATCCAGGCCAAGGGCATTTCGCCCGACCTGGCGGTGGACGAGAACGAGGATGGCGACGGCTTGAACAGCCTGCGCATGCGCGAAGCCGACCTGGCCAAGCACCTGAGCAACGACCGCGAACAGGAAGCCAGCAAAGGCCAGCGCGACGAGCTGGAAGAACAGATGCGCATCCTGGCCGCCGAAAAGAAACGCAAGCCGCTGGAATACGGCAGCGGCGACGACTTCCAGCTGAAGCAGGCCCTGAACCACTTGCAAGGCATGCCGGTGCAGATGGCAAAATCGGAATCCAAGCTGGTCAGGCTCGATCCGCCACGGAAAAAATAAGTGTCAAAAATCAAGACGGCGCCCCCTGGGGCGCCGTTTTTGCATGCAGATGCGGTAAAATCGGCCCACTTACCGGTCGCCTGACCCATTCGAAAAAAGAAAGATTGATCATGAAACAAGCCGTCATCAGCGGAACCGGCCTCTTTACCCCATCGAACTCGATCAGCAACGAAGAGCTGGTGACCGCGTTCAACGCCTACGCCGAGCTGTTCAATGCGGAAAACGCCGCCGCCATCGCCGCCGGCACCGTGACCGCCATCGAACCATCAAGCGCCGCCTTCATTGAAAAAGCGTCCGGCATCAAGTCGCGCTACGTGATGGAAAAAAGCGGCATCCTCGATCCGAAGCGCATGACCCCGCGCATCCCCGAGCGCAGCAACGAAGAACTGTCGCTGCAAGCCGAAATCTGCGTGGCCGCCGCGCGCCAGGCGCTGGACCGCGCCGGCCGCAGCCCGGCCGACATCGACATGGTGCTGGTCGCTTGCTCCAATATGCAGCGCGCCTACCCAGCCATGGCGGTGGAGGTGCAGCAGGCTCTGGGCATCGAGGGCTTTGGCTTCGACATGAACGTGGCCTGCTCCTCGGCTACCTTCGGCATCCAGACCGCCGTCGGTGCGGTACAGAGCGGCCAGGCGCGCGCCGTGCTGATCCTGAATCCGGAAATCACTTCCGGCCACCTCGACTACCGCGACCGCGACAGCCACTTCATCTTCGGCGACGCCTGCACCGCGATCATTGTTGAAGACAAGGAAGGTGCGGTCTCCAAGCACCAGTGGGACATCCTGGACACCAAGCTGAAGACCAGTTTCTCCAATAACATCCGCAACAACTTCGGCTTCATGAACCGCTTCGACGAAAGCGGCATCGGCAAGCCGGACAAGCTGTTCAAGCAGCAAGGGCGCAAGGTATTCAAGGACGTGTGCCCGATGGCAGCGCAAATGATCAAGGACTCGATCGACCGCGCCGGTTTGAAAGTTGAGCAGATGAGCCGCTTCTGGCTGCACCAGGCCAACCTGAGCATGAACCAGCTGATTTCGCGCACCATCCTCGGCCGCGACGCCGAGCCGATGGAAGCGCCGGTGATCCTCGACACCTACGCCAATACCTCGTCGGCCGGCTCGATCATCGCTTTCCACAAGCACCAGGACGACCTGCCGTCCGGTTCTTATGGCGTGATTTGCAGCTTCGGCGCCGGCTACTCGATCGGCTCCGTGGTCGTCCGCAAGGTTTAAAGGCTTGCAGCCAGTTCGGCGCCTTCCTTGATGGCGCGCTTGGCGTCGAGCTCAGCCGCCAGGGCGGCGCCGCCGATCTTGTGGAAGCGCGGAGCGCCCGGCGCGGGAGCCTCGCCTTCCGGCGGCATCAATTCGGTCAGGCTTTCCTGGCCGGCGCAAATCACCACGTTATCTACCGCCAGCAGCCGTTCTTCTTCGCCTACCCTGATGTGCAGGCCATGGTCGTCGATCAGCTTGTACTGCACGCCGGGGATCATGACGACACCGTTGCGCGCCAGTACCGCGCGGTGAACCCAGCCGGAAGTCTTGCCCAGGCCCGCACCCAGCTTGCTGGTTTTGCGCTGCAGCAGGTAGAGCTGGCGCACCGGCTCCGCAACCTTGGCCGGCACCAGGCCGCCGCCAGTCCTGGCGTGCAGGTCGACACCCCATTCGGCAGCCCAATGCTCTTTCGCCAGCGGCAGCGAATGCTCCGGGTTGTGCAACAGGTACTCTCCCACGTCGAATCCGATACCGCCCGCGCCGATGATGGCTACGCGTTTGCCGACCGGCTTCTTGTCGCGCAGTACATCGAGATAGGACAACACTTTCGGATGGTCGATGCCGTCGATCTTCGGCTTGCGCACGCGGATGCCGGTGGCGACGATCACGTCGTCATAGCCGCCCGCCAGCAGTTCTTCGCGCGTGACGCGGTGGTTCAACTGCAGCTTGACGCCGGTCAGCTCGATCTTGCGGCCAAAGTAGCGCAAGGTTTCGTTAAATTCTTCCTTGCCCGGGATCTGCTTGGCGATGTTGAACTGGCCGCCAATGCGGTCGCTCGAATCGAACAGGGTGACGTCGTGGCCGCATTCGGCCGCCACCGTCGCTGCCGACAGGCCGGCAGGACCTGCGCCCACCACGGCCACCTTGCGCCGCGCCGTCGCCTTGCGGTACACGAGTTCCGTTTCGTGACAGGCGCGCGGGTTCACCAGGCAGCTGGCGCGCTTGTTCTGGAAGGTGTGGTCGAGGCAGGCCTGGTTGCAGCCGATGCAAGTATTGATTTCGTCGACGCGGCCGGCGGCAGCCTTGCTGACGAATTCGGCGTCGGCCAGGAAGGGGCGCGCCATCGACACCATGTCGGCGTCGCCGCGGCGCAGGATGTCTTCCGCCTCCGCCGGCATATTGATTCGGTTCGAGGCCACCACGGGAATGGTCACTTCCTTGCGCAGGCGCCCAGCCACTTCGGCGAAGGCTGCGCGCGGCACCGAGGTGACGATGGTCGGCACGCGGGCTTCGTGCCAGCCGATGCCGGTGTTGAGGATGGTGGCGCCGGCGTGCTGCAAGGCCTGGGCGACAGCGACCACCTCTTCCCAGGTATTGCCGCCGTCCACCAGGTCCAGCAGGGAGTGGCGGTACATGATGATGAAGTCTCGGCCGACGGCCTCGCGCATGCGGCGCACGATCTCCACCGGCAGGCGCATGCGGTTCTCGATGCTGCCGCCCCAGCGGTCGGTGCGCAGGTTGGTGCGGGCGCACAGGAACTGGTTCAGCAGGTAGCCTTCGCTGCCCATCACTTCCACGCCGTCATAACCGGCCTTTTGCGCCAGCCTGGCGGCGCGCACATAGGCCTTGATGGTCGATTCAATGCCGCCTTCCGTCAGCGCCTTCGGCTTGAAGGGCGAGATCGGCGATTTCTTGTCCGAGGCCGAGACGGCGAAGGGCTGGTAGCCGTAGCGCCCAGCGTGCAGGATCTGCATCAGGATCTTGCCTCCTTCTTCGTGCACGGCGCGGGTCAGCTTGCGGTGGTTGAAGACGTCGCCGATGAAGTTCATGGTGCCGCCGAAGGGCAGCAGCCAGCCCTGGCGGTTCGGCGAGATGCCGCCGGTGACGATCATCCCTACCCCGCCCCTGGCGCGCTCCCGGTAGAAGGCGGCCAGCTTGTCATAATTGAAGAAGCGGTCTTCCAGCCCGGTGTGCATGGAACCCATGATGACGCGGTTGCGCAGGGTGGTGAAACCCAGGTCGAGGGGCGATAAGAGGTGCGGGAAATTGGTGATCATAGCGGTAAGGCGGGAGTTCAGTGCGCTGTCTAACGATGGAAGCGCGCGGCGCTTGTATTCTGCCACCAGTTACCTTACGCTGGGAGGATGAAGCGACTGTTATTAGTATTGTTCCTCGGTTTTACCGCGCCCGCATTCGCGGCGGGGCAGACGGCCCGGTTGGAGATTCCCAAGCTGGAAGTGACCGTCAACCGGGTCAAGACAGACGCGCAGCAGCTCTACGAAGTCAACGCCAGCGGTACGGTACATGCATCGCTGCCAACAGTGTGGCGCACCCTGACCTCGTACGACACGATGGAGGAATTCGTGCCGGACCTGGCCTCGTGCCGCGTACTCTCGCGCAATGGCAATGAAGTCATCATTGAACAATTTGGCACGGCCCGGTTCCTGTTCATGTCCCGTTCCATCCACCTGGTGGTGCGCGCGACGGAACAGCCGATGTCTTCGATTGACATTGCCCTGGTCTCGGGCGATATGAAGCATTACGAGGCGCGCTGGGAACTGATCCCCATTCCGGAGACCGGCGGCACCCGCGTGGTCTACAGCGGCCGCCTGATGCCGAATTTCTACGTGCCGGGCATCCTGGGCACCAACATCATCCGCGGCGATATCGAGCGCATGATGAACGCCGTGCTGGCCCATCTTGAGCGCCAGCCTGCCCTGCCGAAACAGTCCGAGCTGGCGCGCGGGCTGGGCGGGGTGCCCAGCGTCCCTTGAGCCGCTTTATCCGGCGTTAAGCGGTGTAGTGGTCGCGGTCGCGCACTTCCGCGAAGTTTTCCAGGCTGCCGATGCGGATCACCACCGGATTCATGGTGGATGCTGTCTGCATGGAGCGCCAGGCGAATTGCCATTCTTTTTCCATTGCATCCTCGCGCGTCTTGGTGAAGGCCGCGCCCAGGGCGGCGCGGCCGCCGTATTCCACGGCGCCATCGATGCCTGCCCAATTCGGCAGGGTGCGCTGCACTGCGCGGTGGATGCGCTCACCGAATTCCTCGGTGTTGTGGATCACCAGGCAGCTGTCCGCGCCGAAGTGGTCGAACAGGTCGCGGTTCCAGGCTTGCGAGAAGCTCAGGGTCAGGAAGCTGCCCACAGGGCGCAGCACGAACTGACCCTCTTTCAAGGCTAGTTCGAGTTCGCTGCGCGGTCCGTAGCGGTGCAGCGTAGGTGGGCGTTTGTAATCGTGCATGATGATTCTTAGTTCTGGGTTCTTTCAATGTGCCGCACGTGGCGGTGGGCACGCATAAACGTCGAGGCGATGAAGATTTCGCGCAGCAAGTAGCCGAAATTGCCGATCAGGCAGATCATTGCGGCGATGAACAGGCCGGCGATGTATTTGTCCAGCCCGACGTTGGCGGCATCGCCGACGAAGAGCAGCGCCACCACCAGGCAGACGAACAGGCCGCAGGCCGTGCACAGCGCGATCGCGACGTTGATCAGGTGCGAGCGGCGGTACAGCACATCCAGCTCGTTGATGTAGGTGTCGTTATAGGCGACGTCCAGGCGCTCTTCCAGCACGCGCGAGCGGTCGATGATACGCGCCAGGCGGTTCAGCAGCACCAGCAGGTTGGTGCAGACAGTGGACAGCATGAACACCGGTGCGATCGCCAGCTGGATGATGTGGCCGATGTCGCCAAGCTGGATATTCATGTTCATGCGAATCGTCCTTGCTGGCGGAATTGTTCGGTGGCGTTCACCAGGGCGCGGCTGATGCCCTGCTCCATGGCACCGTGGCCGGCATCCGGAATCATCTTCATGACCGCGTTCGCGCCCCAGGCCTGCTCCAGGCGCTTGGCCGACACCGGCGGGCAGATCACGTCATAGCGGCCCTGCACGATCACCGCCGGCAGGTGGGCGATGCGCGGGACGTTGGCCAGCAACTGGCCGTCGGTAAAGAAGCCGAGGTTGGCCATGTAGTGCGATTCCATGCGGCCGACGCCCAGGTCCAGGGTGTCGGAAGGCGGTTCGTCCGGCTGCGGCAGCAGGAAGACGCGGCGGCCTTCGAATTTGCTCCAGGCGCGCACGGCCGGCCAGTACACGTCCGGATTCGGGTCCATGATGCGCTTGACGTAGGCTTGCAGCAGGTTGCCGCGCTCTCCGCCCGGGATGTGGGCGACGAATTCGTCGTACACCTCGGGGTGGAACCATTCGGAGCCCTGCAGGAACCAGTCGATTTCCTTCTGCGTGCAGAGGAAGATACCGCGCAGGACGAAGCCCAGGCAGCGCTCGGGGTGGGCCTGGCCATACGCCAGCGCCAGGGTGGAGCCCCAGGAGCCGCCGAAGACCAGCCATTTGTCGATGCCGAACAGCTCGCGCAGGCGTTCGATATCCTGGATCAGCAGCTGGGTAGTGTTGTTGCGCACCTCGCCCAGCGGAGTCGATTTGCCGGCGCCGCGCTGGTCGAACAGGATGACCCGGTAGTGCTCCGGGTTGAAGAAGCGGCGGTGCTGCGGCGACATGCCGGCGCCGGGGCCGCCATGCAGGAAGACCACCGGTATCCCGTTCGGGTTGCCCACCTCTTCCCAATAAATTGTATGGATGTCATCGACCGCCAGCATGCCGCTATTGCGGAGCTGGATAGGCGGGAACAGGTGTGGCAAGGCGTCAGGCATGGTTGTCCTCTGTGCGTGAAGCCAAGATTGTAACCGCTCAGAAGAAGGTATTGATGGCTTGAAGGACGTTGTACGTGTCATCCACAAGCAGCATCACCGGCCATTTGTCGAATGTCGTACAGGGGTGGCTGATGCCGCAGCCCACGAGGTCGCCCACTTGCAGGTCCGCTTCGGTACCCGCTGGCCAGCGCAGGTAGGCGTGCTGGTCGTTCATCTTGTCGATCACGGCGCGCTCCGGCAAAGCGAGCGGTCCTCCGCCCGCTTGCCGGTGCGCCGAGATCGGCAGCGGCAGCCCCAGGTCATGCGAAGCGTCGCGCTTGCCCATGGCAAGGATCGCCAGGTTCGGTTCAGGGCGCGACAGCACCGTAGTCCAGATTTCGAGCGCCGGGCGTAAGCCTTCGCCCCCCTTGCCGCCTTCGCGCGCTGCCAGCTCGCTGGTCAAGCCACCATAGTAGCCATGGTCGTTGGTCAGGTAGCAGCCGCTGCGCAGGATCGGCAGGACCTTCTTGCCTTGCACGGCCAGCATGGCAAACTCGCGCGCCACGCGGTCGAAGTAAGCCGAACCGCCGGCGGAGATAATCACCTGCTCGCCGCCGAACAGGCCCTCGCTGGCCGCTGCCTGCAGCATTTCCCCCATGCGTTGCAGGAAGCCATTCACGACCTCGACATCCGCCGCGCGGTTTTCGGTGACTACCAGGCCTTCGTAACCTTCAATGCCCGCCAGCTGCAGGCCTGTCGACGCGGCCACGGCTCGTGCCACAGCCATCACTTCCCCGGCGTCGCGGCAGCCGGCGCGCTTGCCCTTCATGCCCAACTCCACCAGCAGTGGCAAGGGCCGCTCGAGGCCAAATGCCTGCACTGCCCGCGAGAGCAGTTCCACTCCCTGTAGCGAGTCGACCAGGGCGAAGAATTCGAAATTCGGATCTTCCTGCATCAGGTGCAGTACCGCGCGGATGTCGGCCGGCGCCACCAGTTCATTTGCCAGAATGACGCGCCGCACCCCAAAGCGCGCGGCAATCTGTACCTGTGGAATGGTAGCCAGCGTGATGCCCCAGGCCCCGTTCTTGATCTGCGCCGCGAACAGGTGGGGACTCATGGTGGTCTTGCCGTGCGGCGCAAGCAGTACGCCGTGACGCTCACAGAAGGCCCGCATCCAGGCCAGGTTGTGCTGCAGGGCCGAAGCCTTCAGCACCGCCACCGGCAAGCTGGTATCGGCCGCCAGCACGTTCCAGTGCTGGGCGCCGATCATGTGCTGGCGCAACGGCTCGACAATAGGCAGGCCTTTTACGCCGGGTTGCAGGATCTGTTCATCAAGTTCGGGCAGGGAAAGCATGGCGTCGTTTTGCGAATAGGAGCGGTAACAGCCATAGTAGCAGCACCAGGTCGAAGCAAATCAAAACCGGCCGGTTTGGTTGAAAGGTTGTTGCACTCAATTTTTTTTGGATGTATAGTTAGCCATATGGATAACTATCGACCTGCGCTAGACGCGATCTTCCATGCTTTGTCGGACCCAACGCGTAGGGCCGTGGTGCAACGGCTGGGCGCTGGCCCGGCGACAGTCAGCGAGTTGTCGCAACCGTTCGACATGGCGCTGCCATCGTTCATGAAGCACATGCGGGTGCTGGAAGAGTCTGGCCTGGTCAGCAGCAGTAAGAGCGGGCGGGTAAGGACCTGCACACTCAAGCAAGAAAAGCTCGAAGCGGCCGAGCGCTGGTTCGAAGAGCAGCGCGCGCTATGGAGCAGCCGATACGACAACCTGGACAACCTGTTGGAACAACTGCAAGGAGATGACAATGGCAGCTAAGCTTCAATTTGATTTTGTGGTGAACAAGGAAAAAAGCACTCTGACCGTGAAGCGCGAATTCGCCGCCCCACGCCAGTTGGTCTGGGATTGCCATACTCAGAGCGCCATGCTCGACCGATGGTTTGCTCCCAAACCCTTGAGCACCAAGACCAAACATATGGAGTTCAAGGAAGGCGGCTATTGGCACTACGCCATGGTGACGCCCGACGGACAGGCCTACTGGAGCCGTGTGGACTACCAGGCTATCCGCCCGATCGACGGCTATTCGACTTTGGATGGCTTCACCGATGAAACTGGCGTCGTCAATCCAGACATGCCGCGTTCACGCTGGGACGTGACTTTTTCGGACCTGAGAGAACACACGCTGGTCACCACCGTCGTGCATTACAACTCGCCGGAAGACGTGCAAAAGGTCATCGATATGGGCATGGAAGAAGGCATGAAGTCCACCCTCGAGCGCCTGGACGAGCTGCTGCTGACGCTGCGCGCATAAAAAACGGAAGGGCTGATGGCCGCATCAGCCCTTTGCGCCGGGAGAAGGGCTGATTAATGCCAGAGGCCGAGAATAAGGCCGAAAATGACGAACTGCGCGGTATGGTAGCCACCGTCGATCAGCCAGAGTTTGAAGCTGCGGTTGGCGAACTGGTAGTTGATGCCGAAGCAGGCTGCCACCATGCCGAAGCCGGCCATGATGCCGTGCTTGATGGCGTAATCCAGATCCGGTGCCGGGCCAAGCCAGCGCGCGAAGATAACTGCTGCCAGCAGTGAGAACAGGAAGGCAATGCCAAAGACCTTGGCCGGATGTCCCTCTTGTTTGACGCCGCCGTTCTCATCATTCCACATTTTTCCGAACAGGACCGGCGAGTACCACAGGCCACCCAGCATGAAGCTGGACGCCGCCGCCAACAGGACCGCCCAGTAATTCATTTCCCACAGATGCATCGTTGTCTCCCCAGGTTTTATTGTTGAGGAGGAACAATATCATTGCTTGCAATGCTCGGAAAGCATTTCGCCCATCTTGCCGGTGGCCGCATGGCGGTCGTCGGCCCAGGTCAGCGCGGAAATGGTGTCGCCCGAGGTCTCGCGGCGCAGGAAGCTGACGTAGGTGGAGCCTTTCTTGCCGGTGACGTGCATCAAGCGCACTTCGCAGCTGCGACGCTCGCTGTCGTTGGCTGCCGCCGCCTTGGCGGTGCTCAGGACTTCAACTTTTGTCACCTGGCCGATATGCGCCACCAGCGGCTCGCGCTGGTTGAGAATGTCGAGCAGCTTGTCTTGCGGGATGTCGCGGCTGCATGCTGCCAGCAGCAACAGGGGCAACAGGGGCAACGATCTTTTCATGACGCCTCCTAAAGAACAAACGCCGAATGGCACGAGGACCAGACGGCGTTTGGGTGTTGCGTTGCTCTTTGCTGCGGTCAGGACATGTGCTGGCCGCCGTTGATCGCGATGTTAGCGCCGGTGACGAAGGCCGCTTCTTCCGATGCCAGGTAGGCCACCAGGCCTGCCACTTCTTCCGGCTTGCCCAGGCGGGCCATCGGGATTTGCGGGATGATCTTCGAATCCAGCACTTCCTTAGGGATCTCCATCACCATCTTGGTGCCGATATAGCCTGGCGAAATGGTGTTGACGGTCACGCCCTTGCGCGCCACTTCCAGCGCCAGCGCCTTGGTAAAGCCGTGCACGCCGGCCTTGGCGGCGGAGTAGTTGGTCTGGCCGAAAGCGCCCTTCTGGCCGTTCACCGAGGAGATGTTGATGATGCGGCCCCAGCCACGGTCCACCATGCCATCCGCTACCGGCTTGGTCATGTTGAACACGGAGTCCAGGTTGGTCTTCATCACAGCATCCCAATTGACCTTGTCCATTTTCTTGAAGGTCATGTCGCGGGTGATACCGGCGTTATTCACCAGCACGTCCACCGGGCCGATATCGCGTTCAACGGCCTTGATGCATTCTTGCGCCGAATCGTAGTCCGATACATCGCAAGGATAGGCGGTGAAGTTATAGCCCTGGTCCTTCATCGTGGCCAGCCACGACTCGTGCGTCTTATTGCTTGGGGAATACGTGGTTACCACTTTGTAGCCCAGTGCGACCAACTTGATGCAGATCGCTTCGCCCAGACCACCCATGCCGCCCGTTACTAATGCAACTCGTGCCATTTAATGTTCCCCTGTAGATTTAAACGATTGCCTTATTATTCCCGCTCTACTGCCAGTGCTACGCCCATGCCGCCGCCGATGCACAGCGAGGCCAGGCCTTTCTTAGCGTCACGACGGACCATTTCATGCAGCAGGGTCACCAGGATGCGCGCGCCGGAAGCGCCGATCGGGTGGCCGATCGCAATCGCGCCGCCGTTGACGTTGATCTTGCTGGTGTCCCAGCCCATTTCCTTGTTCACGGCGCAGGCTTGCGCGGCGAAGGCTTCGTTGATTTCCATCAGGTCCAGGTCCTGCGGCGACCAGCCGGCCTTTTTCAGGCACAGTTGCGAGGCCGGTACCGGGCCCATGCCCATGTAGGCCGGATCCAGGCCGGAGGAGGCATAAGCCTTGATGCGTGCCAGCGGCTTCAGGCCCAGTTCCTTGGCCTGCTTGGCGGACATCATCATCACGGCCGCGGCGCCGTCGTTGATGCCGGAGGCGTTGCCGGCGGTGACGGAACCTGCCTTGTCGAATGCAGGACGCAGGCCGGACAGCGCTTCCAGCGTCGAGCCCGGCTTCACGTATTCGTCCTGGTCGAAGAAGATGCTGCCTTTCTTCTGCACGATTTCGAGCGGGAAGATCTCGTCCTTGAATTTGCCGGCTTTTTGCGCCGCTTCAGCTTTCAGCTGCGACTGCAGGGCGAATTCATCCTGCTGGCTGCGCGAGATATCGTATTTTTTCGCCACGTTCTCGGCGGTGATGCCCATGTGGTACTGGTTGTAGACGTCCCACAGGCCGTCCACGATCATGGTATCGACCATCTTGGCGTCGCCCATGCGGAAACCGTCGCGCGAGCCGTTCAGCACGTGCGGCGATGCACTCATGTTCTCCTGGCCGCCCGCGATGATGATGCCGGCGTCGCCGCACTTGATCGCTTGTGCTGCCAGGTGGGTGGCCTTCAGGCCGCTGCCGCAAACCTTGTTGATGGTGTAGCCGGGGATGGCGTTTGGCAGGCCCGACTTGATCACGGCCTGGCGTGCAGGGTTCTGGCCTACGCCAGCGGTGAGCACCTGGCCCATGATGACTTCACTGACCAGGTTAGGGTCGATGCCCGTCTGGGCCAGCAAGCCCTTGATTACGTGGGCGCCCAGCTCTGCTGCCGGGGTCTTGGCCAGGGACCCGCCGAACTTGCCTACGGCGGTACGGCCTGCTGCAACGATTACTACGTCATCCATTCTGCTTCTCCGGAAGTGGTATGAAAATCTTTCAATGCATTCTAGCTAAGCGTCCTGCCTGCGGCCAGCAATGGCCTACCGGAACAGTGGCTTATTCAAAGCTACGTCTGTTGCCTCGCGGCCAAAAGCTTGCGCACGGTCAATGGCTTGCTTACTTTGGTCGGTTGCCATCTGTAGCAGATCTTGTGGATGCTGGATGGCAAGGAATTCATTGGAGGCCGCCGTCATGGCAGCGAGAGAAGCCAAGGCGGTATCGCGCTGCCAATCGAAAATGCTGGCGAAGCTGGCGAGTTGCGCGTCGAAAGCCGCTTGTGCGGCACGGGAAAATTCATCATTGAACGCGTACATGCCCATGCTCCTTCCATCAGTTTGTTGGCTGAGATACCTCAAGACTTCTCATGTTAGTGCGCGATTCCTGACAAACATTTGATAAACATCAAGTGCTGCTTTCATTTTGCATAAAACCTTTTGTGATGTCACGACAATAACTTGATACCGTCCAATGTGGCGGCGCACTGTTCGCGTATCACATTGACGAAGTCGGCCACGTAGGCCTTGTGCTGTAAGGCCGGAGGGACCGAAACGAACAGGTCGCTCCACAGGCCGGTTTCGCCAATCGGGCGCGCAATCACGTAGTCGTAGTCCACATAATTCTTGATTGCCCAGTTCGGAAGGGCTGCCAGGCCGCGGCGGCTTGCAACTAATTGCAGAATGGCGACCGTCAGTTCGGCGGTGCGGCGCTGGAACTCGACGCCTGCGGGACGCAGTACTTCGCGGATCAGGTCGATGCGCTGTTCGGGCACCGGATAGGTAATCAGGGTTTCGCCTTCAAAGTCGTGGGCGGAAAGGCGGCGCTGCGCGGCCAGGCGGTGCTTTTGCGCCATCACCGTGAGGATCTCGAAGCGGAACAGGGGGAAGGTGGAATAGTCGGCGCTATAGTCCGAGCCGATCACCAGGTCCGCCTGCCCATGACGCAGCAGGTCTGCCGGTTCGCTGTGGAATCCGGAAACGAGGTCGATTTCCACGTCCGGCCAGCGCGTGCGGAAGGCATCCATCACCGGCATCAGCCAATCGAAGCATGTATGACACTCAAGCGCCACGCGCAGCTGACCGGTATCGCCTTGCGACAGACGCAGCACGTCGCGCTCAGCCCGTTCCACTTCAGGCAGCAGGGTATCGGCCAGTTTCAGCAGCCTTTCGCCGGTCGCCGTGAAACCAATCGGCATCGATTTCCGCTCAAACAGCGGCGTACCGTAGCGATCTTCGAGCAACTTGATCTGGTGCGACAAAGCGGACTGGGTCAGGTTCAGCAGTTGGGCTGCCTTGACCAGGCTGCCGGAGGAGCGAAGCGCAGACAGCGTGCGCAGGTGACGAATCTCGAGCATGTATGAAAAGTTTTCAAGTTGATGCACAAAAAGTTTCGTTTTTATTATATGCCGCCATGCCGCAAACTGTACTTCACGAATATTTCTCACGCATGACAAAAATGAAACTGGTACAGACTCATATCCCTGGCTTCCCGCGCATCGGTGCGGCACGTGAACTGAAATTCGCCCTGGAGCGCTTTTGGCGCGGCGAATCGTCTGAAGAGGCGCTGCAAGAGACTGCGAGCAATCTCCGTGCCCGGCATTGGGCCATCCAGCGCCAGCATGGACTCGACTACGTGACGGTGGGTGATTTCGCGCTATACGACCACGTCGCCAACCATATCCAGCTGTTCGGCTGCGAGCCGGCACGCTTCGGCTTCGCCGCCGGAGAGTCGCCGCTGGCCCGTTATTTCGCCATGGCGCGCGGTGACCGTGCACATGAATCGTGCGGCTGCGGCCACAATGGTGCAGCGCTCGAGATGACCAAGTGGTTCGACACCAACTACCACTACCTGGTGCCGGAATTCAATGAGTCCACCGCATTTGAGCTGAACAGCAAACGCCTGCTGGGTGAAGTCACCGAGGCACGCGCGGCCGGCCACCCGGTCAAGGCTGTCCTGCTGGGCCCCCTCACCTTCCTCTGGCTGGGCAAGGAGCGCAATGCCGCGCCGGGCTTCAACCGCCTCGACCTGCTGGAACAGCTGCTGCCGCAGTACAGCCGCCTGTTGATGCAATTGCGCGCAGCCGGTGCCGAATGGGTGCAACTGGATGAGCCCATTCTCGGCCTCGACTTGCCCAACGCCTGGCGCAATGCGTTTGAGCCAGCCTATTGGTTACTCAACCAGGCCGGTGCACAGCTGATGGTGGCCACCTATTTCGCGCCGCTGGAAGAAAACGTCAGCCTGGCTTGCCGCCTGCCGGTCGCCGGCCTGCACATCGACGCAGTACGTGCGGCGAGCGAACTGACCAGCGCTGCCGACTGGCTGCCGGCGCACAAGGTGCTGTCTATCGGTGTGATCGACGGCCGCAATATCTGGCGTGCCGACCTCGACGAGGTCCTGGCGACGTTGCTGCCGGTACTCGGCAAGCGCAGCGGTCCTGTATGGCTTTCGACTTCGTGCTCCTTGCTGCACGTGCCTTATAGCCTGGCGTCCGAGCCAACGCTGGACGATGAAGTCCGCCCGTGGCTTGCGTTCGCCGAAGAGAAGCTGGCCGAACTCTCGCTCCTTAAAGCCGCTCTGTCCGCCGATGAAAGAATTTCCGGCCGAGTGGCGCGCGGTTTTGCCGCAGCACGTGAAGCGCTTGCGAGCCGCCGCACCAGCACCCGCGTGCATAATGCCGAGGTGGCTGCACGCTTGGCAGCACTGGCTTCCGACAACAGGGCGGCACGCCGCGGCTTGCCGTTCGCACGGCGCCAACAACTGCAGCGCGAACGCTTGCGACTGCCCGCCTTCCCGACCACGACGATCGGCTCTTTCCCGCAAACGCAGCAGATCCGCCTTGCACGCGCGGCTTTCAAGCGCGGTGAGCTATCCGTTCCTGATTACGAGCAAGCGATGCGCGGCGAGATCGAGTATGCCATTCGCCAACAGGAACAACTCGGACTCGACGTACTGGTGCACGGCGAAGCCGAACGCAACGACATGGTGGAATACTTCGGCGAGCAGCTCGCCGGATTCGCGTTCACGGCCAACGGTTGGGTGCAATCCTACGGCTCGCGCTGCGTGAAGCCGCCTATCGTTTTTGGCGACGTGCGGCGCCCGCAAGCAATGACGGTGCAATGGGCCGAATACGCGCAAAGCCTGACGGCCAAGCCCGTAAAAGGCATGCTGACCGGGCCGGTCACGATCCTGCAATGGTCCTTCGTGCGCGACGACCAGCCACGCGCCGACACCGCCCTGCAAATTGCCGCCGCCATCCGCGACGAAGTGCGCGACCTTGAGCAAGCAGGCATCGCGATCATCCAGATCGATGAGCCGGCCTTGCGCGAAGGCCTGCCGCTGCGCCGCAGCCGCTGGGACGCTTATCTCAGCTGGGCCACGAAGGCATTTCGCGTCTGCGCGGCCGTTGCGGGCGACGCCACGCAAGTCCACACGCATATGTGCTACGCCGAGTTCAACGACATCCTGCCGGCGATTGCCGCGCTTGATGCGGACGTCATCACGATCGAATCGAGCCGCTCCGCGATGGAGCTGCTGGGCGGCTTCGCCAGGTTCCGCTACCCGAACGAGATCGGCCCCGGCGTGTATGACATCCATTCGCCACGCGTGCCCGGCAGCGAGGAAATGGCCGAGCTGCTGCGCAAGGCCGCCAGCGTGGTCCCGCCAGCGCAGCTCTGGGTCAACCCCGACTGCGGCCTGAAAACCCGCGCCTGGCCGGAGACCGCCGCGGCCCTGCAAAACATGGTCGCCGCAGCGCAAAAACTTCGCGCCGAGGTGGAACTTTCCTGAACCAACCCTGTCCAACCTCAACGTCTCCTCGCTCGAATCGGCTCAAAGTTGAGCCTTCGAAGGGGTATATGGATGATCGCGAGCGAATCGCCAAAGTAGAGACAGAGGTGGTCAGTATGCAAAAAGATGTGGACAGTTTTGGGCTGTATTAGCCAACACGATAGGTCCAGCGGACGACCGTCTCACCGTCCGTGTCGACATAGGATTCACGCTCGGTGAAGCCCAGTCGCGAGACGACTTTTGTCGAACCTATGTTTGAGGGAAGGATTTCTGCAATCACTTGCCGTACCGAGCGATCCGCCGCTGCCAGTTTCAATAGTTGGCAGACGGCTGCGGTCGCAATCCCTCTTCCCCGCGCTGAATCCGCTACGCCGTAGGCAATTTCAACATCGCCATTTGATGGAGCGCCCTTGAATGTGCACCCTCCAACCACGGTCCCGGCCGGCTTTTCTACAATCAGGAAAGGCACGCACCAAAAAGCAGGCACATTCGCGGCAAGCTGCTTCAACGCGCGATCGGCAACGTGCGGCGGAGGCAACGCTCCTTTCGACGCGCCAATGAGATGATCGGCTGGCAGCGCCGCCGACAAACCGCGCAATTCCTCGCGCGTCAGGTGCACCAATTCGATCTCGGGCGCCACGTTAGACGAGTACTTTCATTTCACGATCTCCGTATCCCAACCGTCATAAGCACCGCCTTGGGAGGCTGCCATGTCATTTAACACGGTCCGCAGCTTTTCCAGTTCTTTGACATCCGGACGCATATCGCGCGTGACAATCACCTGCCATTGAGGGACGGCTTCATGGGGCAGCCTCACTTCAGCCGCGAGCTTCATAGACTTCAACTGGTCGAACGTCCGCCAAGCGCCGGGCGACGTCGGAAAATACATGTAAAAAGCAATGTGGTGGGGTTTGGATAAATTGGACCCGGCCCTCTCGAGTTGCGAAACGGCGTCCGCGTCCGAGTATTCCGGAGTGGCAGGTTTCGGCTCGTTCTTGGCAAACAGCAGAACAGCTCCACACAGCAGGAATAATGCGATGAAGAAGGCAGTCAGTTTCGGGTCGCCCTCTTTTTTTACTTTGCGCCGCCAGATGCCGTAGTAGATGGACCAGAGCGGCAGGATAGCCAGGTTAACCCCAGCAATAGTGCGCGCCCAGGTCCAGCCATGCTCGTGCTGCGCCAGCGCGAGCGCGAACAACTGACCATACACCAAAGGGCCCAGGACGAAGAGGATGAACCAGGTCTTGATGACCCACGGCTTCTGTGTCGAACTGATGCTGGCGATTGCCCTGGCCTCATCGACCACCGATTGGAAGGCATCGTTCGGGCGGTAAATGTATGGCGTCTCTTCCAGCTGCTCGGGAGTATCCGGTTTGCTCGCTTGTGGTGGCGGCGAATTCTCCGCCGATGGCGCTGAAGCCGAGCTGCCAGCCGGAACCTCGAACACGATGTCGCCAATTTTGATCTTCGGGCCCATGTTGACTGTTTGCTTGATTTTCTTGAAATTTTATCACGGCAACATTTTCCGGCGGCCGGTCCGCAAAGCCGCATAAACACTGGAGCTCACCCTCCCCAAGCAAGCTTAAGCAAAGTACAATGCACCCAGCCTGGGCCCAGCCCGTTACCTTGCGATTGTTATGCCGAAGAGCACGTTCCAAAAGCCTATCGAAATCAAGATTTCAACCGTTGTCGCAGTGTCCGCCATCATGTACACCAGCGACCTCGTCGCCCTCGACGCCGCCATGCATGAGATGACTGGCGGCGTTTCGGATTTCTTTGAGGGTGACCTGGCGGTCATCGACGTCGGCGACCTGGCGCCAGGCTGCGAACGCATTGACTGGGCGGCAACGATCGCCCTCCTGAAAAAATACCGCCTGAATCCGGTGGCCGTGCGCAACGCCAAGCCGGACATGGTGGAAGAAATCCAGCAACACGGCCTGCAACTGGACAGCGGCAAGCGCGAGGAAGCGCCGGCCGCGGCCAAAGCAGCGCCAGCTCCGGCGCCCGCGCCGGCCCCGGTTCCTGCCCCGACGGCAGCGCCAGCGGCACCAGCTTTCAGCGGTACCATGATCATCGACACCCCGGTCCGGGCCGGCCAGCGCATTTACGCGCGGGGCGGCGACCTGATCGTGATGGCCGTCGTCAACAACGGCGCCGAGATCATCGCGGATGGCAGTATTCACGTTTACAACACTTTGAACGGCCGTGCCCTCGCGGGCGCCTCCGGCGACGCTTCGGCCCGCATTTTCGCTCTGTCGATGAGTCCGGAACTGGTCTCGATCGCAGGTGTTTATCGTACATTTGAAGATGGTTTCCCGACCGAAAACGCCCGCAAGCCGGTACAAATCCGCTTAAATGGCGAGAGTCTGGATATACAATCTGTCAATTCCGCAAAATAACAGTTCAGTAAAGGATTCTTTGTGGCACGAATTATTGTAGTTACGTCCGGCAAGGGCGGTGTCGGCAAAACGACTTCCAGCGCCAGCTTCTCCACCGGCCTCGCCATGCGCGGCCACAAAACCGTCGTCATCGACTTTGACGTCGGCCTGCGCAACCTGGACCTGATCATGGGTTGCGAACGACGCGTTGTGTATGACCTGATCAACGTGGTGCATAAAGAAGCCACCCTGAACCAGGCCCTGATCAAGGACAAGCACTGCGAAAACCTGTACATCCTGCCGGCTTCCCAGACCCGCGACAAGGATGCCCTGACCGAAGACGGCGTGGAAGCCGTGCTGGCCGAACTGATCAAGATGGACTTCGAGTTCATCGTCTGCGACTCGCCGGCCGGTATCGAACATGGCGCCCTGATGGCCCTGACTTTCGCCGACGAAGCCCTGATCGTGACCAACCCGGAAGTGTCGTCGGTGCGTGACTCCGACCGCATCCTGGGCATCATCCAGGCCAAGTCGCGCCGCGCCCAGTCCGGCGGCGAGCCGGTCAAGGAGCACTTGCTGATCACGCGTTACTCGCCGAAGCGCGTCGAAGCGGGTGAGATGCTGTCGTATGAAGACGTGCAGGAAATCCTGCGCATTCCTTTGATCGGCATCATCCCCGAGTCGGAGCAAGTGCTGCATGCTTCCAACCAGGGTAACCCGGCAATCCACTTCACTGGCACGGATGTGGCCGAAGCCTACACCGACGTGGTGTCGCGCTTCCTGGGCGAAGAAGTTGAGCTGAAGTTTACCGACTATGAAAAGCCTGGTTTCCTGAAGCGTATCTTTGGAGCTAAATAATGGCCCTGCTTTCTTTCCTGTTCCAGAACAAGCCGAAAACGGCCAGTGCGGCGAAGGAGCGCTTGCAGATCATTATCGCGCGCGAGCGTAATGGGCGCGCCGGGCCGGATTTCCTGCCGGCGCTGCACAAAGAGCTGATTGATGTGATTTCGAAGTACACCAAGGTGTCGGCGGACGATATCAAGATTTCACTGGACCGCCAGGGGAATCTCGAGGTGCTCGACGTAAACGTCGTTCTGCCGGACGCTTAAACCCGGTAAACCTGGGTCAGACCCAAGGGTCTGACCCGACCGGTGGCAGTCGCGAGCCAGGGTCCGACCCTTTGGTCGTACCCTGGTTTACTGGGTTTCAGCACCAGCCAGCACTTGCTTCGCCACTTTGGCGCAAGCCTCCACATGCTGATACCCAATCTGCCGAAACGCAAAGAAACCAATAGTAGCTGAAGCAATTTGACCGGCAATCGGAACCAGTTTGCTCGCTTGTTTTGCCGCCAGCTTCCCCGCGCTGCGCTTGAGCACGGCCGTCATCAGCTCGCGCGTGACCACCTTCCCCACCAGCATCCCGCCCAGGCTGACGACGGCCTCATAAGCGATCAGCTTCAGTTTCGGCTGCATGCGCTCGATCTGGGCCGGCGATAGACCGAATTCCTGGTTCACCTCATCGATCAGCTGGGTGAACAGGCGCAAATCCGACAGCACGTCCACCCCTGGGATCGGCACAGCCGCAACGCCCGCCGAGACCGTCGCCCGGCGCCGAACCAGGCGCCGGCAACGCTCGCGGACCGCATCAATATCGGCCTCGGTCGAGGGCAATACAGTCCACTCATTTGCCATGTTTTGCTCCGAAATATCAATTTGCAACTGGTGTTGCCCGCCCAAGCAGTGTACCTTGTGATGAAGAACAGCCTCGCGTGGCACACCAAAACTAGTACCAATCGGCAATATTTGATCAAATTGGTAACTATTTCTTGTAAATCTCTGTTATATTCGTGTGACTGCTTCTTAACATTTTGCTGTAAAGAACATGAGAATCGTTGTCCTTGATGCTGACCGAAGCCAGGCGGACCTGATCTGCCAGGTCCTGACTTCCGCCGGCCATGCCTGCCACGGCTTCCAGACAGCCAAGGACTTGCTTGCCAATATGCGCAAGGACAGCGTCGACATGCTGATCCTCGACTGGCAGGTATCCGATATGGACCCGGGCGAAGTGATTCGCAAGGCCCGCGAGAAATTGCCGGAAAATGGCCCGGTGATTTTCCTCACCTCCAGTTCCGGCGAAGACGATATCGTGGCTGGCCTGACGGTCGGCGCCGAAGATTACCTGGTCAAGCCCCTGCGCCGCTCCGAGCTCGTCGCCCGCGTGCAGGCGCAACTGCGGCGCGCGTATCCAAGCCAGAACGGCGCCGAGCAATTGCAGTTCGGGCAATACGTGTTCGAAACCCGTCCCGGCCGCCTGCTGATGGACGGGCAAGTGCTGGACGTCACCCACAAAGAGTTCTACCTGGCCTTGCTGTTTTTCCGCAACATTGGCCGCCCGCTGTCACGCGCCTACATTCACGAAGCGGTGTGGATACGCGAAACCGAAGTGCCGTCCCGCACGATGGATACCCACGTTTCCCGCGTCCGCAACAAGTTGCAATTAAAGCCGGAAAACGGCTTCCGCCTAGTGCCGGTGTACAGCTACGGCTACCGCCTGGAAAAGCTGGGTTCCTGAGAGGGAAACCACAGCAAGGTATAATGGCGTCTGGAATCGTCCGCCTATACCGAAATGCAACTTCTCGCCGTCGGCCTCAACCACACCACTGCGCCTGTCGCCTTGCGCGAACGGCTGGCGTTCGCGCCTGAGCAGTTGGGTTCGGCGGTCGCGGCGGCGCGCAACTGGTTTGCCTGCGCCAATTCCAACGGTGGCGACGAAGCAGCCATCCTGTCCACCTGCAACCGAACCGAGCTGTATGCAGCCAGCAATGCCGCCAATCCGCTCGACGCCGGCGCGCAATTCCTGGCCGATTTCCACAAGCTGAACTATTCCGAGCTGCGCCCGCACCTGTACATGCTGCCGCAGCATGACGCGGTGCGCCACACCTTCCGCGTCGCCTCCGGACTGGATTCAATGGTGCTGGGCGAGACCCAGATCCTGGGCCAGATCAAGGATGCGATCCGTACCGCCGACGAGGCGGGCGGCCTCGGCACTTACCTGCACCAGCTATTCCAGCGCAGCTTCTCGGTCGCCAAGGAAGTGCGCAGCACCACCGAGATCGGCGCGCACAGCGTGTCGATGGCTGCTGCCGCGGTGCGCCTGTCGCAGCGCATTTTCGACAAGATCTCCGAACAGAACGTGCTGTTCATCGGCGCCGGCGAAATGATCGAGCTGTGCGCCACGCACTTCGCGGCGCAGAACCCCAAAACCATCACCGTGGCCAACCGCACCATGGAACGCGGCGAGGCGCTGGCGCACCGCTTCAACGGCAAGGCCATGCGCCTGGCCGAACTGGGCTCGCAGCTGCAGCAATACGATATCGTCATTTCCTGCACCGCTTCTTCGCTGCCGCTGATCGGGCTGGGCATGGTGGAACGCGCCATCAAGGCCCGCCGCCACAAGCCGATGTTCATGGTCGACCTGGCCGTGCCGCGCGATATCGAGCCGGAAGTGGGCCGGCTGAACGACGTCTTCCTCTACACCGTGGACGACCTGGGCAAGGTGGTGCAGACCGGCATGGAAAACCGCCAGGCCGCCGTTGCGCAGGCCGAAGCAATCATCGAAACGCGCGTGCAATCGTTCATGCACTGGATCGACGACCGCGCCGTGGTGCCGGTGATCCAGGGCCTGCAGGAAAACGGCGAAACGATACGCCTGCTGGAGCTGGAGCGCGCACGCAAGCTGCTGGCCAAGGGCGAGCCTGTCGACGCGGTGCTGGAAGCGCTGTCCAAAGGCCTGACCGCCAAATTCATGCACGGCCCGCAACAGGCCCTGCACCGCGCCCAGGGCGACGAGCGCGCCCAGCTGGCCGAACTGCTGCCACAATTGTTCCGCGGCCGCCGTTAGCGGCGCCAAGTCCCTTCCTGCCGCTCTCCGCGGCACCCCGTGTTATCCCCTCGAATACAGGAACGTATGAAACCATCAATGCTGGCCAAGCTGGACCAATTGGCAAACCGCCTTGTCGAACTGGACGAACTGCTGATGTCCGAAGGCGCAACGTCGAACATGGACAGCTACCGCAAGATGACCCGCGAGCACAGCGAGCTGCAGCCATTGGTGGCGCTGTACAAGGATTACCAGCAGACGCTGAGCGATATCGACGAAGCGCAGGCCATGCTGTCCGATCCGGACATGAAGGAATTCGCGCAGGAAGAAATCGAGAGCGGCAAGGCGCGCCTGGCCGGGCTGGAGCTGGGCCTGCAGAAGATGTTGCTGCCGAAGGATGAAAACGACGAGCGCAATATCTTCCTCGAAATCCGCGCCGGCACCGGCGGCGACGAATCGGCGCTGTTCGCGGGCGACCTGCTGCGCATGTACACGCGCTTTGCGGAGCGCAATCGTTGGCAGGTGGAGATTGTGTCCGCCTCCGAGAGCGACCTTGGCGGCTACCGCGAAGTGATCGCGCGCATCATCGGCAACGGCGCCTATTCCAAGCTCAAATTCGAATCGGGCGGCCACCGCGTGCAGCGCGTGCCCGCCACGGAGACCCAGGGCCGCATCCACACTTCCGCCTGCACCGTGGCCGTGATGCCGGAAGCCGATGAAGTGGAAGACGTCCACATCAATCCTGCCGACCTGCGCATCGACACCTTCCGCGCCTCCGGCGCCGGCGGCCAGCACATCAACAAGACCGATTCGGCGGTGCGCATCACCCACATCCCATCGGGGATCGTGGTGGAATGCCAGGACGACCGCTCGCAGCACAAGAACAAGGCCTCGGCGATGAAGGTGCTGGCGGCGCGCATCAAGGATGTGCAGCTGCGCGAACAGCAATCGAAGGAGGCGGCTACCCGCAAGAGCCTGATCGGCTCCGGCGACCGCAGCGAGCGCATCCGCACCTACAATTTCCCGCAAGGGCGCATGACCGACCACCGCATCAACCTGACCCTGTACAAGCTGGACATGATCATGGATGGCGACCTCAACGAACTGACCACCGCCCTGACCACCGAGCACCAGGCCGAGCAGTTGGCCGCCCTCGGCGACTGATTTGAAAGTCGGGGTCAGCTCTGGCAACACGCCAATTGTTTCGCCGTTGCTGCGCGATGGCGAAACAATTGGCGTGTTGCCAGAGCTGACCCCGACTTTGTTTAAGGTAGCCTTCAGAGCTTTATGCGAGAATTGGCCGGATTTTCAACCTGATAATTTGATGACGATGAGCAACCGTAACGTCCTGCTGGCGATCGCCTTTGTGAGCTTTGCCATGATCGGCGCTGCCATGTACCTGCAGCATGTGCTGTTCCTGATGCCTTGCCCGCTGTGCGTGATCCAGCGCTACCTGTTCATCGCGATCGGCCTGGCGGCGCTGGTTGGCGCTTTCACTGCCAAGCCGAAGCTGGCGGCTGGCGTTGCTTTGCTGGGCGCGCTGGGCGGCCTGGGCGTGGCGGGCAAGCAGCTGTGGGTGCTTGCCCATCCTGGCTTGTCCTGCGGCATCGACCCGATGGAGACGGCCCTGAACAAGATTCCTACCGCCGAATTCCTGCCTTGGCTGTTCTATGCGGAAGGCCTGTGCCAGGACGCGACGGAAAAATTCATGGGCCTGCAGATTCCTGTCTGGTCCTTCATCTGGTTCGGCATCCTGGCCATCGGCACGGCGTGGCTGGTGCTGCGCAAGCGCGCATGAAATCCCAAGTTGCAGCCGGGATCACGCTGGGGGCCTTGCAGCGCAAGCCCCTGCTCGACCCGGTCGACCAGCGCATCCTGGTGTGCCATGCGCTGGGCATCAGCCGTACGGCCCTGATCACGCAGTCGGACCGCGTGCTCACTGCGGATGAAGCGGCGCGCGTGGCGGACCTGCTGCAGCGCCGTCATGATGGCGAGCCGGTGGCTTACATCATCGGCCAGCGCGAGTTCTTCGGCCTTGATTTCGAGACTACACCGGCGGTGCTGATCCCGCGCCCGGACACCGAATTGCTGGTGGAACTGGCGCTGGCGCGCCTGCCGCCGCGCGGCAAGGTGCTGGACATGGGCACCGGCAGCGGCGCCATCGCCGTGGCGATCGCCCACAGCCGTCCGGATGCCAGCGTCACGGCCCTCGATGTGAGCCAGGAAGCCTTGGCCGTCGCCAGGCGTAATGCGCAGCGCAACAACGCGACCGTGCGCTTCCTGCACAGCGATTGGTACGGCGCGGTGGAAGGCGAGCAGTTTAACCTGATCGTCTCCAACCCGCCCTACATTGCGCAAGGCGACCGCCATTTGGCGGAAGGCGATTTGCGCTTTGAGCCCAGCGGTGCGCTGACCGATTTTGCGGATGGCCTCTCCGCCCTGCGCACCATTATCGCGGGCGCCCCGGCCACACTGGCGCCGGGCAGCTGGCTGCTGATGGAACACGGCTACGACCAGGCGGAAGCCGTGCGCGGACTGCTGTCGACAGCCGGTTACACTGAGGTGCAAAGCTGGCAGGATCTGGCAGGCATCGAACGGGTCAGCGGCGGCAGGCGTCCCGCTTCCTGACCCGGGTAAAATACGGCAACATGCGGCTTCCCGGCCGTTTTTTGGCCCCATCGTACGCGCTTTTCGGTTTTCGGTTAATCTCGCACCAATTTGATTTGCTGCATCGGAAAGGAAAGCAAATTGTCCAATCTATTGACACGCCGCCTGGCCTTGCTGGCCGACGATAAGCACCGTGCGGTGCTGGGCGGCGGCCTGCGCGGCATTGAGCGAGAAACCCTGCGCGTGCAGCCGGATGGCCACCTGGCGCATACGCCCCACCCTCTGGCGCTGGGCTCGGCCCTGACGCATCCGCAAATCACCACCGATTACGCCGAGACCCTGCTGGAGTTCATCACGCCGGCCGAACGCGATATCGCCACCACGCTGGAAAGGCTGGATGCGATCCATCGCTTCAGCTACACGAAGCTGGGCAATGAATTGATCTGGAGCCAGTCCATGCCGTGCGAGCTGCCGGCCGAGGAAGACATCGAGATCGCCTGGTACGGCAAGTCCAACCTGGGCATGCTGAAGCACGTGTACCGCCGCGGTCTGGCCCTGCGCTACGGCAAGGCAATGCAGTGCATCGCCGGCATCCATTACAACTATTCGCTCGACGAGCGCCTGTGGCGCATCCTGGCTGAAAACGAGGGCGCCACCCACATCACACCGAAGGCCTACCAGTCGGAAGCCTACCTGGCCACCATCCGCAACTTCCGCCGCTACAGTTGGCTGCTGATGTACCTGTTCGGCGCTTCGCCCGCACTGGCCGAGGGCTTCCTGCGCGGCCGTCCGCACAAGCTGGAAAAGCTGTCCGGCGATACGCTCTACCTGCCGTACGCGACCAGCCTGCGCATGAGCGACCTCGGTTACCAGAACGAGGCGCAATCGGGCCTGCACCCGCACGAGAACAGCCTGGATTCCTATGTGGCTACGCTGACCAAGGCGGTCAACCAGCCTTACGAGCCGTACGCCAGGATCGGCACCAAGGTAAACGGCGAGTGGGTGCAACTGTCGACCAACGTGATCCAGATCGAAAACGAGTATTACTCGACCATCCGTCCGAAGCGCGTGATCAACACCGGCGAGCGTCCGATCCAGGCGCTGTGCAACCGCGGCGTGCAGTACATCGAAGTGCGCTGCATGGACGTCGATCCGTTCGAGCCGGTCGGCATCAATGTGCAGACCGGCCGCTTCCTCGACGTGTTCCTGCTCTTCAGCGCCCTGGAAGAAAGCCCGCTGATCACGCCGGAGCATGGCGAACTGCTTGCGCGTAACTTCTCGCGCACTGTGAAAGAGGGCCGCCGTCCGGGCCTGACCCTGACCCGCGACGGCGAGGAAGTCACGCTGAAGCAGTGGGGCTTGGATTTGCTGGAGCGCTTCAAGCCGGTGGCGGAGTTGCTGGACCGCGAACACGGCGGCCGCGAACACATGGTGGCGCTGGAGGCGCAGGCTGCCAAGCTGCACGATCCGGAGATCACTCCTTCGGCAAAGGTGCTGCAGGCGCTGCGCGGGAACGGCAAGTCGTTCACCGCCTTCGGCCTGCAGCAAAGCCAGAAACATGCGGCATATTTCCGCAGCCATCCGCCAAGCGCGGAAGACGTGGCGCGCTTCGAGGAATTGGCCCGCGTTTCCATCGCCGAGCAGGAGGAAATGGAACGCACCCAGACCGGCAGCTTCGACGACTACGTCAAGGCCTACCGCGCCAGCAACCTGTGCCCGAACCATTGCACCTGAACCTTGCTCACCTTCTATAACGAACAGCATGCGCAGCACGCCGGGGGCACCCAGCGCGTTGAGAGCGTGCTGTCCGAGCTTGGGCGGCGCGGCCTGGGACAGATCGTTACGCCGCACGGCGTGCCGCTGATGGCGCTGGAGCGCACGCACGCGCCCCGCTACCTGCATTTCCTGCGCACCGCCTGGGCCGAGTGGTCGGCCGCGGCGCCGGGTAATGCGGCCCTGCCCGCCATCGCCTCGCAATGGCCGGTGCGCACTTTCCGTACCGACATCGAGCCGGAATCGTTCGCCGCGCGGCTTGGCCTGTATTCGATGGACACCGTCACGCCCATCGCCGCCGGCACCTGGACTGCCGCGAAGACAGGCGCCGACTGCGCCGTCAACGCCGCCCACGCGCTGCGCGTGGGCGAGCGTGCCAGTTTCGCACTGACCCAGCCCCCCGGCCATATGGCGGGCGCCGACTTTTGCGGCGGTGGCTGCTATTTGAACAACGCCGCCCTGGCCGCGCAGCATTTGCTGGACGACGGCCTGTCGCGCGTTGCCATTCTCGACCTGGACTACCACCATGGCAACGGGGCGCAAGGCATTTTCTACCAGCGCGCCGATGTTCTATGCGTCTCGATCCATGCCGATCCGCGCCATGCGTTCCCGTGGTTCTCAGGCCATGCCGACGAAACCGGCGGCGGAGCAGGGGCGGGCTACAACGTCAACCTGGCTCTCCCCCCCGGCGCCAATGCGGCCGATTGGTTCGCCGCGCTGGAAACCACCTGCCTGCGGCTGAACATGTTCCGACCCGAAGCCCTGGTCGTTGCGTTGGGCGGCAATACCTTCGCAGGCGAGCCGCATGGCGGCTTCGGCCTGCAAGCGGGCGACTTCCTGCGCGCCGGCGAGCGCTTGGCATGGCTTGGTTTCCCGACCGCCTTCGTGCTGGAAGGCGGCAGCCCGCTGCGCGAGCTGGGCACGAATATCGTCAACGTGCTGGAAGGTTTCGACTGCGCGATGGTCTGACTTCAGCCGGGCAGCGCCAGCCGCGCTTCCAAACCGCCGCCTTCGCGCTGGTGCAGTGTCAGCGTGCCGCCCATTGCAGTAGCCAGCTGGCGCGCGATCGCCAACCCCAGTCCTGTGCCGCCGGTCTCGCGGCTGCGTGAAGACTCCAGCCGTACAAAGGGCTCGAACACCGCTTGCAGCGATTCCTGAGGAATGCCAGGCCCACGATCGAGAACGCGGATCACGATGCCCCCATCGCCCTCGGCGCGCGCGACATGCACTTCGGCACTGCCGCCGAATTTAAGGGCATTGTCGATCAGGTTCCCCAACACGCGGCGCAAGGCCTGCGGCCGCAGCTCCATTGGATGGCCTACCGCGCCGTGCAACGTGACCTGCTGGCCGGAATCCGTGTAGTCGTGCACCATGCTATCGAGCAGGGCGTCGGGGTCGATGCGGGTCGGCGCCTCGCTGGTGCCGTGCAGCGTGCGCGCATAGGCCACGCCTTCCTTCACCAGCTGCTCCATCGCCTGCAAATCCTGTCGCAGCTTGGCCTGCTGCGCCTCGTCTTCCATCATGTCGACCCGCAAGCGCATGCGCGTGATGGGCGTCTGCAAATCATGCGAGATCGAGGCCAGGATCTGGATGCGTTCCCCCATATAGCCGGCAATGCGCTGCTGCATGGCGTTGAAAGCACGCGCAGCGCGCGCCACCTCGGATGGACCGCTTTCCGGCAGGTGCGCGCCCTGCATATCCGGGCCCAGAGCATCGGCTGCCTGCGCCAGCTGTTCGAGCGGCCGGGTAGCCAGGCGCACCGCCAGCCAGCAGCACAGGGCAAACACCGCCAGCTGCGCCGCCATCAAGGCGCCAAACCACGGCGACATCGGCACACTGCGCATCGGGCGGAAATCGATGGTCAGCGGTGTGCCGTCGCTCAAACGCAGGTGGACCTGGTAGCGCTCATGTTCGCCGATGATCTGGTGCACGGTCAGCTTGTATTGCTTGCCGACGCCTTCCTGGAACGAGCGCACGGCATTTGCCTCCAGCACTTCCAGGTGCGGCAGCGATTCGTCGCATTCCTCCAGGCGGAACTCGTAGCTGCGGCGCGCCAGGCGGGGCAGCCAGGCGGCGCGCTCGGCGGGCGGCAAGGCGTCCAGCAGCGCCACCGACGTGGTGACCTCGCGCTCGATATAGCCCATCATCATATTGGTGGTGGCTTCGTTGCGCTCGCGCATGGTGAGCCAGAACGACAGGCCCTGCGCCACCGCCACGCCAAGGCACAGCAGCAAGGCAAGGCGAGCGAACAGCGTGCGCGGCCAATGCAGGCGCATCATGGCTGGCCTGCCGCCAGCGTCACTGCCGCCGAGAATACATAGCCTTCGCTGCGCAGCGTCTTGATGTAGCGCGGCTCGCGCGCCGTGTCGCGCAAGCGCTGCCGCACACGGCTCACCAGCAGGTCGATCGAACGGTCGAACTGGTCGGCGTTGCGGCCCTGCGTCAGGTTCAGCAGCTGGTCGCGCGTCAGCACGCGCTGCGGATGGTCGAGGAAAACACGCAGCAGCCGGTACTCGGCGCCGCTCAAGGCAACCTGGGTACCGTCGGCATCGAGCAGGTGGCGCGCCACAGTGTCCAGGCGCCAGTCACCGAAAGCCAGCATCGGCACGGATTCGTTGACCTGCATATTCGGCGGCAGCATGCGCGTGCGGCGCAGCACGGCATTGATGCGCGCCAGCAGTTCGCGTACCGCAAAGGGCTTGGGCAGGTAATCGTCGGCGCCCATTTCCAGGCCGATGATGCGGTCGGTCTCGTCGTTGCGCGCGGTGAGCATCAGGACAGGCACAGCCTTGTGCTTGCCGGCCCGCAGGTCGCGGCACAGGGTCAGTCCGTCTTCGCCGGGCAGCATCAGGTCCAGCACGATCAGGTCCGGCGTGTCTTCTTCCACCACGGCGCGCATCTGGCGCCCGTTGGCTGCCAGCGAAACGCGCAAGCCGTTTTTCTGCAAGTAGGCACCGATCAACTCGCGGATATCGCGGTCGTCGTCAACGATCAGGATGTGGTCTTGGTTTTCCATGGAGCCATGATACCCAAAGCGGCGGGCAGATTTGTATCCCAGTGTGTACGGCCGGCGCGGGGACACAAAACATTGCACAGGCAAGGGTGCGGCGACATATGGCGGATACCTGGGCGCGGTCCAATGGAGTCATTCCTCAACACGGAGCCGACCATGACCAACCCGCTCGACACTCCGCTGGCCTTCCTGGCCGGCCTGCTGACAGTCGCCTCACCCTGCGTACTGCCCATGCTGCCCATCCTGCTGGGCTCCGGCGTCAACCAGCGCAACCGCCGCCGCCCGCTGTTCATCGTTGCCGGCTTCATCCTGAGCTTTGCCAGCGTCGCCATGCTGCTGGGCGCCGTTTCCAGCACCCTTGAGGTGGCGCAGGACGTGCTGCGCAATACCGCCATCGCCCTGCTAGCGCTGTCCGGACTGTTCCGCGTCTGGCCCGCGCCTTATGAATGGCTGCTGGCCCGGCTGCCCGGCCGCAGCGCTTCCGCCGCGCCGCGCGAGGACGACGGCAGCAACGGCGCCGCCTTCCTGCTCGGCGTATCGCTTGGCGCCGTCTGGACGCCCTGCGCCGGCCCGGTGCTGGCATCGATCCTGGTTCTCGTGGTGAAGGCGCAGGACCCGGCCTGGTCGGCCCTGCTGCTCACCCTGTACGCCGTCGGCGCGGCCATCCCCATGCTCGGGATTATCTACGGCGGGCAGTACGCCACCCAGCACGTGCGTGCCGTAGCGCGCCACGCCCAGCGCCTGCAGCAAGTGTTCGGCGTGCTGGTGCTGGCCACGGCCATCGCAATCTATCTGCAATACGACACCCTGGCCTATTCCTGGGCCGCCCAACACTTCCCTACCCTGAAAGGACTTTGATGATGAAAAATACCCTGAAACTGTTTGCTGCCGTGGCCACCCTGCTCGGCGCAACCGGCAGCGCCGGCGCTGCCAGCCTCCCGGCTGAGGCACCCGAATTCAGCGGCATCAACCAATGGCTGAACAGCGAACCGCTGAGCATGAAGCAGCTGCGCGGCAAGGTGGTGCTGGTTGATTTCTGGACCTATGACTGCATAAACTGTATCAACACCCTGTCGCACGTCGTGAAGTGGCACGACACATACAAGGACAAGGGTCTGGTCGTGATCGGCGTCCACACGCCGGAATACGCTTTCGAGCGCAAGACCGAGAATGTACGCACCGCCCTGAAACGCTTCGGCATACGGTATCCGGTAGCGCAGGACAACCGGTACGAAACCTGGAATGCGTACAACAACCGCTACTGGCCGGCTTTCTATTTGATTAATAAAAAAGGCCAAGTAGTGTACACACACTTTGGTGAAGGGCAGTACGAACAAACCGAAGCGCGCATCCAGCAATTGCTGGCACAAACCGAGTGAGTTTCCTCATGAGCGAAGAAATCTTCAAAAATAGCTTGCAATTAAATCGCACACTATCTATAGTGTGCACATGGGCAGCACATATCGCCCGGAAAACTGAAAACAAATAGCACGCTAGTTAATCGCTCACTATCTACGAAAAGGAAACTTATCATGGCCAAGATCTCGAACATCCTGTACCGCGCTAACGCAACTTCCACCGGCGGCCGCGAAGGCAAATCCGTCTCCAGCGACGGCGCCCTGGACGTCAAGCTGACGACTCCAAAAGAGCTGGGCGGTAACGGCGCCTTCGGCACCAACCCTGAGCAGCTGTTCGCAGCCGGTTACTCCGCCTGCTTCATCGGCGCCATGAAGTTCGTTGGCGGCCGCGACAAGATCGCGGTTCCGGCGGATGCCTCGATCAACGCCACGGTCGGCATCGGCCCGATCGAAACCGGCTTCGGCATCGAAGTGGAACTGAAGATTTCGCTGCCTGGCCTGGACCGTGAAACCGCAGAAAAACTGGTGAACGCCGCCCACATCGTCTGCCCGTATTCGAACGCGACACGCGGCAACATCGACGTCACCCTGACTATCGTATAAGCAGCAAAGGCGCGGCGGCCACGGCGGCCGCGCCCACCTTCAAGGAGAAATATCATGAAAGCATTTGCATTCCTCGTCGCAGGCACTGCCCTGGCCCTCTCCACTGCCGCACAGGCAGCGCCACCGACCACCCGTATCGCGCCCTCCGGCGAAGCCTACGATGGGTCTCAGCCCGACACCACGTTTGTTTCGACCAGGACCCGTGCCGAAGTGCGTGCTGAGACCATCGCCGCCCTGCGCCGCGGTGAACTCCTCACCGGCGAACTGTATCCGCTGGATTTCGCCTCCCCGATGCGCGGCAAAACGCGCGCCGAAGTGAAGGCGGAGCTGGCTTCCGCCATCAAGAACGGTGAGATCCGCCTGGAACAATAAGCTGGCATGACGAGGCCGCCTCCGGTACGGCGAGGCGGTCTTCCTTAGCTGGGGGCGGCGCTATACAAAATACCGAACCGTGCAGCAAGTTCGGCGAGTCTTGTGTCCAGCGTCCACAATTCGGTGCCCGGCGTCATTTTGGCCGACGCCAACAGCACCATGTCAACCAACCCACATCCGAGCCCATATAGTCGTTCACGCTCAACAAACGCCATCACTTCCCGCAGACTTGCCTGGCGTGTTTGCTGAAGCAAGCCGATATCACGAAGCGTTTGCGCGCGTGGCGCGGGAGGCGTGCCGCAAGCGAGCTCCAACAACACCATCGGATGGGTAAGCACCGCATCCAAGCCAAGCAGTTTTACCAACGCCGCTTCGCGATGCCGAAAATGGGCAAGCCAGACCGAGGTATCAACCAGCACACCCTTCATTGCACCGGCTCGTCGCGATTACGAGGAATACCTTGCATTTCAGGCAGTGATCCACCTAACGCGGCCAAGCGCTTCGCCGCATGGACCCGGACATAAGTTTTGACCGCTTCGCGGAACAGATCGGCTTTATCCATTGCTGGATCGGACATCTCCAACGCCAGGTTGTACAGCTCATCATCGATGGTAACCGTCGTTCTCATGGCGCCCTCCTTGACATCACCGATGATGTTATTTTGCACCAGATGCGGCATCAAGACAATGCATGCCGCAGCGTTACAATAAGGCCTTCCTTTCACGCGAGAAGAGCAATGATCGAATGGCAGTGGCTTGACTTCAACAGCATTCCCAACGCGGACATGTATGAAATGCTGCGGCAGCGGCAGGAAGTCTTCGTGCTTGAGCAGCAGTGTTTTTACTCGGACCTGGACGGCTGCGACCAGGACGCCCATCACTTGCTCGGCTGGCAACAAATCGACGGCAAGCGCACGCTGGCCGCTTACCTGCGCTGCATCGCGCCGGGCATCAAGTATCCGGAAATGTCGCTGGGACGTGTACTGACCACGCAGGCAGCGCGTGGCAGCGGCGCGGGCAGGCAGCTGATCGCCGAAGGTATCCGCTGCGCCGAAGCGCTCTACCCTGGCCAGCGCATCCGTATCGGCGCCCAGGCGCACCTGGAACAGTTTTACGGCAGCTTCGGCTTCAAGGCAGTCGGTGAACCGTACGACGAAGACGGCATTCCCCACCTCGAAATGCTGCGGTAAAAAAAAAACGGCCCGAAGGCCGTTTTCCTTTATTGCCAGCTGCGCTTAGCGGCTGATGGCAACCATTTCCACATCAAACACCAGTGCGGTGTTGGCAGGGATGATCACGTTGCCGGAAGCGTCTTTCCGCTCGTTCGCGCCGTAGGCCATGCTTGCAGGGATCAGCAGGGTGCGCTTGCCGCCCACGCGCATGCCGGGAATGCCCTGGTCCCAACCCACGATCACGGAGCCACGGCCCAGGGTGAAGGCGAACGGGGTGTTCGCGCCGTCGTGCGAGCTTTCGAACTTGGCGCCTTTCTTGTCGGCTGCGGTGTCGCTGTACAGGTAGCCGGTGTAGTGCACCGAGACCAGGTCGCCGCTTGCCGCTTCCACGCTGCCGGTACCCACGACGGTATCGGTCTTGGTGAAGGATGGCTGGGGAGGGATCGTGGTGGCCGGGGTGTCGTTGCTGCTGCCACCGCCGCAAGCTACCAGCGCCAGCGCGCATGCCATCGAAGCGATCACTTTGAACATATTCTTCATCTGAATCTTGCCTATTAATTGGTCAGTGGGGTTGGATATTGGAGCAGAAGTTTAGCAGACTGCTCCCGCCTGTTCCCAGCCGACATAGTCGGTTACAAATTTCCTGTCTCAAATTTCCACTTGCGTACCGAGTTCGATGACGCGGTTTGGCGGGATCTGGTAGTAGTCCGCCGCGGCGCGCGCATTGCGCGACATGGCGACGAACAGGTGTTCGCGCCACGGCGCCATGCCTTCGCCCGGAGTGGAAATCACGGTCTGGCGCGCGATGAAGAAGGAAGTCTCCATCATCTCGAACTTCAGGCCGCACTGTTCGCACAGGGCCATGATGGCCGGCACGTCCGGCTCGTCCTTGAAGCCGTAGTGGATGTTCAGCTGGTAGCACTCATGGCCCAGCGGCGTGACGCGCACCTGTTCCGAAGGCGGTACGTAAGGCTCTTCCACGATATGCACCGTGAAGAACACCACGCGTTCATGCAGCACCTTGTTGTGCGACAGATTGTGCAGCAGCGCGTGAGGCACGCCGTCGCTCTCGCCGCGCAGGAAGACCGCGGTGCCAGGCACGCGGGTCGGCGGCGCCATGAACAGGGAGTTCAGGAAGTCTTCCAGCGGAATCGCGTGCTTTTCCAGGTTCTTGAACACCAGCTCGCGCCCGGTGCGCCATGTCAGCATGGTGGTGAACAGCGCGGTGCCGAGCAGCAGCGGGAACCAGCCGCCATGGAACAGCTTCAGCGACGTCGCCGAGAACAGCGTGATGTCGATGATGATGAAGAAGCCGGTGGCACCGAAACACAGGATCAGTGGCAGATTCCAGCGGTAGCGGGTCACGAAGAAGGTCAGGATCGTGGTCGCCAGCATGGTTGCGGTAACCGCGATGCCGTAGGCGCCCGCGAGGGCGTCCGAAGACTGGAAGCCAATCACGGCGATCAGCACTACGATCAGCTGCAGCCAGTTCACCACCGGGATGTAGATCTGGCCCATCTCGCTTTCCGAAGTGTGCTGGATGCGCATACGCGGCAGCATGCCAAGCGCAATGGCCTGCTTGGTCATGGAGAAAGTGCCGGAAATGGTGGCCTGCGACGCGATCACGGTGGCGGCCGTCGACAGGATCACCAATGGGATCACGCTCCAGCTACCGAGCTGGTTGAAGAAAGGGTTGGCCAATGCGGACGGATCCTTGATCAGCAGCGCACCCTGGCCCAGGTAGTTCAGCGCAAGTGCAGGGAAGCAGACCAGGAACCAGGCAATGCGAATTGGCTTCTTGCCGAAGTGGCCCATGTCGGCGTACAGCGCCTCGGCGCCGGTGAACGCCAGCACCACCGCGCCCAAGGCGACGAATGCCACCATACCGTGCGAGAACAGGAAAGTGAAAGCATGCGCCGGATTGAGCGCAGCCAGGATAGCAGGCTCTTTGACGATGTTGATGACACCCATGGCTGCCAGGGCGGCAAACCACAGAACCATGATCGGGCCGAAGAAGCGGCCAATGCCGGCGGTGCCGTGGCGCTGCACAGCGTACAGGGTAACCAGCACGACAATGGTAAGCGGGACGATGTACTTTTCAAGGCCAGGCGCTGCGACCTCAAGACCTTCGATCGCCGACAGCACGGAAATCGCGGGCGTAATCACGCTGTCGCCATAGAACATGGTGGCGCCGAAAGTACCGATCAGCAGCAGGGGGAAGTGCCACTTCGGCGCGGCCTTGTGCACGGAATTCAGCGCCAGCGCCATCAAGGCCATGATGCCGCCCTCGCCGCGGTTATCCGCGCGCAGCATCAGGCTGACGTATTTGACGGAAACAATCATCGTCAATCCCCAGAAGATGAGGGAGACGATGCCCAGCAGGTTTTGCTGGTTCAGGGGCAGTCCGTGGGCCGGATCGAAGATGGTTTTGAGGGTATAGAGAGGGCTGGTGCCGATGTCGCCGTAGACAATGCCGATGGCGGCCAGTGTCAGCGCGGCAACGCTGCTTTTCTTATGTTGTGACAAGATTTCACCCAAAATTGGTTTTGGTGCATCGCACAATAGGCCAACTATAGGCCTTTTGCAAGTTTTTTAGGTCGCCGGTGAAAACGTGGCGAGTGTGCTATTTTCCACCTTTACGAAAAGAAAATCACCGCTCTCATGAATACCGGCATGCTGTACGCCGCAGGCGCTTTCCTGTCCTGGGGCCTGTTCCCCCTGTATTTTCACGCAATTAAAAACGTTCCGGCGTCCGAAATCCTGGCCCACCGCATGGCGTGGTCGCTGGTCTTCCTGATGCTGGTCCTGACGGTGCGCCGCCAATGGAAATGGCTGCCGCAAGTGTTGCGCCAGCCCAAAATCGTGGGCAGCTTCCTGGCCAGTGCCTTCCTCTTGAGCGCGAACTGGTTCGTCTATATCTGGGCGGTGAACAACGGCCATGTGGTCGATGCCAGCCTCGGCTACTTTATCAATCCCCTCGTGAATGTCCTGCTGGGCATGCTGGTGCTGAAGGAGAAACTGCGCCGGGGCCAATGGATGGCGATCGGGGTCGCAGCCACTGGCGTGGCATGGCTGACCTGGCAAGCCGGCCAGGTGCCGTATATCGCCCTGGTGCTGGCCATCAGCTTTGGCGCCTATGGCCTGCTGCGCAAGACCGCTGCGCTGGCCGCGCTCGAAGGGCTGTCCTTTGAGACCCTGATCCTGTTCCCGCTGGCCGTGGCCTACCTAGGCTGGCTGGTGTACCACGGCCAAAGCGTCTTCGTGAATGCCGAGTCGGACAATACGCGCTGGCTCCTGGCCGCGGCGGGCCCTACCACCGCGATTCCACTGCTGCTGTTCGCAGCCGGGGCGCGGCGCATTCCGATGTCGGTCCTGGGAATGCTGCAATATATGTCGCCTTCGCTGCAGATGCTGCTGGGCGTCTGGGTATTCCATGAAGCGTTTTCCACAACCCGCCTGGTCGGCTTCCTCTTCATTTGGGGAGCGCTCGCGATTTATATGCTGGAAGGCTGGTTGGTCAGCAGAAAGGCTAGTTGAGTGTCGGAAAACTTTACATTGTTACCGAAAAGATAGATCGTTTCCTTTTACTCAATCTAAATTTCCGTATATGAATCAATGGCCTGTGAACGGTTTGACAATACCAGGCACGCACTTTGCTTTATCCATGTTTCCACCACAGGAGAGTATTAATGGTAAGCAATAAGTTTCTGGTAGGTATCGCCGCCCTGGGCTTCGCCGCAAGCGCACAAGCCCTTCCGACCGCACTCACTGCGAATCTGACGGCTGCCGACCACTTCGTTTCCGGCGTTAGCAAATCGTACGAGTTCAATGTGAACGGCCTCTTGCTTGGCCAGGGCTTGAGCAGCAATGCGATTTCGTTTGGGCAATTGACCGTCTTCGGCCATTCCGACGCGGCATACAATCTCAACACCGAGTCTTTTGGCAACTACAGCCTGACCAAGACTTCGTCGCACACCAATGCCGGCGCCTGCAACCACGGCAACTGCACGGTCTTGGATTACACCTACTCCAGGACCGGTTCGACTTACTCGTGGGACCTGACCAGCGACACCATGAAGGTATCGGTGGGCGACACCTCTTCCAGCGATACTTCGGAATGGCAGGAAAGCTGGTCCGGTTTCTCCACCTCGACCACCAAAACCGGCAGCGACCGCTTTGGCTGGAAATATTACGAGACCACCAGCAACGCCTACCATGGCGGCTACAGCGGCGACCTGAGCGTGACGCTGAGCCTGGACAGCAAGGCCCTGAGCGACATCATGCAAGATGGCATCCTGAACCTGTCCATCTTTGGCAGCCGCGGCCAATTCAACGTCGACAGCCTGCGCCTGAACCTGCTGGCCGTCGACCTGCCGCTCCCGCCGGCCGACGCCCGCATTCCAGTGCCGACCAGCCTGTTCCTGACCGGCCTGGGCCTTGCTGCACTGGCCACCGTGCGCCGCCGCAAAGCATAAGCAGCGCCAGCTACGCTGACAGAAGACCCGGCAGCCGCCGGGTTTTTTTTCGTCCCCCCAAATGCGCTAAACTAGCGCCTTTACGAACCGACAAGAACACACACCGTGGCCAATTACGTCTATACCATGAACCGCGTGGGCAAAATCGTCCCACCGAAACGTCAGATTCTGAAGGATATTTCCCTGTCCTTCTTCCCGGGCGCCAAGATCGGCGTGCTGGGCCTGAACGGCTCCGGCAAATCCTCCCTGCTGAAAATCATGGCAGGCATCGACACCGACATCCAGGGCGAAGCACGCCCGATGCCCGGCCTGAACATCGGCTACCTGCCGCAGGAACCACAGCTGGATCCTGAAAAAACCGTGCGCGAAGAAGTCGAATCCGGCCTGGGCGAAGCCTTCTCCGCGCAAGCGCAACTGGAAGCGGTGTACGCCGCCTACGCCGAACCGGACGCGGACTTCGACGCGCTGGCCAAGGAACAGGAACGCCTGGAATCGATCATCGCCGCTGCCGATGGCGGCAACCTGAACCTGCAGCTGGAAATGGCCGCCGACGCGCTGCGCCTGCCGCCGTGGGAGCAGAAGATCGGCGTGCTGTCCGGCGGTGAAAAACGCCGCGTGGCGCTGTGCAAACTGCTGCTGTCCAAGCCGGACATGCTGCTGCTCGACGAACCGACCAACCACCTGGATGCGGAATCGGTCGAATGGCTGGAACAATTCCTGGTGCGCTTCCCGGGCACCGTGGTCGGCATCACCCACGACCGCTACTTCCTCGACAACGCCGCCGAGTGGATCCTGGAACTGGACCGCGGCCACGGCATCCCATGGAAGGGCAACTACTCTTCGTGGCTGGAACAGAAGGAAGCCCGCCTGAAGCAGGAAGAAGCAACCGAATCGGCACGCCAGAAAGCGCTGGCGAAGGAATTGGAATGGGCGCGCCAGAATCCGAAGGCACGCCAGGCCAAGTCCAAAGCCCGTATGGCCCGCTTCAACGAGCTGAGCGAATACGAATACCAGAAGCGCAACGAGACCCAGGAGATCTTCATCCCTGTGGCTGAACGCCTGGGCAACGACGTGATCGAGTTCAAGAACGTCAGCAAATCCTTCGGCGACCGCCTGCTGATCGACAATCTGTCATTTACCATTCCGCCGGGCGCGATCGTCGGCATCATCGGCCCGAACGGCGCCGGTAAGTCGACCCTGTTCAAGATGATCGCCGGTATCGAGCAGCCGGACAGCGGCGAAGTGGTCATCGGCAAGACCGCCAAGATTTCCCTGGTGGACCAGAGCCGCGACAAGCTGGACAATGAAAAGACCGTGTTCGAGGCAGTGTCCGGCGGTGCTGACATCCTCAGCGTTGGCCGTTTCGAAATGCCGTCGCGTGCTTATGTCGGCCGCTTCAACTTCAAAGGCTCGGACCAGCAGAAGATTGTGGGCAACCTGTCCGGTGGTGAGCGTGGCCGCCTGCACCTGGCGAAGACCCTGCTGATGGGCGGCAACGTCCTGCTGCTGGACGAACCGTCCAACGACCTGGACGTGGAAACCCTGCGCGCGCTGGAAGATGCTCTGCTGGAATTCGCCGGCTCGGTGATGGTGATCTCCCACGACCGCTGGTTCCTGGACCGTATCGCGACCCACATCCTGGCCTTCGAAGGCGACTCGCAAGTCACCTTCTTCGCCGGTAACTACCAGGAATATGAAGCGGACAAGAAGAAGCGCCTGGGCGAAGAAGGCGCCAAGCCGAAGCGTATCCGTTACAAGCCACTGCACGGCTAAACCCGGTAAGGCCGGGTCAGACCCAAGGGTCTGACCCAGGTATGCCGGAGCCGCTGGCCGCAAGATCATGGGGGTCAGACCCTTGGGTCTGGCCCAGGTTTACCGGGTTTAGAAGAGGAGCCAACAATGCGCAAACAATTCCTATGCGGCCTGCTACTGGCCAGCGCAGGCGCTCTCGCGCACGAAGCCCCGCTCGACAAGCTGGCCTGGCTGGCCGGCTGCTGGTCGCAAACCGGCGCCGAAAACGGCTCAGTGGAAATGTGGACCCTCCCCGCCGGCGGCACCATGCTCGGCATCGCCCGAACAGTCAAGAACGGCAAAACGGTCGAATGGGAACACACGATGATCCGCGAAACCGAACCCGGCATCTGGTCTTACGTCGCCAAGCCAGGCAAGCAGCCCGAAGCCGCCTTCCCGGTCAAGTCGATCGGCGATGGTGAGGTCGTGTTTGAAAACCCGCAGCATGATTTCCCGCAGCGGATCATTTACAAGCGCGACGGCACGGATGGCCTCAAAGCGCGCATTGAGGGTGTGTCGAAAGGAAAGGAAAAAGCCTTCGACTACCCAATGAGCCGGACGCAATGTCCGACTGGAAGGTGAGGCGGGCACAAGGACTTAGGCAGCGCGCAGCTGCCCTTGTCGCACCCGGCCTCGATCGGGACTTTGCGGGGGGAAGCAGCTGAACTGCCTTCCCCCTCGACTCAGAAGCTAGCCTTCACGCCCAGGTTGACCGCGCCTTTGCGGCGGCCCTGGTCGATATCGTTCTTGCCGAAGTGCTCGTACTCCAGCACGCCCGATACCTTCTCGGTGAAGGCATACTCAGCGCCAACCGCAGCATACAGCGCGTTACGGCTGCTATCGCCGTTGTACGCCGAAGCCAGGCCGGTGGCATTCACGTCATTCTTGTTGTGGGCCAGGCCCAGTTTGCCGGTCAGGGCAAGTTGCTGGTTGACCGGGAAGCTGCCTTTGCCAGCCAGGTAGAAGGACTTGGCCTTGCTTTCGATGCTGCCGGTGCCGGCGCCGGTGGTGTAGTTGTACGACTGTTTGCCGAAATCTACATAACCGGCTTCCACGCCCCAGGTCTTGTCGATCTGCACGCCGCCGAAGATCTTGCCGCCGTATTCGGTGCTCTTCTTGTCACCATTGCTGGTGTCGTTAGGCAGGGTGTACTTGTTCGTGTTGGCCACAACGCCTGCGCCGATGTACGGCTTCAGCTCCTGGGCCTGGACGGAGGCCGCGCCCAGGGCAACGGCGGAAGTAATGAGGGCAAATGCGATTTTTTTCATGTTCGTGATCTTTCAGCAAAAGTAAATGGACTTGCTTGGGACCGCGCTTCATCTGTGGAAGTGCGATGGAAAGCAAGATAACACTGCCAAAAGTTCAAGGGGGAGACGAACTGGTAAGAATTGTGTGAATTTGTAAGCGACCTTGAATTACAAATGTTCAGCCCAAAATGAACGAACTTGGCTTCAGATGAGCCGAAATGTGAGATTTATGCGCGGGCCGCAAGATTTCCGCTCTTTATTGATGCCATGCCGCCAGCAATGCTGGAGTTTGCCCGCCATCAGCAGCAGGCTGCCGTCCGTCAGGTCGATCTTGATGGTTTTCGGCTGCTTTTTATGCTTCAGGATAAAGGTACGGGTGGCGCCGAAGCTGACCGAGGCAATGGCAGGCAGCGGGCCCAGTTCCACTTCGTCGTCGCTGTGGAAGCCCATGCTGTCCTGTTCGTTGCGGTAATAGTTCAGCAGCACGCTGTTGAAGCGCTGGCCGGTGGCGGCCTCGACGGCGCGCTTGATCTCCAGCTGCAGCGGCGTGAATGGCAGGGGCTCGAATGTGCGTCCCGAATAGGTATAGCGCTTCTCCCCATACCATGCGCTCAAGCGCGGCTGCGCCACTTCGCGACCAAACAGGAAGATGGTTTCCGCCTTCCAGTCCGTTTCACCGAGCAGCCTTTGCATCACTTGCGCGTTATCCACAGCAAGCGGCAGCTGCCGCATGAAATACAGCTCACCATCGTCAATCGGGATGGGAACTAGCTCAGCTTCGGTGGAAAACAGGTCCATAGGCGTTATGATATAGCAATGAAGAAACGTCAATTCCTCGGCGCCGTGGCAGCGGCCGGCGCCCTCCCGTCCTTGGGCGCCGCTGCTCCCAAAGCCGAACGCGGCCCGGCGCTGCTGACCGTGACCGGCGCGATTGCCAAGCCGAACCGCGGCAGCTTCGACCGCGTCTCCGATCAGATGATGTATAAGCAACGGCTAAGCTTTGAAAAAGCTTTTGCTTTCGATTTTGCCGCATTGGCAGCATTGCCGGCAGTCACCATCAAGCCGACGCTGGAATACGATAACCGGGTCCATACCCTGTCCGGCCCGCTGCTGGTGGACGTGCTGAAAGCTGCCGGCGCGCAAACCAGCGATAACAGCAACCTGGTGCTGCGTGCAGTGGACGGTTACGCGGTGGCGGTGTCCTTGGCGCGCGCGAGGACGCAGCGCTTTATCGTTGCCACACACATGGATGGCGCGCCCATGGCGCTGGGCGGCCTGGGCCCTCTATGGGCACTATACGATGCGGACCGCGTACCGGAAATGGCGGGCAGGCCCGTGGGCGAACGTTTCACCACCTGCCCCTGGGCCCTGTATCACATTGAGGTTCAGGCGTAAGCTTCGGCCAGCGACATCACGCGCGGGGTAATGGCAACCCCGGCGTCGTTGAAAATCTTGTTGATGATGGCCATGTTGGCTTCGGCTTCTTCAGCCTTCCAGCCATTGAAGAGGTCAGTGCCATCTTTCTGGAAGTGCAGGTCCAGCACTTTGCCGCGGTCCTTGTGGGTGTAGCCGGAGCTGTGTACCTGCTTGAAGCCGCCTGCAGCCAGGGCTTCCAGCACGGAGGTCGGGGGATTGTCCGGATCGGTCGCCATGTAGACCCCGAAAGTCTTGCCAGGCGGCTTTGCGGCAATATCCACCTCGTAAATGCCAGGCGCCTTGGTGACCGACGTGGATTTCAAAAATAACATAGCTTTCCCCTAGAACTGTATATGGCTTTCCCAAGTGGACTAGCTTATTGCTAACGGCTAATTTTGTCACCCGCCGGGGCCATCTTTTTGCTCCACCACAACAAAAGATGGAACGAAAAGCATGTCCTGTCTTTCAACTATACTTTTGCACTCCTGGAATGCAAGGCCTGTTATCAGGGCCGGCCTGCACGTTTGCGCGCTGCCAGCGCGACGGTTGGTGGCACCAGCGCTTCGTACAGCCGGCCGGCGGCCTCATCCCATGCCGCCACCGCATCGTGCTGCCGCTGCACGGTTGCCATATCACCGCGCGCAATTGGCCCGGTAAGCGCCGGCGCCGCGCCGAGGCGGAAGGCATTTTCCAGCGATTCAATGGCGAGCGGCCGCGCCAGTTCGCGCGCCTCGGCTTCGGCAATGCCCGCCGCCTGGTAGGCGCGCAGCGCCGCATCAATCACGGTGACCAGGTAATTGCTCGCGAAGACAGCGGCCGCGTGATACACCGTTTTTGCCGCCGGATCAATCTTTACCGATCGGCCACCAATCGCCGTCAACGCGGGCAGCAGCACGTCGAGCGCTTGCGGGTCGCCTTCCACGCCGCAGAACGTGCCGGCAAAGCCGGCGGCGACTGCCTCGGTATCGGCAAAGCTGCGGATCGGGTGCACGCTGGCGACGTAGGCGCCGGCTGCACGGGCAGCCGCCAGCTTGTCCGAGGCCAGAGCGCCGCTGCAATGGAACACCACCGCGCCCTGCAGCGGCACCGCCGCCGCCAGCGCTTCGCATGCCGGAACGATCTGGTCGTCGCTGACCGTCAGCATGTAGACATCGGCCTGGCGCAGCGTGCCGCCGGCGACGACGGGCGTTCCGGCGCCGATGAATGCCTGGGCGCGCGATGCGCTGTCCAGCGAACGGGCCGCGACGTCCTGCACTGCGAACGCGCCGGTGCTCGAGAACAGGCGCCCCAGCACGCGGCCCACATGGCCGCCGCCGATAACGGAGAGACGCAGCATCAGAAACTCGACCCGGGCTGCTTGAGGAACTCGATTTCCTCGGGCGTCGATTCGCGGCCGAGGATGGCGTTACGGTGGGGGAAGCGACCGAAACGGCGGATCACCTCCATGTGCTTCTTAGCGTAATCCAGCATGCCCGCGTAGGCCGGCGCGTCGGCCGCCAGCATTTCGAACAGGTCCACGCAGCGCATCTGCATCGACAGGTTTTCCGAATGCTCGAGCGGCATGTAGGAAAAGGCGCGCTGCGCCGGCGGCAAGGTCTGGTTCGCCCCCGAATCGTCCAGGGCCTTGGCAGCCTCCAGCGCCAGCGGGTCGCCGGCGAAGGCCTTCGGCGTGCCGCGGTAGACGTTGCGGGTGAACTGGTCCAGCACGATGATGCGCGCCAGCGTGCCTTGGGTGCCTTCGTCGTCCCACTGGCGCAGGCCGCCCGCCAGGGCCTCCTCGATCACGTCGCCGAACTGCTGGAAGATGGCGCGGTCGAAGGCATCGTCCTTGCGCCACCATTCGGGGCGCTGCATATTGTGGCCTTTGGCGCCGATCGGCAGGAACCAGAAATCGAGAACGTCTTGTGAATGGATGACCAAACCTGCCTCCTAGTTGCGTGCGTGGGTGACCTGGAAACTGTCGATGCCGTCGAAATGGGTCATCTCTTCGGCGATGCGCGACAGCGGAGATCCACTGCGCTTGCTGAGCGCCAGTGCGACAAAGCGCCACTCCAGCTTGCCTTGGTCCATGCCGATGGTCAGCGAACCGCCGGCGATCTGATAGCCGCGCTCCAGCGCCATGGCGCGCAGCTGGTCTTCTTTCGGCTCAAAGCCCGGCTTGAAGCGCATGGTGATCGCGATCGCGTGCCGCGACGGCAGCCAGGCCTCCACCTTGGACAGGAAGATCATCGACATCGCGCACAGGAAGGCAAGGCCCATGGCGCCCAGGTAAAAACCCAGCCCCACCGCAATGCCAATCACGGACGAAGCCCAGATCGAAGCCGCCGTCGTCAGGCCGGAAATATTGAAGCCTTCGCGCATGATCACGCCCGCACCAAGGAAGCCGATGCCGGTCACAATGCCCTGCACGACGCGCGTGGGGTCCGTGCCCACCAGTTCCGACATATGCCCGCCGAACCACAGCGATGGATAACCGCACACCACGGTCAGCGCGGCCGACGCCATGCACACCAGCCCGTAAGTGCGCATGCCGGCCGCTCGGCCGTGGTAGGAGCGCTCGTAGCCGACCAATAGGCCAAGCAGGAGCGCTCCAATGATATTCATCAGGATCACGAAGTTGGTCGCCATTTCGCCGGACGACCAGTAAGCGCGCAGGAATTCTATGCTTGGCATGGCTGCCTCACTTATGGTTTTGGTGTTTTCTTGGCTGCGAGCTGCTTTTCAAATGCTACATCGAGTTTGCTGACCCGTTTCGCCTTTTGCGGGCCCTGTGCATTGACGAAGGCCACAAAATCGTCCAGCTCCATGGGCGCGCACAGCGGGGGCTGGCCCGGCCCTTCGGTCAGGAAGAAATGGCCGCTGCCGGTCATGGTCATCGAATAGGCCTGGTTGCCGGAGCGCTCTTTCAGGCGAGCCAGTGCGGCGGATGCCTTGGTGGAACGGCTCATATTGCCTCCGTCCTTTGTTCCAGCCAGCGCAACGCCGCGCCATCGACGTGGGGGCGCAGGCGCTGGCGCACGGTGGCATGGTAGTCGTTCAGCCAGCGCACTTCGTCTTCGCGCAGCAGGGACTTGTCGACGCAGCGCGTATCGATCGGGCACAGGGTCAGGGTTTCGAAGCGCAGGAATTCGCCGAACTCGGAAGCCGCCGCCGGCACGTTCAGTACCAGGTTCTCGATGCGTATGCCCCATTTTCCGGGACGGTAGATGCCCGGCTCGTTCGAGGTGATCATGCCCGGCTCCATTGCCGTATGCGCATCAGGAGGCGTGGAAGGCGAAATCGATTGTGGGCCCTCGTGCACGTTCAGGAAGAAGCCGACGCCGTGGCCGGTGCCGTGGCCGAAGTCGATGCCGGCAGCCCACAGCGGCGCGCGCGCGATGGCGTCCAGCATCGGCGACTTCACGCCGCGCGGGAACTGGGCGACGGACAGCGCAATCATCCCTTTAAGGACCAGGGTGAAGTCGCGCCTGTGTTCCTGTGTGATGTCGCCGACCGGCACCACGCGCGTGATGTCGGTGGTGCCGCCGACGTACTGGCCGCCGGAATCGAGCAACAGCAGGCCATCGCCTTCCACCACGGCGCTGCCCTGCGCCGGCGCGCGGTAATGCATGATTGCGCCGTTGGCCTTGAAGCCGGCGATGGTCCCGAAGCTCGGGCTGACAAAGCCCGGACGGCGGCGGCGCGCTTCCAGCAGGTGCTGGCCGATGGCGTATTCGGTGAGCGGCTCGCGCTGCGGGTCTTCCAACGCCTGTTCCAGCCAGCTGAAAAATTCGCACAGCGCTGCACCGTCCTGCTCCATTGTGGCGCGGACGTGGTCGGCCTCGTGCTCGGTCTTGCGCGACTTGGCGAAGGTGGTCGGGTTGACCGCCTCGATCACGTTCACGCTGTCCGGCACGGCCTGGCGGGTACCGAAAGTAATACGGCGCGGATCCAGCAGCAGCGTGCTGCCGGCAGGAAGCGAAGCCAGGGCCTGGGCCGCTTCTTCATAGGGCTCGACGAAGACATTATCGGCCGCCAGCAGTCCGGCCAGGCCCGGTTCGATCTTGCCGGCGCCGACGAACAGCATGGCGCGCTCGCGGTCGATCAGCGCGTGCGACAGGAAGATCGGATTGTAGTTGACGTCCGAGCCGCGCAGGTTGAACAGGTAAGCGATGTCGTCCAGCGTCGAAATGACGTGGTGGGTCGCGCCAAGGCGCGCCATGTCGGTCCGCAGCGCCGCCAGCTTGGCGGCGCGGGTCTTGTCGGCGTATGGCCGCTGGTGTTCGTAGACCGGCGCATCCGGCAAGCCGGGGCGGCCGCTCCATACTTCATCGAGCAGGTCGAGGTCCGTGCGCATGGCGATGCGGCGCGCCTGCAGCAGGCGGGCAATCGACAGCCCAAGCACCGCACCGTCTACTGCCACGACCTGGCCCGGCTTCAGCGTTTCGGCAAGCCAGTCCACATATTGCACGCTGGCGCCCGATGAAATCTTCATCAGCCGCACGCCGGTGCCGGCCAGTTCGGATTCCGCCTGCGTCCAGTAACGGCCGTCGGTCCAGACACCCGCAAAATCCTGGGTAATGATGAAGGTGCCGACCGATCCGGTGAAATTGGACAGCCATTCGCGGCCCTGCCAGCGCGGCGGCAGGTATTCGGACAGGTGCGGATCGGAGGAAGGGACCATGCAGGCGTCAACCTGATGGCGGCGCATGGCCGCGCGCATGGATTCCAGCCTGTTGCTGATTGAATCTTTCATAGCGCAATCATACCGCGATTGCGCTATGTTGCTTAGCCTGGACTACATGCGCGGCTCCCCGTCGCGGTTGACGGTAATGGTCCGGCCGGGCTCAGTCGAGAGCTGGGCGCGGTGCTCGACGCCGCGGAAATCGTAGGTCACGTCCCAATATTGCGGCGTACGGCTGGGAACAGACTCGCAGCGCTGCACGTTCTGGGCATATTGGTTTCCGGCGTTGCGGCCGACGTTGGAGCCAACTGCCGCGCCGGCGATGGCGCCGCCCACGGTGGCAATATCGCGGCCTGTACCGCCGCCAACCTGGTGGCCCAGCACCCCGCCCAGCAAGGCGCCGGCAATGGCGCCGGCCGTGCCGCTGCCACCCGACGACTCAACCTGCTGCCGCTCAACCCAGCAGCGCTGTTCCGGCGGGCCGACCACGGCACGGGCTGAGGTGATCGGGGCCTCATACACGCGCTCGCTCGGCCGCATGCGGTACTCGTAGTTTGGTTGAGCCGCCGGCTCGGGTGCATATGCCATTTCATCGACGCGGCGGCGCGGCGGCACCGCGCGAATCGACGAGATATTGTCGTTCAAGCCCATGCCTTCAAGCGATTCATAGCTGCCGCGACGCAAGATCTTGCATTCGCCCTCAAAGTTGGGCAAGGTGCACGCTTCCCAGCGGCCGCGTTCGACCACAACCGAAGAAGCGCGGTTGTCGAACCCCGCAGCGCGCAGGTCGCGAACCGAACGGGTGATATTGATCGGGCGGCCCCGCCAGCCTTCACCAGGGTAGAGGGTAATCTGTGCAAACGCTTGGGCGCCAAGCATGGTCAGCAGGGCTGCCAGCGCAGTTCTGATTGGAAAGTTCATGATGTCCTCCGATACAGATCAGGTGCGCCCAGCATGCCGCTGCAAGCGGGGCTGGTCTGTTCGGGAACGCTCGTTGCGGTAACTAAGCCTCGAAGCGGCGCAAACCGTCGAGGTCGAGGATGCGGATGCCGCCGTAGTCCACGCGCAACAGTCCCTGTTTTTCGAGCACTTGCAGAGCCTGGTTGGCGCGCTGGCGCGAAGAACCCGACAGCAGGCCGACTTCTTCCTGTGAAATCTGCACCAAGCGTTCAATCCCAGGGTAAAGGTGGGAATTGAACAATGAGGCCAGGCAGCGCGCGACGCGGGTATCGGGGTCCAGCAGGCGCTCGTTTTCCACCATGCCGATGAACTGACCCAAACGTTCGTTGAGCTGCATCAAGAGGAACCGGGTGAAGGGTAGGCTATTCTCGAGCAGGTAGTGGAAGGTGGCAGCCGGCATGCGCGCGATTCGGCTGTCGCGCAGCGTCATGGCGTCATATCGGCGGCGTTCGTCTTTTAGTAATGAACCTTCGCCAAACCAGCCGCCGGGCGGCACGCCGGTAAATGTGACGCTTTTCCCGTTCGGAGAAAAATTATTCATTTTCACCATGCCCGAGATAATGCCGATCCAATTATCGACAACCTCTCCTTTATGGCAAACGAAGCCACCTTTGGGAATAAATTCCTCGTAACAGCTCGCCTCCACGCGTGCCAGCTGCTCGGGTGTCAGCACGGGGGCCCAGGTGGAACTGCGTATGGCTTCAATCAGGCTTGGTTCAGTTTTCATTGTTGTTGCGTCGCACCATCAAAAGTCGTCGAATTGTCTTTGAAATGACAACCTTGCGACATAGCTCACGCTAATATCATCACACAAAAAGCGCCTGATAACTAAAATGCGCACCTAAAACCAAGGAGACACCGTGCAGGATAATCTGACGACCTTCCCTCGCAGGCTGCTTCAGCATGGCAAGGAGCGGCCGCATAAGCCTGCGTTCCGCGAAAAGGACCTGGGCATCTGGCAGACTTGGGACTGGCAGCAAACGAATGCGGAAGTGCGCGCATTGGCGTGCGGGCTGGCAGCGATCGGCTTCCAGCGCGGGATGAACCTGGCGATCATTGGCGACAACCGCCCGCGCCTGTACTGGTCGATGCTTGCGGCGCAATGCCTGGGCGGCGTGCCGGTGCCGATGTACCAGGATGCGCCGGCCGCCGACCTGGCCTTTGTGCTGGAGAACGCCGAGATCCAGTACGCCATCGTCGAAGACCAGGAGCAGGTCGACAAGCTGCTCGACCTGTGCGAGCAATGTCCGTCGATCGCGCACATCGCCTACGAAGACGAGCGCGGCATGCGCAATTACACGCACCAGCAGCTGCTATCCTATGCACGCCTGCAGGAGCTGGGGCGCGAGTACGACAAGGCGCATCCGGGCTTTTACGAAGCTTCCATTGCCGAGGGCAAGGAAAGCGACAACGCCATCATCCTCTACACCTCCGGCACCACCGGCAAGCCGAAAGGCGTGTGCCAGACCCACAAGGCACTGCTGTCGGCGGCCATTGGCGGCATCAGTTTCGATAAATTGACCGACGAGGAGAACGTGCTGTCCTACCTGCCGATGGCTTGGGTGGGCGATTGCCTGTTCTCCTTCGCCCAGGCGCTGACCGCGGGCTTTACCGTCAACTGCCCGGAATCGTCGGATACGGTGACAACCGACCTGCGCGAGATCGGGCCGTCCTACTACTTTGCCCCGCCGCGCATCTTCGAGAACATGCTGACGCAGGTGATGATCCGCATGGAAGATGCGGGAACCATCAAGCGCAAGATGTTCCATCACTTTATGGACGTGGCGCGCCGCGTGGGTTCGGACATCCTCGACGGCAAACCGGTGCCGCTGGCCGACCGCATCAGCTATGCCATCGGCAATGTGCTGGTATACGGCCCGCTGCGCAATGTGCTTGGCATGTCCCGCATCCGCGTTGCTTACACGGCAGGCGCCGCGATCGGTCCGGACCTGTTCCGCTTCTACCGTTCGATCGGCGTCAACCTGAAGCAGTTCTACGGTTCCACTGAAACCTGCGCTTACATCTGCCTGCAGCCCGATGGCGAAATCAAGTTCGATTCCGTCGGCAAGCCTGCGCCGGGCGTGGAAGTGAAGCTTGCGCCGAACGGCGAGGTCCTGGTGAAGTCGCCGACCCTGATGCACTGCTATTACAAGCGTCCGGATGCGACGGCCGAAGCGATCGATAGCGAAGGCTACTTCCACACCGGCGATGCCGGCATCTTCGACAACGACGGCCACCTGCGCATCATCGACCGCGCCGCCGACGTGGGCAAGATGAACAACGGCGCCATCTTCGCGCCCAACTACATCGAAAACAAGCTGAAGTTCTTCCCCTTCATCAAGGAAGCGGTGGCGTTCGGGCACCAGCGCGACAAGGTTACCGCCTTCATCAACATCGATATGGAAGCCGTGGGCAACTGGGCCGAGCGGCGCGGCATCGCCTACTCCGGCTACACCGACCTGGCCGCGCACGAGCAGACCTACGCACTGGTGAAGGAATGCGTGGAAAAGGTCAACGCCGACCTGGCGCAGGAAGCGCTGATGGCCGACACGCAGGTGCACCGCTTCCTGGTGCTGCACAAGGAGCTCGACCCTGACGACGATGAACTGACCCGCACCCGCAAGGTACGCCGCAAGTTCATCGCCGAGAAGTACGCGGTGCTGATCGACGCACTGTACGGCGGCAAGGCTTCGCAATACATCGAAACCCAGGTCAAATTCGAGGATGGGCGCACCGGCACGGTGGCGGCTGACCTGCGGATCATGGACCTCAAGGCAGCATAAGCGGGGAAGCCACCATGCAAATGAACGAACAGGAAGCGATCAGCGCCGGCCGCAAGATCGGCGACGTGATCCTGGACATGCGCAATATCTCGCTCTCTTTCGGCGGGGTGAAGGCGCTGACCAATATCTCCTTCAATGTGCGCGAACACGAAATCCGCGCCATCATCGGACCGAACGGCGCGGGCAAGAGCTCGATGCTGAACGTGATCAACGGCGTATACCGCCCGCAGCAGGGCGAAATCATCTACCGCGGCCAGCACCGCAAGAATATGGATTGCTACGCGGCCGCCAAGTCGGGCATCGCGCGCACCTTCCAGAACATTGCGCTGTTCAAGGGCATGACGGTGCTGGACAACATCATGACCGGGCGCAACCTGAAGATGAAGTCCAACTTCCTGCTGCAGGCCCTGTACCTAGGTCCGGCGCGGCGCGAAGAAATCGAACACCGCCGCAAATGCGAGGAAGTCATCGATTTTCTCGAGATCCAGCATATCCGCAAGACGCCGGTAGGCCGCCTGCCTTATGGCCTGCAGAAGCGGGTTGAACTGGGCCGCGCCCTGGCCGCCGAGCCGCAAATCCTGCTGCTGGACGAACCGATGGCCGGCATGAACGTGGAAGAGAAGCAGGACATGTGCCGCTTCATCCTCGACGTGAACGAGCAGTTCGGCACCACCATCGTGCTGATCGAGCACGATATGGGCGTGGTGATGGATATCTCCGACCGCGTGGTGGTACTGGACTATGGCAAGAAGATCGGCGACGGGACGCCGGATGAAGTCCGCACCAACCAGGACGTGATCGACGCTTACCTCGGAGTGGCCCACTGATGGATATTTCTTTCTTCTTCGAGACCCTGATCGGCGGCCTGCTGTCCGGCGTGATGTATGCGCTGGTGGCGATCGGTTTCGTGCTGATCTACAAGGCGTCCGGCGTATTCAATTTCGCGCAGGGAGCGATGGTGTTCTTCGCCGCGCTGACCTGCGTCGGCTTCATGGACAAGTTCGGACTGTCGCTGTGGCTCGCCATCCCTGCCACGGTGCTTGCGATGGTGATCCTCGGCCTGGCGATCGAACGCGTCGTTCTGCGGCCCCTGGTGAACCAGCCTGAAATCACGCTCTTCATGGCCACCATCGGCCTGGCCTTCTTCATCGAAGGGCTGGCGCAGCTGATCTGGGGCTCCCAGGTGCACAAGCTGGACCTGCCGATCGAGGACATCCCGAACGAATACGTGATGGAGAAGTTCAACATCATCGTCTCCAATTTCGACCTGGTCGCTGCCGTGATCTGTGCCGTGCTGGTCGCCTTGCTGGCCTTGATGTTCGCCAAGACCAAGGTCGGCCGCGCGCTGCGCGCCGTGGCGGACGACCACCAGGCGGCGCAGGCAGTCGGCATCCCGCTGCAGCGTATCTGGGGCATCCTGTGGGCGGTGGCTGGCATGGTCGCGCTGGTGGCGGGCATGCTGTGGGGCGCACGCAATGGCGTGCAGTTCGCACTGACCTTCATTGCGCTGAAGGCGCTGCCGGTGCTGATCCTGGGCGGCTTCACTTCGGTTCCGGGCGCGATCGTGGGTGGCCTGATTATCGGCGCTTCCGAAAAGCTGGCCGAAGTCTACATCGGGCCGCACGTCGGCGGCGGTATCGAAGGCTGGTTCCCTTATGTGCTGGCCCTGCTGTTCCTGCTGGTGCGCCCGGAAGGGCTGTTCGGCGAAAAAATCATCCGGAGGATTTGAGCGATGTTCTACCGCGAAGCAGGACAATTCAAGACCAGCTACGAGGCCGACGGCCAGATCCTGCCGATCCGCCAGGACCGCATCGCGCTGTTCGCGACGCTGGCCGTGGCGCTTCTGGTGCTGCCGCTGGTGTCGTCGCCTTATATGCTGTCGGCCATCTTCATTCCCTTCCTGATCTTTGCGCTTGCGGCGCTGGGGCTCAACATCCTCACCGGCTACGCGGGCCAGCTCTCGCTGGGTACGGCGGCCTTCATGGCTGTAGGCGCGTTCGCCGCCTATAACTTCATGCTGCGCGTGCCGGGCATTCCGGTGCTGCTGGCGTTCGTGCTGGGCGGCTTGTGCGCCGCCATGGTCGGCATGGCGTTTGGCCTGCCGTCGCTGCGTATCCGCGGCTTTTACCTGGCCGCGTCCACCCTGGCCACGCAGTTCTTCGTGGTCTGGTGCCTGACCAAGATCGGCTGGCTGACCAACAACAGCTCCTCCGGCGTGATCACCGCGCAGAAAATGGAAATCTTCGGCTACGGCTTCGACACGCCTGAGCGCAAATACCTGCTGGTGCTGGGCGTGGTTGCGGTCATGGCGCTGCTGGCCAAGAACATGATCCGCTCCAACGTTGGCCGCTCCTGGATGGCAGTGCGCGACATGGACATGGCGGCAGAGGTGATCGGCATCCGCCTGATGCGCACCAAGCTGCTGGCATTTGCCGTGAGCTCCTTTTACTGCGGCGTGGCCGGCGCGCTGTACGCCTTCGCCTACCTCGGCACCGTGGAGCCGGAAGCCTACAACCTGGACCTGTCTTTCCGCATCCTGTTCATGATCATCATCGGCGGCGTCGGCTCGGTGCTGGGCTCCTTCCTCGGTTCGGCCTTCATCGTGCTGCTGCCGGTGTTCCTGAACATCGTGGCGCACGGCCTGGCGCTGCCGACCACGGTGGCGTCCAACCTGGAACTGATGGTGTTCGGGGCCCTGATCATTTTCTTCCTGATCGTGGAACCCCACGGTCTGGCGCGTTTGTGGCAAATCGGTAAAGAGAAACTCCGCCTGTGGCCCTTCCCCCACTAAGCGGACCCACTATAAACCTGGAGACATCACATGAAATCGTTCGTACTTGGCATTGCCGTAGCAAGCAGCATCGTCGCCAGTAGCGCATGGGCGCAACCCGCCGAACAATTTGTCGCCCTGCCCTCCTACCGCGTCGGGCCTTATGCGGCGGGCGGCTCCGGTTTCTACGGCGGCATTATCGACTACTTCAACCTGGTCAACGCCAACGGCGGCGTGAACGGCGTGAAGATCAGCTGGGAAGAATGCGAGACCGAATACAACCCCTCGCGCGGCGTGGAATGCTATGAGCGCCTGAAAACCAAGAACGGCGGCGCCACCGTGGTGGAACCGCTGTCCACCGGCATTGCCTACGGCATCCTGGACCGCATCCCGCAAGACAAGATCCCGATGACCACCCTGGGCTACGGCCGCTCGGACGCCGCCAACGGCAAGGTCTTCCCCTATGTCTTCCCGCTGATCTCCAACTACTGGAGCCAGGCGGCCGCCATGGTGAAATACCTGGGCGAGAAGAGCGGCGGCATGGACAAGCTGAAAGGCAAGAAGATCGTGCATCTGTACCACGACTCCGCTTTCGGCAAGGAGCCGCTGCCGGTGCTGGAGGCGTTGTCGGCGCAGTACGGCTTTGAACTGATCAAGATTCCGGTGGCGCCGCCGGGCAGCGAACAGCAATCGCAATGGCTGCAGATCCGCCAGGCCAAGCCGGATTACGTGATCCTGTGGGGCTGGGGCGTGATGAACTCGGTGGCCATCAAGACGGCGCAGCGCAACGGCTTCCCGCGCGAGAAGATGCTGGGCGTGTGGTGGGCCGGTTCCGAGGAGGATACCGTGCCTTCGGGAGACGCTGCCAAGGGCTATACCTCGATGACCTTCAACACCCCGGGCAACTATCCGCTGCTGGATGAACTGCGCAAGAAAGTCTACGCCGGCGGCAAGGGCAACCTGGCCGACCAGAGCCGCATCGGCTCGGTGTACCACATGCGCGGCCTGACGGCCGGCGTGATGTATGTGGAAGCGATGCGCGCGGCGCAGGACAAATTCGGCAAGGGCAAGCCTGTCACCGGCGAACAGCTGCGCTGGGGCCTGGAAAACCTCAACATCGACGAAGCGCGCCAGAAGGTGCTGGGCGTTTACAACATGTTCCCGACCGTGAAGACTTCCTGCGACGACCATGAAGGCTCGGGCGCCGTGAAAGTGCAGCAATGGGACGGCAAGGCCTGGAAAGCGGTCACGCCGAACTGGGTGGTGGGCGACAAAGTCCTGCTGCGCAAACTGGTGGACGAATCGTCCGGCAAGTACGCCGCCGAAAAGAAGATCACGCCAGCGTGCATGAAGTGAGCGCCTTATGAGCTACCTGTCGGTCAATAACATCGAGGTCATTTACGACCACGTGATCCTGGTGCTGAAGGGCGTGTCGCTGCAGGTCCCGCAGGGCAAGATCGTGGCCCTGCTGGGCGCCAACGGCGCCGGCAAGTCCACCACGCTGAAGACCATCTCGACCTTGCTGCGCGGCGAACGCGGCGACGTCACCAAGGGCGAGGTGCAATTCAAGGGTGAGCGCATCGACCAGCTCACGCCCAACGAGCTGGTCAAGCGTGGGCTCTCGCAGGTGATGGAAGGCCGCCACTGCTTCGGCCACCTGACCATCGAAGAGAATTTGCTGACAGGGGCTTATACCCGCAGCGCATCGCGCAGCGAGATGAAGGAATCGCTGGAGAAGGTGTACCACTACTTTCCACGCCTGCGCGAACGGCGCAACAGCCAGGCGGGCTACACCTCCGGCGGCGAGCAGCAGATGTGCGCCATCGGCCGGGCGCTGATGGCCAAGCCCTCCATGATCTTGCTGGACGAGCCTTCGATGGGCATCGCGCCGCAGATCGTGGAAGAGATCTTCGGCATCGTGAAAGACCTGAACGTCAAGGAGAACGTGTCCTTCCTGCTGGCGGAGCAGAACACCAACGTGGCGCTGCGCTATGCGGACTTTGGCTACATCCTTGAGAACGGCCGGGTGGTGATGGAGGGCGAAGCCAGCGAGCTGGCCAACAACGAAGACGTCAAGGAGTTCTACCTCGGCATGTCCGGCGCCGGCCGCAAGAGCTTCCGCGACATGAAATTTTACCGCCGGCGCAAGCGCTGGTTAGCTTGATGATGAACTTAAAAAAAGCAAAAGAATTCTGCATGACCCTTCCCGGCGCGACGAAAGACATCAAATGGGGCGACGTCCTGGTGTTCTCGGTGGGTGAAAAGATGTTCGCGGCAATGCACGACGACGCGCAGGCCAAGTCGATCAGCTTCAAAGTCGACGACGACCGCTTCCTGGAGCTGACCGACCGCGCCGGCATCATCCCTGCCCCCTACCTGGCGCGCGCGAAGTGGGTGCGTGTCGAAGACCTGGCAAAGCTTCCTGATGCTGAGGCAAAGGAATTGCTGGCCCGCGCGTACCAGCTGGTCTTCGCCAAACTGACCAAGAAACTGCAACGTGAAATTGAAGGAGCGGCATGATGGCCGAAACCCTCGACAGCCTCGAAACGCGCCCGCATGCCGAGCGCGAGCGAGATTTGATGGCGCGCCTGCCGCAACTGGTGGCGCAAGCGCAATCGGCGCCGGGCTGGGCGCGCATTCTGTCCGGCGTTGATGCCTCGCGCATCACCAGCCGCGAAGCGCTGGCCCAGCTGCCGGTAACGCGCAAATCCGACCTGAAGGCATTACAGGCCGAACAGCGCCCCTTCGGTGGCCTGAACAGCACACCGTCCAGCAAGCTGGGCCGCATCTTCATGTCGCCCGGCCCGATCTTCGACCCGGAAGGCCGTTCCATCGACTGGTGGCGTTTCTCGCGCCCCATGTTCGCCAGCGGCGTGCGCGCCGGAGGCCTGATCCAGAACTGCTTCTCCTACCATTTCACCCCCGCTGCATTCATGGTCGAAGGCGGCGCCGCGCGCATCGGCTGCACCGTGATTCCAGCCGGCGCCGGCCAGACCGAGTTGCAAGTGCAGGCAATGGCGGAGCTGCGTCCGGACACCTATATCGGCACACCTTCCTTCCTGAAGATCATCATCGAGAAGGCGGCCGAGATGGGCGCCGACATCAGCAGCGTAAAGCGCGCCATGATGGGCGCGGAAGCCCTGCCTGAATCGCTGCGCCAGTGGTTCGCCGAGCACGGTGTGCCGGAAGTGGTCCAGACCTACGCCTCCGCCGACATCGGCAGCATCGCCTACGAGACGCGCAGCAACGGCAAGCTCAATCCCGGCATGGTGCTGGACGAGGATGTCCTGCTGGAAATCGTACGTCCAGGCTCCGGCGATCCGGTGGCCCCGGGCGAGGTAGGCGAAGTGCTGGTCACCCTGTTCAACCCGGATTACCCGCTGATCCGCTTTGCCACCGGCGACCTGTCGGCGGTGCTGGTGGACGCAGCCCCATCGCCCTGCGGCCGCACCAACACCCGCATCAAGGGCTGGCTGGGCCGCGCCGACCAGACCACCAAGGTACGCGCCATGTTCGTCCACCCCTCGCAAGTGCACGAAATCACGCGCCGCCACCCTGGAATGAGCAAGGCAAGGCTGGTCGTCTCCGGCAAAATCGCCGACGAAGTGATGACGCTGCACTGCGAAACCGACGATCCTTCGCTGCCATCGCAGGCCGCCGACATTGTTGCCACCATCCGCGACATCACCAAACTGCGCGGGGAAGTGCGATTTGCGCCGCGCGGCAGTTTGCCAAATGACGGCAAGATCATCGACGATGTGCGCGATTACAGTTGAGATGGAACAGCGTGTGGTGTAAAACCAACTGTTCCTAGGGCGGGCGGCGGAATGGCGGGATAATTGAGCCATTCTTGACCTGCCTCAGAAACATCATGCAAGACTTTCACCACAACCGCGCACGCGCGCTGCTCGAGAACGCTGAAGAACTGTTCGACAAGGAAACGGTACAGGCGGCAGTCAGCCGCATGGCCGGTTCGCTGAACGACCGTTTCGGCGACCCGTCCAGGCAGGAGTTCCCGCTGGTGCTGGGCGTCATGGGCGGCGCCGTGGTCTTCACCGGCAACATCCTGCCGCAGCTGACCTTCCCGCTCGAATTCGATTACATCCACGTCAGCCGTTACGGCGATGAGGACCAGGGCGGCAAAGTGGTGTGGAAAGTCGTTCCCCGTCCGACCGTCTCGGGCCGCACCGTGATCGTGCTGGACGACATCCTTGACGAAGGCGAGACCCTGGCCCACGTCAAGGAGCGCCTGCTGGAAATGGGCGCCAAGGAAGTCATCATTGCCGTCTTCTGCGACAAGGATATCGGCAAGACCAAGCCGGTGAAGGCCGACCTGGTGGGCATCACGATCCCGAACCGCTTCGTGGTCGGCTTCGGCATGGACGCCTACGGCTACTGGCGCAACCTGCCCGGCCTGTGGGCACTCAACCCGGACGACCTCAGCAACCGCTGATCAGATTGAGGCGCGCCCTGGCGGCGCTATATTCCGCCTTCAAGCGCTCGACCAGTTCCGCTGTGGTGGGGACGTCGTGCATCAAGCCGACGCCCTGCCCCGCGCCCCAGATATCGCGCCAGGCCTTGGCGCTGCCGCCGCCAAAGCTCATCTTTGATTTGTCGGATTGCGGCAGGTTCTCCGGATCGAGGCCGGCAGCCACGATCGACTTCTTCAGATAGTTTCCATGCACGCCGGTGAACAGGTTGGTATAGACCACGTCCGCCGCGGACGATTCGATGATCGCTTCGCGGTAGCCTTCGCTGACGTTGGATTCCTTTGTCGCGAGGAAACGCGAGCCCATGTACGCAAAGTCGGCGCCCATGGCTTGCGCGGCGAGGACCGCATCGCCGGTAGCGATCGAGCCTGACAGCGCCAGCGGTCCGTCGAAGAAGCGCCGCACCTCGCCCACCAGCGCGAAAGGCGAAAGCGTCCCGGCATGGCCGCCCGCACCGCTGGCGACCAGGACCAGCCCATCCACGCCTGCTTCGAGCGCCTTCTGCGCGTGGCGGATGCTGATCACATCGTGCAGCACAATGCCGCCATAGCTGTGGATAGCGTCCAACATTTCCACAGGCGGTGCGCGCAGCGATGAGATGATGATCGGCACCTTGTGGCGCACGCAGACTTCGACATCGTGCTCCAGGCGCTCGTTCGAATGGTGGACGATCTGGTTGACCGCGATCGGCCCCACGCGCACGCCGGGGTTCTGCGCCTGATAGTCGGCCAGCTCCTTCTGCAAATCAGTCAGCCAGGTATCGAGCAGCTCCTTCGGCCTTGCATTCAGCGCCGGAAAGGAACCGACAATACCGGCCTTGCACTGCGCAGCCACCAGCGCAGGTCCGCTGGCGATGAACATCGGGGAAGCGATAATTGGTAGCGTCAGGTTCTGCAGCACTGATGGAATGGTCATGGCGCCGGCCTCAGAAATTTTGCATGCCGCCTACTGTACCCTCTTTCGGATAGGTAATGTTGTAGCCGACATTGATCTTCATGGTCTCATTCGGCGCCAGCGTTTTTTCCCAGCCGACCACGCCTTGGCGCTGCTCCCACATCGCAATGCCCGGCTGCGGCGAGAAGGTTTGCTTGACCTTGATTTCCTCCGATGCGCTCACCGGCGTGGACTCCAGCACCAGCAAGTCGACCGGCGTCTTGTGGAAGCTGCTGATCGTGAACACGTCGGCCACTTGGTGCTCGCCGCGCTGCGAGAGGAAACCGCGGCTGCCGGACTGCTGGTCGGCGCGGTCCACCGTCACGCGGATCATTTCGTCGCGGCCGAAGGACAGCGCCAGCTTGTCCGAAGCCTGGGTGTTCCAGTTGGTGGCGCCGACGTAAGCGCCGTCGCGGAACAACTGGATGTTCCCGCTCAGCCAGACGCCGGACGGGCGCTCTGCTTCAGCCGTGATAACGCCGAATTTCTCCTGGCGCGGTACAACCCGCACGCGCTGCTTGGCCGGGACTTTCGTCGTCGACAGCGCGAGGGTGATTTCGCGGCCGTCGGAAGCGAGATTGACGCGGTTCGGCACGGCGAATTCGGTATCGAAGGCGCCCTGAGTTTCCAGCACAGGCGGAATGAAATTGTCCTGCACCCGCCCCCGCGTAGCATAAGCTTCAACGAGAGCCGGCGGCGCAGCAGCAGGTACCGGCATCGGCGCCTCCGCGATACCATACTGTTGCGGCGGCCGTGGCGGGTAGTAGGTCAGGCGATGTGTCTGCGGCTCGGGCGCCTGCGGCGACAGGCGCGGTTGGCCGGTGGACAGGCGCAGCTCGACGCCGCTCCAGTCTTCGCCGGACTTTTGCGCCACCACCGCCATGCGTTCCAGCTCGATGGTGGAAGTCGCGGAATTCAGCGTGGCGCGGTAGGCCGGCTTCCAGCCTGCGCGATTGACCTGGTAGGACAGCTTGATGCTGCTGGCCTGTTGCGCTGCGACGGCAATGGTTATGCTGCGCTGGTCGCGTGCGCCGCTGCGCGCCTTTTCCAATTCGCGCTGCGTGGCCTTGATCTTCTTGTCCAGCTCACGAATCTGAACCTGCGTACGCTGGATCTGGGCCAGCGCCTCGCGGCCGCTGCGCTTGATGGTATCCACTGCGGCGCCAAGCGATTTGCCGTCAACCGGCGCTTGCGAGTTCTCGCCGCCATTCAGCTTGGACAGGTAATTCTTGACCAGCGCAGAGGACTCGACTTCCACGTTCAGCAGGTCGCGGCTGTCTTCCAGGGCCTGCAACCTGGCCTCCAGCTCCGCTTCCCGCGGGCTGACCGCTTCCGTCTGGCCCACGTCGCGCGTCACGATCTCGCCGACCTGCACGCCGGCCGGCGTCTGAATGCGCAGCGTCTGCGCATCGAAATTGGCTGGCAAGCCCGTGATTTCCAGCTCTTTCATGCCCGGCGCAACCTGGGCGCTTCGCTCCACGGTGGCGATACCGGAATACAGTGTCACGCGCGTGATGGGCGCGTTGCCGGCGCAGGCATATCCCTGCAATGAGAGGCAAATGGCGACGGCGGAGGCGATACGCGTTGGCTTCATGGATGCTCACAAGCAATAGAAAGCCTGATCTTGCATTGCCAAACAAGTATTGTCAATTTAGGAACGCCAGACGGCTGCCAGGGCTTTGACTTTGGTCCAGATGGGCAGCCTTTCGTCCGATAGCGCATCGAGGAAATCGGACAGGCGCTTCGACTTCGCCATCGTGTACACCGTCAACGCGGTCGTGATGACAAAGGTCGCGCCAAAGATCCACGCGCGGCGCGACAACGGCGCGTCGGCTTCGGCCAGCAGGTTCATGCCTAGGAAGCCGGTGGTGATGGTGCCGATCATGCCGAAAATGGTGACCACCGTAAGGCGCACCACGGTATTGGCCTGGCGCCGCAAGCTATCCGCCTCCAGGTAGCCGTTCATGTCGGCCACGCGGGTTTTCACTTCGGCATAGGCACGCTCGATGTCGAGGTGCTGGCCGCACATGCGGAACAGCGCGCGGATTTGCTGCTGGTCCGAAATCTCGGTGAACCAGTAGCGGTGCGTGAAGCGCAGAAAGCTCTCGAAGGCGTAGCGGATGCGGCGCTTGAAGGAGCGCACGCTGTCGGCATCCGTCACCGACAATTCGGTCAGGGCTTCCGCCAGGCGGTCGGAGAACATCAGCAAGGAGGCCTTCTGCAAGTGCGCGATCATGAACAGCAGGAAGTGCTGGTGCCGGAATTGCGACAGTACTCCACGCTCTTTGCAGCAGAAGAATTGGGAGGCAGCATCGCCCACCACGACCAGCGCATAGCCGCTGCAGATGTAGCGCGTGTAGGGTGCGGCGCCGCCGTTGCACCAGAAACGGTCGTAAAAGAAGCGCCGGTCGACGCCGTCGGCTTGCGTACGCTGGGCATCTGCCATGCCAGCCGCTGCGGCAGGCGAGGTCGAAGTGCCGGCCATCGCCCCCAGCGCAGCGAAGTGCGCCGGCGTCAATTCGTTCGGCCGATCCAGGGCGAAGTAAGCCATCATCGGCATGCGGTAATACTCGACCTGGCGGTAGCGCAGCGCGGCTGTGCTGCCGGGAGCGTCGGGCTCCATCGGCGCCAGCAAGTAGCGCCAATGCGAAGCGATGCGCGGCGCCTGGTGGCGCACCACCTGGTCGATAAAGGCCTGCCGTTCCTGCGCGTCCGATTGCTCGAGCAGGCCGCCTTCCGCATCCAGCCATTCCACGCCTTGCATGCAGTGCAGGGCGTTGCCGTGTTCGTCCCAACCGGCTGGGTAGGCGCGGCCAAAGCGGTACAGCAGGTCCTGCGCCTCGTCCAAAGGCAAGTCGCTTGCGCCAACCTCGAGTACCAGCAGCACGATGTCGACGTCGAAAAAGAAATGCAGGCAGAGATTGTGGACATCCAGCACGCGCGGCGCGGCACCCGGCTCGGTGGTCACGCGGACCTGGGCGATATCCTTGCGGCGGAAGATGCGGCGCTGGCCTGCGCCAAACAGGAAACGCTGCACGTACGGCAGGAAGCTGACGAATTCGGTGTAATAGCGTTCCTGGAAAGCGGGACTGGCATCCTGCGCGGAGGTGACTTCGCGCCAGGGCGAACCTTCGCCAAGGAGCTCCCACGGACGCCCATGCGCGCGCTCGGCGCCATCGGGCGGCATCAGCCGCAACGGCCATAAAAGAACCTGCCTTACATGCTGTACATGCGGGGATTGGGCGCTCATGCGGCCCAGTATAACCTCAGCCGTCGTTGAGGAGGACGTCGTTCTCGATACGTGCGCTGCAGGCACGCACGAGCTGCTTGATGGCCCAGGCGGCCAGTTCACCGGGCGTCATGCCGAAGTATTTGCCCGCCATCGTCGCCATTAACGGGATCGCAGCGAAGAGCGGGCCGACAGCGGCCACCGGCATGCTCTGGCGTTCGAGCAGGAGGAACTTGAGCAGGACTTTTACCGCATATTCCGCGTTGCGCTTGGGGTCGGCCGCGAGGAAGTCCAGGCGGCGGCGGGCACGCGACAGGGCTGCTGCCACGTCTTCAAACACGGCGCCATGGCCGGGGATGACTGTTTTCACGTCGAGGCCGGCGATCAGGTCCAGCGTGGCGCCGGCTTCCTCGAAACCGCCATCGTCTTCCAGCTCAGGGAAGATCACGCCGAAGCCGTTCTGCCACAGCGCGTCGGCCGATACCAGCACCTTCTCCGAAGGGCAGTAATAAATCACCGAATGCGCGTGGTGGCCCGGTGCGCCCAGCACCTGCCATTCCAGGTCGCCCAGGAGCAGGGTTTCGCCGGATTTCACCACGCCGTCGATGGTAAAACGCTCGCATTGCTGGCCGGTGGCCTTGAAGCTCAGCGCTTCCTCGTCCCAGTGCCGGACTTTCTCCGCTTCCGACTCGGGGATGAAGGTGTCGCAGCCGAAATGCGATTGCAGCGCAGCATTGCCGCCACAGTGGTCGGAATGCAAATGGGTGTTGTACAAGCGCTCCAGGCGGCGGCCCTGCAGGGCGTGCCGCACCAGTTCCAGAGTCTGCTGTTTGTGCGTGACATAGCCGCTGTCGATCATGGCCGCGTCGTGGCGACCCAACAGCAAGACATTATTGGAGGAAAGCCAACCGCGTTCGAAAACGTGGATGGATGGGTGTAGCTTCATTGCGTCAGTCAAAGTCGATCAGTTGCTCGCGGCGGCGCAGCTCAGCCCACACGGCGCGCTTGTAAGCGTCGTCGGCACGCGACCATGCGACGATTTCGTCGATGGTGCGCAGGCAACCTTCGCAAAAACCCGTGTCCGGGTTCATTTTGCACAGGCTGATGCAAGGGGATGGCACAGGCGTCGCCAGTTCCGGCGCGCCTGGCGGCAGTTCAGTACTCATGGCCGACATTTTACCGCAGTGCGGCAAAAAAGCCCGGAATGGCCCTATACTGACGGGGCACCAGAAAAAAAGGAGTGGCGGGGAGACAATCAGACCAACCAGCCTTGCGAGGTGCTTATGAAGCTCGACCGCCATTGGTTTTCCCGCGCCCTGGGACAACTCTCGCGCAGCCGCCCGGGCCACACGTCACTTGGCCGGCCGCAATTCATCAGCGGGGAATTTCACTGCCGCGCCGGCAGCCGGTCTTACAAACTGTACGTGCCCTCCTGTTACGAAGGCCAGCCCATGCCGCTGCTGGTCATGCTGCACGGCTGCCAGCAAGATCCCGACGATTTCGCCGCCGGCACGCAAATGAATGCGGTAGCCGAGGAACGCGGCTGCCTGGTGCTCTATCCGGCACAGACGCCGGACGCCAACCATACCCGCTGCTGGAACTGGTTCAGCGCCCTGGACAAGGAACGCGGCCAGGGCGAGCCGGCCATCATCGCCGCCATGACGCGCGACATCATGGCGCGCTATCCGGTGCGGCAAAGCCAGGTTTATATCGCGGGTTTGTCCGCAGGCGGCGCGATGGCTGTCATCGTCGGGACCCTGTATCCGGACCTGTTTGCGGCCGTCGGCGTGCATTCCGGCCTGCCTTTTGCCGCCGCGCGGGATTTGCCGTCCGCGCTGCTGGCCATGCGCGTAGGGGCTGCGCGGGCGCAGGCGGCACTGACCGCAGGCCAGCCGGTGATTGTCTTCCACGGCGACCAGGACCGCACCGTACATCCTGCCAATGGCGCGGCAGTACTGGAGCAGGGATTGCGCAGCCACCCTTTGGGCGAACAGGCCAGCCCGGCCACGCTGGCGGGCCAGGTGCCGGACGGCCACGCCTTCACGCTGAAGGCGCACTGGCTGGAGGATGGCTCACCGCTGGGCGAGCATTGGGTGATACACGGCGCGGGGCACGCCTGGTCCGGCGGCAGCGCAGCCGGCAGCTATACCGACCCGCGCGGGCCCGATGCCAGCCGCGAGATGATGCGCTTTTTCAGCGCCGCGAAAAATGCAGTTTCATCGCCAGCACGCACAGGGCCAGCACCAGGGTGATGCCGTTGGCGATGATGATTGGCCAGGCTCCGGTTTGCAGGCCATACACCAGCCAAAGGAAGACGCCAAAGCTGAAAATCAGGTACATGCCGGTGGAAATCCCGTCGGCATGGCGCTGGCGCCAGACCAGCAGGACTTGCGGAACAAAGGCGAACGTGGTGCAGAACGCGGCGATAAAGCCGAGCAGGTCAGGGTCGAGCGACATCAAGGGGCTTTCAGGGCGGCGATATGGGCCCGCAGGCATTCCGGGCACCAGCAGCCCACTGCGCCCGCTTCCGGGACTGGCAGCGATGCCGGCTCGAAGGTGCACCAGCAAGGCGTCTCGCCGGGCGCGCCAGTCGGCTTCTGGCCCGGCGGCGCATCGGCCATTGCACAGTGGAACTCGGCGCCGCAACGCTCACAAATACTCATATCATCATTGCAATCATGCTTGGGAACACGGCCAGCCTAGCGGATCAAACAGGGAATTACAACTCGATTGGCCCTATAATGCGCAGCATTGACCTTAAATCTATTTTCTGGAACTGCCATGACCAATCTGCCGCCCCACGACCCGGATATGTCCACTGACCTGAGCGGGGTTACCCCCCAAGTCAAGGCACAGATCCTGGCCGAGGCACTGCCGTACATCCGCAATTACCACGGCAAAACCATCGTCATCAAATACGGTGGCAACGCCATGACCGAAGAGCGCCTGAAGCACGGCTTCGCGCGCGACCTGATCCTGCTGAAACTGGTGGGCATGAACCCGGTCGTGGTGCACGGCGGCGGCCCGCAGATCGACAACGCGCTGAAGAAAATCGGCAAACAGGGCACTTTCGTGCAGGGCATGCGCATTACCGACGAAGAAACCATGGAAGTGGTGGAGTGGGTGCTGGGCGGCGAAGTGCAGCAGGACATCGTCATGCTGATCAACCATTACGGCGGCCAGGCGGTGGGCCTGACCGGCAAGGACGGTGGCCTGATCCGCGCCAAGAAAATGGCCATGCCGGACAAGGAAAAACCAGGCGAGTTCCTGGACATCGGCTTCGTCGGCGAGATCGAGGCGATCAACCCGGCCGTGGTGAAAGCCCTGCAGGACGATGCCTTTATCCCAATTATTTCCCCGATCGGCTTCGGTAAAGATGGCCAGGCTTACAACATCAACGCCGACGTGGTCGCGGGCAAGATCGCCGAAATCCTGAAGGCCGAGAAGCTGATCATGATGACCAACATCGCCGGCGTGCAGGACAAGAACGGCAAGCTGGTCACCGACCTGTCGGCGCGCGAAATCGACGAAATGTTCGCCGACGGCACCATCTCGGGCGGCATGCTGCCGAAAATCTCTTCCGCACTGGACGCGGCCAAGTCGGGCGTGAACACCGTGCACATCATCGACGGGCGAATTGAACACAGCCTGCTGCTGGAAGTCTTGACCGAACAGGCTTTTGGCACTATGATCCGGTCTCACTAAAATTTTTGGCGGTTTTCAACAACCGCCAAAAACGTGAATGCCCTTGTAGCTCAGTGGTAGAGCACTCCCTTGGTAAGGGAGAGGCCACGTGTTCAATCCACGTCAAGGGCACCATTCTCCTTAGTAGATTCGCTCTACTTTCACGCCACGCTGGCGCAGCAGTTCCGCAACATTCCCCGATCCGACCAGATGCAGTGTGCCGATAGCGGCAAAGCTGTGCTGTTCTTTTTTCATCATTTCCACAATACCGTCGGCCAGCACGGGATTGCGCTCGTTGAGCAACACCTGCTTCATGAATTTTCCGGAGAAGGTCTTGTCCTCGTCCACTTCGCGCGCCAGGGCCTCGAACTTGGCGGCATCGGCTGAGGCCCAGGCATCGATCAGGTCGCGCGGCTGCACGCCCTGTTTCGGATCTTCGAAGGTGTCCAGGCTGTCTTCCAGGAAGCGCGCCTGTTCCTGCGGCGTCATGCGCCCGAACAGCGATGCCTGGGCGGCGACCGATTCCAGTTCCACCACCCGCTGTTTGCGGCCGTGCGCCGCGCGCGCCAGTTGCAGGTCGACGCCGAGTTCAGGACGGTAGCCCAGGTTGCGGTATTCGCCGATGGTGATCATCATCACGATCAGCCAGGGTTTCATCGGCGCCACCATTTCGGGCGAGATGCCGTGCTTCTTCAATGCGCTTTCCAGGCGCGGACGGTATTCCGGGCGGATGTCGCTCATGGCGCTACCGGAGCCCGGCGCGTACAGGCCGTATTCGCGCATCACGCTCATCGAGCGGGCCGGGTCGGCGGCCGGATCGACTTCCAGCGCCACCGCCGTGGCGCGCTCCAGCGCCTTCGTCACGCGCGGCTCGAGCGGGTAAAAGTCCGGTATGCCAACGTGGATGGTGCCGAACAGCCAGGAGGTGTGCCCCGCGTAGTCCAGTTTGTACAGCGCGCCGCGCACCGGCGTTGCGGGCTTTGCAGCTGCCGGCGCCGCAGTTGCCACGGGCTGCGCAGCGCCGGCGCTAAAGCCCAATCCAAGCAGCAGGCAAAACATCACTATAATCGTGCGTCGCATAGTCTCTCCAAGTAGAACGTGAATATTAAACCTTTGGCACCGGTCTGGCTGTTCGACCTGGACAACACGCTGCACAATGCCTCGCACGCGATCTTCCCCGCCATGGTGGTGAAGATGAACGCCTACATGGCGCGGGTGCTGGGCGACGGCGTGACGCCGGCCAGTGCGGAGGAGATCAGCGCCACGCGCGCGCGCTACTGGAAGCGCTACGGCGCCACCCTGCTTGGCCTGGTGCGCCACCATGGCGTGGATGCGGCGCACTTCCTGCGCGAGACGCACGACCTGCCGGAGCTGGAGGCCATGATCCGCCATGAACGCGGCCTGGGACAGCTGCTGCGCCGCCTGCCCGGCCGCAAGATCCTGTTGACCAATGCGCCGCGCGACTACGCGCGCCGAGTGGTCGGGCATATGGGCATCGGCCGCCATTTCAGCGACCAGATCACCATCGAATCGATGCGGGTGCACCGCCAGTTGCGCCCCAAGCCATCGCGCATCATGCTGCGGCGGCTGATGCGCCGGAAGGGCTTGGACCCGCGCCGGTGTATCCTTGTCGAAGATACGCTGGATAACCTGCGTTCCGCGCATGCGCTGGGCATGCGTACGGTGTGGGTTACGCAATACCTGCCGGACCCGGGGAAAAAACCGGCATGGCTCGATGTCAAAGTAAAATCTGTCAAGAATTTAAAATAACAGGTCCAAAACTCATGGCAAGTACACCGCCCGGACAGCGCAAGCTGCAAATCCTCCAGGCACTGGCTGAAATGCTGGAGCATCCTAAAGGAGAAAAGATCACCACGGCTGCGCTCGCGCGCAAGCTGGACGTGTCCGAGGCGGCGCTGTACCGCCATTTCGCCAGCAAGGCCCAGATGTTCGAGGGCCTGATCGAATTCATCGAGTCCACCGTGTTCGGCCTGATCAATCAGATCGCCGACAAGCAGGCGGATGGCTTGGCCCAGGCGCGCGATATCCTGGGCATGCTGCTGCATTTCGCCTCCAGCAACCCGGGCATGACGCGGGTGCTGATCGGCGATGCGCTGGTCAATGAGGACGAGCGCTTGCAGCAGCGCATGAACCAGTTCTACGACCGCGTCGAGCTGGCACTGAAACAGGCGCTGCGTGCCGCAGCGGCCGAAGGCCAGGCCCATGAGGCTGACGTCACTGCCCGCGCCGGGCTGCTGGTCAGCTTTGTCCTGGGGCGCTGGCACCGATACGCCAAGAGCGGCTTCAAGTCGAATCCTTCGCAGGACGCCGCCGTACAGATTGCATTGCTGCTGAATTGAACTGCTTGACCTTTGCTTTGCTGGACGACGCGAGCGTCGATCCAGCCACCGGCGCTGGCCGGACCTCCCGCCTCTACACCGGCCATAGCGCCACCCTCGCCTGCAGCGATTTCGCCGATTGGCCGGGTGTGCTGGCGGGGATGGCGCAGGCGCTCGCTCGCGGCCTGCATGCGGTGCCGGTGCTCAGCTACGGATTAGGCCACTACATCGTGGGCGTGCCGCCGCGCGCGGCCGCTGCGCCCGGCTCCGTGCCGTTGGGCCAGGTGCTGTTGTTCGAGCGGTGCGAAGAGCTGTCGCAGCCCGAAGTCGCCGCATGGCTGGCCACGCAGGCCAGCGCCGACAGCGTGGCGGGCGTGGCCGGCGTCCGCGCCAACGTGAGCGAAGCGCAGTTCGTCGACGCGATCCAGCGCATCCGCGATTACATCGCCGCCGGCGATACCTACCAGGTCAACTACACGTATCGCCTGCATTTCGACGCCTTCGGTTCCCCATTCGCGCTTTACCAGCGCCTGCGCGCCCGCCAGCCCGTGCCTTACGGCGCCCTGATCGGCTTCGAAGACGGCCGCACCGTGTTGTCGCTGTCACCCGAGCTGTTCGTGCGCAAGGATGGGGACACGCTCACCGCACGCCCGATGAAAGGTACCGCGCCAGCAGCAGGCGAGGACGCCGACAACGCGCGCCGCGCGGCAGCCTTGGCCGCCGACCCAAAGAACCGCGCAGAAAACCTGATGATCGTGGACCTGCTGCGCAACGACATCGGCCGCATCGCCGCTACCGGCAGCGTGGAAGTGCCCAAGCTGTTCGAAGTCACCCGCTTCGGCAGCGTGCTGCAGATGACCTCCACCGTGCAGGCCCGCCTGCGCGATGGCGCCAGCTTGCAGGAGATTTTCAGCGCCCTCTACCCTTGCGGCTCCATTACCGGCGCGCCCAAGAAACGCACGATGGAAATCATCGCCGAGCTGGAGCCGGAGCCACGCGGCATCTACACGGGGGCCATCGGCTGGTTCGCTCCCGATGGCGATTTCTGCCTGAACGTCCCGATCCGCACGCTGACGCTGCAAGCACCGCAACACGGCATCCGCAAAGGCGTCATGGGCGTCGGCGCCGGCATCGTCTACGACAGCGAACCGTACGACGAGTTCGCCGAATGCCAACTCAAGGCCCGTTTCCTGACCGGCCTGTCGAACGATTTCGAACTGTTCGAGACCATGTACGCCACCCGCGAAGCCGGGCCGCGCCACCTCGAACGCCACCTGCAGCGCCTTGAAAAGTCCGCCCGCTATTTCGGCTTCTCCTGGGATGAAGCAGCCGCCCGCGCTTATCTCACGCGGGCCTGCCAGGCCCTGCCCGCCGGCCAGCCGCACCGTCTGCGCCTTGCGATGAACAGCACCGGCGCCTTTGCCGTGCAAACCGGCGCCCTTGCGCCGCTGCAGGAACCGGTGCGCGTGCTGCTGGCCGAGGAAGCCACCGACAGCGGCGACCTGTTCCTGCGCCACAAATCCACCGTCCGCGAACGCTATGACGCGGCCTGGAAAGCTGCCGACGCACAGGGCGCCTTCGACAAGCTGTTCTTCAATGAGCGGGGCGAACTGACCGAGGGAGGCCGCAGCAATGTCTTCATTCGCAAAGACGGCCTATGGATAACGCCGCCTTTATCTACAGGCATCTTGCCGGGTGTGATGCGCGCAGTGGTCCTGGAGGCCTGGGGCGCCCAGGAAAGCATCATCACGCGTGACATGCTGCTCGCCGCAGAGGAAATCGTGGTGTGCAACTCCCTGCGCGGCGCCATGCGCGCTGTCTTACAGGTCGACTAACATTTCAAAGCCGCCATAGATCAGCCGTTTGCCGTCAAACGGCATCTTGGCGGGATCCATCATGTCCTTCATGCGCGGGTCGTCCATTACCTTCTGGTTGCAGGAGTCGCGCACCTCGCGCGAAGGATAGATAATCCACGAGAACACAACTACTTCTCCATCCTCCAGTTTCACGGCTTGGGGAAACGAAGTATGAACGCCAACCTTCACGTCGTCGGCGACGCACTCGCGGTATTCAATGGCGCCGTATTCGCGCCACACCTGGGCGCACTGGCGCGACATTTCCAGGTATGCATCCATGTTCTTGCTGGGAACTGGCACGATGAATCCATCGACATAAGCCATGGCAACCTCCTGTGGAAAGGGGAGCTACCAGCTTATGCCGCACGATTGGCCGTGACAAGGAAAGCGCGACGGTAAGCGCCTGGCGTGGTTGAGGCAACGCGGCGGAAGTGGTGGCGCAGCGATTCTTCCGATCCGAAGCCCGCCCGCTCGGCTACCTGGGCCAGCGCAATATCCGGCGACTCCAGCAAGTCCTTGGCGATTGCCACCCGCTCGCGCACCAGCCACTCTACCGGCCCCATGCCGGTAGCGTCCTGGAATTGCCGCTGCAGGGTGCGCGGGCTCATGGCCGCCCGTTCGGCCATGCTGGCCACGGTGTGCGTCTCGGCAGGATGGCCGCGCAGCCAGTCCATCAGGCGCGACAGCCTGCCCTGCTCGTCATGCGCCATGGGGCGCGGCAGGAATTGCGCCTGGCCCCCCTCCCGGTGCGGCGCGACCACCAGCCGCTGCGCCACCATATTGCCGACCCGCGCGCCGTAATCGCGCCGCACCAGGTGCAACAGCATGTCCAGCCCAGCAGCCGAGCCGGCGGAAGTAATGATTTGCCCCTCGTCGACGTAGAGGTCGTCCGCCAGTACCTGCACGCGCGGGTAGCGCTGCTGCAAGCGCTCGACGTAACGCCAGTGCGTGGTGGCGCGCAGTCCGTCCAGGATGCCCGCCGCGGCCAGCACAAAGACGCCGGAACAGATGGTGCACAGGCGGGCGCCGCGCGCATGGGCGGCACGGATCTGCGCAAGCAAGGCTGGCGGCGGCTCCTCGTCCGCGTCGCGCCAGCCGGGGATGACGATGGTGTCGGCGCGTTCCAACAGCGTAGGATCATACGGCGCCTGCACCACGATGCCGCCCGCAGCACGGATCGGGCCAGGTTCGACGGCGCAGACCGCAAAGTCATACCACGCCACGCCCAGTTCCGGACGCTCCAGGGCAAACAGCTCGACCGTGCAGCCGAATTCGAAGGTGCACAGCCCGTCGTAGGCCAAGGCCACAACCAAATGCTTTTTCGCGCTCATGGCGCAATCTTAACGCATTATGTCACTCGCGCCACTGCCGAAGATGCCGGCCGCGGCCGACAATGGACCCACTTTCAACCGCTACAGGAGAATTGAGATGCCATCCATCGTGACCGACGTCGCCGCCGCCCCAAGCGCCGAGGCACTTGCCCACTTCGAAGACTCGCTGCGTTTTGAGACGGATTGCTGGGATGTCCACAGCGTGATGGGCACGCCCGAGCAGGATTTCGTGCTGCTGGACGTGCGGGGGACAGAAAAGTATTCCGCCGGCCACGTGCCTGGCGCGGTCGACCTGGCGCACCGCAAGATCATCGGCTCCAAACTGGCCGAGTACCCGATGGACACCGTGTTCGTCACCTATTGCGCCGGCCCGCACTGCAACGGCGCGGCACGCGCCGCCATCCGCCTGGCGAAACTGGGCCGGCCGGTGAAAATCATGACCGGCGGGATCACCGGCTGGCTTGACGAGGGTTTCGCCCTCGCTACCTCGCCGGTGGCCGCCGCCGCATGATCAGCCGCCAAGGGCTTTCTCGAGCGCTTCAACCAGGACCTTGTCGTCCGGCTTGACCTTGCTCGGGAAGCTCTCGACCACATTGCCCTTGCGGTCGATCAGGTATTTGTGGAAGTTCCAGGCCGGCGCCTTGCCGGTCGCCTTGATCAGCTTGGCGTAGAACGGGTTCGGCGCATCGCCCGACACCACCGACTTGGCGAACATCGGGAACTTCACGCCATAGGTGTTGTAGCACAGGTCCGCGATCTCCTTGCTGCTGCCCGGCTCCTGCTTGCCGAAATCATTCGACGGAAATCCCAGCACGACCAAACCCTTGCCGGAATATTTCGCATACACTTCTTCCAGTCCTTTGTACTGCGGGGTATAACCGCAATAGCTGGCCGTGTTGACGACCAGGATCACCTTGCCGGCGTACTGGCAAAGGTCCTGCGGCGCATCGTCCTGCAGGCGGTTGAAGGACTGTTTCAGGATGGCGGGGCAGCTGTTGGCCGGCGCGTTGGCGGCAGCGGCTGCGGGTTGCGCGGCAGGTGCCTGTGCGAAGGCAGCGGCGGCGCTCAGGCTCAGCGCGGTCAGCGCTGCAAACTTGGTGAGGATAGATGGCATGGGTAGTCGCTTCCGTTTCATTCGGTTTTCCGATTGTATGACAATTGCCGGCTGCGCGTTTGCGCTGGCCACCGCCGCGCAAGCGGCGGCCGCGCCACCGCTGCCGGCGATGAAAACACAGCAGGTATCGATTTCGGGCCTGTCGTCCGGCGCTTTCATGGCGGTGCAATACGAAGTCGCTTACTCCGGCAGCGTGGTTGGCGCGGGCATCATCGCTGGCGGCAGCTATTACTGCGCCCAGGGCAGCATGATGGCGGCCGTCGGCAGCTGCAAGGGCGCGGACGTGGCCGAACTGGTGGCGCTGACCCGCAAGCGCGCCGAAACCGGCCAGATCGACCCGGTATCCAAACTGGCACCGCACCGCGTGTGGATGTTCTCCGGCACCCTCGACAAACTGGTGCCATCCGCTTCGATGGCCGACCTGGCGAAATACTATGCCGCCTTTATTCCCGCAGCGCAGATCGAGTACAAGGGCGATCTGGCCGCCGGCCACGCCATGCCGACCGACAGCTTCGGCAACAAATGCGACGCGCTGGCCCCCCCATTTATCAGCAACTGCGGCTACGACGCCGCCGGCAAACTGCTGCAGTGGATCTACGGACCGTTGAAAGCGCGCGGTGACAACGCCGCTCCGGCCGGCAAACTGCTGGAATTCGACCAGTCCGAATTCCTGCCCTCGCCTACCTCACATGGCATGGCCGACACGGGCTACGTCTACATCCCACCCGGTTGCGAGTCGGGCGGCGCGGTCTGCAAGCTGCATATCGCCCTGCACGGCTGCTTGCAGGATATCGGCAACCTGAAGGACACTTACGCCCGCCACGCTGGCTACAACGCATGGGCCGACACGAACCGCATCGTAGTGCTCTACCCGCAAACGGCGGCGCTCAGCCCAATGCCCAACCCAAAGGCGTGCTGGGATTGGTGGGGTTACGACGATCCGGATTATTCGGTGAAGAACGGCCGCCAGCTGCGCGCCATCAAGCGGATGGCTGACCGCCTGACGGGAGCGTAACCCGGAAGCAGGCGCCATGCTCGCCATTCGGCAGGCATTCGACCTCGCCGCCGTGGCGGCGGGCGATCTGGCGCACCAGCGACAGCCCCAGGCCCACGCCACCGGCCTTTTCCGAGGCGCCGGGCAGGCGGTAGAACGGTTCGAAGATCCGTTCGCGCTCCGCCGCAGGTACGCCCGGGCCACGGTCGCAGACTTCGAGCAGCGTCGCGCAGGGTGTGCTGGCCAGCAGCACACTGACCTCCACATCGCCGCCGTGGCGCCGTGCGTTCTCCAGCAGGTTGCGCACCATGCGCCGCAACAGCGTGGCATCGCCCGGGAACGGCTTGGCTAAGCCGTCGAGACCCGCGCCGACGCGCGCGCACTCCTCGGCGACGATGCCGGTGAAATCAACTTCGTCGCGCACTGCACCTTCGAGCGGCACCGCATCGAGTCGACTGGCCAGCAGCAACTCGTCGATCAGCTGGTCCAGCTCGGAGATATTGCGCGCCAGCTCCTGGCGTATCGCGGGACTGGCAGAATCCTGCATCAGCTCGACAGCCATCCGAATGCGCGCCAGGGGTGAGCGCAATTCATGCGAGGCGTTGGCCAGCAGCGACTTCTGCGCACCGACCAAGGCTTCGATCCGCGCTGCCGAATCATTGAAGCTGGCCGCCAGCCGGGCTACCTCATCACGCCCCTGAACCTGCACCCGTGCTCCCAAATCACCCCGGCCCCAGGCCTGTACACTGGCTTGGAGCTGCTCAAGCTTGCGGGTGATGCGTCGCACGACCGGATAGGCGCCCGCTGCGATCACGATCGCTATCATCACTAGCAGGACCGTCACGGCCATCGTGGCATTGCGCGGCATATGGCGCGGCGGAGCGAACCAGAAATGGATATAGGCGAACAGAACGACCGCCAGCACAATGCAGGCCAGCAGCGTGGCATAGATGCGCAAGTACAAGCGCGAGCCGAAGTCACGCATCCTGCACCTTCGCGAATACGTAGCCGGCGCCGCGCACCGTGATGATGCGACGTGGCGCCTTGGGATCGTCTTCAATGATGGCACGCAGGCGGCCCACATGCACGTCGATTGAGCGGTCGAAAGGCTCCATGGCGCCGCCGTTGAGGGATTCCAGCAGCTGCTCGCGCGAAAGCACGCGACCGGCGCGCCGGGCGAAGGCCATCAGCAGGTCGAACTGGTAAGCGGTCATGGGACGCTCTGCGCCGTCCACGCGCACAATGCGCGACCCGGGATGGATTTCCAGCCGGCCGAAGCGCAGGGGCGGCTCAGCGGGTGCCGCGTCGCCTGCCGTCACGGCTCCTGCGGCATCGGCCAGTGCCGGCCTGCGCAACAGAGCACGCAAGCGCGCCAGCAGCTCGCGCGGCTCGAAGGGCTTGGGCAGGTAGTCGTCCGCTCCCAGTTCCAGTCCGATCACCCGTTCAAGCGGGTCACCCTTGGCCGTCAGCATCAATACTGGAAGACTGCGCAGCGGCTGCGGCATTGCGCGCAGGCGCCGGCAGACTTCCAGGCCATCGATGTCGGGCAGCATCAAGTCGAGGATCAGGGCCGAATAGCTGCCCTGGCTTGCCCGTGCAAGCTTGTCCAGCCCGGCCTGCGCGGTTTCGGCATGGTCCACGCGCAGGCCATTCTGGGCCAGATAGGTTTCCACCATCGCCGCCAGGCGCTGGTCGTCGTCGATGATGAGGACAAGTGGTTGGGACATGGTTGAGACTATAGCTCAATGGCTCCCCATATGGCTTCCCATGTGGCTGGCCGCCATCATGTGCAGGGCGCCGTTGAACCTGACGCGCTGCTCCGGCGTAAGCACTTCGGCGGCATCCATTGCAGCAGCCAGCACGCGGCGCGACATCTGGTCCATCTTCTTCACGTGGTCTGCGCGCAGGCTTTCCAGTGCGGCGCGGTCGATTGCCGGCTGCGCCAGCAATTTGCTCATGGCTTCGTGCCCTTCCTGCAGCTGCTGGTGAATCGGCTTGACGTCGTTGAAGCAGGCCTTGGCGATTTCGGCTACGCGCGATTTTTGCGCCGCCGTTCCGTCCGGCAGGATGTGCTCCACCATCATATCAATGTGCTTGTCCGCTTGGGCGGCATCCATCATCCATGGGCTGTGGCCGTGGCCATGCTGTTCATGGGCCGAACCGGCGGCTAAGGCGCTCCCTCCCAGGACGACGACTGCGGCGGTGATTGCGATCCAGGTCTTCTTCATGACATCTCCTTTCGGTTAGTGGTATGGCCACTTTAAGGAGGCGCCATGTCGCTTCTGTGCGCGCTGCGTAAAGTTTTGTAAATCTGCGACAAATGTAAGGGTTTGTAATGACCGTCAACATACTGCTGAGTGACCCCGTTTTCTGCTCAGTGACACAGGAAACAGTGCGCTAAACAAGATCAACTAACAGTGAGGATTTAAAAATGAAAAAAGTCATCGCAACCATGATCGTCGGTCTGTTCGCAAGCGCCGCATTCGCACAACAAACTCCTGCTCCGGCTGCACCAACCGTCCCGGAAGTAAAGGCTGAAGTCAAAGCTGAAGTGAAAGCTGAAGTCAAACAAGAAGTGAAGCAGGAAGTACAAAAACCTGCCTCTGAAAAGAAGTAATCTCTAATTAGCTAAACGATTTATATACTTTTTACCCAAGGACACCAATATCATGAAAAAGACCATCGCTACCTTGATCGCCGGCCTGTTCGCTACCGCTGCTTTCGCTACCACTCCAGCCGCTCCTGCAACCCCAGCTCCTGCGGCAGCGGCTGCGGCTTCCAGCACCAGCGCCACGACTGAAGCCAAGGTAGATGCGAAAGTGGAAAAGAAGGCCGAACACAAGACCAGCCACAAGAAAGTGCAAAAGACTGCTGAAACCAAAACCGAAGCCAAAACCGAAGTGAAGGCGAGCCCGGCCCCGACCACGGCCGCGGCGCCTGCACCGGCTCCAGCTGCCAAGTAATCACTGAATAAACTCGTCAACTAAAGGACACATACCATGAAAAAGACCATCGCTACCCTGATCGCCGGCCTGTTCGCCACCGCTGCATTCGCTACCACCCCTGCGGCTCCTGCCGCTCCAGCGCCAGCTGCGGCTCCTGCGGCAGCAGCAGCGGCTTCCAGCACCAGCGCCAAAGCCGAAGCCAAAGTGGCGGCCAAGACCGAAGTGAAAGCTGAAGCCAAGACCGATGTGAAGACCGAGCCGAAGGTCGAAAAGAAAGCCGTGCACAAGGTCGCGCACAAGAAGGCAGAGAAGCCGGCTGAAACCCCGGCAGCCGCTCCGGTTCAAGCAGCAGCGCCAGCTGCCGCCCCAGCCGCCAAGTAATAGCTTGCTAACCGCGCAGCGCCCGCTGCGCTGCGCGGTATCCCCACCAGGACGCTTCTTCAAACACCGAGAAGCCGCTCAAATCGGAATGGGCGAACAAGACGGGCCCATCCATCTCCCGCAACGCCTTCAAGCCCGCATCGCTTCGGAATCCCGGTACCGGCACCGCCATCGCATGTCCTCGCAGCGTGACGTCGACGCGCTCCACACAACGTTCGAATTGCGCACCATAAGCCGCCTTCAGGTCAATGCTCGCCAGCGCCAGCAGTTCCTTCCCGCTCGCCTCCATCATCCACTTGCGCGCCTCGCGCGGATCGCGGTCGGCCAGTGCCACATAACTGGTGAAGACTGTTTTCTCCGGTGGCGCCACGCGAATGTCCTGGTGCGTTGAAACGACGTAGCCCAGCCCCTTCGTGCCGTGCACGACGTTATCCCAAGACAGCGGCGCCTCGGGCAGCTCCTGTGGGAAACGCTTCATCAGGAAGTTCGACACCATCCAGGGGGCGTGATTCTGCCTGTGGACATCCGGCATGTTTTCCACAACCCTTGCCGCAACGTGGAGCGGCATTGCGGAAATGACGCGGCGAGCACGGATCGTAAAAGTACGCAGAACCCCATGATCGAGCGCAAAGCAAAGCGCTTCAACCCCGCCGCCGGCGACGGGTCGCACCTTTGCAGCACTGCCAGCAAGCCGCTTCGGATGCGCCAACCGCTCCATGCCGCTTGCCAGCGCCTGCAGTCCTTCCGGCCAGGTAAGCCAGGCGCCCTGCTCCGCGTTTTCCGCCTCGCCGCCGCGTCCGCAGAAGTAATGCAGGCCAGCCCATGCCGATACGGCGTCAATTCCCGCCCCATAATCATCGCGGCAGCAGTAGCCCAGGTACCACAGCAGGGTAGGCGAGCGATAGCCATTCTGCGCAATCCAAGCGCCAAAGCTCATGCCGTCCAGGCGCGCCGCCTCGGCGTCGCTCGAAGAGTGTTCGCTCGGGAAGGTAAACCTGCGCTTGCCGTCTGCCCCCACCGCGTTGCGCATCGATTCCACTTGCGAGAAGAACCGCTTGTGCTCCGCCAGTTCGGCATGCGGCAGGCCCTCGTGCGGCAAGATACCCTCCTGCCATTTGCCATCAAACAGCAGGCGCTCTTCCGGTCCGTGCAGCACAAAGCGCTCATCGTAATAGGGTTTGCGGGAATCCACGCCACGTTGGATCACGCCCAGGTCGGCCAGGATTTCGCGCACATGGAAGCATTCCTGCGTCGGCAGGGGCAGGTAATGCGCGCCGGTAGGAAAGGCATACTCGCCAAAACGTCCCCCGGCCGCATTGCCATAAGGCTCAGGCCCATCGAGCATCAGGAAATCGCCATGCCCTTCCTTGCGCAGCTTCCAGGCTGCAGTCAGTGCGGCGATACCGGAACCAAGGATCAGCACGTCGGTCGACAGGCTTTGCGAAGGCGCCGGCAAGGGCTTACGGTCGCGCAGGAAGTGCCCTTCCTCGCGGCCCGGCGCGATCACGTTCGGCGTGATTTCCTGCCAGCGCAGGTAACCGGCCACGCTCGCAGCGGCGGTCGCCCCGCTTGCGGCGGCCCAGGCCAGGAAAGAACGGCGCAGCATCAGCGGATCACCCGGCGCCAGTCCTGCTCGAATTCATGCACCAGCGATTGGGTGTTGAGGCGGTTCGGCGCCATCGGCAATGGCTTCATATCGGGCGGGAAGGCGAACATTTCCCTGGTCGTTTGAGCGTTCAGGAAACGCATCGGCAATTGATACGACTCAGGCGGATGGTAGTCCAGCTGCGGCGACGCCATGATGAAGCCCCACTCGCCAAATGAAGGCACGTACAGGTGATACGGCCAGGTGCGCATGCCGACGTCGCGCAAGGTCGCGTCGACAGTCCAATAAGCATGCGGCGCAAAGAACGGCGACGTCGCCTGGATGACGACCAGTCCATTCGCTGCAACGTGCTTCTTCAGCATGCCGTAGAACGGCACCGAATACAGCTTGCCCAGCGCGAAACTGGATGGATCGGGAAAATCGACAATCGCGGCATCGAACATCTCCGCATTCTGCTGCAGCCAGATCGCCGCATCCGCATTCACTACGTGCACACGCTTGTCGCGGAAGGATCCCTTGTTCAGGGCAACCAGCTCGTCGCGCTGTGTAAAGGCCGCCGTCATGGCCGGGTCCAGGTCGACCAGCGTGACGTGCTCCACCTGTGGATAACGCAGGACTTCGCGCAGCGCCAGCCCGTCGCCGCCGCCCAGGATCAACACCCGCTTCGCCCATGGCAGTGCGCCCATCACCGGATGCACCAAGGCCTCGTGGTAGCGGTACTCGTCGCGCGAGGAAAACTGCAGGTTGCCATTGATGTACAGTCGAAGGTCGTCCTTCCACTTGGTGATGACCAGGCGCTGGTACGGCGTGCTGGTCGAATACACGATCTCGTCGCCGAACAGGCCATGCTCGCCCCAGCTGGTCAGGCGGTCGGCGGCGCCGAAGCCAATCACCAGCGCCAGCATCACCGCGCTGGCGCGCAGCAGGCGCCCGGCCACGTTCGCAAGCTCTGTGCGAAACACGTAAATTGTCCACAGGGCGACCGCGATGTTCAACATCCCGAACAGGAAGCCGGTGCGCACCAGGCCAAGCTGCGGCGCCAGCACCAGCGGGAACAGAAGCGACACCGCCAGCGCGCCGAGATAATCGAAGGTCAGCACCCGGCTCACCAGCTCACTGAATTCCGTCTGCCGCGAGTTCAGGGCGCGCATCACCAGCGGAATCTCCATGCCGACCAGGGCCCCCACCAGGAACACCATCACGTACAGCAAAGTGCGGAAAGGCGCGGAAGCCCAGGCAAAGGTCATGAACAGCAGCGCGGCCGATACGCCCCCGATCAAGCCGACCGCCAGTTCGATGTCGACGAAGCGCGCCAGCACGTCGTCGTCCTTCACATACTTCGAAAAGTGCGCCCCAACGCCCATCGCGAACAGGTAGCAGCCGATAATGGTGGAGAACTGCAGCACCGAATCGCCCAGCAGGTAACTGGATAGCGCACCGGCGATCAATTCATAGGCAAGTCCGCATGACGCGACGACGAAGACTGAAACAATGAGAATCTTTTTGGTCATTTGGCCGCTTATGCTCTAATATGTTTCTTTGTTAGCAAGCTTGTTACTTTAACCGGGGATCGACGTGAACGCCATCCTAAATTATCTGGTCCACCTGGCACTCGCTGCAGTGTTGCTGGTCGTTTTCTTCAAGGCTTATACCTGGATGACGCCTTACGACGAGGTAAAGCTGATCCGGCAGGGCAACCATGCCGCGGCCTTGTCGCTGGGCGGCGCCATGCTGGGCTTTTCAATGACCATCGCATCGAGCCTGCTGCACACCAACGACTGGCAGCAGTTCCTCGGCTGGGCCTTCGGCGCCATGGTAGTGCAGGCGCTCGGCTACGGCGTGACGACACGCTGCCTGAAAATGGCGCAAGACCAGATCGAAGCCGACAACAGCGCCTTCGGCGGCCTGCTCGGCACCATTTCGCTTTCCATCGGCGGCATCAACGCCGCCTGCATTTCCTGAACCTGAAAGAGGTCACATCATGGGTATCGGCAGCTTTATCAAGAAGCAGTTTATCGACGTACTGCAGTGGAACGAAGAGACGGAAGGCGTGCTGTCCTGGCGCTATCCGATGCAGGATTTCGAGATCCAGAACGGCGCCGTGCTGATCGTGCGTGAATCGCAGATCGCGGTATTCGTCAACGAAGGCCAGATCGCCGACGTATTCGGCCCAGGCACCCACAAGCTCACCACGCAGACCCTGCCCCTGCTGACCAACTTGAAGAACTGGGACAAGCTGTTCGCCTCCCCGTTCAAGTCGGACGTCTATTTCTTCAGCACCCGCGTGCAGACCGGCCGCAAGTGGGGCACGCCGCAGCCGATCACGATCCGCGACAAGGATTTCGACATGATCCGCGTGCGCGCCTTCGGCATGTACTCCTACCGCGTGACCGACCCGCGCAAGTTCTTCACCGAATTGAGCGGTACCCGCGACATCTACACCCGCGAAGACGTGGAAGACCAGCTGCGCGGCATCCTGCTGGCCTCCATGGCCAGCTCGCTGGGCGCTTCGCAAATCGCCTTCCTCGACATGGCGGCCAACCAGGCCCTGATGGCGCAGGAAGTCAAAGGCGGCCTGGCCGACGCATTCGCGCGCTACGGCATCGGCCTGGATGAATTCAACGTGGCCAGCGTCAGCCTGCCGGAAGAACTGCAAGCCGCCTTGGACGAGCGCATCTCCGCCGGCATGAAGGGCGGCCTGGGCGCAGACAAGATGGCCGGCTACACCAAATTCCAGGTGGCACAATCGATCCCGCTGGCAGCCGGCAACGAAGGCGGCCTGGCAGGCATGGGCGCCGGCCTTGGCGCCGGCCTGACGGTGGGCCAGGTGATGGGCCAGGCCATGGGTCAGGCGCTGAACCCCGGCGCCGCCCAGGCCCCAGCTGCCGCACCGGCCGCACCTGCGGCGCCGGCACAGGAATCGATCGAAGACCGCCTCGGCAAGCTGAAAGGCCTGCTCGACAAGGGCCTGATTTCGCCTGCCGATTACGATGCCACCAAGGCTGAACTGCTCAAAAAGCTGATCGGATAAGCAAGGCCGCATGCAAACCGTTTCCTGCCCTAGCTGCGGCGCAGAGGTCAACTTCCGCTCGCACGCCTCCGTCATGGCGGTGTGCGAGTACTGCAACACGCGCGTACTGAAGGAGGCCGGCGCGGTCAGGGACCTGGGCAAGATTTCCTCCGTGCTGGAGGACTATTCACCGATCCAGGTCGGCACCAGCGGGGTGCTGGGCGGCCGCAATTTCAATGTGGTCGGCCGCATCCAGCTCAAGTACGACGCGGGCATGTGGAACGAGTGGTACATCGTCTTCGACGACGCCACGACCGGCTGGCTGGGCGACGCTTCCGGCCAGTACATGGTGACGACCCTGCGCGCACCCGATGGCAATGCCCTGCCCTCATTCGAGGAACTGCAACCCGGCAAGCCTTACCAGATTGCCGGCGAGCGCTATATGTCGGCCGATGTCCGGACTTCGCGCTGCATTGGCGGCCAGGGCGAGCTGCCGTTCAAGGTTGGGGACGGCTGGGAAGTCAAGGCGGCCGACTTCCGCCGCGGCGGGCAATTCCTGACCATCGACTATTCGGAAGAAGGCCCCCCGCTGCTCTACACCGGCGTGGCCGTCACACTGGAAGCGATGCAATGCCAGCTCCTGCGCGATGTCGAGGAAATCAAGCGCACCACTGGCCGTTATCGCGGCAAGCTCGATGCGCTGGATTGCCCCAACTGCGGCACGCAGATCAAATACCTGCCGGGCATGACGGCCAGCCTGGTCTGCCAGTCCTGCCACACCCAGATCGATGCCGCCAGCCCGAAGGCGGAAGTCATCGCCATCGGCGAAAAGCAGGAGCGCGAGCGCTTCACGCTGCCACTGGGCGCCAGCGGCAAGCTCGGCAACCAGGACTTCACCATCATCGGCGTGATGCGCCGTGCCGACGACGAGGGCAGCAGCTGGACCGAATACCTGCTGTACGGCAGCCGCAACGGCTTCACCTGGCTGGTCGAAACCGAAGACGGCTGGTCGCGCGCCAACGTCCTCGACCAGTGGCCGGAGGCGAAGTCGCTCGATAGCCAGACAGCCACGCTGGACAAGGCGGATTTCAGCAAACTGTATGACTACAACTCTGTCGTGACCTACGCTGCCGGCGCCTTCAACTGGCGGGTACAGGTCGGCGACCATACCCACGTTTTTGAATACCGCCGCCAGCAGGTAACGCTCGCTGCCGAACTGACGACCACCGAGCTTGGCTGGTCGCGCTCGACGCCCGTCGCCTGGGACCAGCTGAAAGCCTGGTTCGGCGACGCCGTCAAAGGCGAGCCGCGCGCGAGCGTATTGACCGAGGATTCCGGCAAGGACCGCTACAAGCGCGCCGCCAAAAACTGGATCATGGGCATTTTGGCGCTGAATGCGATTCCCCTGCTGTTCAATTTTGGGGGCACCATCGGCACGCTGATCTTCGCCTGCCTCGCGCTTTACTTGCCGGCCCTGGTGCTGGACGCAATCGACGGTAATCAGAAAAAATGAATAAATTCTTCGGCTACGCGCTGGTGGTGAGCATGCTGAGCGTCGGCACCAGTTGGGTCAGGTTCATCAATGCCCCGTCGTCGAACAGCAGCGGCGGGCACGGCAGCAGCTGGTCTTCCAATTCCGGCGGCTGGGGCAGTGGCGGCGGTGGCGGGGGAGGCCACAAGTGAGTGCACACCAACCAAGCGGCACGCACCTGCTGGCCGATCTGTCCGGCATCGAGCCGGGCTTGCTCACGGACTGCACAAGAATTGAGCAGCTGCTGCGCGGCGCGGCCGCCGCGGCCGGCGCGCAGGTGCTGCACAGCCACTTCCATGGCTTCGGCCCCGGACTCGGCGTGACTGGCGTGGTACTGCTGGCGGAATCCCATATTTCCATCCACACCTGGCCGGAGAACGGCTTTGCGGCGGCCGATATCTTCATGTGCGGCGCCGCCCAACCGCAGCTTGCACTGGAAGTCATCGAAGACGCTCTGCAGCCCGAATACTCCGAAGTGCGCACCGTCGACCGCGAACCGCCCAATTGACTTGTCCGCCCGCCAGTGCGACACTGGCGCCTTTCCCCACCAACCTGACAGGAGACAGCCATGCAAACCTTTGATCTTGCCCTCCTGTCGGCTGCCTGAGCTTCAACGCTGAGCTAGAGCGCCCAGCCGGGCGCCGACTTTTCCAGACTATTCCTGCTTGCCACGCCGCGCGTGGCTGGCCGTGTTCACCCATGGAAAAAGCTCATCATCATGATCGACTTCGATTACGAAGCATTACGCAACATCGGACTCAACAACTCAATTATTTCGCAACTGGGCGGCATTACCGCCGGCCAGCTGTGCCGCATCACTGAATACCAGCGTGACCGCATTGCCCTGCACGACGGCACGACGGAATTCCACGCCCGGGCGCTGCCGCGCTTGCTGGCCGAAACGCCGCTCTGCGTCGGCGATTGGGTCATTGCCGAGCCAAACGCCTTAAGCGAGGTGTGGATAAGCCAACGTTTATCCCCAGTGAACCAGTTTGCCCGTGCCGACGCGCCGCCCATCGCCAGCAATATCGATACGGCGTTGCTGGTCATGGGCTTGGACGCAGACTTCAATTTGCGCCGGATTGAGCGCTACCTGGCGCTGGCGGCATCGGCCGAAGTCACGCCGCTGATCATTCTCAGCAAACCTGATCTGTGCCCGGATGTGGCCAGCCGGGTGGCCGAGCTGACCGAGCGGCTGCCACCCGGCACGCCATCGCTGCTGGTTAACGGCACCAACGCCGAATCCGTTTCGCAGCTGATGCCCTGGCTTAGCGCGGGCCAGACAATCTGCCTGCTTGGCTCATCGGGAGCCGGCAAATCCACGTTGACGAATGGCCTGACAGGAGCAACGCAGGAAACCGGAGGCGTACGGCGCAGCGACAGCCGCGGCCGGCACACGACCACGGCGCGCTCGCTGCACATCTGCCCTTCCGGCGCCTGCATTATCGATACGCCGGGATTGCGGAGCTTGAGCCCCGAGTCCTTGTCAACGGCCTTTGACGATATTGAGACCTTGGCTGCCGGCTGCCAGTTCCGCGATTGCCGGCACGACGGCGAACCCGGCTGTGCTGTCGTCGGTCAAGTGGACCCGGATCGCCTGCGCAATTTCCACAAGCTACAGCGCGAAGTACGCCGCAACCAGCAGACCGCGCTCGAGCGGATCGCTGAGCGGCAAAAGTGGAAGTCCTTGATGAGATCAGTGCGCAGCAAGCAGAAGCAGGCCTAAGATTCCTGCACAGTGGCTTCGATATTGTTGCCGTCGTGGTCGATGATGAAGGCACTGTAGAAACTTGCGTCGCTCACGCGCGGACCTGGTGGGCCGTTGTCCTCGGCCCCCAGGCCGATCGCCGCCTGATAAAAGGCGTTCACTGCTTCCCGGTCCGGCGCAGCGAACGCCAGATGGATCGGGCTGCGGGAAGGTTCATGCCCGTTTTCCCAGAAACTGGGAATCTCAGAACCGACCCAGAGGAAAGGATGGCCGGAAGCAGCAGCATAGATGGCCCAGTCCAGGTCGGTCACTGCCCGACGGATGCCCAGCGGCGCCAGGCAGGCATCGAACAGCGCCGCACTGCGCACGAAATCGGAAACGACGATGCCCAAGTGGTGGATCATGCGTGCCTCCCATTTCAACTTTTGGTTCAAGCCTAACACTGCCCTTCCGTAGGCGGCGCACCACTCGGCGGGCGGGTCAGGTAAACTATCGCGACCAATAACAAGAGGTCTCACGCCATGCGCAAAGCCGCGCCACTCGCCCTGCTGCTCGTCCTCGCCGGTTGCGGCGACACCTATACCCCGGGCCCGCTCTACCAGGCCACGTCGCCCGATTGCGCCACGCCGGTCGATGCCGACACATTTGAACTGCCGCGCGGGATCACCGTGGCCGCCACCACCGTACTGCCCCAACCTACGGAGGGCGGGATGGAGATCGGCGTCAACTACATGCTGCCGCGCACGACGCAAATACACTTCGCCACTGCCCATTTCCAGGTCACCGAACCGAAGGGCCGCTTGCTCGAAAACGCGACCGTGCTGAGCGTCTACCAGCGCCCGACCAATGGCAAACCCGAGATAGTGGAGATCGTCAATGGCGTGCCGTTGGTCCTGTTTGCGGTCGGGACCAGCGACGATACCCAGTTCCGCTACCGCCTGCTCGTCAAAGGGAAGATGCCTAAGCGCTTCGACCTCACGCCACCCGACGTCATCATCGGCGGCAAACGCTACGTCTCCCGCACCTTCACCTACCGCTGGTTTGAGGACAAAAAAGCCTTCGGCATGTGCCACTGATCAGGTGCAGGGAATCGCCGCTCCGTGGATGGCGCGGCCCGCGGGACTGCACAGGAACAAGATCACTTCAGACAGGGCCTCGGGCGTGACCCATTTGCTGCGGTCCGCGTTCGGCATGGCGGCGCGGTTGTCGGGCGTATCGATCGTGCCCGGCAGGACGGAGTTGACGTTGATGCCATGGCCGCGCAGCTCGGCGGACATTGATTCGGTCAGGCGGATGACCACATCCTTGCTGGCGCAGTAGGCGCCCATATTTGCCAAGCCCTGCCGCGCCGAGCCCGAGGCAATGTTCACCACCTTGCCACCCTGCCCGTCCAGCATGCCCGGTACGACGGCAGCAACAGCATTGCGCAAGCTGCGCACGTTCAGGTCGAACAATTCGTCCCACTGCGCATCGCTGGTCGCATGGACCGGCGTGCCCATCGCGAAGCCTCCGGCAATATTGCATAAGGCATCGATGCGCCCGAAGCGTTCGATTGCCTCCTGCGCAGCAGACGCCACCGAAGCGGCCCCGCGCACATCAGCTACCACCAGCATACGGCGCGCGTTAGCGGGCCCACATACACTCTCCAACCGCCCAAGATTGCGCCCAATCAGCACAGTGTTCGCGCCGGCCGCATCGAATGCGCGGGCGACGGCAGCGCCCAGGGCACCTGCAGCGCCAGTAATGAAGACTGTGCTCATTGGAGTCCTTCCGTCGACAGTTTGTGGATGGTCGACTCGACCAGCGCGCGAGTTTGCTTGCAATCGAGCGCAGCCAGCGACGCAAGGTTACGCGTCTTGCCGGCCTCGCGTGCGACCAGGTAACCCAGATAATAACCGCGCCGCACCGGCAGGGCGGTGCTTTTTCCCGCCATCAGGAAGAGTTCCGCATACATGGCCTGGTCGGTCTCGTCCAATACCGAAGCCAGCTGCTTCCATGCGACCGGCAACTGGGCGCGCGTCGCTTCCGGCATCCCGCGCGGGTAATCAAGCAGCAGCTCCTTGGCGTTCGCGCCAGGATTCATCACGTCGGAAACGTACACGGCCAAGCCTTCCTTCCACAGGTTCGACCACATCGCGTTTTCTTCGCAGGCGAAGCTCTGGCGATGCAGGACATGGAACAGCTCGTGATGGAATAAGGGCGCTGCATTTCCGTCCGGGTCGAGCCTTGCAAGCACGTCCGCCCCAAACACCAGATGCTGCTCTCCGTTGGGGCCAAGGCCGCGCGTGCCTCCGTTCATTTCTCCGAGAGAGTGGACCAAGGCTGTCGGCACCTCGTTGCGGAATCGCGGGAAATATTTGTTGAATGTCGCCATGTGCTGGCGCATGGCGCCACCGAATTCTTCGGCCTTGTCCATATAGCTCGCGCGAATCGCCGGGAAGCCTTCAATCGCAGCCTGCATCCGCCGGTCTTGCTCCTCCGGCGTGAAGCGCCCGTAGAACTCGGGATACAGCGCTTGCATCGATTTTTTCATCGCCGCAACCCGTTCCGGCATCGGCAGCTGCGCAGTCGCATCAAAGGCTGTGGCGAAATCAGGCGCAATATTGCGGAGGGGAGCTGCGAGCGCGGAACCGGCCGCGAATGCCGCGATGGCGAGGAGGAAGCGTCGGATCATTGCGAAAAATGCAAATCGTAACACGGCGCCGCCCAAAAAGAAAAAGGCAGCCGAAGCTGCCTTTCCAGTGCGACGAGAGGAAGGGATTAGCCCTTGATCTTGCGCAGTTTTGCGATAGCTGCCAGCTGGCCGATAGCCGCTGCCAGTTCCGCTTGTGCTTTCGCGTAGTCGATACCGGTGTTTTTGTTAGCCAGGCTTTCTTCCGCCAGTTTCTTGGCAGCTTCAGCTTTGGCTTCATCCAGGTCATGACCACGGATCGCGGTGTCAGCCAGGACCGTCACGGCGTTTGGCTGCACTTCCAGCAAGCCGCCGGCGACGAAGACGAACTCTTCTTCAGCCTGGCCTGGAACCTGGATGCGCACCGCGCCTGGACGGATACGGGTGATCAGCGGGGTGTGCTTAGGGTAGATACCCAGCTCGCCCTGCTCGCCC
>JBCNPK010000020.1:0-99502 GCA_039593355.1 Pseudoduganella sp.
AGATTAAGATACCTAATTCAGCATTTTACTTTATTAGAAGGTGACTCAACGTGAGCAGCAATGAACCAAGCCAGGAATTCCAAAGCTGGATGTGCCTGATCTGTGGCTGGATTTATGACGAAGCCGCCGGCTTGCCGGAAGAAGGCATCGCGCCCGGCACCCGCTGGGCCGACGTGCCGATGAACTGGACTTGCCCGGAATGCGGCGCGCGCAAGGACGATTTCGAGATGGTGGCCATCTAAAAATTAGCTGGTTGTCAATTGAGTTTCATTTTGCTCAAATAGTGTTTCAAAGCTATCAAATAAATAAGTGTTTCTTTTAAGCAGCAGTTGCTCCAATGTGGCTGTCCCCTGTGCTATCGTAGCGAGACTATAGGGTGAATATATTTGAAATGACGACTACGCCGCTGAAAATCATGGTGATCGACGATAGCAGCACCATTCGCCGGTCCGCCGAAATTTTCCTGACCCAAGCGGGTTACCAGGTGGTTTTAGCTGAAGACGGCTTCGATGCGCTGGCCAAGATCAACGACCATCAACCGTCGCTGATCTTCTGCGACATCCTGATGCCGCGCCTGGATGGTTACCAGACCTGCGCGCTGATCAAGAAAAGCGCGAAGTTCCATTCCACCCCAGTGCTGATGCTCTCCTCCAAGGATGGCTTGTTCGACCGTGCGCGCGGCGCCATGGTCGGTTCGGCTGCCTACCTGACCAAACCCTTCACAAAAGATAGCCTGCTGGCTGCGGTGCGAGAGCACACTGCGGCCGCCAGTGCGTAATACACCGTAATACAGAGAGAGAAGCATGGCAATTCAACGAATCCTGATCGTAGACGACTCGCCAACCGAGCGCTATTACCTGACCGATATCCTGGTGCGCAGCGGCTTTACCGTGTCCACCGCTGAAAACGGCGAAGAAGCCATGGCCAAGATCAAGGCCGACAAGCCGCAACTGATCCTGATGGACGTGGTCATGCCTGGCCAGAACGGCTTCCAGGTCACGCGCGCCATCGCCAAGGACCCGGAGCTGCAGGACGTGCCGATCATCATCTGCTCGTCCAAGAACCAGGAAACCGACCGCATCTGGGGCATCCGCCAAGGCGCCAAGGATTACCTGGTCAAGCCGGTCGACGCAGCCGAGCTGCTGGCCAAGATCGCCGCACTCGGTTAAGCGATGACGACCGAACAGCAGGCGCCGACTGGCGCTGAACGCCGCAGCCGCCTGCGGCAATACCAGGTTACGCTGCTGGAGCGCATGCAGGCCGCCAAGGCCGGCACGGGCAACGCCGGGCGCGAGCTGGGCGTGCTGCTGGGCGGCCGCCGCTGCCTGCTGGACCTGACGCAGGTCGGCGAAATTGTTCCTTTCCAGGCCGTGACGGCGGTGCCGCTGTCACAGGACTGGTACCGCGGCCTGGCGAATATCCGCGGCAACCTGGTCGGCGTGATCGACCTGGCGCGCTACATGGGCGAAGCTGGCAGCCAGCCGGGCCCGGACAGCCGCCTGGTGACCTTCGCCACCCACCTTGGCTTCAATTGCGCCATCCTGGCCGGACGCGTGCTCGGCCTGCGCAACCTGGATGAAATGGTGGAGCAAGCACCGGACAGCGGGCAACCTGCCTGGGGTAGCCAGCAATTCAATGACCGCGAAGGGCAGCAGTGGACCAGGCTTGACCTGGCCGAACTGGTGCGCGAAGCGCGGTTCCTGCAAATCGGCCTGTAATTGCGACCTGCCAGGGGGCGGGCGCCACAATATCGAAAGCTATCGGGGGAGTAGTAATGGCATTTAAATGGTTCTCACGCTCCGCACCGGAGACCAGCCCAGAGCTGGGCTCCAATTCGGAGTTTTCCAGTTTTAACAATTCGGCATACGACCAGCCGGGAGCGGCCGTCGCTGAAGCAGTTGCTGCGCCCGAAGTGGAAAACGCCACCGCCACCGCAGAAGCGGCCGAAGGCGCGCGCGGATTGCTGGAGCGCCTGCGCGCCAGCGCCGTGGGCGAGGCTGCAGCGAACGTCAAGCTGCCCCTGATCGGCCACCTGCCAAGCGCACGCCAACTGAGCCTGCTGTCGACCACCCTGGGTGTGTCGATCCTGCTGTCGGTGGTGTTCGTGGCATGGAACGCGTACAACAGCGCCGTGGCGTCGACCCGCACCCAGATCGCATCCGACGTGCTGATGCACTCGCAGCGTATCGGCAAGGCGGCGCCTAACGCGATTAAGGGTAACAAGGAAGCGACCAAGCAGCTGGAAGAGAGCCGCAGCGAGCTGAATCGCGCCTTGCTGATCCTGGCCGACGGCGGCCGCTATCTGGGCCACTCGGTGCTGTCGGCGCCGGGCGCCGTGCTGCCTTCGCTGAACGACGCGCGCAAGAAATGGACCGCGTCCGACAAGGCCGCGTCGACCATCGCCAAATACAAATGGGACTTGGCCGGTTTGGACGAGACCCTGCAAAAGCTGAACGCCATGTCGCCTGACCTGCTGTCGCTGACCGAGGAAGTCGCCTCGGCGCGCCTGAAGCAGGGCGGCAGCGCCAAGGAACTGGCGGCGCTGGGCAAGCTGGGCATGCTGACCCAGCGCATGAGCCGCAGCGCGTCGACCTTCCTGACCGAGGGCGGCATTTCCTCCTCCGAGACCGCGTTCCAGCTGGGCCGCGACGCCACCGTGTTCCGCCAGACCGTGGACGGCTTCCTGGGCGGCAGCGATAGCCTGGGCCTGCCTGCGGTGAAGGACAGCGAGACGCGCGAGAACCTGCAAGCGCTGAAGAAAGGCTTCGAGGACTACGACAAGCTGGTCAAGTTCATTCTGGACCGTCTGGAAAAATTCTCCGCCGCGAAGAGCGCGGAACGACTGCTGTTCGCCGAGAACGAAGACGTGCGTGCCAGCTTCGCGACCCTGCAGGGCAAGCTGCGTGAGCAGCAGGACTCGCTGGGTATCTCGTTCTGGCTGATGGTGGCCGGTCTGGTGATGACCCTGCTGTCCGCCGCCGCGATCGGCCGCGTGCTGCTGCTCGATTCCCAGAACCGAGGCCGCGCTTCCGAGCGCCGCCGCCAGGAAGCGGAAGCTATGCGCCTGAAAGCGCAGCAGCAGGAAGAAGAAACCAAGGCCATTAACGAGCAGAACCAGGCCGCAATTTTGCGCCTGATGAACGAACTGCAGGAAGTGGCGGACGGTGACTTGACCGTGCAGGCAACCGTGTCGGAAGACATTACCGGTGCGATCGCCGACTCGGTTAACTACACCGTGGAAGAACTGCGCGGCCTGGTCGGCCGTGTGACGATCACGGCAGAGCAGGTGACTTCCGCATCGACCCACGCGCAAGGCATTTCCAACGACCTGCTGACCGCATCGGCGGCGCAGTCGAAGGAGATCCAGGAAGCGTCCAACACCGTTGTGAAGATGGCCAACGAAATTACCGACGTGTCGCGCAGTGCGGCGGAATCGGCGGAAGTGGCGCGCCAGTCGGTTGATGCGGCGCGCCAGGGTGCGGCGGCGGTGCAGAACGCGATCAAGGGTATGGACGAGATCCGCGAGCAGATCCAGGAAACCTCGAAGCGCATCAAGCGTCTGGGTGAATCCTCGCAGGAGATTGGTGAAATTACCGAGCTGATTTCCGACATTACCGAACAGACCAACGTGCTGGCGCTGAACGCGGCGATCCAGGCGGCGTCGGCGGGCGAGGCGGGCCGAGGCTTCTCGGTGGTTGCGGAAGAGGTGCAGCGACTGGCGGAACGTTCCGCCGAAGCGGCCAAGCAGATCGGCGCGCTGGTGAAAACCATTCAGACCGACACCCACGACGCGGTGGCGGCAATGGAAAAATCCACCCAGGGCGTGGTGGAAGGTGCCAAGCTGTCCGACGCGGCGGGTACCGCACTGCAGGACATCTCCCAGGTTTCGGACCGCCTGGCGGAGCTGATCCAGGGCATTTCCTACGCAACCGGACAGCAGGCGACATCGGCAAACGGCGTGGCGCACAATATGCAGCACATCCTGCAGGTGACCCAGCAAACCCAGGAAGGTACCCAGCAAACCGCGACCTCGGTTCGCAAACTGACCGCCCTGGCGCAGGAGCTGAAGAACTCCGTGTCGCGATTCCGAGTAAGTGCTTAATTAATAGATTCCATGAGCAAACCTGATCTTTCGTTCACCGCTTTGCCGCAATACGACACCGGACCGCTGTCCTGGGTCATGGGTGAGATCCGCGAAGCGCTAGCCCGTTCCCGCACCGCGCTGTTTGAAGCCGGCGGGCGTGATCCGGAAGATCAGACCACGGCGCTGATGCACGCCAAGTCCCACCTGCACCAGGCGCACGGCGCCCTGCAGATGGTCGACGTGGACGGCGTGGCGCTGCTGACCCAGCTGGCCGAAGTGGTGCTGGACCGCATGCGCGACGGCACGCTCAAATGCACGCCGGACCACGTGCAGCTGCTGGCCAATATGTACCAGGCCTTGACCGAATTCCTGGAGGAGCTGCTGGCCGGTGCGCCTTTCCAGCCGGTGCGCCTGTTCCCGTTCTTCCGCGACATCCAGGATTTGCTGGGCATCGACCGGGTGCACCCGGCCGACCTGTTCTTCCCGGACGTGTCGCATGTGCCGGAGCTGCCGGCGGCCTTGCCGGCGGCCGGCGCACCTTCCGGTCCTCCCGACTACAAGGCGCTGCGCAACCGCTTCGAGCGCGCGCTGCTGCCTTACCTGAAAGCTGCCGATGCGGGCAGCCAGGCGATCCACGCGGCCGCGCTGCAGGCGGCCATCACCGACGTGGCGGACCAGCAAAGCGAGCATAAGCCGCGCGTGTTCTGGCGCGCCATGCAAGCCTTCGCCGAACTGGTGGTGGGCGGCCAGCAGGAGAGCAACCGTTACGTCAAGCAGCTGTTCGGCCTGATCAACCTGCAGCTGCGCCGCCTGTCGGCCGGTTCGCCGGAGCTGCCGGACAATGTGCTGCGCGAAGCGCTGTTCTTCATCGCTTCGGCCGATCCGGAAACCTTGCCGCCGCTGGCCCGCCAGCTGCGCGCCGGCTATGCGCTGGAAGGCATGGTGCCGCACGATTTCGAGACCCGCCGCTACGGCAATATCGACGACGCTTCGCTGGCCGTTGCGCGCGACGGCATCGCCCATGCGCGTGCGGTATGGCAGCGCATCGAGCAGAACGAAAACACGCCGGAACTCAATAACGATTTCGACCAGTCGCTGGCGAAAGTGGCCGAAGCGAGCGACCAGCTGGGGCTGGGCGCGCTGGCCGCGCTGCTGCGCCAGCTGGCCGAATCGGCGCGCGCCACCGCCGGCGCCCGTCGCAGCGAGGCGCTGGGCCTGGAGATGGCGACGGCGCTGCTGTTCGCCGAACATGGCATCGCCCAGATCCGCCACCTGCCTGACGATTTCAACGCCCACGCCGACACCATCGCCGCGCGGCTGAAAGCCCTGCAGGGCGGCGGCGCAGCACCGGAACCGGCGCAGTGGCAGGGCGGCCTGGCGCGCCAGCTGCACGAAGACGATACCGTAGTGGCGCTGGCGCAGGAGATGAAGAGCGGACTGCGCCAGGTCGAGAAGGTGCTGGACGAGTACTACAGCGACCCGGCCCAGCGCACTTCCCTGGGTGAACTGGACAAGGTGCTGCACCAGCTGCACGGCGCCTGCGCCATCCTGGACCAGGACGACGCAATGAACGCGGCGGCGCATGTGCGCATCGAGATCGGCCGCCTGGCGACCGGCAGCTTCGACCCTGCGCATGAATCCAAGGCCCTGAGCGATATCGCGCAAAACGTCGGCGCGCTGGGATTCTTCGTCGACATGCTGGCCCAGAATCCGTCCGGCGCGCGCGAACGCTTTGCCTTCGATCCTGAGCAGGGCACTTTCCGCGCCGTGCCGTTCAAGAAAATCTCGGGTCCCGAATCGATCCCTGTGCTGGAAGAGGCGCTGCCGGAGCCGGAAGCGGCGCCCGAGCCAGTGCTGACCGCGCCAGTGCCGGAAGCCAGCGCCGCCGGCGACGAGCAGGTGGAAGCGGAACTGCTGGAAATCTTCATCGGCGAGGCGCAGGAAGTGCTGGCCTTCGTGCGCGAAACGCTGGCGCGCCCGCATGCCGAGATCTCGAACCTCGACACGCAGACCATGCTGCGCCGCTCCTTCCACACGCTGAAGGGCAGCAGCCGCATGGTGGGCCTGAACCGCTTCGGCGACGGCGCGCATGCGATCGAAAAGGTCATGAACCTGTTCCTGGCCGAAGAGCGCAAGCCGACCGAGGCGCTGTTTGGCCTGCTCCATTACGCGGCCGAAGAAATGTCGGCCTGGGTCGATGAACTGGCCACCACCGGCCACTCGGCCCGCCAGGAGCAGCCGATCGTGGACGCTGCTGCACGCGTGCAGGACGGTGGCCCGTTCGAGCGTCCGGTTGCCGGCACGCTGTCTGCCGCACCCGCACCGGCACCCGCACCCGCACCTGCCGCCGCCGAAGTTGCACCATCCGCGCCTGCCGCCGCCGAAGCCGAACTGGTTGCCGAAGCCGAACTGGTTGCCGAAGCTCCAGCCGCCGCCAGCGAACCCGCACCGGCAGCCGACGAGGAAATCGTCCTCGCGCCGCTGCCTGCCGATGAACCGGCCATTGACGCAGCCGTCGAAGACCTGGGCTTTGCTGACGCGGCGAGCGAGCCGGCAGCCGCCGCATCCGATATTGACGCGCTGTCCATCGAGTCGCCGGAAGGCGCCGCGCCTGCCGCCGAACCGTTTGACCTGGCTGCGCTGGACAGCGAACTGTCCCTGCTCCTGCCGCAAGCCGAAGCGCCGCAGGAAGCTGCGCCTGCCGACGTGCCGGCCGCAGAATATGTGGAAGGCGAGCCTGTCGCCGAGCTGCAGCTGGAAGCGCAGCATGAAGATGCCGCGCCGGCCCGTCCGACCAACGTCATCGACTTCCCGACTGCGACCGCGCCAACGCCGCCTGCGCCGCCGGCCGAAGACAATATGAAGTTCGTGGGACGCCTGGCGATTCCGCTCCCGCTGTACAACATCTACATGGCGGAAACCGACGAACTGGTGCGTCACATCTCGCGCGACTTCGGCGAATGGCGCCACGAGCAGCGCCCGGTCAACCCGGAAGCGCTGCAAGCGGTGCACACCCTGACCGGCACGTCCGGTACCGTCGGTTTCAAGCCGCTGCGCGAATTGTCCTATGCGTTGGAAACCACGCTGCAGCAGCTGCAGCCTCCGGCGCCGCACCTGGACGCGGCCCAGCACGACCTGTTCGACTTCTGTATCGAGCGCATTCGCCAGATGCTGCAAAGTTTCGCCACCGGCGAGCTGCCGGCGGAACAGCCTGAGCTGATCGAAGCGCTGCACAAGCTGCGCGACCAGCTGGCGCACCCGCCGGAAGTCGGCCAGGCGCTGGACGAGCGCCTGGACAGCATCGTCGGCGAGCCCGCCAGCGGCCAGCTGGAAGAGCGCCTCGACCACCTGTTCACCGACACCTACCATAGCCTGGTGGCCGAACCGCCTCCGGCGCCTGAAAGCGCCGCCAAGCCGCAGCAAACGGTAGTCACGCAAGACGAAAACATCGACAACCTGTTCGACTCCGCCTTCGACGATGCTTTCGATGCGCCGGAGCTGAAGCAGGCCGCGCCTGCCGCCGAGCCGCTGCACCTGGTGTCGGCCGACGAGGAGATCGAAGCCGCTGCGCCAGCCGTGGAGGAAGCGATCGAAACGCCGGCGCCGGCCGCAGAGGAAACCGAAGCCGCGCCGCCGGTCGCTGAAGAGCAAGCGCCTGCGCCGGCCCTCGCCGAAGTGCCGGAGGCGGAAGCCGCAGCGCTGCTGGCGGAAGCCGACGCCGCGACCGCCGAAGCGGCGATCGAAGTGGACGCCATCGACGCCACCGCCTTGTCGGCAGGCGAGGCGATCGAAGACCAGGCGGTGGACCTGGACCACGCCAGCCCTGCCGAAGTGCAGGTGGTCGAACTGCCGGAAAGCCCGCACCTGCTGGGCGCCGGCACCACCGACATCCACGACGAACTGGACCCGGACCTGCTGCCGGTGTTCCTGGAAGAGGGCACCGACCTGTTGCCGCAGGTTGGCGAATCGCTGCGCGCCTGGCACGCCAACCCGACCGATTTCAGCCACGCCCACAGCCTGCAGCGCGTGCTGCACACCGTGAAGGGCAGCGCCCGCATGGCCGGCGCAATGCGCCTGGGCCAGCACGCGCACGAAATCGAAACGCACATCGAAAACATGGTGCACGCTGGCAGCGCCTCCCAGCACTCGTTTGACGAGCTGATGGCGCACTACGACCACGCGCTGCTGCTGTTCGAACAACTGCAAAATCCGGAAGCCTACGCCGCCGCCATGGCTGCCGCGCAAGCCGCTGCCGCCGGCGCCGCATCCCCGGCAGGCGACGCCGCTGTTGCCGCGCCGGCAGCCGGCGGCGCGCCTTCGCTCAGCGACCTGGCGGCGCGCCTGGCCACGGTACAAGCCCCGGCCGCCCGCGGCGCCGACGAGGCCGAAGGCGCCACCAAGGCTTCGCCGCTGGTGCGTGTACGCGCCGACATCCTCGACCGCCTGGTGAACCAGGCCGGTGAAGTGTCGATCACCCGTTCGCGACTGGAAAACGAAGTGGGCTCGCTGCGCACCTCGCTGTCCGACTTCCAGGAAAACCTGAACCGCCTGCGCCGCCAGCTGCGCGAAGTCGAGATGCAGGCCGAATCGCAGATCGCATCGCGTATGTCGATCGCCGGCGAACGTGAATTCGACCCGCTGGAATTCGACCGTTTCACCCGCCTGCAGGAATTGACCCGCATGATGGCCGAGTCGGTGAACGACGTGGCCTCCTTCCACGAGGGCCTGTTCCGCTCCATCGACAGCGCTTCGGGCGACTTGAACCAGCAAGCGCGTATGACGCGCGACCTGCAGCGTGACCTGATGCGCGTGCGCATGGTGCCGTTCAACAGCGTGTCCGAGCGTCTGTTCCGCGTGGCGCGCCAGGGCGCGAAGGAAACCGACAAGCGCGTCAACCTCGACATCCGCGGCGGCGGCGTGGAAATGGACCGCAGCGTTCTGGAACGCATGGCCGCGCCGTTCGAGCACCTGCTGCGCAACTCCATCGTGCACGGTATCGAGTCGCGCGAACGCCGCGTCGAACACGGCAAGGGCGAGACCGGCGAGCTGCTGGTGCAGGTCAGCCAGCAAGGCAACGAAGTGGTGCTGGAATTCAGCGACGACGGCGCCGGCCTGGACCTGGAACGCATCCGCGCCAAGGCGCGCAGCGTCGGCCTGCTGGCCGAAGGCCAGGAAGTCAGCGATGCCGAAGCGGCCAACCTGATCTTCCAGCCTGGCTTCTCGACCGCCGAATCGCTGACCGAACTGGCCGGCCGCGGCGTGGGCATGGACATTGTGCTGTCCGAGGCGCAAGCCCTGGGCGGCCGCGTGGAAACCTTCACCGAAGCGGGCAAGGGCACCCGCTTCACCATCCGCCTGCCGCTGACGCTGGCCGTGACCCAGGTGGTGCTCATTTCCGCCGGCGGCCGCACCTATGCCGTGCCGGCCCTGATGGTGGAGCAGGTGCTGCAGTTGAAGGAAGGGGCGCTGGCCGAAGCCACCGCCAAGGGCGCCGTGGTGCACCATGGCCAGCATGTCGCGCTGCGCTACCTGGCGACCTTGCTGGGCGACAGCGAAGCGCGTCCGCTGCTGCAGCGTTCCTCGCCGGTGATGATGCTGCGCAACGGTTCCGACCGCGTCGCGCTGCACGTCGACGAGATCGTCGGCAACCGCGAGGTGGTGATCAAGAACATCGGCCCGCAGCTGTCGCGCATGGCCGGCATCGCTGGCGCAACCGTGCTGGGCTCGGGCGAAATCGTGCTGATCCTGAATCCGGTGGCGCTCCAGCTGCACGTGGCGCAGCATCCGGAACTGGCGCCGCGCACCGCGGCCACTCCGGCGCCGGCGCCTGCGGGCGGCGGTTCCGCCGAGCCGGCCGCGCCGACGCGCGCCCACGGCACCATCATGGTGGTCGACGATTCGCTCACCGTGCGCAAGGTGACCCAGCGCCTGCTGGAGCGCGAAGGCTACACCGTCATGCTGGCCAAGGACGGCGTGGATGCGCTGGAGCAGATGCAGGACCGCTTGCCGGAACTGATGCTGGTCGACATCGAGATGCCGCGCATGGACGGCTTCGACTTGACCCGCAACGTGCGCGGCGACGAGCATACGAAGGATATCCCGATCATCATGATCACCTCGCGCTCGGCGGACAAGCACCGCAACTATGCGCTGCAGCTGGGCGTGAATGCCTACTTTGGCAAGCCGTTCCAGGAAGATATCCTGCTGGGTGCTATTGCTGGCCTGCTGCCGCAAAACCGGTAAACCCGGGGCGGTTCCGGTTATACGCGGTTGATCTTCTGCGAAGGCCAAGGTCGCAAACACCGCCTGTAACCCTAAAACCGTTGAGGGTCAGACCCTTGGGTCTGACCCTAGTTTACCGGGCTTTAACAACGGCATACCGCTCCAGCGTCCGCCTGCGCGCCTCATCGTGATCGACAACCGGATCGCGCGGCAAGTGAACCTCCTTCGCCGACAACCCCGCCAGCTGCGGCAGGTAGCGCTTGATGAACTTCCCCTCCGGATCAAACTTCTGCGATTGCGTCACCGGGTTGAAAATCCGGAAGTAAGGCTGCGCATCGCAGCCCGATGAAGACGCCCACTGCCACCCCCCGTTATTGGACGACAGCTCAAAGTCATTGAGATGCAGCGCGAAATAAGCCTCGCCGCGCCGCCAGTCGATGCCCAGGTCCTTGCACAGGAACGAAGCCGCCACCATGCGCAAGCGGTTGTGCATGTAGCCGGTGCGGTTCAATTGCAGCATGGCCGCATCGACCAGCGGATATCCCGTGCGCCCCTCGCACCAGGCCGCAAACAGCTCGTCCGCCTGCGGCCCCGTCTCCCATTCGATCCTGTCGTAGGCAGGCTTGAACGCGCCGTCCACCACGTGTGGGTTGTGGTACAGGATCTGCATGTAGAACTCGCGCCAGATCAGTTCCGACAGCCACACCGCGCCGCCGTCGCCCGCCGCGCCGCGCGCGGACATGTCCATCACCGTGCGCACCAGGTGGCGCACCGACACCGTCCCGAAGCGCAGGTGCATCGACAGGTAGGACGGCCCCTTGAGCGCCGGGTAGTCGCGCGCCACGCCGTAATCGGCGACGCGGCGAAGGAAATCCTCGAACAGCGCCGGTCCATCGCCGATGCCCAGTTCATGCAGGTTGGTGCGCTCAAAGCCGATGTCGGCCAACGACGGCAACACACTTCGGCCTGGCGCAAAGCGGCCGCCCTGGTGCGCGCCGCCCGGCTCCACGGTCCAGGGCGCCAGCACCGAAGGATCGGCCTCCAGCTTGCGCAGCCAGGCATTCTTGTACGGCGTGAACACGGAGAAGGGCTGGCCGCCCTGGGTCAGCACTTCGCCGCGCTCGAAGACTACCTGGTCCTTGAAGGTGCGCAGTGCGCGGCCCGCCGCGCGCAGCGCCGCATCGACTGCCGCGTCGCGGGCGATGGCGGCAGGTTCGTAATCATGGTTGGCGAACACAGCCTCCACGTCGAGCTCGGCGGCAAGCGCGGGGATTGCCTTCTCGGCAATGTTGTTGAGCACAATCAGATGCCCGCCAGCCGCTTCAAGCTCAGCCGCAAGCCTTGCCAAGGTGTCATGAATGAACTCGACCCTCCGGTCGGCGCGCGGCAGGCCATCCAGGATGGCGCGGTCGAAAATAAAGGCACAGTACACTGTCCCTGCAGAGGCCAGGGCGTGGTGCAGGGCGGCGTGATCGAACAGTCTTAGGTCTCGGCGCAACCAGACAAGGGCGTTTTTCATGGCTGGATCAGCAATTCATAGTAAACTGTGGGTATATCCGGTAGTTGCAGCGCGGATATTACAGTAAAGAACTCTTAACATCCCTGCATTGAGGGCAATCATGAAAAAAGTCAAATTGACCAGAAGCATGCCTGTGCCGGGATTGTTACCGGAAACTAGTGAACTGAAGGAGCTAAAGGCGCCTATGACTGCCCCTGCGCTCAACCTGGCAAATCATTTCCTGATTGCCATGCCATCCATGCAAGACCCGATCTTTGGCGGCACGGTCGTGTATGTATGCGAACACAATGAAAACGGCGTGCTGGGCGTCGTGATCAACAAACCTACCGATATGACCATGGAAGTGCTGTTCGACCGGATCGACCTCGAAGTGTCGTCGGCCGCCGAGCGCCACCTGGAATCGGAGCCGATCATGTTCGGCGGCCCGGTGCAGGATGACCGTGGTTTCGTGCTGCATACTCCGGGCGCGCACTATTCGTCTTCGCTGACAGTGACCAATGACGTGGCCTTCACCACCTCGATCGACGTACTGGAAGCCGTGGCCCGTGGCCAGGGGCCGGAGCGCATGATGGTGTCGATCGGCTACGCGGGCTGGAGCCCGGGCCAGCTGGAAGACGAACTGGCACGCAATGGCTGGCTGACCGTGGCCGCCGATCCGCGCATCGTGTTCGATGTGCCGATCGAGGACCGCTACCAGGCTGCCATCAAGCTGCTGGGCTTCGACCCCCTGATGCTTAACTCTGAAGCGGGTCATGCATAGTCCGGAAACTGTTTTAGGCTTCGACTTCGGCATCAAACGCGTTGGTGTCGCAATGGGAAACACAATGATCGGCCAGGCCACCCCCCTGGCCGTCATTCAATCCACCGTCAACGATGCTCGCTTCGCCGAGATCAAGGCCCTGATCGATAAATGGGGCCCAACCAGGCTGGTTGTGGGCCTGCCTTTCCACCCGGACGGGGCAGAGCACGAAATGACTGCGCGCTGCCGCAAGTTCGCCAACCAGCTGAACGGCCGCTTCAATCTTCCCGTGGTGCTGGTCGACGAGCGCTACTCGTCTGCAATGATTGCCGCCAAGCGCGGCGAAATCATCGACGACCGTGCCGCCGCCATCATCCTCCAACAATACTTTGACGAATATGTCCCACACTGATCCCCAACAGCTTGACGCCGAAGCGCTGTACGCCAGCCTGCTCGAGCAGGTCAAGGCCGGCATTGCCGGCGCCAACGAGCCGGCCATCGTCGGCATTCATTCGGGCGGCGCCTGGATCGCCGAGCGCCTGGCCAAGGACCTGAACCTCACCGCGCGCCTGGGCGTGCTGGACGTGTCCTTCTACCGCGACGACTACGCGAAGAAAGGCTTGCCGGCCGAAGTGAAACCGACCCATATCGGCTTCGACGTCAACGGCGCCACCATCGTGCTGGTGGACGATGTGCTCTACACCGGCCGCACTACCCGTGCCGCCATCAATGAATTGTTCGACTACGGCCGCCCGGCGCGCATCATGCTTGCCTCGCTGGTGGATCGTGGCGAACGCCAGTTGCCGGTGGCGGCCGATTTCGTGGCGGCCCACACCCGCTGCGCGGCCGGCCAGGCGCTGCGCCTGCAGCAAACCGGCGACGGAAAGTTTTCCCTGACTCTTGAACAGAACCATGCTTAATCCGCAACTCAACAAACACGGCGAGCTTCAGCACCTGCTGACGACCGAGGGCCTGCCCAAGGCCATCATCAACCAGATCCTCGATACCGCCTCCTCTTTCGTGTCCGTGTCGGACCGCGAAGTGAAGAAGGTCCCGCTGATGCGCGGCAAAAGCGTTTTCAACCTGTTCTTCGAGAATTCCACCCGTACCCGCACCACCTTCGAGATCGCGGCCAAGCGCCTGTCGGCCGACGTGATCAACCTGAACATTGCGGCGTCCTCCGCCAGCAAGGGCGAGTCGCTGCTGGACACCATCGACAACCTGTCGGCCATGCACGCCGACATGTTCGTGGTGCGCCACTCGCAATCGGGCGCACCGTACCTGATCGCCAAGCACCTGCATGATACGAAGCAGAACCACGTGCACGTGGTGAACGCGGGCGACGGCCGCCACGCGCACCCGACGCAGGGCCTGCTGGACATGTACACCATCCGCCACTACAAGAAGGACTTCACCAACCTGCGCGTGGCGATTGTCGGCGACATCCTGCACAGCCGCGTGGCCCGTTCCGACATCCACGCCCTGACCACGCTGGGCGTGCCTGAGATCCGCGCCATCGGCCCGCACACCCTGCTGCCGGGCGGCCTGGAACAGCTGGGCGTGCGCACCTTCACCAACATGGATGAAGGCCTGAAGGACGTGGACGTGATCATCATGCTGCGCCTGCAGAACGAGCGCATGAGTGGCGCGCTGCTGCCGTCCGCCGGCGAATACTTCCGCGCCTACGGTCTGACGCCGGAGCGCCTGGCGCTGGCCAAGCCGGACGCCATCGTGATGCACCCGGGCCCGATGAACCGCGGCGTGGAGATCGACTCCGCCGTGGCCGACGGCCCGCAAGCGGTGATCCTGTCGCAGGTCACCTTCGGTATCGCAGTCCGCATGGCGGTGATGAGCATCCTGGCAGGCACGCAAGCATAAACATGAACGTACTTATCCAAAACGGCCGACTGATCGATCCGGCCAACAAGATCGATTCCAAACGAGACCTGTACATCGTGGACGGCAAGGTTGCCGCCATCGGCAGCGCGCCGGCCGGCTTCAAGGCCGAGCGCACCATCGACGCCGCCGGCAAGGTGGTGGCGCCGGGCCTGGTCGACCTGTCGGCGCGCCTGCGCGAGCCGGGCTTCGAATACAAGGCCACGCTGAAATCGGAAATGCAGGCGGCGGTGCAGGGCGGCGTGACCTCCCTGGTCTGCCCGCCGGACACCGACCCGGTGCTGGACGAGCCGGGCCTGATCGAAATGCTGAAGCACCGCGCCAGCGCCCTGAACCAGGCCCACGTGTATCCGCTGGGCGCCTTGACCCACGGCCTGCAAGGCGAAGCGCTGACCGAGCTGGTGGAGCTGACGGAAGCCGGCTGCATCGGCTTTTCGCAAGCCGAGACCCCGATCAAGGACACCACCGTGCTGCAGCGCTGCATGCAGTACGCGGCCACCTTCGGCTTCACCATCTGGCTGCGCCCGCAGGACGCCTGGATCGGCCGCGGCGGCGTGGCCAACAGCGGGCCGCTGGCGTCGCGCCTGGGCCTGTCCGGCGTGCCGGTGATGGCCGAAACGATCGCCCTGCACACCATCTTCGAGCTGATGCGCTCGACCGGCGCCAAGGTCCACCTGTGCCGCATGTCCTCCGCCGCCGGGCTGGAGCTGGTGCGTGCCGCCAAGGCCGAGGGCTTGGCGATCACCTGCGACGTGGGCGCGCACCACGTGCATTTGACGGACACCGACATCAACTTCTTCGATTCGAATGCGCGCATCGACCCGCCGTTGCGCTCCCAGCGCGACCGCGAAGCGATCCGCGCAGCTCTGCTGGACGGCACCATCGACGCCATGTGCTCGGACCACACCCCATGCGACGACGACGAGAAGCTGCTGCCTTTCGGTGAAGCTTCGCCGGGCGCCACCGGCCTGGAACTGCTGCTGTCGCTGGCCATCAAGTGGGCCGACGATTATGCAGCCGCGCACGGCAAGGATGAAGCGCTGTCGCGCGCCGTGGCGCGCGTTACCAGCGAAGCCGCGCGCGTGGCCGGCTTGGCGCAAGCCGGCCAGCTGGGCGTGGGCAGCGTGGCCGACGTCGTGGTGTTCGATCCGGCCGCGCGCTGGACCGTCAGCGGCAGCGCGCTGGCCAGCCAGGGCAAGCACACCCCGTTCCTCGGCTACGAGCTGGCGGGCCAGGTGCAGGCGACCATTGTTGCTGGCCGTGTGGCATATGAGCGCAACGCCAAGTAAGCGCAACCTGGACTGGCGCCTGATGCTGCGCATCGGGCGCATGGTGCTTCACCTGCTGGCCGGCATGGCCACCTGCGCGGTCGTTTTTCCCTTTATCGGGACGGAAAAGCGCAACGGGCATATCCGGCGCTGGTCGCGCCAGCTGCTGGCGATCTGCAACGTCGCCGTGCAGGTGGCGCCGGGCAGCGCGGCGGCGCTGGAGCATGGCATGATCGTCTGCAACCACATCTCGTGGCTGGACATCTTCGTCATCAATGCGCTGTATCCATGCCGCTTCGTGGCCAAGGCTGAAATCCGTGCCTGGCCGCTGGCCGGCTGGCTGGTGGCGCAGGCGGGCACCGTGTTCATCGCGCGCGGCAACAAGCGCGAACTGCGCAATATCTTCAAGGGACTGGTGCAGGTGCTGCAGGAAGGCCAGCGCGTGGCGTTCTTCCCGGAAGGCACCACGGCCGCGCAGGGCACGCTGCTGCCCTTCCACGCCAACCTGTTCGAAGCGGCGGTCGACGGCAAGGTCATGGTGCAGCCGTTCGCGCTGTCCTACGTCGACGCGGCAGGGCAGCCGCATCCCTCGGTGGACTTTATTGGCGACATGACTTTCGCGCAAAGCGTGGTGAATATCCTCGATGGCAAGCCGGTGCGCGCGCACCTGGCCTTGCTGGAAGCGATACCGGGCGATGGCGCCCATCGCCGCGAACTGGCCGAGGCCGCGCACCAGGCGATCGGCAAGGCCCTGGGCATCGTGCCGGAAGCGGAAACTTTACAGGAGCAATCAGCATGAGCAGGATCAGTGTGCTGGCAGCCTGCCTGCTGTTGGCGGCCTGCGGCGGCGACACCTTCGCCAATTCCAAGACGCTGCGTGCGCAGGCGACGGAAAGCCTGGCGCAGAAAAACTACGGCATCGCGGCCGACAAGGCCTATGCCGCCACGCTGAAGGCACCGAAAGAGGCGGAGTCCTACTTCCTGCTGGCGCAGGCGCAAGCCCAGTTGGGACGCAAGAACGCCGCCATGGCTTCGCTGGAGACCGCCATTGTGAACGGCTTCACCGATGAAGAGGCGATCAAGGGCAGCGCCAACCTGGAGCCGCTGCGCAAGTCGGAAGCCTACAAGGAATTGATGGCGGCCACTTTTGCGCCGCCAGCCGCCACGCCGGCTGAAGGGGCAGCGCCTGCCGCGGCGGAAGGCACCGGTGGCGAAATGAAGGCCGACGGCCAGGCAGCCGCCCAGGCCCATGCTTCAGTGCCGGCCGAGGGCCCGCAAAAGCGCTAGACCTTCCGGTATTCCGGGCAATCCACCTGCAGCAGGCTGCGGTCGTCGAGGCAGACGGCCGACAGCTTGCCGCCCCATACGCAGCCGCTGTCGAGCGCGATCAGGCGCGGCATGATGCGCAGCCCCAGGGCCGACCAGTGGCCGAACACCACGGTGACGTCGCTGGTGCGGCGGCCCGGTACTTCGAACCAGGGCATCAGCCCGGTGGCCGGGTCGGCGTGCGCCGATTCCTTCATCTTGAAGTCCATGACCCCCTCGGCAGTGCAGAAGCGCATGCGCGTCAGGGCGTTGACGATGCAGCGCAGGCGCGCCGCGCCGGTGAGCGCGTCATCCCAGCGGTCCGGCTGGTTGCCGTACATCTCGCGCAGGAAGCCAAGCCATTCGGGCCCGCGCAGCGCCTGCTCGACTTCGCCGGCCAGCGCCAGCGCCTGCTGCGCCGTCCATTGCGGCAGCACGCCGCCATGCACCAGCAGGTTCGCACCGCGCATCAGGGCCATCGGGCGCAGGCGCAGCCAGTGCAGCAGCGCCTCGCGGTCGGCTGCGGCCAGGATGTGTTCGATGGTGTCGGAGCTCGATTCGGGGCGGATGCCGTTGGCCACGGCCAGCAGGTGCAGGTCGTGGTTGCCCAGCACGGCGTCGATGCGGCCGTCGCTGCCCTGGCTCAGGGCCTGCACATAGCGCAGCGTGGACAGGGAATCGGGGCCTCGGTTGATCAGGTCGCCGCAAAACAGGATGGCCGGCGGTTCGCGTCCGGCCGCATGTTCGTTTTCCAGGATGGTTTCGACGAGGGTGACAGTTTCGCCATGGCAACCCTGCAGGTCGCCCACTACATAAGTTTTCATGCCAGCTAGGATAACGCATGCCAGTACGTCCCGGCATCCGCCAGCATAGTATCAATTAGTAAGTAAAAGCCTGATGTGCAGGAGCCTCGGCTAAAATTCCCGTCGGCCGGGTTGAATCCGGTACAATCGCCCCTTAGCGCGCAGGCAAGGTTTCTTGCTGCGCTGCGCCCATATACTGATAAGAACGAATGTTTTCTTTCCTCGTGAGCTTTTTTGCGTCCGCACTGCTGACCCTGTGGGTTATCAAGGAAGTGCGGCTGCATGGCCCCGCGCTGGACACCGATTTCGATGCCGTGCAAAAAGTGCACGCCCACCATGTCGCCCGCATTGGCGGCTTGTCGATTTTCCTGGCTGTCGCGCTGAGCGCCTGCATCTCGGTGTGGCGCGTGCCGGTCATGACCAGCTGGATGCTGTCGCTGATGATGTGCGCCGTGTTCGCCTTCGCCGGCGGCATCGTCGAAGACTATACCGGCAAGGTGAGCGCCCTGCGCCGCCTGCTGTTGACCATGTTTGCCGCCTTGCTCGGCTATTTCCTGCTGGACGCGCGCATCGATCGCATCGACTGGGTGGCTTCTGCCTGGCCGCTGCCCTATTTATGGCTGACGCTGCCGCTTACGGTGCTGGCGGTGGCCGGCATCGCCAACGCGATCAATATCATCGACGGCTTCAACGGCCTGGCCAGCGTGGTCACCATTTGCATGCTGCTCTCGCTCGGATATGTCGCGCTGCAGGTCAACGATACTTTTGTGCTGGTGGCGGCGCTGATCGTGGCCGGCGCCACGGCTGGTTTCCTGATCTGGAATTATCCGGTCGGCTTGATATTCCTGGGGGATGGCGGCGCGTATTTTATTGGCTTTATGCTGGGCGAATTGGCCCTGCTGCTGGTAATGCGCAATCCCCAGGTTTCTACCTGGTATGCGGTATTGCTGTTAATTTATCCGGCATTTGAAACGCTGTTTAGCGCTTATCGCCGCCTGTTCATCCGCGGCAAGTCGCCGGCGATGCCGGATGGCATTCACTTGCATAGCCTGATTTTCCGCCGCGTGGTGCAATGGGCGGTGGGACGCAAGGATGCGCGCGCCCTGGTGCGCCGTAACTCCATGACGTCGCCTTATCTGTGGATGTTTTCCCTGATGGCCGTCATTCCCGCCACGGTATTCTGGCGCTATACCTGGGTGCTGATCGTGTTTTGCCTTTTATTTATTGCAAGCTATGTCTGGCTTTATGTGCGCATCGTGAGATTTAAAGCGCCGCGCTGGATGATACGGCATAAGAAAATCCGATAGTGCAATTTCGTGTATATTTTAAGCACCGAAATTCAATAAAGGATAGGAAGATGGACCTGTCGAATTTGTCGTCCCCCGAGTTGCGCAAGCTGCAGGAGCAGATAAAGCGGGAATTAAAACAGCGTGAAGGCCTGGATAAGCAAAAGGCGCGCGAGCGGATTTTCGCCATCGCCCAGCAAACCGGCGTGCCGCTGAAGGAGCTGCTGGCCGGCTTCCCGGGTACCCGCAACAAGGGCGGCAAGGTCGAAGCGCGCTATCGCAATCCTGCCAACGCCAGCGAGCAGTGGACAGGCCGCGGACGCCAGCCGAAATGGGTCAAGGACTGGGTCGATAGCGGCAAGTCGATCGATGGCCTGCGCATCTGAGCCGGTTTTCCTTCAAATAACAATACGAACTTTATGGTTGCTCTCTCTAAATCAATCTTCAAGGCTTACGATATTCGCGGCATTGTCGGCACAACCCTGGACGAGGGCGTGGCGCATGCCATCGGCCACGCTTTTGGTCTGGCTGCCGCTGCCAAGGGAGAGCGCAGCGTCGTGATCGGCCGCGACGGCCGCCTGTCCGGCCCGGGCCTGATCGCTGCGTTGGCGCAAGGTCTGCAAGCGGCCGGCGTGGACGTGATCGACCTGGGCGTGGTGGCGACGCCGATGGTGTACTTCGGCACCCAGGTGCTCGGCACCCGTTCCGGCATCATGGTCACCGGCAGCCATAATCCGCCTGACTACAACGGCTTCAAGATGGTGCTCAAGGGCGAGGCGATCTATGGCGAGGCCATCACCGCCCTGTACGACACGATCGCGGCCGGCATGCAGCCCGCCGCCACCGCTGGCAAGTATGGCACTTACGATATCCGCGATCAGTACCTGCAGCGCATCATCGGCGACGTGAAGATTGCGCGCCCCATCAAGATCGCGGTCGACTGCGGCAACGGCGTGGCCGGCGCCTTCGCCGGCGACCTGTATCGCGGCATGGGCTGCGAAGTGGTCGAACTGTTCTGCGAAGTGGACGGCACTTTCCCGAACCACCACCCGGACCCGGCGCATCCGGAAAACCTGCAGGACCTGATCAAGGCGCTGCGCGAGACGGATGCCGAGATCGGCCTGGCCTTCGACGGCGATGGCGACCGCCTGGGCATTGTCACCAAAGATGGCCAGATCATTTTCCCCGACCGCCAGCTGATGCTGTTTGCCGAAGACGTGCTGAGCCGGAATCCGGGCGGGCAGATCCTGTACGACGTGAAATGCACGCGCCACCTGGCGCCCTACATCGAGCAAGCCGGTGGCAGGCCGTTGATGTGCAAGACCGGCCATTCGCTGGTGAAGGCCAAGCTGAAGGAAACCGGGGCCCCGCTGGGAGGCGAAATGAGCGGACACGTGTTCTTCAAGGACCGCTGGTACGGCTTTGACGATGGCTTGTATGCCGGTGCGCGCATGCTGGAAATCCTGACCCGCCACGCCGACCCGTCAGCCCTGCTGAACGCGCTGCCCAAGTCTGACAGCACGCCGGAGCTGCACCTGCACCTGAACGAAGGCGAGAATTACTCGCTGATGGCCAGGCTGGTGGCCGAGGCCAGCTTCCCCGGCAACGAGCGCGTGATCGACATCGACGGCCTGCGCGTGGAATATGCAGACGGCTTCGGCCTGGCGCGCTCCTCCAACACCACGCCGGTGATCGTGATGCGCTTCGAGGCGGAAAACCAGGCGGCGCTGGCGCGCATCCAGGGCCAGTTCCGCGACGTGATCCTGGCTGCCAAACCCGACGCACAGCTGCCGTTTTAAATGAATATCCTCCTGGTCCGCGTCTCTTCGATGGGGGACGTGCTGCACAATATGCCCATCGTGGCCGACATCAAGCGCCATTTCCCGCATGCGAACATCGACTGGGTGGTGGAAGAAGGCTATGTCAGCCTGGTGCGTCTGAACCCCATGGTGCGCAATATCCTGCCGTGGGGCCTGCGCCGCTGGCGCAAGAGCCTGGGCAGGAAGGAAACGCGCGCCGAAATCGGCGCCTTCTTCCGCCAGTTGCGCCAAGTGGAATACGACTATGTGTTCGACACCCAGGGCCTGCTGAAGACCGGCATCATCATGGGCGCTGCGCGCGGCAAGCACAAGGTCGGCCTGGCCAACGGCAGCGAAGGCTCGGGCTACGAAGGCATCTCGCGCATCTTCCATACACAGAGCATCCCGCTCGATCCGCGCACGCACGCGGTGGCGCGCGGGCGTCTGGTGGTGGGCGCTGCGCTGGGTTTCCAGGTCGACTACCCGGCCGACTTCGGCCTGCCGGAAGTGCCTGCCGGCGAGCCACGTCCGCAGTGGATGGGCGAGCAGCCGTATGCCGTGTTCTTCCACGGCACGGCGCGCGACGCCAAGAAATGGGCGCCGGCCAACTGGATTGAGCTGGGCAAGGCGCTGGCGCCGATGCCGGTGCTGCTGCCATGGGGCTCGGACAAGGAAAAGGCGGAAGCCGAGGCGCTGGCCGCTGAGATCCCGAACGCGCGCGTGCTGCCCAAGCTGCCGATGGCCGACGCCGTCATGCTGGCGCGCCGCGCGGCGCTGGCGGTGGGCGTGGATACGGGCCTGACCCACATTGCGGCAGCCTTCTCGCGCCCCGTGGTGGAAATCTACGCCGACTCGCCGCGCTGGAAAACGGAAGGCAACTGGTCGCCTCGCATCATCAACCTGGGCGACAAAGGCTCACCGCCAGGCGTGGCCGAAGTGCTGGCCGCGGCCAGGAGCCTGCTCTGAACATGCGTGCCTTTTACACCTTCATGTGGTGGCTGGCCCTGCCGCTGGTGCTGGGCCGGCTGTGGTGGCGCGGGCGCAAGGAGCCGGGCTACCGCCAGCACTGGGGCGAGCGCCTGGGCTTCTACGGCGCCCGCGCCGCCAACGACGAACCGGCGACCATCTGGGTGCATGCGGTGTCGGTGGGCGAGACGCGTGCCGCCGAGCCGCTGGTCGATGCCCTGCTGGCCAAGTACCCGCAGGCGCGCATCGTGCTGACCTGCATGACGCCGACCGGCCGTGCTACCGGCAAAAGCCTGTTCGGCAAGCATGGCGCGCGCCTCGTTCAATCTTTCCTGCCCTACGATATCCCGCTGCTGGTGGCGCGCTTCATCCGCCATTTCGAGCCGCGCATCTGTATCCTGATGGAGACGGAGGTGTGGCCCAACCTGATCCTGCAATGCAATCGGGACGCAGTGCCGGTGGTGCTGGCCAACGCGCGCCTGAGCGAACGTTCGCTGGGCAAGGCGCTGCGCTTCGGCCAGGCGATCCGCGACGCGGCCCAGGGCATCAGCCTGGTGGCGGCGCAGACCGAAGCGGATGCGCTGCGTGTCCGCATGCTGGGAGCGGCCAATGTCAGCGTGACCGGCAGCATCAAGTTCGACGTGGTGATTCCGCCGGCGGCCCTGGCTGTCGGCGCGCAGTTGCGCCAGCAGTTCGGCGCGCGCCCGGTGCTCCTGTGCGCCAGCACGCGTGAGGGCGAGGAAGGGATGATCCTGGAGGCTTTCCAGGCCGCGCGCGCCACGCTGCCGGCCGACGTGCTGCTGCTGATCGTGCCGCGCCATCCGCAGCGCTTCGACGAAGTAGCGGCCATGGTGGCGGAGCGCGGCCTGTCGCTGCAGCGCCGCTCGGCGCTGAAGGAGCCCGGCGCCAGCGTGGCGTCTTCGACCGCGGTGGTGCTGGGTGATTCGATGGGCGAAATGTTCGCCTACTATGCCGCCTGTGACCTGGCCTTCATCGGAGGCAGCCTGCAGCCGCTGGGCGGCCAGAACCTGATCGAGCCTGCTGCGCTGGGAAAGCCTGTCATCGTCGGCGAGCACACCTTCAATTTTGCGCAGGCGACGGACGACTGCGTGCAGCAGGGCGGAGCGGTGCGCGTGGCCAACAGCGATGCCCTGATGCAGCAGGCGGCGCGCCTGCTGGCCGACGGCACTGCACGCGCAGCAATGGGCGCCCATGCGCTGACCTTTGCCAATACCCACCGCGGCGCCACCGCGCGCACCATTGCATTGCTTCCAGAGTTGAAGTGACAAATGTCATGCGCAAGTCATGGCAATTCGTTCTGGCGCGCCACCGCGGCAAACGCGATACTGCGTTCACCTGACCACAAGGAGAACCGCACATGCAATCGTTCCGCAAGCTCTTGATCGCCGCCGCCCTGGCCGGCGCCCTGCCTGCCATGGCCGCTGAAACGACCCTGATCAAGGACGTCCGCGTCTTCGACGGACAGAAGGTGTACGCCAGGCGCAGCGTGCTGCTGGAAGGGGGCAAGATCGCCGACGCCGATTTCAAGGGCAAGGCGCCCGCCGGTGCGCAACTGGTCGACGGCGCCGGCCGCACGCTGATGCCGGGACTGATCGATTCGCACACCCACAGCTATCAGCACCTGGAGTTGCCGCTGGTGTTCGGTGTCACCAGCGAGCTGGATATGTTTACCGCCGTGCCCCTGGTGCAGGAAATGAACGGCCGCATGGCGCGCGGCGAGAACAAAGACCGCCCGGACATCATCTCGGCCGGCATCCTGGCCACCGTGCCCGGTGGCCATGGTACCGAATACGGCATGCCGATTCCCACGCTGACCAGGCCGGACGAGGCGCAGCCCTGGGTTGATGCCCGCATTGCCGAAGGCTCGCACTTCATCAAGATCGTGATGGAGCCGGGCCGGCCGGGCCACCCGACGCCCTCCCTGGACCGCGCAACGGTGAAAGCGCTGATCGCCGCCGCCCACAAGCGCGGCAAGCTGGCCGTGGTCCACATTTCGAATCAGGAGGATGCACGCGCCGCGCTGGAGGCAGGCGCCGACGGCCTGGTACACCTGTTCAACGGCGAATCGATCAGCGATGCCGACCTCACGTCCTTCGTCAAGCTTGCGCATGAGCGCAAGGCCTTCATCATCCCGACCTTCAGCGTGCTGGAAAGCATCGCCGGCTTGAAGGAACTCGACGTGCTGGAGGATAAGCAGATGATGGCCCTGTTGACGCACGAGCAGGTCGCACCGTTGAACTCCCCATACGGCAAGAAGGAAACGGCGCAACGCATGCACGCCACCAAGGCGGTGGTGGCAGCCTTGCGCACGGCCGGGGTGCCGGTGCTGGCCGGTACCGACGCCGGCAACGGCGGCACGCAGGCCGGCGCCAGCCTGCACCACGAATTGCTGTCGCTGACCCAGGCTGGATTGACGCCGCTGGAAGCGCTGCGCGCCGCCACCTCGGCGCCGGCCAAGGCCTTCCGCCTGGCCGACCGCGGCGTGATCGCGAAAGGCGCCAAGGCCGACCTGGTGCTGGTGGACGGCGATCCAAGCCAGGACATCAAGGCCAGCCGCAACATCGTCGAAGTCTGGAAGGATGGGGCGACGCTGTCGGCACGGCGCAAAACGCAGCAGGAGTTGGTGGCCAGGGAACTGAGCGCGCCGAAACCTGCGCCGCTGGCGCTGCCTGCCGACGGCATGATCAGCCTGTTCAGCAAGGAAAAGCTGGGCAGTCCGTTCGGCACCGGCTGGGTGCCCTCCAACGACGCTTTCCTGGGCGGTAAATCGACGGTCAACCTGGAATATGCTGGCGAAAACGCGGTGAAGGTGATGGCCAGCGTACAGCCGGGCTTTGCCTTCCCCTGGGCCGGCATCGCCTTCGTGCCCGGTAGCCAGGCGTTCCAGCCGGCCAACCTGAGCGCCGCCAAGACTTTGCGCTTCCGCGTCAAAGGCGACGGCCAGGGTTACCAGGTGGGGATCATGCATGGCAGCGCGCGCATCCCGGTCTACCAGCCGTTTTCCGCCGGTGCGGAGTGGCAGGAAGTGGCGCTGCCGATGGCAAGCTTCGCCGGCGTCGATACCAGCGCGATCACGCTGATCATGTTCAACGCCGGACCGAAGACCGGCGACTACCAGTTCCAGATCGCCGACGTGCGTCTGACAGGCCAGTAAGGGGGGCGGGGCATGCAACAGGTGAGGCGTTGGCTGGCAGGGCCCTGGGTGCCGCCGCACCTTGGCAAGGCGCCCTACCTGTGGCTGCTGTCGCTGAATTTCTTCGTCTGGAAGTACTTCTACATCAAGCCCACGCCGCTGGAACTGGGCATGCTGGCACTGTCGATAGCGGTATTCGTGCCGATGTATTTTGCCAGCTATTGGCTGCGCAACCGCCGCGCGGTGCCGCTGTTGCTGGCGACAGTTGCCCTGGGCGTGGCGTGGGCGCCATTCAATTTCGGCGCCTGCACTTTCTTCATCTTCGCCTGCTCGATGTGCGCGGCGCTGGAGCAGCCGCGCCAGGCCTACCTGGGTATCTGCCTGATCCTTGCCTGCGCGGTGCTGGCGGCGCTATCGGTCGATCTGGCCCTGAGTTTCCTGCTGCCGTCGCTGGCGGTCGGTGCACCGGTCGGTATCGCCAGCGTGATGGATGCCCGCGTGCGCCGCTCAGGGCAGCTGCTGCTGCGCAAACAGGAGGAGGTCGAGCACCTTGCCCGCATCGCCGAGCGCGAACGCATCTCGCGCGACCTGCACGACCTGCTGGGCCACACCTTGTCGCTGGTCGCCATCAAGGCCGAACTGGCGGGGCGACTGCTGGAACGCGACACTGCCGCCACAGCGAAGGAAATCAAGGATATCGAAACTACCGCGCGCCACGCCCTGGCCGAAGTGCGCAGTGCCGTCACCGGCTACCGCCAAAGCGGCTTCGCGCAGGAGCTGGCGCAGGCGCGGGCAGCCCTGGCCGCCGCCGACGTGGTGCTGGATGCCGAGGTGCAGGCTTTCGCGATGCCGGCAACCGCGGAGAACGTTCTGGCGCTGTCGCTGCGCGAAGCGGTCACCAACATCCTGCGCCACGCCCGGGCCACGCGCTGCCAGGTCAGCGTGCGGCAGGAGTGCGGGCAGATAATCTGCCTGATCAGCGACGACGGCGCGCAGCCGGTTGACCGCGATGCGCTGGCGCGCGGCAACGGCTTGCGCGGCATGCGCGAGCGTGTTGCCGCCGCAGGCGGCCGCCTGCAGGTGCAAGCCGGCGCTGGCACGCACGGCCACGGCCTTGCGCTGGAGTTGCATTTACCTATGGGAGTTTCCGCATGATCCGCGTACTGATTGCCGAAGACCAGTCCATGGTGCTGGGCGCGCTTGCCGCGCTGCTGAAACTGGAGCCCGACCTGGATGTGGTGGGGCAGGCGCGCAACGGCCAGGAGGCGCTGGCGCTGAGCGCAGAGCTCAATCCCGACATCGTCCTGACCGATATCGAAATGCCCATGATGACTGGGCTCGAGCTGGCCGCCGCGCTGGCCGAGCGCGGCGCCGTGACGCGGGTGGTGATCGTCACCACCTTTGCCCGCTCGGGTTACCTGCGCCGCGCGATGGCAGCCGGCGTGCGCGGCTATTTGCTGAAAGACGCCCCGTCCGAATCGCTGGCCGCCGCCATCCGCAGCGTGCACGCCGGCGGCCGGGCCATCGCCCCGGAACTGGCGCTGGAAAGCTGGAGCGGCGGCGAAGATCCCCTGAGCGAACGTGAACGCCAGGTCCTGCGCCTGGCCGGCGAAGGCCGCACTGGCGGCGACATCGCCCGGCAATTAAGCCTGTCCGAAGGCACGGTGCGCAACTACCTGTCGGAAGCCATCAGCAAACTCAAGGCCGGCAACCGCGTGGAAGCCTTCCGCCTGGCGCGCGAGGCCGGCTGGCTTTAAGTGAACAAGGGCGGCAGTTCGGCGGCGCGCTTGCGCAGCAGCTGCTTGGCTTCCTCGTATTGCGGGTAGATGCGGCCGACATTGGCCCAGAAACGCGGGCTGTGGTTCATTTCGAGGATGTGCGCCAGTTCGTGCGCTACCACGTAATCGACCAGCGGCAGCGAGAAATGCATCAGCTTCCAGTTCAGGCGGATGGTGCGCTGCGCGGTGCAGGAGCCCCAGCGTGTGTCGGCGGAGGATAGGGAGAAGCCGGCGTACTGCACGCCGAGGCGGGCGGCGTACAGGTCCAGGCGCTGCTGGAACAAGCCTTCCGCCTGCGCCTTGTACCAGTTCTTGACGCGCTCCTTGAGCAGCTGTTCGGTCGCCCCTTGCACCAGGCCCATGGAAAGTTCCATTGCCACGGGATCGAACTCGGTGCGGTTGCGCGGCGCCTGATAAAGGCGCAGCGTGATTTCTTCGCCCAGGTAGGGCAGCCTGGCGCCGTCGTCCCAAACGATGGGCGGTTTTTCCAGGCGCGCGGCGCGGCGCTGGCGGCGTTCGTCCAGCTTGGACAGGATCCAGTGCTGCTTGGCGCGGATGGCGTTGTCGATGTCGGCCAGCGAGCAACGCTTGGGCGCCGTGACGTACAGGCCGGTGTCGTCGACCGTGAAGCCGATCGAGCGGCGCGTTGAGCGCTTCAGCACATATTCAAGGATGTATTCGCCGACAAGAAGTTGTCGCTTGTCCTGGTCGCCGGTGAGCGGCGGCGAAGTCGGTTCGGGGCGGCGCAGCTGCACCGGCGGGCGCAGCAGGTTCACTGCCGCGGGAGCGGGGACGGGAAACGGGGATGAAGGCGCTGCCGCTGGCGGCGGCGCCTCCTGTTGCGCTTCCGCCTTTTCGGCTAGCCAGCGCTGTAGGCGTGGGGCGAAATGACGCGCATTTCTGATTCGATCCACTGTTCCACCTGCTCCATCAATTCGTCGGGAGTCTTGCCTTCCGACGAAATCGGTTTGCCTACCGACACCGTGACGGTGCCCGGTTTCTTGATAAAGGAATTCTTTGGCCAGCATTCGCCGGAGTTCAGTGCGATCGGCACGACAACCGCGCCGGTTTCCACCGCCAGGCGCGTGCCGCCGCTCTTGTACTTGCCTTGCTGGCCGACCGGAATGCGAGTCCCTTCCGGGAACATGATAATCCATTGTCCGTCTTTGAGTCGACGCTTGCCGTGCGCTACGACGGATTTGAATGCATTCTTGCCTTGCTTGCGGTCGATCGGGATCATGCGCAGCAGTGCGATGCCCCAGCCGAAGAAGGGGATGTACAGGATCTCTTTTTTAAATACAAACACCAGCGGGCGTGGCAGGTTTGCCAGCAGGAAGATGGTTTCCCATGCCGACTGGTGCTTGGAGAGGATGATGGCCGGGGCATCCGGGAAGTTTTCGTAGCCCTTGAACTGGTAGTTAATCCCGCAGATCCATTTGGCGCACCAGACGATGAAGACATTCCAGCGCGAAGTCACGAAATAGCGTTTGTTGTATGGCAGCGGCGCTGCCAGCATGCACACTCCAGACCAGATGACGGTGGCAACCACCATCAGAACCATGAACAGGGCGGAACGCAGGAACAGAACGAAATTACGCAATCACGGACTCCGATTAATCTTGTTTGAGGATGTGGTCTACGGTGGCGGCCAGGTCGGGGAAAACTTGCGTACCGGGCGGCAGGCCCCCGGTAGCATGCGTCTTCTCGCCTTTGCCCGTCAACACCAGGAAGGGCACGCAGCCGCTGATGAAGCCCGCCTGCAGGTCGCGCAGCGAATCGCCGACGGTCGGCACGCCTTTCAGGCTGATTTCAAAGCGCTTCGAGATTTCCGTGAACATGCCTGGTTTCGGCTTGCGGCAATCGCAGTTGTCGGCCGCCGCGTGCGGGCAGAAGAAGATGGCGTCGATGTCGGCGCCAACCTGCTGCGCCAGGCGGTGCATCTTCTGGTGGATCGCGTTCAGGGTGTTGATGTCGAAATACTGGCGGGCGATGCCCGACTGGTTCGACGCAATCACCACGCGATAGCCGGCCTGGTTCAGGCGGGCGATCGCTTCCAGCGAGCCGGGGATGGGGATCCACTCGTCGGGCGACTTGATGAAGTCGGGCGAGTCGTGGTTGATCACGCCATCCCGGTCCAGGATGATCAGCTTGGTCGGCTGGGTCTGAGGCATATCAGGCCGCCAGCTTCGAGATGTCGGCCACGCGGTTCATCATGCCGTGCAGGGAAGACAACAGCGCCAGACGGTTGTTGCGCAGGGCGATGTCTTCGGCCATGACCATCACGTCGTTGAAGAAGGCGTCGACTTCCTCCTTCAGCTGCGCCAGGGTTTTCAGGGCGGCGGTGAAGTCGCCCTTGGCCCATGCTGCATCGACTTCCGGCGCAACGCGGCCCATGGCGGCGTGCAGGGCCTTTTCGGCTGCGTCCTGCAGCAGTTCGGCCTTGACGTTGGTCGCCTGTGCCAGCGCTTCCTCGTTCTTCTTCAGGATGTTGGTGATGCGCTTGTTGGCGCCGGCCAGGGAGACCGATTCCGGCAGGGCGGCGAAGGCCTGCACGGCTTCCAGGCGCTGCACGGTGTCGTCGAGGCGGTCAGGATTCTGAGCAACCACGGCTTCGATCTCATTCACGCTGAAGCCGCGTTCGCGCAGCATGCCGCGCAGGCGGTCCATCATGAAGGCGGTGACTTCGGCGGTCGGGTCCTTGAAGTTCGGCACGGCCACGAACTGCGCGGCGGCGTCGCCCAGCAGTGCGGAGATGGACAGCGGCAGGCGCTTTTCCACCAGCATGCGCAGCACGCCCAGGGCGTGGCGGCGCAGAGCGAACGGGTCCTTGTCGCCGGTCGGCTGCAGGCCGATGGCCCAGATGCCGACCAGGGTTTCCACCTTGTCCGCCAGCGCTACGGCGGTGCCGGTGGCGGTAGACGGCAGGTTGTCGCCGGCGAAGCGCGGCTGGTAGTGCTCGGAGGCAGCCAGCGCCACTTCTTCGTGCTCGCCGTCGTGGCGCGCGTAGTAGGTGCCCATGATGCCTTGCAGCTCAGGGAACTCGCCCACCATATCGGTCAGCAGGTCGGCCTTGGACAGGCGTGCGGCGCGTTCGGCCAGCGCCTTGTCGCCGCCCAGGCGACCTGCGATGGCGGCGGCCAGGGATGTGACGCGCTCGGAGCGTTCGGCCTGGGTGCCCAGCTTGTTGTGGTACACGACGTTCTTCAGCAGCGGCAGGCGCGATTCCAGCGACTTCTTCTTGTCCTGCTCGAAGAAGAACTTGGCGTCGGACAGCCGAGGGCGCACCACGCGCTCATTGCCGCCGATGATGGCTGCCGGGGTATCGGTCGCGATGTTCGACACGATCAGGAAGCGCGAGCGCAGTTTGCCGTTGGCGTCGGTCAGGGCGAAGTATTTCTGGTTGGTCTGCATGGTGAGGATCAGGCATTCCTGTGGCACCGCCAGGAATTCCTCCTCGAAGTGGCATTCGTACACGACCGGCCATTCGACCAGGGACGATACTTCTTCCAGCAGCGCTTCCGGCATCAGCACCTGGTCGGCGCCGGCCTTGGCCAGCAGCGCGGCGCGGATCGCATCCTTGCGGGCATCGAAGCCTGCGACGACCTTGCCGGCGGCGGCCAGGGTGGCGGCGTACGCATCGGCGTTGGCGACGGTGACCTCGCGCTTTCCCTGTTCGGTCAGGAAGCGGTGGCCTTCGGTCTTGTTCGATGCGGTCAGGCCCAGCAGGGTCAGTGGCAGCACGGTGGCGCCATGCAGGGCGATCAGCGCGTGGGCCGGACGCACGAACTGCACGGTCTCGCCGTCCGGGCGCTGGTAGCTCATGACCTTAGGAATAGGCAGCTTGGCGATGGTTTCTTCCAGTGCAGCCTGGGCGCCAGCCTGCAGCGCGGAGCCGGCGGCCAGCTTGGTGTAGAAGAAGCTTTCGGCTTTGCCATCCTGGGCGCGTTCCATGTCGGCCACGGCGATATGGGCCAGGCCCATGGCGGCCAGCTTTTTGGTCAGCGGCGCGGTCGGGTTGCCGTCGGCATCGAGCGCGATGGCGACCGGCAGGATCTTTTCGCGCACTTGCTTGTCCGGCGAGGTGGCGCGCACCTTGGTGATCGACACGGCCAGGCGGCGCGGGGTGGCGTACGTGGTGGCGACGCTGTCTTCTTCCAGGAAGTCGCGCGATTTCAGGCCGTTGACGATGCCCGCAGCGAAAGCGGCGCCCAGCTTGGAGAGGGCTTTCGGCGGCAGTTCTTCGGTCAGCAGTTCGATGAGCAGGGTCTGATTCATGTTCGGTATTCTTTTATTTGGCGACCATCGGGAAGCCGAGGCGTTCGCGGGACTCGTAGTAGGCCTGGGCGACCATGCGCGACAGGTTGCGCACGCGTCCGATGTAGGCGGCGCGCTCGGTCACGGAGATGGCGCCGCGGGCGTCCAGCATATTGAAGCTGTGCGAGGCTTTCATGATCTGCTCGTAGGCCGGCAGGGTCAGTTGCAGCTCGATCAGGCGCTTGGCCTCGGATTCGTGGTTGGCGAATTGGGCGAACAGCAGCTCGGTGTTGGCGTGCTCGAAGTTGTAGGTGGACTGCTCCACCTCGTTCTGGTGGAAGACGTCACCGTATTTCAGCTGCTTCTTGACCCCGTTCTCTTCCCACTCGGTCCAAATGAGGTCATAGACGTTTTCCACGCCTTGCAGGTACATGGCCAGGCGCTCGACGCCGTAGGTGATTTCGCCCAACACCGGCTTGCAATCGAGGCCCCCCACTTGCTGGAAGTAGGTGAACTGGGTCACTTCCATGCCGTTCAGCCAGACTTCCCAGCCCAGGCCCCAGGCGCCGAGGGTTGGGCTTTCCCAGTCGTCTTCCACGAAGCGCACGTCGTTCTGTTTCAGGTCCAGGCCTAGCGCGGCCAGGGAGCCCAGGTACAGGTCCAGGATGTTTTCCGGGGCCGGCTTCAGGACCACCTGGTATTGGTAATAGTGCTGCAGGCGGTTCGGGTTCTCGCCGTAACGGCCGTCTTTCGGGCGACGGGACGGCTGGACATAGGCGGCGCGCCAAGGTTCAGGGCCAATCGCGCGCAGGAAAGTACCGGTGTGGAAGGTGCCCGCGCCGACTTCCATGTCGTACGGCTGGAGCAATGCGCAGCCCTGCTTGTCCCAATAGGTTTGCAGGGTCAGGATAATTTGTTGAAATGTCAGCATCGTGGTCGTTGGTGGCGCCGGGGCGCGAGCGTTATCGGTTCGCTAAAACGGCTCATTTTAGCGGGTTTTGCGGCGAACCTGTAGAGTTTCCCCGGATCTGACGGGGGTTGATCCATATCAAATGCCCTGTACGCCGCCTGAACTGCCGCCCTGCCGGCCCATCCAAGCGGCATGAACACTCCAAACGCCGACTACGACTCCGTCTGGAAACAGGCGATTGAACGCTACTGGCTTGATTTCACGAAACTTTTCTTGCGAACGCGCCGGGAACCAATCAGGCGCTTGATTGTCAAAGCTGGTCTGCTGGCGGGGCTTTGCTCCTGCGACTGGGACAGGGAAAAGTTTATCGACGTATATGACTTGATCGATCGGATGATGAGCTTGCCTGAACCATTGCAGGCCGAACTGGAGCGCCAGCAAAACCATTTATTGGGGAGAAATAACATGGCATGGGTAACGTTATTTGAACAGCGAGCGGAGAAACGCGGGCTTGAGCGAGGAATCGAACGGGGACTGCAAGAGGGGCGGCAAAAGGGCCTGCAGGAAGGCCGGCAGGAAGGCCGGCAGGAAGGAAGGCAGGAAGGCCGGCAAGAAGGCCGCCTGGAGGCATTGCGGCAAACGCTCACAGCGCAATTGTCGATGCGCTTCGGACCAATGGACGAGAGGACCCGGCAGCGCGTTGACGAAGGCACGGTGCCGGAACTGGAGCAATGGACCCTGGCAGTGATTGGAGCGAGTGAAATTAACGAGGTGTTCGGGAGTTCGCCGTAAAGAGCGTTACCGGTGGAACTGCGCTTGCCGCCAGCAGGACCACCGATGACTCTCTATTTCCGGGGCATGCGTGACCAGAGCCATGCCGCGCCAATGGACAGGGCTGCGAGGGCGAGGAAGAGCTTGTTCTGCAGCTTGATGTAAGGCGTGTCCCCCGCCATGCCCTGGACCGTTGCGCTCAAGACGCCTGGCTTGCGGTAGGGCAGCGCTTGCGCCACTTCACCGCGCGGAGTAATCACGACCGTGGCGCCGCTGTTGGTGGCGCTCAGCATCGGGCGCCCAGTCTCGAGCGAACGCATTTGCGACATCTGCAAGTGCTGGGGGATGGCAATCGATTCGCCGTACCAGGCCAGTTCGGACACATTCAGCATCACGGTCGCGCCGGTGAGCGCAATCTGCTCCGCAATCTCTTCGCCAAAAACGTTCTCGTAGCAGATATTGGGCAGCACCTTCTGGTCCTTCACCGGGAATGGCGCCTGGATCACCGCGCCGCGGGTCTGGTCGCCCAGCGGGATCTGCATCAGGTTGGTGAACCAGCGGAAGCCGGTCGGAATAAATTCACCGAACGGTACCAGATGATGCTTGTCATAGCGGTAGGTGCTTTGGGACAGCGATGGCGGCAGGCCAAGCACACTGTTCGAATATTCGACGCCATTGGTCATCGGCATGCCGAGCACGATATGGCTGCCGCTGCGGCGGGCGAACTGGCCGAAGGCGTCCAGGTAGCCTGGCGGCAGTTGGGAGGCAAACAGCGGTACGCCCGTTTCAGGGATCGCAATCAGGTCGGCCGGGGCGGCGGTCACGGCCTGCTGATACATGCGCAGCGTATCACCGATATGGTTGTAATCGAACTTGTTTTCCAGCGCGACATTGCCCTGCACCAGGCGCACCGACAGCGGCTTGCCGGACGGCGCGGTCCATTCGATGCGGCCCAACGCAAAGCCGCCGGTCCAGATGGCGGCAAGCAGCGCGATCGCCTTGTAGCGGAAAGGATGCATCAGCAACGGCAGGGCACCGGCGCTGACGGCAGCCAGCCAGCTGATGCCGTACACGCCCAGCACCGGCGCATAGCCGGCCAGCGGCGACGTATTGTGAGCATAGCCCGCCGTCACCCATGGGAAGCCGGTGAACAGCCAGCCGCGCAGGAATTCGAAGAAGGCCCAGCACGCTGGTAACACCAGCAGTGCGGCGGCCGGCAAAGGCAGGGGCCAGCGCTTGCGCAGCCAGGCGGTGGTGGCCATTGCACCGGCGGCATACAGGCCCATCGCAGCTGCCAGCAGGGCGATCGAAATCGCGGCCAGGAGTCCCGGCATGCCGCCAAAACGGTTGATGGCGATGTAAAGCCAATGAAAACCGGCCAGGCACCAGCCGAAGCCAAAAGCCCAGCCCACCAGCGCGGAGGCGCGCACGCCGTCGGCGCGCAACGCCTGGTACACGAGCACGGCGAGAGAAAGGATTTGCAGCGGCCACCAGCCAAACGGCGCGAACGCGAACACGCCAAGCGCGCCGGCGACTGCGGCGATCAGCATGCGGCTACGGGTAGAGCGGGGCACGGCAGGCGCTTCGCCTGCCTTGGTCTTACGCCAGCGCATCAGTCCTGCTCGTCCACGGCGGCCGGCAGTTTTTCAACAGTCAGCACATGGACTTGGCGCGCATCGGCACGCAGCACTTCAAAGCGCAGGTTGGCGATGTCGAAGGTGTCGCCTTTGTGCGGCATGCGGCCAAGGTGTTTGGCCACCAGCCCGCCGATGGTGTCGACATCCTCGTCGGCCAGGTCGGCATCGAGCTCTTCGTTGAACTGTTCCAGCTCGGTCAGCGCCTTGACGCGCCAGCGCGGGCCGATCTTGCCTTCCTTGATGGACAGGATATTGTCTTCTTCTTCGTCGAAATCGTACTCGTCCTCGATGTCGCCGACGATCTGCTCCAGCACGTCCTCGATGGTGATCAGGCCGGCCACGCCGGAGTACTCATCGACCACGATGGCCATGTGGTTATGGTTGGCGCGGAAGTCGCGCAGCAGCACGTTCAGGCGTTTCGATTCGGGAATGAAGATCGCCGGGCGCAGCATGTCGCGCACGTCGAACGATTCTTCCGCGTAGTAGCGCAGCAGGTCTTTGGCCAGCAGGATGCCGACCACCTTGTCGCGCTCACCTTCGATGGCAGGGAAGCGCGAGTGGGCCGTTTCCAGCACCAGCGGGATCCATTCCTCGATCGGTTTGGTGATATCGATGACGTCCATCTGCGAGCGCGGGATCATGATGTCGCGCGCCGACAGGTCCGACACCTGGAACACGCCTTCGATCATCGACAGCGCATCGGCGTCGATCAGGTTGCGTTCATGGGCGTCGTGCAGGACTTCAAGCAGCTCCGAGCGGCTCTCGGGCTCAGGGGAAATCAGGGCGGTGAGTCGCTCGAACAGCGACCGGTGTGGTTTAGCGTCATTCCTGACGCTACTAGAGTGCTCTTGCATAATTGGCATTAAAGCCGTCGTTCCGAAGTGCTATAGCATACACTAAACAGCCGAGCCCCGGCCGAATTAACTTATTGGCAACCTCATGCGGATCAGTGCATTGAATTCATCTCGCTGCATTTCAAGCTTGCCAACACCGCCAGCGAAAAATGGATGCGCGGACATGCGCTGCTGGCCAATGAATATTACGACAGCCTGCATGAGAAGGGCGCGCGCTCGACCCGCATCGGGCAGGCCGACGCCACTCCTGGTGGCGGTGAATTGCGCGAGTCGACCGGGGAATCTGCAATGGTATTGAACGATATGGCGGCGCTGCAGGAGGCCTGGCTGTACCGCCAGCGCAGCGATCAATACGGATCGGCGTAGCCGAGGCCGGTGACGATCTCGGTCTCGATGCCTTCCATCTCGGCCGCTTCCTCGTCGTCCTCATGGTCGTAGCCCTGGGCGTGCAGCACGCCGTGCACGATCAGGTGGGCGGTGTGTTCTTCCACGGTTTTCTTTTGCTCCGCCGCTTCACGCTGCAGCACGTCGGTGCACAGGATGATGTCGGCGCGGGTCGGCTCGTCCTCGGCCACTTCCTCGCCTTCGTTGTAGGCGAAAGTCAGCACATTGGTGGCGTAGTCCTTGCCGCGGTAGTCGCGGTTCAGCTCCTGGCCTTCTTGCGCGTCGACGAAGCGGATGGTCAGCTCGGCCGGCGCGAACAGGGCGGCCTTGACCCATTTGCGGATCATGGGGCGGGTGATTTCTTCCTGCAGGCGCGGGTCGGCGTATTGGACGGACAGGGTCAGCTTATTTTTTTCGGACATTACGCACGGCTTTCACAGCGGGTTTGACGGTTTGCAGCAGGGGCGCGATTTCGGCGCTGGCTTCCTGCGCGTTTTCGTAGGCGTCGACAATGCGGGCCACCAGCGGATGGCGCACCACGTCGGCGCTGGAGAACTGGCTGAAGGCAATGCCGCGCACATTGCGCAGCACGTGCATCGCGTCGACCAGGCCGGACTTCTGGTGCTTGGCCAGGTCGACCTGGGTCACGTCGCCCGTGACCACGGCCTTGCTGCCGAAGCCGATACGGGTCAGGAACATCTTCATCTGTTCGACAGTGGTGTTCTGCGCCTCGTCCAGGATGACGAAGGCGTGGTTCAGCGTGCGCCCGCGCATATAGGCCAGCGGCGCGATCTCGATCACCTGCTTCTCGAACATCTTTTGCGTGCGGTCGAAGCCCAGCAGGTCGTACAGCGCGTCGTACAGCGGGCGCAGATAGGGGTCGACTTTCTGCGCCAGGTCGCCCGGCAGGAAGCCCAGGCGCTCGCCCGCTTCCACCGCAGGGCGGGTCAGGATGATGCGCTTGACGGCGTCGCGCTCGAGCGCGTCCACGGCGCAGGCCACGGCAAGGTAGGTCTTGCCGGTGCCGGCCGGACCGATGCCGAAGCTGATGTCGTGGTCAAGGATATTGCGCAGGTAGCGGATCTGGTGCGGCGTGCGGCCGCGCAAGTCGTTGCGGCGCGTCTTCAGCACCGGGCTGGTGATGTCCGGCTCGTGGAAAGGCGGTTCTTCCTGGCCGGGGCCGAAGTCGTCCGGCGCCTCGCTGGCGCGCTGCTCGACCAGGGCCAGTTGCACTTCCTCCACGGGCACCACCTTGTCGGCGACTTCGTAGAAGCGCTCCAGGATGGCAACAGCGCGTTCGGCATTGGTGCCGCTGACGATGAACTTCTCGCCGCGGCGGAAAATGGTCACGTCCAGCGCGGCGGAAATCTGGCGCAGGTTTTCATCGAGCGGGCCGCACAAATGGGCCAGGCGCGAGTTGTCCAGCGGTTCTGGAACGAAGTAGTGCGGCTGCACCGGGGTTTTTGTCTTCAAAGTATCGCTTCTCCGCGCAGGGAGTAATCCAGGCTTTCGGTGATGCGCACGCTGACCATCTGGCCAACCAGTGCCTGCGCATTGGCGCCGCCGTCAAAGTGCACGGTGCGGGTGTTGCTGGCGCGGCCCTGCATTTCATTGCCGCCGCGTTTGGATGGACCTTCGACGAGCACCTGCATGGCCATGCCGACCATGGCGGCGCTGTGGCGCTTGGTGTTCTCGTCGAACAGGGCTTGCAGGCGTTGCAGGCGGGCCGATTTCACTTCAGCCGGGGTGTCGTCGGCCAGGTTGGCGGCCGGGGTGCCGGGGCGCTTGCTGAAGATGAAGCTGAAGCTGTTGTCGAAGTCGACGTCCTGCACCAGCTTATACATCGCTTCGAAGTCCTCGTCCGTCTCGCCGGGGAAGCCGACGATGAAGTCGGAGGAGATCACCACGTTCGGGCGCACCGCGCGCACCTTGCGGATGATGGACTTGTATTCCAGCGCCGTGTAGCCGCGCTTCATGGCGCCCAGGATCTTGTCCGAGCCATGTTGGGCCGGCAGGTAAAGCTGGTCGGCCAGCTTGGGAATGCGGGCATAGCAGTCGATCAGGCGCTGCGTGAATTCCTTCGGATGGCTGGTGACGAAGCGGATGCGCTCGATGCCGGGAATTTCGGCCACGTATTCGATCAGCATGGCGAAATCGGCGACGCTGCCGTCGGCCGTCTCGCCGCGGAACGCGTTCACGTTCTGGCCAAGCAGCATGACTTCCTTCACGCCTTGCGCGGCCAGCCCGGCAACTTCGGTCAGCACGTCCTCAAAGCGGCGCGACACTTCCTCGCCGCGGGTGTAAGGCACCACGCAGTAGGAGCAATATTTGGAGCAGCCCTCCATGATCGAGACATAGGCGAAAGCGCCTTCCACGCGCGCCGGCGGCAGGTGGTCGAACTTCTCGATCTCGGGGAAGCTGATGTCGATCTGCGGCTTGCCGGTATGGCGGCGCAGTTCGATCATCTTCGGCAGGCGATGCAGGGTCTGCGGGCCAAACACCACGTCCACCAGCGGCGCGCGCTTGACGATGGCTTCGCCCTCCTGCGAGGCGACGCAGCCGCCCACGCCGATCACCAGTTCAGGCTTGGCTTGCTTGAGCTTCTTGAAGGTGCCCAGGTCTGAAAACACCTTCTCCTGCGCCTTTTCGCGCACGGAGCAGGTGTTGAGGAGGATAACGTCGGCGTCTTCCGGGGATTCGGTGCGTACCAGTCCCTCGGACGCGCCGAGCAGGTCTGCCATCTTGTCCGAGTCGTACTCGTTCATCTGGCAACCGAAGGTTTTGATGAATACTTTTTTCTGCATACCCTCAAGTTTACCGTAAATCGCCATCGCGCCCTTGAAATCAGGCCCTGCGAGCTCTAGAGTAAGAAAAGCATGTTTTGCCGGGAGACCGTCATGGCTATCAATGGAGTAGGGGCCACACCCCCCAATTTCCAGCAAGTCCAGCAAGTCGATAGCGCCGCCGCCGAGCGCCGCCTGGCCGAACAACGCCAGCTGCAGCAGGAGGAGCAGCGCATCCGCGAGCAGCAGCAAGCCAATACCGAGCAAATCAATGCCCGCCGCGAGCAAACGCGTGCACTGGAGCAATCCCAGTCATCCGATGAGCAAGCCTTCCTGACCCGCCAGCAGTTATTGGCCCAGAACGCGCAGAACGGCCGCAACGTGCCCGGCACGCCGGCGCCCGGCAGCATTATTTCGGTGACGGCCTGAAATATCCTTGCAACATAATTTCCTGTGGTTCTTTCGTGCGACACAGTAAAAGTGACTGTGGTGAAATGGCATTGTTGTCAAGATTTTCGGTGAGTCATCACCAAATCTTGATGTTGAACAAGGTTCGCTTCGCTTAGTGGCAGGAAACTGCCAGTACAGCAGGGCCTTCCTCAACACTCCACTGTCAAGAGAGGATCATCATGGCACACCACGCTCTCGCTTCGCAGGAAAGCTACAACCCTAACCACCTGCTCGACATCCTGCTCGGCAAAATGCAATTGAAAAACGATGCTGCGCTGTCGCGCATGCTGGAAGTCGCACCGCCCGTCATCAGCAAGATCCGCCACCACCGCTTGCCGGTCGGCGCCTCGCTGCTGATCCGCATGCATGAAGTGACCGGCATGAGCATCCGCGAACTGCGCGACCTGATGGGCGACCGCCGTACCAAATACCGCCTGTCCGATGCGCAAGGGCGCCCAAAACCAGAGGACAAACCGCTCGGCGCATCGACGCAAGGCGGCATGCCGCAGGCCAGTGCACACTAGGCGCTAAGCCATCAGCACCATTGCGATTTCTTCGAACTGGAGTTCGGTTTCGCGGAACAGGTGCAGGCAGGTTTCATCGTTCAGGTTGAGGGCCTTCCAGGCAACAGGGGAAACGGACGGCACCATGTCGTCCGCTTTCTGCGCCAGGTCCAGGGCATGCACGATGGCGTCGGCCACATGGACGATGGCCGCGAGGAAGCCGGCGCCCACCTTGCCCGGGTCATGGTGGCCGGCGATTGCCAGCCGCATGGTGTCTGAAAAATTCCAATGTTCCGCCAGGGCCAGGCCGGCTTCGACATGGTCGATGCCAAGCACGGCGCGTTCCGCATCGAGCGTGTAGCAATCGTTGGCCTGCTGGTAGGCGATCGCTTGCGCATATTCCTCCGGAAAGCTCGACACCAGCACCAGGCGGCCGATGTCGTGCAGCAGGCCGGCGGTAAAGGCGTAATCCTGGTTGAAGCGCACGTGGCGCGCCAGCACCTTGGCGCAAGCGGCGGTGGCGATCGAATGGCGCCAGAACACGCTATGGTCGAAACCGGGGCACTGCTTGCCGGCGAAATTGCCTGTGACCGCGGCCGCCGTGATCAGGTTGCGCGTGCTCTGGAAGCCGAGGAAGGTGATCGCCTGCTGGATGGTGGTCACCTTGACCTGCAGTCCGAACAGCGAGGAATTTGCCAGGCGCAGCGTCTTGGCGGTCAGCGCCTGGTCGTGCGAGACCTTTTTCGCCAGTACGGTGATATCGGTTTCTTCCTGGTCGATGCTGTTCAACAGTTCCATCACCACGGCCGGCAGCGAGGGCAGGTCGTCCAGGTTGTTCACCACGTCGTCATAGGTAAGCGGCAGGCTCATACGGCCTCCTTGCCGATGCGGAACTCGGTTACCAGGGCGCGTAGCGCCTGGGTGGCCCAGTCCTCGCCATCGTCCGGATCGTGGCGACGGAACAGCACGGCAATGCGCGCCAGCTGGGCCGCGCGCTCGGCCTCGGTCTGCACGGGATCGGGCGGCGAATCGCCCGCCACCGCCAGCGATTCAATGCCATGCCCAGGCATGCGCTCCAGCATTTTTTCCGTCAGCACTGTGCCGGCCGGGAGCAGGACCTGGCCCTGCTTGTCCAGCAATTCGTCTGACAAAACCATGCCTGGCTGGACTTCGGCCAGGGGCAGGTGGCGGTAAGACCCCGTCATCACGTTCTCCCAGGTAAGCAAGACCGATCTTACATCAGTGCCGCCAAGTCATCACCCTTAAAATCTTGCCAAGCGACACTCCATCCCGTACATTGGTGGGAATTCGGGGAGGGAGTGAATGTTTGGTATCCAAGGCCGGCTGACTGCACTGTTCGTGGTGATCGTCACCGTCGTGCTGGGCATTTCCGGTACTTACGCGCAGTACAGCCTGGGCCATGAACTGGAAGTGGCCAACCAGCGCCTGCGCGAAGGCGTGCTGACCCGCCTGCAGACCAGCCTGCCTTCCGCGCTCTGGGACCTCGACAAAGCCAAGGTCGACAACATCGTCGCTGCGGAAATGCTGCCGCCCGAGCTGGTGGCGATCCGCGTTTACGATACTTCGGTCGGCCTGTTCTCCGGCAAGCGCCGCAAAGAGGATGGCAGCATCGTCCCCATCGAATCCGAAACCACCGTGCTGGGCGCGCCTGTGGTGGCCGACCTGGCCTACCGCGACGCCGGCGCCGCCGGCAGTGCACTGAAACCCGTGATCGTCGGCCGCGTGGTGGTCAACTTCAGCCGCGCCCAGATCGATGCCACGCTGGCGGCGGAAGTGCGCCGCAAGGTGGTGGAAGTGCTGACCCTGGACCTGATCCTGGTGGTGGCGCTGGCGCTGTCGCTGCGCATTGTATTCGACCCGCTGAAGAAGCTGCGCGACGGTCTGTTCGAACTGGCCACACGCGGTTCGGATGAAGTGGAAGAGCTGCCGGAAAAACGCAGCGACGAGCTGGGCGACGTGATCCGGGGCTTCAACGCCATCCAGCGCAAGGTGAAGTCGATCATCAAGCGCACGCGCGAAGCGGAAGACCTGGCGCGCCGCTCGGCGCAGGAAACGGCCCAGGCGCTGGACGACCTGCAGCGCACGCAGGAATCGCTGCTGCAGGCGGAGCGCCTGGCATCGCTTGGCTCGCTGGTGGCCGGCGTGGCGCACGAAATCAATACTCCGGTTGGCATTGCGCTGACCAGCGCCTCGGTGCTGATGGATGCCACCACCGCGGTCAACGAGTCGATGCAAGCGGGCCAGGTGAAGAAGTCGGAAATCCAGAAGTACATCGAGACGGCAGGCGAAAGCGCGCGCCTGATCATGAACAACGCCTACCGCGCCGCGCACCTGATCCACAGCTTCAAGCAAATCGCCGTGGACCAGGTCAGCGAAGCGCGCCGCCGTTTCGAGCTGAAGGAATATATTGGTGAGGTGGTGTCGAGTTTGCAGCCGAAGCTGAAGAAAACCCGCATCGTGGTCGAGATCAACTGCCCCGACGATATTGTGCTTGACAGCTATCCCGGCGCCCTGGCCCAGGTCATCACCAACCTCACGCTGAACTGCGTCGAACACGCGTTCGAGCCCGACGGCGCCGGCAATATCAATATCAACGTCATTCCCGATGGCGACATGATCGAGATGCAGGTGGTCGACAACGGCAAGGGCATTCCGCCCGATATGCTGGACAAGGTCTTCGACCCCTTCGTCACAACGCGGCGCGGGCAGGGCGGCACGGGTCTTGGTCTGAACATTGTGTTCAACCTGATCGTCAAGCAATTCGGCGGCAACATCTCGGTCACCAGTACGCTGGGCAAAGGCGCCAGTTTCGTGCTGCGCATCCCGCGGGTAACCCCGGGCGACGAAACCGATGGCCCGCACCCCGACGCCCCACTGCATACGCCGGCCGCGAGCTGAGCACCGCCGGTGCAGCATCTGCCGAAAGCCGGTGTCAAAGTCGGTGTCAGGTCTGTCATTCGGACAGCTAGCGCTCACATTTGACAAATCTCAAGATGCCAATTTGGCCGAGTTTACGTATTGATATAGGTCAAAGGTACGGATCGAGTGTCCGAATGACAGACCTGACACCGACTTTTCCGACCCCGATGCCCAGTGCATACGCCGGCCGCGAGCTGAGCGCCGTCGATGCAGCATCTGCCGCATACTGCGGCCATGCAGGGAGAAATGATATGAGAAAGCAGCGCCTGATTGCCTTGCTGCGCGGTATCAACGTGGGACGCGCGAAACGCGTCGCAATGGCTGACCTGCGCAAAGTGCTGAGCGATATGGGATATGACGATGTGCGCACGCTGCTCAACAGCGGCAACGTCGTCTTCGACTGCAATTCCGCCGATGCGGCCGACTGTGCCGTGCGTATCGAAGAAGCACTGGTGCTGAAGCTTGGCGTCCCGGCCAAAGTCACCGTCATCGAAGCGGAGCAGCTGGCGGAAATCGTCAGGGAAAACAGCCTGCAGGGCGTGGCGGACGATAACTCGCGCCTGCTGGTAGCCGTCCTCAACAAACCCCAGGAAGACCGCGGCAAGCTGGAACCACTCGCGCGCCAGAGCTGGCAGCCGGAGGCGTTCGCGCTGGGCCATCATGCGGCCTATATCTGGTGTCCGGACGGGGTGCTGACGAGCCGCGCCGCCGCCGCCATGGGCAAAGCCCTGGGGGACGGCGTCACCTCGCGCAACTGGAGCACCATCAGCAAGCTTAATTCGATGGCAAATTCATAATTTAGTTGCGATTCCGCTACTTTTTTCCGCCCTTGCTTGGCGGGGTGAGCATCCAGCGTCTAGAATCGGGTGTTCACAATTTTGTCAGACCAATAATGAAGATGAATGACACGCTGCGCGGCGCCCTGATCCTGGGCGCCGTCGTATTGGCACTGGTAATCGGCGGCTTTGCGATTGCCGACAATGGCTGGCAGAAAGTCAGCTGCATCGGGCGCGCCATCGCCAGCGGTGTGGCATTCTCCAATATCCACAGCGTGTGCGGTTTGTAAGCCGGCCTTACCAGTTGCCGGCCGAGCCGCCGTCATCCACGGTCAGGATATGGCCGGAAATAAACGTCGAATCGGTCAGGTAAAGCACCGCGTCGGCGATATCCTTGGCCGAGCCCAAGCGGTGGGTCGGCACCAGTCCCTTCAGGAATTCCTGGGTCGCTGCGTCGCTGCCGTGCAGCGGCGTACTGATGATGCCGGGCGCCACCGCATTCACCTTGATATTCTTGCTCGCGACTTCCAGCGCCAGGGCGCGTGTCGCCATGTTCAGGCCGCCCTTGATCAGCACCGGCAGCAGGGCGGTGGCCTTGGCCGGCGTCACGCCCAGGCTGGCGGTGATGTTGACGATGTGGCCGCCGCCATTCGCTTCCATATGGCGTACCGCTTCCTGTGCCGGGAACAGGAAACCTTTCAGGTTGGTCGCGACGATGGCGTCGGTATCGGCTTCGGTGTAATCGACAGCTGGCTTGGCGATGAAGATGCCGGCGTTGTTGACCAAAATATCGACTTTGCCGAAGCGCGCGGCGGCCTGTTCGAACAGGGCCTTGGCCGTGGCCGGGGCGGCGATATCGCCTGCCACCGGCAGGAAGTTGGACGGGTTGCCCAGCTGTGCTGCCGCGGTCAGCAGGCGGTCCATGGTGCGGGCATTGCCGACCACGTTGTAGCCGCGCGCCAGGTAGGCTTGGGCGATGGCGAATCCGAGGCCGCTCGAAGCGCCGGTAACGATTGCGGTTTTATTCATTTGTTACTCCATGGTTGGGTTAAGGTGGATCCACTATACTTATGACGCAGATGGCGATAAATATCGTTCCGTGCAAATAACTTGATACATGGAGTAATTAATGCAGCGCCATTTCGACGATGTGCAGCTGGGCAGCATCGAGCTGTTCGTGCTGGCGGGCGAGCAGGGCAGCTTTACCGCGGCGGCGGCGCTGGCGGGCGTGACGCCGGCGGCGGTCAGCCGTTCGATTTCACGGCTGGAGGAGCGTCTGGGCGTGCGTTTGTTCGTGCGTACCACGCGCCAGATCCGGCTGACCGATGGCGGCCAGGCGTATTTCGAGCAGTGCCGGCAAGCCTTGTCGCAACTGGTGGAGGCCGAGCGCGAAGTGACGGGGCAGCAGGCCGCGCCGTCCGGCAAGCTGCGCATCAGTGCACCGACGCCCTATGCGCACTCCCGCTTGCTGGAACGTTTGGCTGCGTTCCGCTTGCAGTACCCGCAGGTACAGGTGGAAGTCCACATCAGCAACCGCAATATCGATTTCGCCGAGGAGGGCTACGACCTGGCCGTGCGCGGCCGCATGCCGCAGGATTCGACACTGGTCGCGCGCAAGCTGGAAGACGCTGCGCTGGTGCTGGTGGCGTCGCCGGCCTACCTGAAACGGCGCGGAAAACCGAAGTCGCTGGAAGACCTTGCAGGGCATGACTGCATCCAGTTCGTTCTGCCAAGTACCGGGCGCCTGGTGCCCTGGACCTTCGTGCGCGATGGCGCGACGGTTGAATGGACGGGCAGCGACGCCATCGTGTGCGCGGAAGACTTCCTGGGTATCAATACGATGGCGTTGCATGGCGCGGGCATCGCGCATACCTACCGCTTCAGCGTGGAGCGCGAGCTGGCCAGCGGCGAACTGGTCGAGCTGCTGCCGCAATTTGGCGGCAGCACGCGGCCGTTCTACCTGATCTACCCGCATGCGCGCCATCTGCCGCTGCGGGTGCGCAGCCTGGTCGACTTCCTGCTGCCTTAGGCGTCGTGCTGGCGCTGGCGGAAGGCTGCCACCTTGTTGCGGTTGCCGCACAACGCCATGCTGCACCAGCGGCGGCGGTGCGATTTGGTGCGGTCCAGGAACCACAGCGTGCATGCGTGGTCCTCGCACTTGCGCACCAGCGTGAAATCGGCGGTCGCCAGCAGGTGGGCCGCGGCTTCCGCCAGGGGCGCCAGCAGTTGCTGCGGCGTGTCGGCAGCGTATTCCGACTGAAGCGACAGGCCACCCCCACTTTTCTCCACCAGCACCATATGCCTGCGGGCGTGCGCCATCGCCGCGTTCAGCGCCTGCACGTCGACTTTTCCGCCGGCCTTGCGTGCCGTTACTGCGGCACGGATCGTTTCGCGCAGCGCGCGCGCAGATGCCAGCAACTCTCCCGGTTTTCCCGGGGCGGTGGCTGCGCCACGCTCGCCTACCTGCGCCAGCCACGCCAGGACGTCGGCGTCGCTATGCCAGGTTTCTTCGCCCTGCACCACGGTATTCATCAAATCCAGCGCCGGGTGGTCGCCAAAGAACTCACTCATCTTGCTGTCCTCCTGTTTTCATTGTAACCATCAAAATAATGCTTGACAAGTTACGCAACAGGAGTAATCTTGTAACCATCAAAAACGACTTTAAGGGGTTAATCATGAACCGCACGATCCAAGCCGACGGCATCAATATCTTCTACCGCGAAGCGGGCGCTCCGGACGCCCCGGCCATCTTGCTGATGCACGGCTTTCCCACCAGCTCCCACATGTTCCGCAAACTGATCCCGCTGCTGGCAAGCAAATACCGCGTGATCGCACCCGACCTGCCGGGCTTCGGCTTCACCGAGGTGCCTGCGGAGCGCAACTACGAATACACCTTCGACAACCTGGCGCGGACCATGGAGGCCTTCCTGCAGGCGATCAAGCTCGATAAGTTCGCGCTGTACGTGTTCGACTACGGCGCCCCGGTCGGCCTGCGCCTGGCCGCCGCCAAACCCGAACGCGTCACTGCGCTCATTTCGCAAAATGGCAACGCCTACCTGGAAGGCCTGAGCGATGGCTGGACCCCGATGCGCAAACACTGGGCCGATCCGAACGAAGAAAACACCAATGTGATGCGCGGCTTCCTTACGCCGGAAGCGACGCGCTGGCAGTACACCCATGGCGTGGCCGATCCGTCGCAAGTGGATCCCGAGTCCTATACCCTGGATTCGGCCCTGATGGCCCGCCCGGGCAACATCGATATCCAGCTCGAACTGTTCTACGACTACCGTAAAAACCTCGAGCTGTACCCTGTGTTCCAGGAATTCTTCCGCAAAGCACAGGTGCCGACGCTGGCCATCTGGGGCAAAAACGACCCCTTCTTCACGCCACCGGGCGCCGAGGCTTACCGCCGCGACAACCCGAACGCTGTCGTGCAATTACTCGACACCGGCCACTTTGCGCTGGAAACCCACGCCGAAGACATCGGCAAAGCCATCCACGCCCTGTTAGACTAGACGCTTTCGAGGAAAGCCTGACAGAGCATCGATGAAGCCAACCACCTTCGCATTGCTGCTGGCCGGCCTGGCGCTGGCCGGCTGCAGCAGCAAACAGACCGTCGTCTACACGGCGCCCAACGCCACTATCTCCAACCCGCAGGTGCTGTTGCTGGGCGAGGTGCACGACAACAAGGAAGGCCACAAGCTGCGCTTCGAAGAGCTGCGACAGCGCGTGGAAGCAGGCTGGCGCCCCGTCATCGCGATGGAGCAGTTCGACCGCGAATCGCAGGCCATGCTGGACGAGGCTCAGAAGGGCTGCCTGGATGCGTACTGCCTGATCAAGGCGATGGACAAGAAGGGCTGGGACTGGCAGCTGTACTATCCGGTGATCGACTTGGCGCTGTCGAACAAGCTGCCGCTGGTCGCCGCCAACCTGTCGCGCGCCGACGCCTCGCGGGTGGTGCGCGACGGCCTGCCCCTGACCTTCGATGCCGCCACCGTGGCTGCCTACAAGCTGAAAGACCCGCTGCCGCCGGACCTGCGGCGCGGGCAGGAAAAAGCCATCCAGGAAGGCCACTGCAATATGGTGTCCGAAATCATGTTGCCCGGCATGGTCAATGCGCAGGTAGCGCGCGACATCTGGATGGCCAAGCTGATTCGCGAACAGCAGCCGCGCGACGTGGTCCTCATCGCGGGCAATGGCCATGTGCGCAAGGATATCGGCGTGCCCCGTTGGCTGAATGCTATTGAACCGAAGCTGAACGTCCGCACCATAGGTTTCATCGAGCCCGACGGCGTGCAGGGCAGCTATGACGAAATCCGCAAGGTTCCGGTGCAAAAGCGCACAGACCCCTGCCGCAATTTCAAGTAAACTTTCGGCCCTGCCGAACCCCAATTCAAGGAGCAAAGAATGCAACTCGCAGGTGAAATGCTGATCGGACAAGCCGCCGTCAAGGGCAGCGCAGGCCGGATGAAGGCCACCGACCCGGCCCGCAACATCGAAATCGAACCAGCGTTTGGCATGGCCACCCCGGCCGACCTGCAGCGCGCCTGCGAACTGGCAGCGCAGGCATTCGACTCCTACCGCGAAACTGCACTCGAACAGCGCGCCCGGTTCCTGGAACAGATCGCGCAGAACATCATCGACATCGGTCCGCAGCTGATCGAGCGCGCCATGCAGGAATCCGGCCTGCCGCAAGCACGCCTGGAAGGGGAGCGCGGCCGCACCGTCAACCAATTGCGCCTGTTCGCAAAGGTGGTGCGCGATGGCCTGTTCCTGGGCGCCACGCTGGACTCCGCATTGCCGGAACGCGTGCCGCCACGCTCCGACCTGCGCATGCGCAAGATCGGCGTCGGCCCGGTCGCCGTATTCGGCGCCTCCAACTTCCCGCTGGCGTTCTCGGTGGCGGGCGGCGATACCGCCTCCGCATTGGCCGCCGGCTGCCCGGTGGTGGTGAAGGCGCACCCGGCTCACCTGGGCACCTCCGAACTGGTGGGCAAGGCGATCCAGAAAGCCGTGGCCGACTGCGGCCTGCATGAAGGCGTGTTCTCGCTGGTGATTGGCGACGTGCAGATCGGTGGCGACCTGGTGGCGCATCCCGCCATCAAGGCGGTCGGCTTCACCGGCTCGCGCGGCGGCGGCCTGGCCCTGGTGCGCATCGCCCAGGCGCGCAAGGAGCCGATTCCTGTCTACGCCGAAATGGCTTCCATCAATCCTGTGTTCCTGCTGCCTGGTGCACTGAAGGCCGGCGCCGCGCGCATCGCGCAAGGCTTTGCCGATTCGCTGACGATGGGCTCCGGCCAGTTCTGCACCAACCCGGGCCTGCTGATCGCGCTGGAAGGTCCCGAGCTGAACGAGTTTGCCGCTGCCGCTGCCGCAGCAGTCGCAGCCAAGCCTTCGACCACCATGCTGACCCCGGGCATCCACAAGTCGTACGAAGCGGGCGTGGGCAAGCTGTCCGCGCTGGACAAGGTGGAACTGCTGGCGCAAGGCGGCGCTGGCAGCACCGCTTGCGCGGCGCAGCCGCACCTGTACAGCACCGACGTCGATACCTTCCTGTCCACGCCCGCGCTGGAAGACGAGAACTTCGGCCCCAGCTCGGTGCTGGTGCGCTGCCGCGACGCGGCAGATTTGCGCCGCATCGCCGAGCACGTGGAAGGCCAGCTGACCTCCACCGTGCATGCCACTGCCGAGGACCGCGAGATCGCCGCCAGCCTGCTGCCGACGCTGGAGCGCAAGGCTGGACGCATCCTGTTCAACGGCTTCCCGACCGGCGTGGAAGTAGCGCACGCCATGGTGCACGGCGGCCCGTTCCCGTCGACCTCCGACCCGCGCAGCACCTCGGTTGGCGCGACTGCGATCGACCGTTTCCTGCGTCCTGTGTGCTACCAGGATGCGCCGGAATGGGCGCTGCCGTCGGCCCTGGCCGATGGCAACCCGCAGAACGTGCCGCGCGTGGTGGACGGCAAGCTCCAGCCGGGCGCGTAGGCCCCGGCTAACGTGCTAAGGTGGGCGGCATGATGGAAACCGTGTACAAGTCAGAGCAGCCCACGCGCGCCGACATCGAAGCGCTCAGCGGGCCGGCGGTGCTGGAATTCGGCACCAACTGGTGCGGCTACTGTCGTGGCGCCCAGGCGGCGATCGCCGAGGCCTACCGCGACTATCCCAATATCCCACACTTCAAAGTCGAAGACGGCCCCGGCCGCGTGCTGGGCCGCGCCTTCCGCATCAAACTGTGGCCGACCGTGATCTTCCTGAAAGATGGCAAGGAAGTGGCACGCGTGGTGCGCCCCGAAGATGCCGAGGAATTGCGCGAAGGCTTCGCCCAGATCGCCGGAACGTAAGCGACTTTCGAAATTGTTGCGCTCGCGCATCATCCGATAGAAAATCGAAAGCGTCGATTGCTTTTGTATTCCCAGGTTGGTAACGTTAACTCACTGAGAAAGACAAAAAGCCGAAAACACCGGCATTTTTTAAAAAGCAGCGTGATAACGTTCGCACATTGAGGAGGTAGTTCGTGAGTACCCAGCAAACAAGGCGCGCGGTTCCGGTCGCACGTCCCCTGGCCGCAGCCGTGGCCCTCGCCCTGTCCAGCATCGCCCATGCGCAACAGGCCAACGAACCGGCGCCCGCCGCCGACAGCGCCAAGCTTGAGCAAGTGGTCGTGACCGCCAACAAGCGCGCGCAGAACCTGCAGGACGTGCCGGCCGCGATCACGGTGTTGAACGACGCTGTCCTGCAGCGCAATAACGTGCGCGAGGTGAACGACCTGCCTGCGCTGTCGCCGGCGGTGACCGTCAGCGTGTCGACCCAGCAGGCCAACAACAGCATCAATATGCGCGGCATCGGCACCTTCTCCTTCGGCATCGGCGTTGAGTCCGACGTGTCGGTGATCGTCGACGACATCCCATACGCCTTGCAAGCGAACGCCTTCAAGGACCTGGCCGACGTGTTCCGCATTGAAGTGCTGAAAGGTCCGCAAAGCACGCTGCTTGGCAAGAGCTCGATTGCCGGCGCCATCAACATCACCACCAAGCCGATCGATGGCGTGTGGAAGAACAAAGTCAGCACCTACCTGAGCAACGACGGCGAATGGCGTGCCTCGGGTTCGGTTTCCGGTCCGCTCAGCGACACCGTGCGCATGCGCCTGGCCGTCAACAAGTCCTCCTTCGACGGCACGGTGAACAACCTGGCCGACGGCAGCAAGATGAATGGCAGCAAGAGCACCGACCTGGTTGGCAAATTCGAATGGTCGCCTGACGATGCATGGCAAGTGACCGTGAGCCCGCGCGTCAGCCATTCGACCGTGGCCTGCTGCGTCTCGCCTTTGTCCAGCATGTCCCCGGGCGGCTTGTACCAGAACGTCAAGCAGCTGCCGGCTTCCACCCTGCTGGCCAATATCCATCCGGCACCGGACAATGTCAATGTGCGCATGGATTACCCGATCGGCGGCGTGGCGCGCGACAAGGGCGTTGGCGCCAAGGTCAGCTATGCATTCGACGAGAATGGCCCGCTTGCCAAGCACAGCCTGAGCCTGATCACGTCCTGGTCCAAGTACCACATGGCCGACTCGCAGGACGGCGACCAGACCGATTACGATATCCTGGGCTACCTGCCGGTGAACGGCCAGCCGAGCGGCTTCCACGGCGGCCTGTTCCAGCATGGCACGTTCGACACCACCGCGCGTACCGCGGAATTGCGCCTGACTTCTCCTGACAAGGGCCCGTTTAAGTATGTGGCTGGCCTGTGGTACAGCAAGAACGACTTGGCCCGTGCACTGAAGCGCGAGCCGGTCAGCTCGTACGTGGTGGACGTTGCCACCACTGCTTACAACACCAACCGCGCGATCTTCGGCCAGGCCAGCTACGACCTGACGTCCGCTACCAGCCTGGTTGCCGGCCTGCGCCTGAACAAGGAAGATATCGGCTACACCTTTACCCGCTACCAGCCGCCGCCATCGACCACCCGCAACGTGATCGACTACCTCGAAGGCAGCAACAGCAGCGGCGTCGACAAGACCGGCCGCCTGGGCCTGGAGCATCGCCTGAATCCGGATGCGATGGCTTATGTCACCTATTCCACCGGCCACAAGGGCAGGGCTTACGACCTGACCTCCAGCTTCAACGCCGGTGTCGCCAAGAACCAGCCGGTGCCGGGCGAGAATGCGCATAGCGTCGAAGCAGGCCTGAAGCTTGGCCTGCTGGACGGCAAGATGTCGCTGGACCTGGCAGTGTTCAAGACTGACTTTACCGGTTTCCAGCAGTCGGCAGGCAAGGTCGATGACGACGGCATTTTCCGCACCACCCTGCACTCCATCGGCGGCCTGCGTACCAGCGGCTTCGAAGCGGACCTGAACTGGCGCGTCTCCCGCCAACTGACACTGAACGGTGCATTCGCCTACACCAAGGCAATCGTGACGGACTTCGAGAGCGGCCCTTGCTACACCGTGCCTAGCGCCGACGGTACCACCGGCGTCCCTGGCGGCAATTGCGCAGCCAATCCGAAGTACAACAACACCAATGTGGCCAACCTGGCCGGCGCCACCATGCCGAACGCGCCCAAGGTCAAGCTGAACCTGGGCGGCCAGTACGATATTCCGACCGATTACTCGTACGACGGCTTCGTGACCGCTGCCTACCGCTACCAGAGCGCCACGCAATTCAGCCTGAACCAGGATCCGATGACGATCCAGGGCGGCTATGGCATCCTGAACCTGGGCCTGGGCGCGCGCGACAAGAAGGACAAGTTCAAGTTCACCTTCCTGGTGAATAATGTCCTCAACAAGCGGTATGCTGCCGGCCTGAGCAACGGTGTGGCCGGCCTCTGGAGCAACAAGGCGCCCAATACCCCGCTGGCTGTCAACACCACGCAATGGACTCCGCCACGCGATTACCAGCGCTACTTCGCCATGCGCGCTGACTTTAATTTCTGAGCCCGAAACCCGTAGGGCTTGGTTCCTGCCGTCCCAGAAGGACGGCAGGTTTTTTCATTTTGGAGAAGAGCATGAAACGTAGGGACTTCATGGGCATGATTGCCACCGTGGCCGGCATGGCGGGCACCTGCGGCGCCGCCCAGGCCGCGCCCCTGTTCAAGCAGGATGGCAGCCAGCGCGCTTACCTGGTTGACTTGCTGTTGAAGATGGCGCTGCCGGTGCTGGAGGCGATGTCGACGGGACAGCTGAAAAAGGCGTTCGCGCTGGAGCTGAGCCCGACCTGGCACGGCGCCGACACGCGCGTCAGCTACCTCGAATGCTTCGGCCGCCTGATGTCGGGCATCGCGCCCTGGCTGGCGCTGCCGGACGACGATAGCGCGGAAGGCAAGATGCGCAAGCACGTGCGCGAACTGGCGCTGCAAAGCTTCGCCAACTCGGTTGACCCGGCCAGCCCGGATTACCTGGCATGGAACGCCAGCAACCAGATACTGGTCGATTCTGCCTATTACACCAATGCGCTGATGCGGGCGCCAAAGGCATTGTGGGAGCCGCTCGATGGCGCGACCAAGCGGCGCATCATCGACGAAATCAAGGGCGCGCGCCGTTTCGCGCTACCCTACAACAACTGGTTGCTGTTCGCTGCGATGAACGAAGCCTGGCTGTTCTCGGTCGGCGAGCAAGGCGACATCCTGCGCCTGGACGCCGGCGTGCGCAAAGCCAATGAGTGGTATGCCGGCGACGGCTGGCTGAAAGACGGCGACGTCTTCCACTACGACTACTACAACTCGTATGTGATGTGGCCGATGCTGCTGGAAATCCTGGAGCAGGCGGACAAGGCCTCGGTGGCGGTGTTCTACGAAAAGGCGTCCGGTCTGCTGGCACAGACGCTGAAACGCACGCAGCGTTATTGCGAACACCTGGAGCGCATGGTGTCGCCGGAGGGCACTTATCCCGCCATTGGCCGCTCGCTGACCTACCGCACGGCGGCCTTCCAGCCACTGGCCTTGCTGGCCTGGCGCAAGCAGTTGCCGGCATCCCTGCCGGAAGGCCAGGTGAGGGCGGCGCTGCATGCCGTGCACAAGGCGATCTGGGCCAACCCGAGCAACTTCACCAAGGACGGTTTCCTGACGCTGGGCTTTGCCGGCCACAATCCGCACATTGCCGACGTGTACTCCAACAGCGGCAGCATGTACATTGCCTCAAACGGCCTGCTGGCGCTTGGCCTGCCGGCCGCCGACAGCTTCTGGACCACCCCTGCGCTAGACTGGACCCAGAAAAAAGCCTTCAGCAACCAGCCGTTCCCCAAGGACTACGCTGTGAACTATTGATGTCGAATAATTTTACACTCGGCTACCAGGGTTCAAGAAAAGCCCAATAAATTCAGCTTGTTATCGGCGCTTTACCGCGATGGCATGGTTGATGCTCCAAGGCATGGGCAGGAAGAATTCCTGCCCATGTATGGAGAATTCATGAAACTGTCCATTGCGTCCATCTTCCTGGCGGGATTGTTGACGGCTCATTCGGCCTCGGCTTCCTTCATCACATTCGAATCCGCCGGCGCCAATGCCGCAGCGATCACGGCGACACGAGATGCCTTCCGTATCGCAATCGGTGGCGGGACGGTCGCCGGCGCGAATGGCTCCTTCGGCGGGTTGCGGCGTGAAATCAATTGGGACGGCGTGCCCGATGCATTTGCCGATCCGAACGCCTTGCCCGGCAATTTCTTCAACCTGAATTCGCCGCGCGGGGTCGTGTTCAACACGCCTGGAACGGGCTTCATGGTGAGCGCCAATGCCGGCGGTCTGTCGCCCATTTTGTTCGGCTTTCCCAACGACTTCCAGACATTCAGCCCGCAGCGCCTGTTCACTGCGGTCAACAGCAACATCACTGATGTGACTTTCTTCAACCCCGGCACGAATAGCGCTGCCACCACGAGCGCATTCGGGGCGGTATTCGTAGACGTCGAAGTAGCCGGCGTGTCGCGGATCCAGTTCTTCGACGAGAATAACGTGCTGATTTATACCCATGACGTGCTAGTCGCCGGGAACCAGGGCTTGAGCTTCCTGGGCGGCATCGCCGACGCAGGGGAAAGGATCGCACGGGTCCGTATCACATCGGGCCTGAACACCATTACCGCCAACGGGGTGCTGGGCAATCCGAACGACGACATGGTGGTGATGGATGATTTCCTTTACGCTGAACCGACGCAGAGCCAGGATGTTCCCGAACCGTCGATCATGGCGCTGTTCACACTCGGATTGGCAGGCTGTCTTGCAGTATTGCGTCGCCGACGTTAAGACCAGCGACAAAAACAAAAGGTCCATCGCGTTAGTCCGCGATGGACCTTTTTTTTGCGCCAGCCGGCTTGACATCCGCTTTAAAAAGGATTTAACTATTAACGAATTAGTTAATTTTAAAATTATGGAACTCGATAAAGTCTTCGAAGCGCTTGCTTCCAAACCACGCCGGCAGATCCTTGCCTACTTATCGAAGATCGAGCTGTCTACTTCCGACCTGGCAGAGAAATTCGGCATCAGTGCTCCAGCGATTTCCCGGCATTTGTCCGTCCTGGAAAACGCCGGGCTTGTGAGCAGCGAAAGGCGGGGGCAGTTTGTGTTCTACAAACTGAATAGCGATAACCTGGTCAACACCCTGACTGGCTACGCCTTCGAGGTCTGCCCGGTCGGGCGTCCCCTGAAGCGCGAGTCGCGGGCAATGGCCGAGAAAAAGAAAGAGAAACCGGCATGAGGAAGATTCGTAACATCATTCGGAAACATCGCGTCGCCAGCGGGGACCTGGCTGCGGTTTGCGCAGGACAAGTTCGCTATGCGCCAGTGAAATCGCTGTGGCTGATCGCCATGTATGCCGGCGCTGTTTATGGGGCCTTTGCCTTTGCGCAGTTGGATGCGCTGCTGCTGTTCGTGGTGGCGACAGCGCTTGTACTGTTGTTCGGACACTCCCTGGGCAGCCATCGCAAGCTGATTCATAACAGCTTTGCCTGCCCCCAATGGCTCGAGTATTTGCTGGTGTGGCTGGGTGTCCAGGTTGGCCTGGCCGGCCCGATTGGCCTGCTGCGCCAGCACGAGCTGCGGGACTATGCGCAGCGTCAACGCGACTGCCATCCCTATTTGCGACACGGTGGCGGATTCTGGCGCGATGCATGGTGGCAGCTGCACTGCGACCTGGTGCTCGAGCATCCTCCTGCGATGCGCATTGAGCGACGCATTGCCGACGACGCGTTTTACCGATTCCTCGAACGCACCTGGATGCTGCAGCAACTGCCGCTGGCCGTGCTGTTCTACCTGTGGGGCGGCTGGGCCTTTGTCTGCTGGGGCGTCTGCGCACGGATCGCTGCCGGGGTGACCGGCCATTGGCTGATCGGCTATTTCGCCCACAACCACGGCGAGTTGGCATACGAGGTGCAGGATGCTGCCGTCCAGGGCCGCAACATCCGCTGGACCTCGCTTCTGACCATGGGGGAGGGCTGGCACAACAACCATCATGCCTTCCCGCATTCGGCGCGGCTTGGGCTGGCGGAGGGCGAATGGGACCCGGGCTGGTGGGCGCTGCGCGTCCTGGAGTATTTCGGCCTGGTGAGGGATTTGCAACTGCCGGACCGGCTTGAAAACAAAAATGGCCTGGACCGTTGCCGGCTCAGGCCATTCTTGACGAATCTTTGGTGGTGATAGGTGGACTTGAACCACCGACCCTAGCATTATGAATGCTATGCTCTAACCAACTGAGCTATATCACCGCGGTCGTACATTGTAGCTTAATTTGGTGGTGATAGGTGGACTTGAACCACCGACCCTAGCATTATGAATGCTATGCTCTAACCAACTGAGCTATATCACCGCAAGGCCAGCATTATCGGTGCTGGACGTCCATCTGTCAAGGACTGATTCGGCTAGTGGCGATTTTTGCAAGCACTTGCTGTTGCAACTGCTCGGCGGCGTCAGTGGCGCAGCAGTCGACGACTATCCGCTCCGGCATGGCGCGCAGCCAGGTTAGCTGGCGCTTACATAGCTGGCGGGTGGCGATAATGCCGGTGTCGCGCATGGTGGCGTAGTCGATTGCGCCGTCCAGGTATTCCCAGGCCTGGCGGTAGCCCACGCAGCGGATCGACGGCAGGCCCGGATGCAGGTCGCCCCGTGCGCGCAGGGTTTTCACTTCGTCGAGGAAGCCCGCATCGAGCATGATGTCGAAGCGTCGGGCAATGCGTTCGTGCAGCCAGGCGCGCTCGGACGGTTCGAGCGCGAACGATACCATGTCGAACGGCAGTTCTTCCTTTTCGCGCTGGGCCAGCAGCTCGGACATCGGTTTCCCGGACAATGCGTGGATTTCCAGTGCGCGCTGGATGCGCTGGGCGTCGGCCGGCTTCAGGCGCGCGGCCGTTGCGGGATCGACCTGCGCCAGGCGCGCATGCATGGCGGGCCAGCCGATGCGGGATGCTTCCTCATCGAGCCGGGCGCGCAGGGCAGAATCGGCGCCAGGCAGGTCGTCCAGGCCGTCGGCCAGGCCTTTGTAATACAGCATGGTGCCGCCGACCAGCAACGGGACCTTGCCCCGTGCGCTGATTTCAGCGACGAGGCGCAGGGTGTCGGCGCGGAACTGGGCCACCGAGTAGGAGTCGAGTGGGTCGATGATGTCGATCAGGTGGTGCGGCACGGCGGCCAGTTCCTCTTTCGAGGGCTTGGCGGTGCCGATGTCCATGCCGCGGTAGACCAGCGCGGAATCGACGGAGATGATCTCGCACGGCACCTGCTGCGCGATGGCCAGCGCGGCGGCGGTCTTGCCCGACGCGGTCGGCCCCATGATGGCGACCGCCAGCGGACGCTTGTTGGACTGCTCGTTCATTCGCTTACTGCCCGCGCAGGAAGAGCTTGTCCAGCGCGTTGATGTCGATCTGCACCCAGGTCGGGCGGCCGTGATTGCACTGGTCGGCCCGTTCGGTAGCTTCCATGTGGCGCAGCAGGGCGTTCATTTCCGGCACGGCCAGGATGCGGTTGGCGCGTACGGCGGTGTGGCAGGCCAGGGTGCCGAGCAATTCGTTGCGTCGTTCGATCAGCACGCGCGAGCCGCCGTATTCGCGCACATCGCGGATCACGTCGCGCGCCAGGGTCTGGGCGTCGGCGTTCTTCAGCAAGGCCGGGACGGCGCGCACGGCGAGGGTGGTAGGGGACATCACGGCGATGTCGAAACCCAGCGTTTTCAACGTGTCGCCATGTTCCTGCACCGTGCCCACTTCCACGGCGTCGGCGTAGAAGGTGACGGGGATCAGCAGGTTTTGCACCGACATTTCAGTGCCGTCGATCTGCGCGTCCAGCGCGTTCTTCAACTGCTCGTAGAGAATGCGCTCGTGCGCGGCGTGCATGTCGACCAGGACCAGGCCTTTGCTGTTCTGGGCGAGGATGTAGATGCCGTGCAGTTGCGCCAGCGCGAAGCCGAGCGGGAATTCTTCGCCGGCCATCTGCGCGGAGCTTGCCGCGATAGGCGCCGCTTGCGGCAGCGCGTAATCCGACGAGGCGCGGAAGCCGTTGCCGCCGTCCGCAGCGGTGGCGCTTGGGGCGACGTTGTCGCGCGGGTCGTTCGACCACAGGGCGCCGTAGCGTTCCGTGCTTTGCGCCACGCCGCCGGCACCTGGCCCGGCGCCGAACGGCGATGGCGAGAACGTTGGACGGTATTCCGGATTCAGGATGGAGCCGAAGCTGGTCTGCTGCTGCGGGCGCCATACGGGGCCGCTTGCCTGCAGGTTGTCAGCCGCCGGCAGCGGCGAAGGCACGCTGCCATGGGAGGTGGCCGAAGTGGCGGCGAGCGCGCGCTGCACTGCGTGGAACACGAACTGGTGTACCGCACGGCCATCGCGGAAGCGTACCTCGATCTTGGACGGGTGCACATTCACGTCCACCAGTGCCGGGTCGAGGTCGAGCGCCAGCACATACGAGGGGTAGCGGTCGCCGTGCAGCACGTCTTCATAGGCGGCGCGCACGGCGTGCACGAGCAGCTTGTCGCGCACGAAGCGGCCGTTGACGTAGAAGTACTGGCTGTCGGCGCGCCCTTTCGAGGCGGTTGGCAGGCCGGCGAAGCCGCGAAGGCGCAGCACGCCGGAGCCTTCGTCCAGCGGCAGGCGCGCTTCTTCGAAGGTGGTGCCCAGGATCTGGGCGCTGCGCTTGGCCATGTCGCTGACCATCCAGTGGTCGACGGTCTTGCCGTTGTGGCTCAGGGTGAAAGACACGTCCGGGCGCGCCAGGGCGATGCGGCGCACCACTTCCGCGCAGTGGCCGAATTCGGTCTGCTCGGATTTCAGGAATTTGCGGCGCGCGGGCGTGTTGAAGTACAGATCGCGCACGTCGACGGTGGTGCCGGGGGCGCCGGAGGAAGGTACCACCGTGCCTTCATGCGAGCCTTCCAGCTCCCAGGCATGGGCGCCGTCGGCAGTGCGGGAAGTCAGGGTGACGGCGGCCACGGAGGCGATGGAGGCCAGCGCCTCGCCGCGGAAGCCGAGGGTGCCGACGTTTTCCAAGTCGTCCAGCGAGGCAATCTTGGAAGTCGCGTGGCGCGCCAGGGCCAGGGGCATCTGGTCGGGCGGGATGCCACGGCCGTTGTCAGTAATGCAAATGCGTTTGACGCCGCCTTCTTCCAGGCGCACGGTGATCTGGGTGGAACCGGCGTCCAGCGCGTTTTCCAGCAGCTCTTTGACGACGGCGGAAGGGCGTTCCACCACCTCGCCGGCGGCGATCTGGGAAATCAGTTGGTCTGGGAGGGCCCGGATCGGGCGAGGCGGGTTTGGCGCGTTCATTGCAGGATTATAACGGTAGCCAGTGGTGTCAGGCCCCAACACGCAACACGTTGCGCGTGTCGCATGTCGGGTGCTGACCCCGGAAGTCAGTGGTGTCAGGCCCCAACACGCAACACGTTGCGCGTGTCGCATGTCGGGTGCTGACCCCGGAAGTCAGTGGTGTCAGGCCCCAACACGCAACACGCTGCGCGTGTCGCATGTCGGGTGCTGACCCCATGAAGTTACTTTGCTTCTCGCACAGGAATCGGTACGTTGCACAGGTCGACGTGGCCGGCGGCGTACTTGGTCCATGGCCCGCCGCGGTTGCGCTGGGCTTCGGTCACGGCTTTGAAGCTGGCCGATTCGGTGCGCATCACTTCGAACTTCGAGCGCTCGGCTTCCGGCACGTCGGCTGCCAGCTTGACCGATTTGATCGGCACCCAGTTCTCTTCCTTCTCGAACATGCCCATCGGCGCCGGGCCGCGCGGCAGCACGGACAGCAGCGGCATGCCGCTGACCACGCGGCCGACGACGGTGATGTTGCGGTCCAGGTGGCGCGGGGAATTGCCGATGACGGCGTACAGGGTGCCGCCGTTGCCGCTGTCGGATTCATTGCCGCGTGCCACCCCCACCATACCGTAGCAATGCGCCAGCCAGGTCTGGCCGGTTTTCGGATCGCGCGCAGCGGGGAAGCCGTTCGAATGGCCAACCTGCGGCGCATAGCCGTCCTTGTCCGGCATGCGGGTGAACTGGGTGTCGTTCTTCATCGGCACCGTGAATTCCTGTTCCAGCTTGGCCTTGGCCGTGCCCAGCGACTTCGGCTTGTCCTCGTTCGGATCACCCCATTGCACGACCCAGTTGTCCTGCGAGCGGTAGATCCACAGGCCGTCCCAGTAGCCTTCCTTGGCCATGGTGCGGATATTGGCGATGTGGTTCGGCGCGAAGGCGGGCGCCAGCTCGATGATCACGCGGCCGCCCGGGAGATCCATGTACAGGGTGTTGGCCGGGTCCAGCTGGCGCCACTCGGTGGGCTTGGAAGCCTTGACGATGTCGCTGACGGTTGGCTTGGGCGGCAATTCCTTGAGGGGCGCGGCCACGGCGGCCAGGGGCAGGGCCAGCGCAATAGCTGCGGGCAAATAGGACTTCACTGGTGTCTCCTTCGTGGGGTTTCTAAGCAGGTTCTAAGTTGCCGGCCAATTTTAGCCTGTAAGCTAGACAGTTTGGTATGATTCCCGCCGCAACCTTTTGGGATAAATAATGGATTTCGTTCAATTGCTGGACATGCTGGTGCACGTAGACCGTGCGATGGGTACCCTGATCGCTCAATACGGCATGTATGTCTATGCGCTGCTGTTTGCCATCGTGTTTTGCGAAACAGGCCTGGTCGTACTGTTTTTCTTCCCCGGGGATACCTTGCTGTTCATCGGCGGTGCCTTCTGCGCCACCGGCCAGATGAACCTCGGCTTGCTGATGTTCCTGTTGGCGACTGCTGCAATCTTGGGCAATACCACCAATTACTGGATCGGCGAAGCGATTGGCCAGCGCGTGTTCACGCACGATTACCGCTGGATCAACAAGGAGGCGCTGAACCGCACCCACGAATTCTTTGAGCGGCATGGCGGCAAGACCATCATCCTGGCCCGCTTCGTGCCGGTGGTGCGCACCTTCGCGCCGTTCGTGGCCGGCGTGTCGGACATGACCCATGCCCGCTTCCAGCTGTTCAATATCGCCGGGGCCGTGGCCTGGGTGGTGTCGCTGTGCGTGGCTGGTTATATCTTCGGCAATACGCCTTTCGTGCGTGACCACCTGAGCGCCATCGTGCTGTTCGGAGTGGGCGTAGCGATCGTGCCGATGGCGCTGGGCGCGGCCTGGAAACTGGCGCGCCGCATGCTGAAGCGTTAAGCCGCTCTCAAGTTTTCCCCCTGCGCAACCGTTAACCGGAGAAACAGTCTCTCCTCCGGATTTAACATGCGTAACTTGATCGCCCTGTCGGCCTGTTGTCTTGTCATCGCGACAGCAGGCGCCGCCGATCCTATCGTCCCGTCGCCCAAGGGCGTGCCCAATATCCGTCCGAACCTGGCCGCTGCCGCCGCGGCCGAGAAGGCCAATATGGACAAGGACGCCAAGCCGGGCGACAAGGCTGCCGAGAAGCCCAAGTACGTCCCGCCGCAAAAGAAGAGTGCTGCCGCCCAGCGCGAGGAAGAGGCGCGCGCCGAGCAGGAGCTGTCGGAAAAGATCGCCCAGAGACTGGCCGAGATGAAAGCCAACCAGGCCGCGCGCCTGGCCGCCGCCGAAAAGGCGCGCAAGCAGAAGGCCGCCAAGGTGGCCGCTGCGGAAGCCGCCGCCAAGGCGCCGCCGCCCAAAGTGTACGGCACCCATTGGTCGTATGAAGGCGACAGCGGGCCTGCCAACTGGTCCAAGATCAATTCCGACTGGGCCAAGTGTTCGACAGGCAGCCGCCAGTCGCCGATCGATATCCGCGATGGCATGAAGGTGGACCTGGAGCAGATCGCCTTTGACTACCACCCTTCGGGCTTCAACGTGACCGACAATGGCCACACCGTGCAGGTCATGGTCGCACCGGGCAATTACCTGAGCGTGGCGGGTCGCACTTACGAGCTGCAGCAGTTCCACTTCCACCGGCCGGCGGAAGAACGCGTCAACGGCAAAGGGTTTGAAATGGTGGTGCACCTGGTGCACAAGGACCCTGAAGGCAGGCTGGCGGTGCTGGCGCTGCTGCTCGAGCGCGGCAAGCCGCAGCCGACCATCCAGACCGTGTGGAACAACCTGCCGCTGGAAAAAGGCGACACGGCCACGCCGACCATTGTGCTCGATCCGAACGACATGCTGCCGCAGCGCCGCGACTATTACACGTTCATGGGTTCCTTGACCACGCCGCCTTGCACTGAAGGCGTGCTGTGGCTGGTGATGAAGGAACCGGTGCAGGCCTCGCCCGCGCAACTGGCCTTGTTCAGCCGCCTGTATCCGTTCAATGCACGTCCGATCCAGGCCAGTTCCGGCCGCATGATCAAGGAATCAAACTGATGGTGTGAAGACCGGTCCATTCGGCGCCGGCCGGCAGCACCTGCTTGTCCACGCGGGCCGGTTCGATGCAGACGAAGCGGCGGTATTCGCTGTCTTCCATGTCGGCCATGGCCGCCGCGCCTTCCGCCCCCGGATTCCACACCACCCATTCGGAAAAACCCTGCTGCTCCAGCTGCAGCACGCCGGCGCCGGTGTCCAGCCGCAATTGCGGCGTGGCCGGGCGTATATCATCCAGCGCGCCGGTGAAGGGCATGCCATCCACCGTGGCGTCGGTGAATTCCTTTACTGCGAAGTAGGTGTGCAGGGCGCCGGCCCAGCTGAAATCCTGCTGGCCCGTGTTGCGCACGGTGTAGCGCATTTCCAGTGCATTGCCGCGCAGCGTGAAGCGCAGGCGCAGTTCGAAGGCGCGCGGCCAGGACTGGAAGTGGCTGCGCTGCAGGTCGGTCTGGGCCAGCGTGAACTCGGCCCAGTCGTTGGCCTGCTCGGCCAGGCGCCAGGTGGCGGTGCGGGCGAAGCCGTGGCGCAAGCCGTCGCCGCGCGTGGCGAACTGAGGAAAGATGACCGGCACCCCGCCGCGGATGGCGGCAGTGCCGTCGAGCGCCGAACGCTGGCTCAGGAACAGGCGTTCCTTGCCGTCCGCAGTCTTCCACGACATCAGATGCGCGCCGAACAGTGAGATGCTTGCTTCGGCGCCTTCGGGAGTGGAGATGCGGACTTCGTTCATGCCTGTTCCTTATGTGAGCCGGTTCTTGGCGAGCGGCGGGTTTTTGGCGAAATAGCGGCGGATGCCTTTGACGATGGCGTCCGCGATCTTGTCCTGGTAGCGGTCGTCGAGCAGGCGCGCTTCCTCTTCCGGGTTGGAAATGAAGGCGGTCTCGATCAGGATCGAGGGGATGTCGGGCGCTTTCAGCACGGCGAAGCCGGCTTGCTCCACCGAGCCTTTGTGCAGCTGGTTGATGCCGCCGATCTCGCCCAGCACGGCCTTGCCGACCTTCATGCTGTCGTTGATCTGCGCGGTGGTGGAAAGGTCGAACAGCACGCTGGCCAGTTGCGGGTCGTGGCCGGCGGCGTTGGCGCCGCCGATCAGGTCGGCCTGGTTTTCCTTGTCGGCCAGCCAGCGGGCGGCGGACGAGGTCGCACCTTTTTCCGACAGCACGAAGACGGACGATCCGCGCGCGCTGGCTTTCACGAAAGCGTCGGCGTGGATCGAGACGAACAGGTCGGCGTCGACCTTGCGCGCTTTTTCCACGCGCTTGCCGAGCGGGACGAAATAGTCGCCGTCGCGCGTGAGCATGACGCGCATGTTCGGGTGGTCTTCGATCTTGTCTTTCAGGCGTTTGGCGATGGCCAGAACAATGTCTTTCTCGCGGCTGCCGCGCGCACCCATGGCGCCGGGGTCCTCACCGCCGTGGCCGGGGTCGAGGGCGATGGTCAGCATGCGCACCATTTTCTCCGTTCCGGGTTTCTGGCCGGGCTTGTGGCGTGCCGGGGCCTGGTCCGTCTCGCCGGATCCGGGCTTGCCGGATTGGTCGGCAAGCGCGGGCGGCTGGCCCGGCGCGGCGCCGGCGCTGCCGGATGGGGATGGGGTTGAGGTTGCCGTGGCGGGAGGCTGGCCGGCTGCGTTTTGGCCGGCGACGGCAGGGCCGTTGCCGGAGGCGGCGCCTTGGCTGGGTTGCGCCGGCTGGCCGGCAGTCGTGCCAGCGGCGGGCGCCTGCGTCGCGGCGGTGGCTGGCTTGCCATCCTGCGACCATTCGCCTTTTTCGATCAGGGCTGCGATCGGATCGGCCGCCTTTACAGGATAGAGGTCGAAGATCAGGCGGTGCTTGTAGGTGCCGACAGGCTCCAGCGTGAACACCTGCGGCGTGACTTTCTCTTTCAGGTCGAACACCAGGCGCACTACGTTGGGGCGGTTCTGGCCGACGCGCACTTCCTTGATGTAGGGGTCGTTCGACTCGATCTTGGCGACCAGGCTTTTCAGCGTGGAGTTCAGCACCAGCCCTTCGATGTCGACCACCAGGCGGTCCGGGTCGGTCACCATGAAGTGCTTGACCTTGAGGTCGGTGTCGTTTTCCAGCGTCACGCGGGTGTAGTCTTCGGCCGGCCAGACGCGCACCGCCAGGATCTGCGCCGCCTGCGCGGTCATCGGTGCGAGCACGGACAGCAGCAACGTACCGCCGGCCTTGAGCACCGTGCGGCGGCTTACAGGTTTGGAGCGAACTGGAGGCGTTGAAGGCATGACGTACCAAGAGCTGAAGACGGCTGCAATTCTACATCACGTCCAGTGCCGGCCACAGAGAGGAAAACATGCAGGTCGGGCGGCGGCAACACCCCGTCCGCCTTCTCCGGCCATTCGACGATGCAGACGTTCTCGCCGTTGAAATCTTCGCGGAAGCCGGCATCGAGGAATTCCTCCGGGCTGCCCATGCGGTACAGGTCGAAATGCACCACGTTGGCGGGCTTGCCGTCGACCTGCACGCGGTAAGGTTCGGACAATGTGTAGGTCGGGCTTTTTACCGGCCCCACATGGCCCGCCGCATGCAACAGTGCGCGCGTGAGTGCGGTCTTGCCGGCGCCCAGGTCGCCGTGCAGGTAGATCGCCATGCCGGGCAGCAGGGCGCGCGACAGCGCGGCGCCCAAAGCGGCGGTGCCGGCTTCGTCGTGGAGATGGGATTTGAAGTGCTGCATCGTCTTAATTTGCTTGTCGGGCTTTGTTACGTTCGGCGATCTCCGCCAGCTTGTCCTGCAGGCGCGGCACGTTCAGCGCGGCGCGTTCCTCGTCGGTCACGGCGTTTGGATCGACCGGGCGCAAAGTCTCGGTCGACGAACCGTACGCAATCATGCTTTGCGTCCCGTACCATTGAGGCATATTGTGCGAAACCAGGTAGCGGTCGAAACTGGCCGCACTAAGCCACTTGGCCTCACCGTTCTCGGGATCCAGCGTGCGCGCGATGGTCGTCAGGGAGAAAGCCAGCGCATGGTCCTCTGCGGCCTGCCCATGTTGGAATACCATCGCTGCGTTGAAAAAATCGTGGGGCGTGCGGATAGTCCCCGCCGCGAGCATGGCCTTGACCTGGCTGCGGCGCTCTGCGTCGCGTTTGGTCAGCGCAGGCCAGTCAATTTTTTCGGCCTTGCGCTCGGCCTGGTCAGCGGCAAACAGCGCTTGCAGCGCGTCGTTATCCGGCAGCGGGGCGGCGTGCAGCGCGCTGCCCGTGCCGCAGGCCAGCAGAAAACCGGCGAAGGTCGTTTTCTTCATTGACGGTAAAATGATGGTTTGGAATTCCCGCATTGTACGGCCGTGTCACTCTCCCAAGCCAATTTAGACGAATTAGCCGCCAGCATCAAGGCATGGGGGCAGGAGCTCGGCTTCGCGGAGGTGCGGATCGCCGATATCGACCTGTCGGCGGCCGAGGCAGGCCTGCAAGCCTGGCTGGACGCCGGCATGCACGGCGAAATGGACTACATGGCAAGCCACGGCATGAAACGCGCGCGGCCGGCGGAGCTGGTGCCGGGCACGGTGCGCGTGATCACGGCGCGCATGAACTACCTGCCCGGCAGCGCAGACGAAGGCTGGCGCGAACGCGAAACCGCCCGCCTGTCGGATCCGACCCAGGCCGTGATTTCCGTGTATGCCCGCGGCCGCGATTACCACAAGGTGCTGCGCGCCCGACTGCAGCAACTGGCCGACAAGGTGAGCGCCGCGGCCGGCCCATTTGGCTATCGCGTGTTCACCGATTCCGCCCCCGTGATGGAGCTGCCGCTGGCGGAAAAGTCGGGACTGGGCTGGCGCGGCAAGCACACCTTGCTGATCAACCGCAGTGCCGGTTCGCTGTTCTTCATGGGCGAAATTCTGGTCGACCTGCCGCTGCCGGTCGACGAGCCGACCGGCGCCCATTGCGGCCAGTGCTCGGCCTGCATCGACGTCTGCCCGACCCAGGCCATCCTCGGCCCGGGCAAGCTGGATGCGCGGCGCTGCATTTCATATCTCACCATTGAGTTGAAAGGCCCGATTCCGGAAGACTTGCGGCCCATGCTCGGCAACCGCGTGTACGGCTGCGACGATTGCCAGACGGTTTGCCCCTGGAACAAATTCGCCCAGCGCGCCACGCTGCCCGACTTCGACGAGCGTCACGCCCTGGGCAGCGCCGGGATGATCGAGCTGTTTGCGTGGACGGAAGAGGAATTCAACCGCCGCATGGAGGGCAGTCCGATCCGCCGCATCGGCCACGAACGCTGGCTGCGCAATATCGCGGTCGGGCTGGGCAATGCCGCGCGCATGGGCGCCAAGGGCGATCCGGCCATCGTGGCGGCATTGGCTGCCCGCCGCGGCCACCCGTCGGCGCTGGTACGCGAACATGTGGAGTGGGCCATCCGGCAGCACTGACTTTCAACTAGGGCATAATGGTTTGTCCAGGTCAAAAGTCCGAGTAGCGAATTGTCTCCATTTGCGGAAGCAGTACAGAGTTATCGCGAGTTGTCGCCTTTGCATGTCTGGCGGCATGGCAGTCCTTCAGAAAAGCGCGCCATCTTCGGCGGCTGGCTATTGTTGCTCCTGCTTTGCGTGGCGCTCGGCGTGGCGACCGTCAAATGGGGCTGGTCCGGCATGCCGCTTCGAATGGGCGGCGTCACCGCCTATGTCACCGTGTATCCCCCGCTGCCCATCTGCCTGCTGCTTACGCTGACCCTGGGCTGGTGGTGGGGCGCCATCCCCGCCTATTGTTCAACCCTGGTGCTGGCGCTGTATGCAGGCATGCCGCTGCAATGGGCGCTGCTGTTCGCCTTTGCCAATCCGCTTGGCTTCAGCATCCTGGCCATCGGCTACCGCGCCATGGCGGTGCGGCGCGACCTGCGGGACTTGACATCGCTGCTGTATTTCATCCAGCTCAGTTTCGTCGCCAGCATCTTCGGTTCCGCCGGGGCGCTGCTCTGGAGCTACACCAACCATCTTGCGCCCGGCGCGCAATTGCCGATCTGGCAGGGCTGGTGGCTCGGCTCCTTCCTGCAAAGCGTGATCATTGACGGGCCGGTGCTGGCCGTGCTGTGGCCGCACGTGGCGCGCTGGCAGCTGGAACGACAGCAGTTGATGCGCAAGCGGCGCAGCGGCTCGCGCCGTTCCGTGCTGCGCATGCTGGCGACGGTGGCCGCCGGCGTCCTGCTATATGGCTACGTCACCATCCAGCTCGCCGAAGCCAGTGCCGCCGGCGCGCTGGAAGTGTTCCGACAGACAGTATGGATCTTCTACTGGGTGTTCGCGGCCATCATCGTTTTCATTGCCTTCTTCGGCTACCAGCTCTTCTCGCACTGGCAGGATTCCACGGAAGGCCTGCTGCACGAGCTGCAGCGCATGAACGCCGACCTTGCGCGGCTGGCCACCACCGACGCGTTGACAGGCTTGCTGAACCGCCGCGCCGCCGACCGCCAGCTGGAAGCGGAGTGGCAGCGCGCGCGCCGTTCCGGTCACGCTTCGGCGCTGGTGCTGCTCGACCTCGACCACTTCAAGCAGGTCAACGACAACTACGGACACCCCGGTGGCGACGCTGCCCTGCGCACGCTGGCCTCCTGCATCGGTTCGGTGATGCGTGAAGTGGACATTGGGGCGCGCTACGGCGGCGAAGAATTCCTGATCGTGCTGCCGGAGACCGGCCGCGAAGGGGCTTTCGTGTTTGCCGAGCGCTTGCGCGAACGGGTCGCAGCCTGCGATGTCCGGCATGACAAGGACACTTTCCGCTGCAATCTCAGCCTCGGCGTCGCGGTAAGCGACCCGGATGAACCGAGTTATGAGCATTGGGTGCGGCGCGCGGACCAGGCGCTGTACCGCGCCAAGCAGGGCGGCCGCAACCGGACCGTCCTGGACGCGCAGGCGTAGTGCGCGCGGCGGTTTGGCTGCCGCGGCCGGGAATCAGCGTCGCGCGAATGCTATTTGAGCAACCCCGCCAGCTCCACGGCGGTTTTCACCTGCATCTTGTCGAAGATATGGGCGCGGTGCACTTCCACGGTGCGCATCGAGATGCCCAATTCATCGGCCACCACCTTGTTCATTTTTCCGGCCAGGATCAGGTCCAGCACCTCGCGTTCGCGCGAGGACAGTGTGGCCAGGCGCGCCTGTACCGCCGCCTTGCCGCTGGCCTGGCGCGAGGCGGCCAGGCCTTCCTGCACGCGGTCCATCAGCTGGTTGTCGTTGAAGGGCTTTTCGCAGAAGTCGAAGGCGCCGCGCTTGAGCGTGTCGACCGCCATCGGAACGTCGCCGTGTCCGGTCAGGAAGATGACCGGCAGGCGCGCCGTCAGTCCGCGCGCCGCCAGCTGGTCGAACACGGCCACGCCGCTGGTTTCGGGCATGCGCACGTCGAGCAGCACGCAATCGCCTTCCGGGTCGAAAGTACCGCTGTTCACGAAGGCCAGGAAGGCGGCCGCGCTGTCATAGGCAGTGGCAGCGATGCCGCGCGAGGATGCGAGCCAGGACAGGCTGTCGCGCACCACAGCTTCGTCGTCAACGATATGTAGCATTCATCGGTCTCCAGAATTTCGTCGCTATTATCCGCCCGCTACCGGCAGCGTGAATGTGAATATGGTACCGCCTTGCGGGTTATCGCGGTGCGACAGTGTACCGCCATGGAACTCGACTGCGGTGCGGCAGATGTTGAGGCCCATGCCCATGCCCTCCGCCTTGGTGGAGAAAAAGGGCGAGAACAGGCGCTCGGCCACGTCCTGCGGGATGCCGTGGCCGTTGTCGATCACCTGCACCACCACCGTGCCCGCCGCTGCGTCGTGATGGGCCACCACCCGCAGCACGCGTTTCAAAGGCTGCACGTCCGCCATCGCTTCGATGCCGTTGCGCGTCAGGTTCAGCAGCACCTGTTCGATCAGCATGCGGTCGGCACGCACCGGCGGCAGCGATTCCGGCAGATCCACCTGCAGCGACACCTGGTGCTGGCGCGCCTGCAGCTCGATCAGCACCATGATGCTGTCCAACATGGTTTGCAGCGCCACGTCCTGCCGCTCCGTTTCGCGGTTTTTCACGAATTCGTGCACGCTGCGGATGATCTGGCCGGCGCGCTGGGCCTGGGTGCAGGCCTGTTGCAGCGGCGCTTTCAGGGTGGCCGGGTCGCCGCCGCGCGCCAGCACGTTCAGGGCGCCGGTGGTGTAGCTCGAAATGGCGGCCAGCGGCTGGTTCAGTTCATGCGCCAGCATGGAGGCGATTTCGCCCATGGTGGCCAGGCGCGCGCTGGCCTGCAGCTTCTCCTCATGCTGGCGGTTGAGTTCCTCCATGCGCTTGCGGTCGGAGATGTCGAGGATCGAGCCCATGTAGCCGGTGTGGCGGCCTTCCTTGTCCACCAGCGGCGCCTCGAACACCAGCACTGGGATGCGGGTGCCGTCCGGGCGCTGGAACAGGGTCTCGAATTCCGGCGTGATGGAACCGGCCAGCACGTTGGCCAGGCGGTCCTGGTATTCCTGCATCACGTCCGGCGCCCAGTAGGGCATGGGTGGCGAGCGGCCGATCAGTTGTTCCGCCGGGTAACCGACCATCTGGCAGAAGGCCGGGTTGACGTAGGTGATGCGTCCCTCCAGGTCGCGCGCGCGCAGGCCGGTCACCAGCGAATTCTCCATGGCGGTGCGGAAGGCCATCTGCTGGCGCAGCTCGCCCTCGGCGGCGAGCCGGCGCGAAATATGGCCCCACAGTGCGAACAGGCTCCATAACAGGGCCAGCGACAGGGCGACGACCGAACCCACGAGCAAGTTGGGCAGGAGCTTGGGCTCGCTCTTGACGCTGTCGGTCATCAGGGTGATGCTGGCGCCGGGCAGGTCGAGTGCGCGCTTATGGGTGTAGACGCCGTGGCCCGGGCCGGCCGAGCTGCGGCGCGCCAGCACCTTGTCATCACGGTCCAGCAGGCTGATCTGGTTATCTTGTGCGAACCACCAGGGCACCATTTCCTCCAGCACGCTGCTGAGCTGGAAGCTGGCGACCAGGGAGCCCAGCCATTTATCGCCGCGAAATATCGGGTAATGCAGGTCCAGCATCAGGGCCCCAGGCGCCATGGCGGCCGGCGGAACTTCCGGCTGGGCATAGACCGGATTGTGCGAGCGGCGCGCATGGTCGGCGGCTGCCAGCGAAGCCGGACCCAGGGCAGGCAGCATGGACGGGGCGGCGTCGCTGGATACGGTCACCTTGCCGTCCGGTGCCATCAGCATGACCCTTTTCAGTTCGGCGCCATTTTTCAGCAGCCGCGCCATGCGTTCCTGCAGATGCTCCGGCGCCAGGTGGCCGGTGGCGATTTCATTGGCCAGGCCGCGCAGGCTTTCTTCATGGCGGCCCATCTGGAAACGGATCGACTGCTCGACCCACAGCGTGTCGGCAATCAGCTGCTCCTGCCGTTCATTGCTCTCCAGCTGGCGCGCCTGCCACGGCAGCCAGATCAGGATGGCCAGGAAAAACAGGACGATGACGACCGGCAGCAGCCAGCGCACGGAGGAGGGCAAGGACGAGGGCCTGGTGGCGGAGGCGGATTTTGGCATGATCCGAGATTAGCGGTTTCGCGTGCAAGTCATATTGTGGATATCCACAGTTGAAAGAAGCAATGGCATTTAGCAATATTTAATGGTAAGAATAATAATCCCTCATTTTTCTGGAGACATCATGAAGTTGAAGACCGTCCTGGTCGCCATGAGCGCGGCCGCCTGCATCTGTTCCAACGCCTGGGCCCAGGCCCCCATCGTGATCAAGTTCAGCCACGTGGTGGCGACTGATACGCCAAAAGGGCAGGCCGCCGAGCGTTTCAAGCAGTTGGCGGAGAAGGCGACCAATGGCCGCGTCAAGGTCGAGGTTTATCCGAACAGCCAGCTGTACAAGGACAAGGAAGAAATGGAGGCCCTGCAGCTGGGCGCCGTGCAGATGCTGGCGCCTTCGCTGGCCAAGTTTGGGCCGCTGGGCGTGAAGGAATTCGAAGTCTTCGACCTGCCGTATATTTTCCCCAACAAGACCGCGCTGTATAACGTGACCGAAGGTCCGATCGGCAAGGGCCTGCTGAAAAAGCTGGAAGGCAAGGGCATCACCGGCCTGGCCTACTGGGACAACGGCTTCAAGATCATGTCCGCCAACAAGCCGCTGAAGGTACCGGCTGATTTCCGCGGCCTGAAGATGCGTATCCAGTCGTCCAAGGTGCTCGACGCGCAGATGCGCGCACTGGGCGCCAACCCGCAGGTGCTGGCCTTCTCCGAGGTGTACCAGGCGCTGCAGACCGGCGTGGTGGACGGCACCGAGAACCCGCCGTCGAATATGTACACCCAGAAGATGCACGAGGTGCAGAAGAACCTGACCGTGTCCAACCACGGCTACCTGGGTTATGCGGTGATCGTCAACAAGAAGTTCTGGGATGGCCTGCCGGCCGATATCCGCACCGCGCTGGAAGGCGCGATGAAGGAAGCCACCACCTACGAGAAGGCGATTGCCCAGCGCGACAACGACATGGCGCTCGACGCCATCAAGAAGTCCGGCAAGACCCAGGTCTACAACCTGAGCGCGCAGGAACAGGCGGAATGGCGCAAGGTGCTGCTGCCGGTGCAGAAGCAGATGGAAGACCGGATCGGCAAAGACCTGATCCAGGCCATCAACAAGGAAACCTCCAAGTAAGAGCGCCATCCCCGGCCGCGGCCTGGCCGGGGATTCGTCCTGAGAGACTAGACCATGAAATTCCTGGACCACCTGGAAGAGTGGCTGATTGCGACCTTGATGGCCGCAGCCACCCTCATCATCTTTGTGGCCGTCGTGCACCGCTACGCGGCTGGTTTGCCGCTGGGCGCAGTGCAGGATGCGCTGCTGAAAATCAACCTGAGCTGGGCACAGGAGCTGTGCATCTACATGTTCGTCTGGATGGCCAAATTCGGCGCCGCCTACGGCGTGCGCACCGGCATCCACGTCGGCGTCGATGTGCTGATCAACCGGCTGAGCGAGCGCTGGCGCGCCAAGTTCATCGTGTTCGGGCTGCTGGCGGGCGCCTTGTTTACCGGCGTGGTCGGCACGCTGGGCGCCAATTTTGTGTGGGAGATGGCGCATACCGACCAGACCTCGGCCGATATGGAAGTGCCGATGTGGCTGGTCTACCTGGCCATTCCATGCGGCTCCTACCTGATGTGCTTCCGCTTCCTGCAGGTATGCTGGCAGTTCATCCGTACCGGCACCTTGCCAAAGCATGACCATGCCCATGTCGAAGGCCTGGATGAGGAGGTGAAAGCATGAACGCGGCCATTATCTTTGTCCTGTTGCTTGTGCTGATGCTGACCGGCATGCCGATCTCCATTTCGCTCGGCTTGACGGTGCTGACCTTCCTGTTCACCATGACCCAGGTGCCGATCGAGTCGGTGGCGCTCAAGCTGTTTACCGGCATCGAGAAGTTCGAGATCATGGCGATCCCGTTCTTCATCCTGGCGGGCAATTTCCTGACGCACGGCGGGGTGGCGCGGCGCATGATCAACTTCGCCAGCTCGATGGTGGGGCACTGGCACGGCGGCCTGGCGCTGGCCGGCGTGCTGGCGTGCGCCCTGTTTGCCGCGGTATCGGGTTCCAGCCCGGCCACGGTGGTGGCGATCGGCTCCATCATCCTGCCTGCCATGGTGCGCCAGGGCTATCCGAAGAACTTCGGCGCAGGCGTGATCACCACGTCCGGCGCGCTCGGTATCCTGATCCCGCCTTCAATCGTGATGGTGATGTATTCGGTGACCACCAATGTCTCGGTCGGCAAGCTGTTCATGGCCGGCGTGGTGCCGGGCATCATGCTGGCCTTCCTGCTTGGCCTGACCACCTGGGCGTTGGCGAAAAAGCACGACTATCCACGCCTGCGGAAGGCGACCTGGGGCGAGCGCCTGTCGGCGTTCCGCAAGAGCGCCTGGGGCTTGCTGCTGATCGTGATCGTGATGGGCGGCATCTACAGCGGCATGTTCACGCCGACCGAGGCGGCGGCCATGGCGGCCGTGTACGCCTTCTTCATTTCCGTCTTTGTCTACAAGGACTTGAAACTGAAGCAGGTGGGCAAGGTGCTGCTCGATTCGGCCTCGATGTCGGCCATGCTGCTCTATATCATTACCAATGCCGTGCTGTTCTCCTTCCTCATGACCAGCGAAAACATCCCGCAGGCCATGGCCGAGTGGCTGACTGGGCAGGGCCTTGGCCAGATCGCCTTCCTGCTGGTGGTGAACGTGCTGCTGCTGTTGGCCGGCAATGTCATGGAGCCTTCGTCGATCGTGCTGATCATGGCGCCGATCCTGTTCCCGGTGGCGATGAAGCTGGGCATAGATCCGGTGCATTTCGGCATCCTGATCGTGGTCAATATGGAAGTGGGCATGTGCCACCCTCCGGTCGGCCTGAATCTGTATGTGGCGTCGGGCATCACCAAGATGGGTATTTCCGAGTTGACCGTCGCGGTGCTGCCTTGGCTGCTGACCATGCTCGCCTTCCTGCTGCTGGTCACCTATGTACCGCAAATCTCCACCTGGCTGCCTAACCTGATCTATTCGTGAAGCGTAAATGCAACGTTGCCGAAAATAAATAACGATATTTGGAAAAAGATCGGTTACCATGGCGTCGCCCCTGAACGGTGCGGCTTGCACCAAAGTAGGAAGTGGCCAGGATTTAGTGGGGAGTGTAGAGAAGAAGAACGCGCGGCGCCGCTGCGGATACATAGAGGAGACACGCTGCCTGACAGTATGCTGTTGGCCGCCGCCACAAGCGGGGTTAGATGGCCGGGGTGGTGAATAAAAAGATTCAAGACGCACCTTCGGGTGCGTTTTTTTTTGCCCTATTCTGGCGCACTGGTGTAGCATCATTGCCACAGTTTGAATGGAGCAACCGTGACCGAATTACAACAGGCCGGCAAGCAATTCGCCGCCATCGTCCACCTCCCGTTCGGCGCCATGGGCGTTGGAACGGCCGGCGGGGTAGTGACGGAAATGTTCTACCTGCCCGGCGATACGCCGGAAGTCGCGCCCGCCAACGCGCTGGCCGAAAAAGCCGTGCAGCAGCTGCTCGCCTACTGCGACGATGCGGACTATGTGTTCGACCTGCCGCTGGCCATGCGCGGCAGCGAATTCCAGCGCCGCGTCTGGCAATCGCTGCGCGAAATCCCGCGCGGCCAGGTGCGCACGTACGGCGAGCTGGCCAAGCACCTGGACTCGGTGGCGCGCGCCGTGGGCCAGGCTTGCCGCTGCAACCCTTTTCCGCCGCTGGTGCCCTGCCACCGCGTGATGGGCGCCAACAGCCTGGGCGGTTTTGCCGGCAGCGACGACCAGAACGGATTTACCCTGGGCGTCAAGCGCTGGCTGCTGGCGCACGAAGGGCATAAAGAGTACCAATGGCAGCAGGCAACCTTGCTCTGATCGACGAGTTCTGCGACAGCCTGTGGCTGGAAGATGGGCTGTCCAGGAACTCCCTCGATGCCTACCGGCGCGACCTGACCGCCTTCGCCAAATGGCTGGAAACGGCGCGGCCCGGCGTGGGCAGCCTGCTCGCCGCCGGCACGGCCGACCTGCAGGCGTATTTCGCCGCGCGCCACGAAGAGACCAAGGCCAGCTCGGCCAACCGCCGCCTGTCTGCACTCAAGCGTTTCTACCAGCTGGCGCTGCGCCAGCGCCAGATTTCGGAAGACCCCTGCCTGCGCATGGCTTCGGCCAAGCAGCCGCTGCGCTTCGTCCACACCCTGAGCGAGGGGCAGGTGGAAGCGCTGCTGGCGGCGCCCGACCTGCGCACCCCGCTCGGTGTCCGCGACCGCACCATGCTGGAGCTGATGTATGCCAGCGGCCTGCGCGTCTCCGAACTGGTGGCGCTGAAAACGCTCGAGCTGAGCATGAACGACGGCGTGCTGCGCATCACCGGCAAGGGCGCCAAGACACGCCTGGTGCCCTTCGGCGAGCAGGCCCGCCTGTGGATCGAGCGTTACCTGCGCGAGGCACGCGGCGCCATCCTCAACGGCCAGCAGGACGACGCGCTGTTCGTCACCGGCCGCGGCGGCCCGATGACGCGGCAGATGTTCTGGGTCGTAGTAAAAAAGCATGCTATCAAGGCAGGCATCACCGCGCCGCTGTCGCCGCACACCCTGCGCCATGCTTTTGCTACCCATTTGCTGAACCACGGCGCCGACTTGCGGGTGGTGCAGTTGCTTTTAGGCCACTCCGATATTTCCACCACACAGATCTATACCCACGTTGCCCGCGAGCGTTTGAAGCAGATTCATGCGCTACATCATCCGCGCGGATAATTTCGTTTGCGCCGGGCCTGCAATCGGCCTAATGTAGGCTTTCAGGAGGACTTTCCATGGCAAAGACGAATTTTGCGTTCGAGAAGCGCCAGCGTGAGCTGGAAAAGAAGCGCAAGGCCGAAGAAAAGGCCCAGAAAAAGGCAGCGGCCAAGCACCGCCCCGCCGATGAGCAGGACGCCGACGAAGCCGGCTACGAGTCCGAAGAGAACGAAGCAACCGATACCACCGCGCCGGAGTGAAAGTCGGGGTCAGCAGCGGGACAAAGGGGGCGGAAAAAGGGGACGTACCCCTTTTTCGTAGAAAAAAGGGGTACGTCCCCTTTTTCCGTTCCCTTTATCCCACTGCTGACCCGATTCCAATAGGGACGCCGTCACGTCCCCGCCACTGCAAGGACTGTTCGGGCGAAACTTTTCAGGCGGCTTCGGCCAGCGTCTCTTCTTGGTGGCCGCGGCGCAGCCAGCGCTTGGCGCGCTTGCCGATGTTGTCGAGGTAGGAGTAGGCCACCGGCACCACCACCAGGGTCAGCAGGGTGGAGGTGATCACACCGCCAATCACGGCGCGTCCCATCGGCGCCTGGGTTTCGCCGCCTTCGCCGAGGCCGATCGCCATCGGCAGCATGCCGAAGATCATGGCCAGGGTGGTCATCAGGATGGGGCGCAGGCGCACCTGGCCGGCGGCCATGATGGCGTCGAACTGGCTCATGCCGTCGCGCTGGCCGTGATTGGTGAAGTCCACCAGCAGGATGGCGTTCTTGGTGACCAGTCCCATCAGCATGATCACGCCGATCACCGAGAAGACGTTCAGGGTGGACCCCGTCGCCAGCAGCGCTACCAGTACGCCGATCAGAGACATCGGCAGCGATACCATGATCGCGATCGGCTGCAGGAAGCTGCCGAACTGCGATGCCAGCACGATGTAGATGAACACCACCGCAATGCCCAGCGCCGTCGCGGCGCCGCTCATGGTTTCCTGCATCTGCTGCGCGTTTCCGGCCACGTCGAAGCGCACGCCGTCCGGCAACGTCATCGAGTCCATGGCTTTCTTCACGTCGGCATCCACGTCGCCGGCGGGGCGGCCTTCGGTACCGGCGTAGATCGCCACACGCCGCTGCAAGGCCTGGCGCTTCAGCACCTGCGGGCTGAACCCTGGGACGAAGTCGACCACCTGGCGCAGCGGCACCATCAGTGGATTGCCGTCCGGGCCGATCTTGCTGGAGGTGAGCGACAGGTCGGCCAGGTCGGCGATGCGCTGGCGTCCCGATTTCGGCAGCTGCACGTTCACCTCGTAGTTCTGGCCGTCGGCCGCCAGCCAGTAGCTGGCCGTATCGCCCGCCACGAAAGGCCGCATGGCGCTGCCGATCTGCTGCACGCTTAGTCCCAGGTCGCTGGCCAGTTCGTTGTTGATCTTGATCAGGGTCGACGGATTGGCGCCTTCCTGGCTGTATTCCAGGTCGGCGACGCCTTTGATCTTGCGCATCTTGGCCATCAGCGTCTGCGCCGTTTGCTCCAGCTTGGCTTCGTCGGTGCCAAGGATGGCGATGAAGATGGGTTTCTGGCCTACCGACAGGGTAATGCCGGGGATGCGTTCGATCCGTTTGCGGATTGCGCCTTCCAGCTTCTGCTGCGACTGGCGGTGGGTCTTCTTGACGTCGGTCAGCTTGATGCGTAGGAAGGACACGTGCCGGCCGGAAGGGTCACCGACGTTCGCCGTGATGGCGTCGATCTCGGGGAATTCCTTCAGCGCCGCCTCGACCTGGCGCACCTTGGCGTCGTTGTATTCCAGGCTTGAGCCGACCGGCACCTTGAGCTGCAGGACGAGCTGGCCTTGATCGGTCTCGGGGAACATTTCGCCGCCGATCATCGGCACCAGCATCAGGCTGCCAGCGAACAGGGCGAAGGCCGACACCAGGGTGAGCTTGCGCCAGCGCAGGGCGAAGCCCAGCACCTTGGCGTAGAGCGCATGCACTTTGTCCACGCCGTGTTCGACCTTCTCCATGATCCGGCCCAGCCACGGCAGGTATTTGAAGCGGTCCTTGACCGGGTCGTGCCACACCGACGACAGCATGGGATCCAGCGTGAAGGAAACGAACAGCGACACCAGCACGGCCATCGTCACCGTCACGCCGAATTGCAGGAAGAAGCGGCCGATAATGCCCTTCATGAAGGCGACCGGCACGAACACGGCGACAATGGCGAAGGTGGTCGCCATGACGGCGATGCCGATTTCATTGGTGCCGTCTTCCGCCGCCTTGCGGTGGTTCTTGCCGAAGCCGAGGTGGCGCACGATGTTCTCGCGCACCACGATAGCGTCGTCGATCAGCAGGCCAATGCACAGCGACAGCGCCATCAGCGTCAGGAAGTTCAGCGTGAAGCCGCAGGCCTTCATCGCGATGAAGGAGGCCAGCACCGAGATGGGCAGGGTCAGGCCGGTGATGATGGTCGAGCGCCAGGAGTGCAGGAAGAAGAACACGATCACCATGGTCAGGACGGCGCCCTCCACGATGGTGCGCTTGACGTTATCGAGCTGCGCCTGCACGCGCTCCGATTGCGAATCCAGTACCTTGATCTTGATGTCTTGCGGCAGCGTCTTGCGCAGGTTCTCCACCACTTTCAGGATGCCGTTGCCGACTTCGACCACGTTCGCATCCTGCACCTTGGTGATGTCCAGCGATACGGCCGGCTTGCCGTTGACGCGCGAGATCGTCTGCTCTTCCGCCTCGCCGTCGACCACGTCCGCCACCTGGTCAAGGTAGACCGGGCCATTTGCGCGACGCGCCACGATGATCTTGTTGAATTCCTGCGCCTCTCTCAGCTTGCCTTCCACGCGCACCAGGGTTTCGGTGACGTCGGCGGTCAGGCGGCCGGCGGGCAGGTTGGCGTTGGTGTTCTGGATGGCGCGCATCACTTCGTCCACGCCGACGCCTTGCGCCCGCATGTCGGCTGGACGCAGGCTGACCAGCATCTGGCGCTTGGTGGTGCCGAATACGCGCACCTGGCCGACGCCCGGTACGCCCTGGAAGCGCTTGGCGATGATCTGGTCGGTCATGGTGGACAGCTCGCGCAGGCTGCGGGTCTCCGAGGACATCGACAGGCTGACGATAGGCTGGTCGTTCTCGCCTTCGGCGCGGGCGATGAAGGGTTCCTTCGCTTCGCGCGGGAACTTCGGACGCACCAGCGAGATCTTGTCGCGCATGTCCTGCATCGCCTTGTCCATATTGGTGGACAGTTCGAATTCGACGTAGACGCCGGACTTGCCTTCCCAGGAGTTGGCGCGGATGGTCTTGACGCCGGAGACGGTGTTGACGATGTCCTCGATCGGCCGCGTGATGTCGTTTTCCACCGCCTCAGGGGAAGCGCCCGGATACACGACTTCAATCGCGGCGAAGGGGAAGGAAACGTTCGGCATGGATTCCACGCCCAGGCCCTTGTACGAGAAAATGCCAAGCACCATCAGCGCCACCATGACCATGGTGGCAAACACCGGCTGGCGGATCGAGATTTTGGTGATCCACATGGCCTAGCCCTTTGCCAGCATCGCAGGTTTGCCGGCAGGCGCGGCGGCAGGCGCGGCCAGCTTGACCTTCGCGCCCGGCTTGACGCCATCGAGCTTGGAGATGATCACGCTGGCGCCGGCATCCAGGCCGCCGGTCACTTCGGCCATGCCCTGGTCCTCGCTGCGCAGGCCGATGCTGACCGGCTGCGCCACGACAACGCCGTCCGCCACTTTGTACACCACCTGCTTGCCCGCCTCATCGCGCAGCGCGGCCAGCGGCACCATCGGCGCCTCTTTGCTGCGCTCGGTGGTGATATTGCCCTTGGCGAACATGCCGCCGCGCAGGGCGCCATCCTTGTTCGGCACCGAGATGTAGACCAGCATGGCGCGTGAGCCGGGCTCCGCGGTTGGGCTCACGCGCGCCACCTTGCCGCTGAACTCACGCTTGGCGAAGCCGTCGACGTGGAAGCTGACATCCTGGCCGACTTTCACGCGTGGGATATCGGTGGTGGGCACTTGCGCTTCCAGCGTCAGCTCCTGCAGGCCGACGATGGTGTAGACGGGCATGTCAGGCGCGACTTTATCGCCCGCCTGAACATGACGTTTGGAGATGATCCCGCTGATCGGGGCGCGGATCACGCTATCGTTCAGCGCGATGCGCGCCAGCTCGACCATGGCGGAAGCGGATTTGACGTTGGCACGCGCCAGCTCCACGGCATTGGCTGTCGTGTCGAAGCTGGTCTGCGAAATGAATTTCTGCGAGAGCAGGGCTTTCGCGTTGTATTCGTTCTTCTGCGCCATCGATAGCCTGGCCTGGGCTTCTTCCAGCATGGCCTGCTGCTGTGACAGGCGCGCCTTCAGGTCGGCCTGGTCGAGGCGCGCCAGCACCTGTCCCTCCTGCACCGGGATGCCTTCACGCAGTGCAGCTTCCTGCACCTGGCCGGAAACCTTGGACTTGACCGTGGCCTGGCTGACCGGGATGAGCGAACCCGACAGCGGCAAACCCACGGCCAACGCGCGCGCCGTGATCGGCGCCACGTCCGCGCTGGCCAGCTCAAGCACTGGTGCCGTTGCCGGAGCGGCTTTTTGCGGTGCGGCCGGCTTGGCCTGCGATGTCATGGCGCTCCAGCCGCCGCCTGCCAGGCCCAGTACAAGCAGACCGATCAGGGGAAGCCGCCAGCGCTGGGGAGATTTCAGGTGCACGGGTTGTGGGCTCATTATTATCTCGTCGTCAATGTTGTCTGCTGGCGCGGGATGCGATGGTGTCACTGTAGGTTTTAACAAGTCCAGCGGCCACGTGAATGCGATAAAGCGCGAAAACGGCGACATGAAATGCAAAAAGTGGGGATGGAGCTGCGCTTTGACGCGCACGTTTGACGCAACTCAATCGGCGCGCCGCCCGCGGCCGCAAAAATGGGAACATGACTGCCACCATGCCCGCGCTCCCCCATGCCTTGACGCCAGCACACGCCGCGCTCGACCTGATCGCGCGCATGGTTGCGGCGCTTGAGCTGACGCCGCTGGTAGCGGTCTGCAGCTTCGACCGCGACGGCGTGCTGCAGTTCTGCAACCAGGCTTGCGCCGACATGCTGGGCGTCCCGCTGGAAGCGGCTGTGGGCCAGCGCCTGGCCGCGCTCTGTTCGCACGGCGAGCGGCAGGCTGAACATGATGCGCTGGTGGAAGAGATATGGCGCAGCGGCCATTCGCCGCCGGCCGGGGACTGGCAGGTTCACACCTGCGGCGGGCGTGAGCTCTGGCTGTACTCGACCTGCATCCCGGTCTGGCACGGGGGCGAGCTGGCGCAAATCTTCTGCATGGAAATCGATATTACCCAGCGGCGCAAGGACTTCGATGCGCTGCAGGCGGCGGGTGACAACTTCCACCACATGTTCGAACGGTCCAGCGACGCCATTTTCCTGTTGCGTGACGGGGTGGTGGAAGAAGCCAATCCCTCGGCGGTGTCCTTGTTCAAGTGCGATGGCCGTGAGCGCCTGCTGGGCCGCAGCCTGCACGACTTCTCGCCGATGACCCAGCCGTCGGGGGTGCTATCCTCGGAAGCCGAAGCGCGCATGGCCGAAACGGCGCGGCAGGGCGGCAATGCGCGCGGCGAGTGGCATTACGTCGATTGCGAGGGGACGCTGTTCTGGGCGGAAGTCCTGCTGACGGCGATTTCGCTGGACGGCAGCGATCTGTATTATGCGGTGATACGCGATATCTCGGAACGCAAGCGCGCGGAGCGCGCGCTGCACCTGGCAGCGCAAGTGTTCGAGAACAGCCGCGACGCTATTGTGCTGACCGACCGCGGCCGGCGCGTGATCGCCCTCAACCGCGCCTTTACCGTGGTCACGGGCTTTGCTCCGCAGGACATGCTGGGCAAGCCGGTCAGCCTCTATCGTTCCGGCGTGCACGACGAATCGTTCTACCGTGAAGTGTGGGCCCAGGTTGAAGCCAGCGACCACTGGGAAGGCGAATCCTGGGGGCGCAAGCAGGACGGCGCACTGTTTCCGTGCTGGACCAGCATCAGCGCGATCCGCGATGCGGCCGGTCGGGTCAGCAACTACATGGGCATCGTCACCGATATCACTGAACGCAAGAAGAGCGAGGAGCACACCCGCCACCTGGCCGAACACGATTTCCTGACCGATTTGCCGAACCGGGTCCTTTTGCTGGACCGCCTGCAACAGGCGCTGGCCGCAGCGCGCCGCAACCAGCTGATGCTGGCCGTGCTGTTCGTCGACCTGGACCGCTTCAAGATGGTCAACGACACGCTGGGTCACGCCGTCGGCGACCGGCTGCTGAAGGAAGTGGCCAGCCGGCTCGTGCATTGCGTGCGTGAAGCCGATACGGTGAGCCGGCAGGGGGGCGACGAATTCATCCTCCTGCTGTCGGACGTGGCCGGGCCGCAGGGCGCGGCGCATGCGGCGGAAACGGTGCTGCATGCGCTGGAGCAGGAATTTGTGCTGGGCGAACATATCGCGCACATCTCGGGCTCGATCGGGATTGCCATGTTTCCCGCCGACGGTGAAGAACTCGACGCCTTGCTCAAGCATGCGGATATCGCGATGTACCATGCCAAGCAGCAGGGCCGCAACGGCTACCAGTTCTTCAGCGGCGAGATGAATGCCCGCATCGTCGAGCGCTCCGGGCTGGAGCAGGGCTTGCGGCGTGCCTTGTCCGAGCAGCAGTTCGAACTGGCCTACGAACCCGAGGTCGATATCGCCAGCGGCGCCGTGGTCGGGATGGAGGCCCTGCTGCGCTGGCGCCATCCGGAACTGGGCCTGCTGCTGCCGGAACGCTTTATCGACGTGGCCACCGAGGCCGGCATGATGGTCGCCATCGGCAACTGGGTGCTGAAGGAGGCCTGCCGTACAGCGCGCGGCTGGTGCGACGAAGGGCGCGAGCGGGTGGTTTCGGTCAACCTGGCGCCGGCGCAGTTCGTGCATAAGGATTTGCTCGATTGCGTGGGCGCGGCGCTGCGTTCCTCCGGCTTGCCGGCGCGGCTGCTCGAGCTGCAGCTGACCGAGACCATGCTGATGCAGGCCGGCGCCCAGACCGAAGCAGTGCTGGGCAAGCTGCGCGGGCTCGGTCTGCGCCTGTCGATCGACGACTTCGGCACCGGTTACTCGCGCTTGAATCAATTGAAAGACAGCCCGATCGAAAAGCTGAAGATCGCCCAGTCCTTCTTCGACCATGGCACCGACGCCACTGCCATCCGCACCATCATCGCCATGGCGCGCAGCCTGGACATGACCGTGATTGCCGAAGGCGTCGAAACCGAAGACCAGCTGCAGCTACTGCGCGAACTCGGCTGCGACCAGTACCAGGGCCATCTGGCGGAAGCATCGGTTGGAGCCGGCTGCAAACCGTGACCAGCTAGCGCAGCCGCAGCCGCACCAGGACCTGGCCGTGGTCGGAAACTTCGGGCCGTTCCTGGCGTAAGTGGTCGTTGAAGTAACTGACATCCAGCACCTCGCCAATGGCGCGCGGCGAGGCCGGATTGAATTCCTCCGACACCAGCACGTGGTCGATGGTCGAATAATGGCCTTCATGGATGCTGGTGTAGGCGACGTGGCGCAGGTGGTCCTGGCGCAGCTGGATCTGGTTGGCGTCATACATGCGGCCGCGCCGTTCGTCGCTGGGCAGCATGCCGCCGCCGTTGCCCAGCACAATGGTCGTGGTCACGGCGTCGGCGGTATCGTTGAAGTCCCCCAAAACAATGCAGGGACGGCGCGTCTCGCGCATCGTCTTGCTAAGCAGCACGCGCAGGGCCACCGCCTCCGTGCCGCGCCAGACCAGCGAGCGCAGGCTGGCCATGGCCAGGTGCAGCGGATCTTCGGAGGTGTCGCCGCTGCGGTAGTCGGGGCGGCGCGATTTGAGGTGCACCACGATCACGTCCACCACCACCTCGTTGGGCAGCACGACCTGGGCGTGCAAGGGCGCGCGCGCGAAGCGGTCGGACTCCGGCACACCGGAATCGGCCGGCACGCCTTCCGGAAAACTGGCATACACTTCGGGCGCCGCCGCCAGAGGCAGACGCGACACCAGCGCCACGTTGGGCGTCAGGCGGGCGGCGTGGGGATCGGGATCGAAGCCGGCATGCACGGCATCGCGGTACTTGCGGGTGCGCGACAGCACGTCGCGCAAGCAATCCTGGGAGAAGATTTCCTGGAAGCCGATGACGTCGGCATCGAGCTGGTCCAGCTGCTGCGCCGTCCATTCCGCCTTGGCCTCGTATTCCTGCTCCGTCAGCGGCAGCAGGTTGTCGTACAGTTTCGCCCCCGGCGGGGCAAGGTTGCAGACGTTGAAGGTGGCAAAGCGAATTTCTTGCTGCATAATGAGAAACTCCTCTCTGGCACTAGCGTATCACGGCATGGCAAAAAAAGAGCACATTTCCGAAACTCCCGCGACAGCATTACTGCGCAAGCATAAAGTCGCTTTTTCCGAACATCCTTATGAGTACGAAGAGCATGGCGGCACCTCGGTCTCTTCGCGCGAGCTCGGGGTCGACGAACATCATGTGGTGAAGACCCTGGTGATGCAGGACGAAGCGGCCAAGCCGCTGATCGTGCTGATGCACGGCGACTGCAAGGTCTCGACCAAGAACCTGGCCCGCAATATCGGCTGCAAGTCCGTGGAACCCTGCAAGCCCGACGTGGCGCAGCGCCATTCCGGCTATATGGTGGGCGGCACGTCGCCGTTCGGCACCAAGAAAGCGATGCCGGTGTACGTGGAAGAAAGCGTACTGGCCCTGGAAACGATTTATATCAATGGCGGCCGGCGCGGTTTCCTGATTGGCATCAAGCCGGCGGTGCTGACCGAAGTGCTGGCCGCCAAGCCGGTGCAGTGCGCGTTGCCGGACTGAAATAATGGGCCGCCCTGGCGGGGCGGTATGGTGTATAGTCGCTGCCGCATATAAAAACAACGATTCCGTGGGGATTTATGACTACTTTGCTTCTGATGATTGCTGCTTACCTGATTGGTTCGATTTCCTTCGCCGTGGTGGTGAGCAAGTTCTATGGCCTGGCCGACCCGCGCACCTATGGTTCCGGCAATCCCGGCGCCACCAATGTGCTGCGCAGCGGTAACAAAGGCGCGGCCATCTGGACTTTGATCGGTGACGCATTCAAAGGCTGGCTGGCGGTATTCCTGGTCGACCACTTCCAGCAGCAGCTGGGACTGGGCTCCCAGGCGGACCAGGCGATTGCACTGGTGGCGGTCGCGGTATTCGTTGGCCACCTGTGGCCGGTGTTCTTCAAGTTCGTCGGCGGCAAGGGCGTGGCGACCGCACTGGGCGTGCTGCTGGCCCTGAACGTCTGGCTCGGCCTGGCGACCCTGGTGACCTGGCTGGTGGTGGCTTACGCCTTCCGCTACTCCTCGCTGGCGGCCCTGATCGCGTCGGTGTTTGCGCCGTTCTATTACGGCCTGCTGTTCGGCGCCGAGCCGCAGCTGGCCGCCGTGCTGGCGATGAGCGGATTGCTGATTTGGCGCCATTCCAAAAATATTGCTAACCTTATTGCTGGCAAAGAAAGCCGAATCGGCAGCAAAGCCAAGAAAAAGGCCTAGACCATCATGACAAGTACCCCGATCCGCATCGACTTCGTTTCCGACGTCTCCTGTCCTTGGTGTGCGATCGGGCTGAACAGCCTGGAAGTGGCGCTGTCCCGGCTTGGCGACAGCGTCCAGGCGCAGATCCATTTTCAGCCCTTCGAGCTGAACCCGCATATGGTTCCGGAAGGGCAGGACATCACGGAACACCTGCGCCAGAAATATGGCGCCAGCCCCGCCCAGCAGGAACAGACCCGTGAAATGATCCGCCAGCGCGGCGCCGACGTCGGTTTTGACTTCGGCGTGGGCATGCGTAGCCGGATTTACAACACTTTTGACGCCCACCGCCTGCTGCACTGGGCCGGGGAACAGGGCAAGCAGAAAGAGCTGAAAAAGGCCTTGTTCGACGCCTATTTCACGCGCGGGCAGGACCCAAGCTCGCGGACTTTGCTTGTGCAACTGGCCGGCAAGGTCGGCCTGGATGAGGCGGAAGCGGTACAAGTTCTGTCATCTGGTCGCTACGCCCAGGAAGTTCGCGATATGGAGCATTTCTACCAGCGCAACGGCATTCAGTCGGTGCCGGCCGTAATTATTAACGAGAAACATCTGATCTCCGGGGGGCAGCCGCCGGAAGCCTTCGAGCGCGCCTTGCGACAAATAGTAGCCTTAAAATAAAGACTATTATCTTGCAAACAACCTTGTTACACTACAAGAAGTAACATGGGAGAGATGCATGTCAGCCGCAGAAAAAACGATAACGATGCTGTATCCCCGCCCGGCGGATGACCAAAGCCGCCTGGCCGCGCTGTACCGCTACGACGCCCTGGAAACGGCATCGGGCGACGATTTCACCTTCCTGACCGAGCTGGCCGCCAAGGTTTGCGACGTTCCCTACGCCTTCATCACCCTGGTCGACGCCGAGCGGGTGTTCGTCAAATCCTTCACAGGACTGGCGGTCGACTCGATGCCGCGCGGCCAGTGCTATTGCTCGCTGGCGGTGCTGGGCGACGAAGCGACCGAGATCTGCGACCTGAGCAAGGATGCCCGCACCGCCGGCATGCCCCTGACCACGGAAGCGCCGTACATGCGCATGTACAGCAGCGTGCCGCTCACCACCAGCGACGGCTACGCCATCGGCACCCTGTGCGTCATGCACACCAAGGCCGGCTGCCTGTCCACGGCCCAGCGCGAGATGCTGGGCAAACTGGCGCGTCAGGTCATGGCCTTGCTCGAACTGCGCGCCAATCAAAAGGCGCTGAAAGCCTCGATGGACGAGCTGGAAATGCTGGCCACCACCGATGAGCTGACCGGCCTGCACAACCGCCGCTCCCTGATGAACCGCTTGAAGTTCGAAGTCGCGCGCACGCGCCGCTTCCGGACCCCGCTGTCGGCCGTGATGGTCGACATCGACCACTTCAAGCACATCAACGACGAGTTCGGCCACCAGGTCGGCGACGAAGTGCTGGCCGCGGTCGGCCGCCTGCTACGGGAGAATGTGCGCGTGATCGATGTCGCCGGACGCTACGGTGGCGAAGAATTGTGTATCCTGTTGCCGAACACGCCGCTCGAAGGCGCGCGCAAGTTCGCAGAGACGTTGCGGTCGCGGATCGAAGCCCAGGTGCACAGTGCCGGGGCACGCACGGTGGCGGTGACAGCCAGCCTCGGCGTCGGCTCCTTTAACCACATGGACATCGACGACGCGGAGATGCTGTTGAAGCAGGCCGATGCCGCGCTGTACCGCGCCAAAGCCAATGGCCGCAACCGTGTAGAAGGCTGAACAGGACAGGAGTTTGCATGCCGAAGGCAATATGGAATGGCGCCGTCATCGCAGAGGCGGACAGCAGCGAAGTCGAAATCGTCGAGCACAACATCTACTTCCCGCCATCGCGGGTCAAGCAGGACTATTTGCAACCGAGCGAGCACACCACGCTATGCCCATGGAAGGGTGTCGCCAGCTACTACAACGTCGTGGTCGGCGGCAAGGTCAACGCCAACGCCGCCTGGTACTACCCGGCGCCGAAAGAAGCCGCCCACAACATCAAGGACCGCATCGCCTTCTGGCACGGCGTCGAGGTCCAGCACTAATTGAAAGTATCGGGCTCTTCTTTGAAAAAGGGGACGTAACACATTATTCGCTGCGCGAATAATGTGTTACGTCCCCTTTTTCAAAGAGCACGGCTTGCATCAAGCATGGATAACATCACTCATTCTGTAGTTGGCCTGGGGGTGGGCGAGCTGGTGCAACGCTCGCTGCCGCCCGAGACCGATCCGGCGCGGCAGAAGACGCGCCATCGTTTGCTGCTGACAGCGTGCGCCGTCGCCAGCAATTTCCCGGACCTTGACCTGCTGTTCACCCACCTGGCGCCGGCGCCTTTGGGATACCTGCTGCACCACCGCGGGCATACGCACACCTTGCTCTACCTGCTGCCGCAGGCTTTGCTGGTGTTTGCGCTGCTCTGGGTGCTGTGGCCGAATGCGCGGGCGCTCCTGCGCGAGAGCCGCGCAGCGCGGCGCGGGCTGGGCATTACGCTGGCGGCGGGCTTCCTGCTGCATATCGGCATGGACTTCATGAACAACTATGGCGTCCATCCTTTCTACCCGTTCAGCGGCACCTGGTATTTCGGCGATATGGTCTTCATCATCGAGCCGGTGTTCTGGGTGGCCTTCGGTGTGCCGCTGGCGATGGCCTTGACTTCGCGGCGCGGCAGGATTGTCGTGCTGGCGGTGCTGCCGGTGGTGCTGTTGTACTTCACCATGCATGGCTTCCTGGGCTGGACTTCTTTTGCGGCCCTGGTGACGCTCGGTGCGGCGGTGGCGGCCTTGCGCTTCATGCATATGCATAGCCGGCGTGCGCTGTTGCTGGCATCGGGCGTGGCGCTGGCGTACGTCGGCGTGCAGGCCTCGGCCTCGAACAAGGCGCGCCAGGCGGTCACGGCGGCGCTGGTGCTGCAGGATCCTCAGGCGCGGGTCCTGGATGTGGCGCTCACGGCTTTCCCTGCGCAGCCATTGTGCTGGAGCTTCACGTCGATCGAGTCGGACGGCAAGGCTTACCAGCTGCGGCGCGGCCATCTGAGCCTCGCGCCTTGGCTGCTGCCTGCGCGCGAGTGCCCGCCGGCGCTGGCCGCGGAGGCGGTGTGGGAGATGCCGGTGCAGGTGCCGGGCGTCCTGCTGTCCGGCTCCTGGCGGGGCAGCATCGCGTCCCTGCGCGAGCGTGCGGCGGCCGATTGCCAATTGTCCGCGTGGCTGCGCTTTGCGCGCATGCCCGCGGTGAGCGAAACTGAAGCCAGCGACCTGCGTTTTGCGCTTGGACCGCGCGGCAACTTCACCACGCTGCCGCTTGCGGCGAAGCCGATCTGCCCCTACCCGGTGCCGCGATGGAGCATGCCCCGCGCCGACCTGCTGGGCGGCGCAAACGGCTCTCCTTAAGCTGCCTGCTTGGCCGGCTGTTCAAAGTCGGTCGACAGGGCCAGGTCCTTCCACTGCGCCAGTTCCTGTTCCACTTGCTGGTGCTTGGCGTAAGTGCGGGCCACGGTGTCGCTACCCAACTGCAGGCGCAATGGCGGCTGTTCAGCGTCGGCCAGCTTCAGCAGGGCCTGGGACAGCCTGGCCGGATCGCCGGGCTGGGCGTGATTGGCGCCGGCCGCAAAGTCGCGCATGGCGCCGACCGTGTCCTTGTAGTCTTCGATGCGGGCCGCCGTTTCCACCAACGAGCTGGCGTCGAGGAAATCGGTGCGGAAGAAACCTGGCTCCACCACCGTCACGTGCACTCCCAGCGGGGCCAGCTCCTGCGCCATCGCTTCGCTCAGCCCTTCGACTGCAAACTTGGTGGAGCCGTAGACGCCCCAGCCATGGTAGGCCTGGTAGCCGCCCAGCGAGGAGATGTTGATCACGTGGCCGCTGCGCTGCCTGCGCATGACCGGCAGTACGGCGCGGCTTACGTTCAGCAGGCCGAAGACATTGGTTTCGTAGTTGCGCCGCACTTCTTCCGCCGAGGTCTCTTCAACGGCGCCGAGGATGCCATAGCCGGCGTTATTCACCAGCACGTCGATGCGGCCGAAGCGGTCGATGGCTGCCTGGGCGGCGAGAACGGCGGCGGCTTCTTTTGTCACATCCAATTGTACCGGCAGCAGCTTGGGGTGCACGCCGAGCGCGTCGACGATGGTTTGCGGGTTGCGGGCGGCGGCAACCACGCTGTCGCCGCGCGCCAGGGCGTCACGCGCAATCAGGTAGCCGAAGCCGCGGGAAGCGCCAGTGATGAACCAGACTTTGTTTGCCATGATATTGCTCCTTCAAGGTGGGTGGTTGGTGAAGGGAATGTTAGGCTCCGCCAAGCTGCTACACTAGGCGTGGTAAAGGTGTTTGATTTTCAACCGTAGGTTGTAAATAAATATGGATAAGGCGCGCGTCATCACACTCTTCATCGGCGTCGTGCATGCCGGTAGCTTCAGCCGGGCGGCGGTGGATGCCGGCCTGTCCGCGCAGGCGGTCAGCAAGGCGATCCGCCAGCTGGAGGAATACCTGGGCGTGCGCCTGTTCCACCGCACCACGCGCAGCTTGCGCCTGACCGACGAAGGCCAGCGCCTGTTCGAGCTTGCCAACCCGGGCCTGCGCCTGCTGGACGAGGCTTTGGAGCACGTGCAGAACAGCCGCGAGGCGGTCGATGGCATGATCCGGGTAGCCGCGCCTACCTCGCTCGGCAGCGTGACGCTGGCGCCCTTGCTGCGCGACTTCCAGGAGCAGTATCCGGGCGCGCATTTCGACTTGCTGTTCGATGACCACTTCACGGATTTGACGGAAGCGAAGATCGACGTCGGTTTCCGCGCCGGGAATCCGCCGGAGCGCAACCTTGTCGCGCGACAGCTGGGCCGCATTCCTCTGTACATCTGCGCTTCGCCGTCCTATATCGAACGTCACGGCGCGCCGCGCACGGCGGAGGAACTGCTGCAGCACCGCTGCACCGGCTTCCGCCAGCCCAATACCGGCCGCGTCGTGCCATGGGAACTGAAAGGGCAGGGTGGCTCCGTCTACCGGGATGTGCCCTGCGTGGCCACATTCAATACGGCCGAGGGCGAAGTGGAGGCCGTGCGCGCCGGCGTCGGCATCGGCCAGCTGGCGCTGTACATGGTGGAACGCGACCTGGCCGAGGGCCGCCTGGTGCACCTTCTGCCGACCCACGTGACCGCGAATGCCGCTGTTTACATGTACTATCCGCAGCGCAGCCGCATGCCGATGCGCGTGCGGCACTTTATCGACTTCATGGTGAAACGCAAATGGACCGCCTTTATCTGATGACCGTCTATGTTGCCGTGGCCGAGGAGCAGGGCTTCGCGGCGGGCGCACGCCGTCTCGGCATGTCGCCGCCTGCGGTAACGCGCGCCGTGGCGGCACTGGAAGAAAGGCTGGGCGTCAAGCTGCTGGACCGCACCACGCGCCATGTGCGGGTGACGGAGGCGGGCCAGCGCTACCTGGACGATGCGCGCCGCATCATTGCCGAGGTCGACGAGGCCGACGATGCGGTGGCCGGCATCAACGCCGCGCCGCGCGGGCATTTGACCGTGACGGCGCCGGTGCTGTTCGGCCGCCTGTACGTCATGCCGGGCATCGTCGACTACCTGCAGCGTTTCCCGGGCATGGATGTGTCCACGGTCTTTGTCGACCGCGTCACCAACCTGCTGGAAGAAGGCATCGACGTCGGCATCCGTATCGGCGAGCTGCCCGATTCGAGCATGCGCGCGGTGCCTGTGGGCCAGGTGCGGCGCATGATCATCGCTTCCCCATCTTATATAGCAAAGCACGGCACGCCGCGCACGCCTCACGAACTGGAGCAGCACACCATCGTCGCTTCGTCCGGCTCCAGCGTACCGCCGGACTGGCGCTTCCAGTACGGGGGCAGCACGCAATCGCTGCGCGTCAAGCCGCGCCTGGGCGTCAATAATAACGATTCGGCAATTGAGGCGGTGCGCGGCGGCTTTGGCATCGCGCGCCTGCTGTCCTACCAGGCCGCCGCCTTGCTCGATGCCGGCGAGCTGGTCGAGGTGCTGCAGGACTATGCCACGCCGGCGGTACCTATCCATATCATCCATCGCGATAGCCGCCAGGGCTCCACGCGCATCCGCAGCTTCGTCGACCTCATGGCCGAGCGTTTGCGCACCGATCCGAGGCTTCACCCCGTGCGCTGACGGCGCCAATTTGGTGCACCGCACAATCGCGGTGCCGTTTTTTATTGCCGCTACCCTGAAAAGGGGTGGCACGGCACTTGCAATATCCCCAGTATTTACACACGGGGATAGAGATGGATCATTCGTTCAGCCTTACCCGCCGGCGCCTGTTGGCAGCCGGTGCCGCAACTGCCGTAACCGGACTTGCCTCGCAAGGCGCATGGGCTGCAGGCTCCGACAAGCCGGAGAAGGAAGAAGTCAAAGTCGGCTTCATTCCCCTGACCGATTGCGCCTCCGTCGTCATGGCGTCGCTGCTGGGCTTCGACAAGAAGTACGGCATCAAAATCGTGTTGAGCAAGGAAGCTTCGTGGCCTGCCGTGCGCGACAAGCTGGTGAACGGTGAGCTCGACGCAGCCCATGTCCTGTATGGCCTGGTGTATGGCGTGCACCTCGGCGCCGGCGGTCCGAAGAAGGACATGGCGGTGCTGATGAACCTCAATCACAACGGCCAGGCGATCACGCTATCGAAGAAGCTTGCCGAAAAGGGCGCGATCGATGGCGCATCGCTGGCGAAACTGATGCGCTCCGATCCGCGCGAATACACCTTCGCCCAGACCTTCCCGACCGGCACACACGCCATGTGGCTGTATTACTGGCTCGCTTCGTACGGCATCGATCCGATGAAGGACGCGAAGGTGATCACCGTGCCGCCGCCGCAAATGGTGGCAAATATGCGCATCGGGAATATGGACGGCTTTTGCGTCGGCGAGCCATGGAACCATCGTGCAATTGCCGACGGCGTCGGCATCACGGCCACTACCACGCAGGACATCTGGCGCGACCATCCGGAAAAAGTGCTGGGCACCAGCGCCGAGTGGGTGAAGAAGTATCCGAACACTGCACGCGCGCTGATCGCGGCGGTGCTGGAGGCGGGGCGCTGGATCGATGCGTCGTTGTCGAACAAGGTGAAGATGGCGGAGGCCATTGCCGACAAATCCTACGTGAATACGACCGTGGACGTGATCGGCCAGCGCATCCTGGGCCGCTATCAGAATGGCCTGGGCAAAACCTGGGACGATCCGAACTACATGAAGTTCTTCAATGACGGCTCGGTCAACTTCCCTTACCTGAGCGACGGCATGTGGTTCCTCACGCAGCAGAAGCGCTGGGGGCTGCTCAAATCGGAGCCGGACTATCTGGCGGTTGCCACGCAAGTGAACCAGATTGATGTCTACAAGGATGCTGCGGCGATGGCGAAAGTGAGCGTGCCGAAGTCGCCGCTGCGCAGCGTGAAGATGGTCGATGGCGCGGTCTGGGACGGCAAGAATCCCAAGGCCTATGCCGCTTCGTTCAAGATCAAAGCGTGAGGGGAGGGCGTATGAGCGCATTAGTTGGAACGACGGCCAACGCATTGATCGCACGGGATGCGGCGCGCGAATCGGCGGCCGCTGCGCTGGCAGCGGCGGGCGTGGGCAGGAACGCGGAGTCGGCAGCCGCGGCGGGCGTGGCAGGCAGTGCAGGCAGTGCAGGCAGGGCGCAAGCGGGCGATCACGGCATCCCCGATGTGCCGGGCAGGCCCTCGCGCCGTACGCGGCTGGCTGCCAAGGGCGTCAACCTGACCCCGGCGGGGGAACGCCTGCGGCCCATCGTCATGAAGGTGCTGCCGCCGCTGCTTGGGCTGGCGCTGCTGGTGATAGCGTGGCAAGTGCTGGCCTTGCGCAATCCCGGCTTTCCGACGCCGCTGGAAACCTGGCATGAGGCGCTCAAGCTGTTCGCCGACCCGTTCTACCGCAAGGGGCCGAACGACCAGGGCATAGGCTGGAATATCCTGGCCTCGCTGCGCCGCGTCGCGCTGGGCTTCGGGCTGGCAGCGCTGGTGGGCATTCCGCTTGGCTTCCTGATCGGCCGATTCAGCTTTGTGTACGGCATGTTCAGCCCTATGATCAGCTTGCTGAAGCCGGTGTCGCCACTGGCTTGGCTGCCGATCGGCCTGCTGGTGTTCAAGGCCGCGGACCCGGCCGCCATCTGGGCCATCTTCATCTGTTCGATCTGGCCGATGATCGTCAATACAGCCGTCGGCGTGCAGCGGGTGCCGCAGGACTACCTGAACGTGGCGCGCGTGCTGGACCTGTCGGAGTGGAAGGTGGTGACCAAGATCCTGCTGCCGTCGGTGCTGCCTTATATGCTCACCGGCGTGCGGCTCGCCATCGGCACCGCATGGCTGGTCATCGTCGCCGCGGAAATGCTGACCGGCGGCGTGGGCATCGGCTTCTGGGTGTGGGACGAGTGGAACAACCTGAACGTGCCGCACATCCTGATCGCGATCGGCGTAATCGGCGTGGTCGGCCTGTTGCTGGAGCTGGCGCTGATCGCGCTGGCAAAAGCTTTCAGCTATGAGGAGAAATGAGATGACGGCGAAATTCATCGATATCAGCAAGGTCGAGATGCGCTTCGGCCAGTTCCATGCCCTGAGCAACATCAACCTGTCGGTGGAGCAGGGCGAATTCGTCACGCTGATCGGGCATTCGGGCTGCGGCAAGTCAACGCTGCTCAACCTGATCGCCGGCCTGACCCTGCCAAGCAGCGGCGCGCTGGTGTGCAGCGGCCGCGAGATCGCGGGGCCGGCACCGGAGCGCGCCGTCGTGTTCCAGAACCATTCGCTGCTGCCCTGGCTCACCTGCTTCGAAAACATCCTGCTGGCGGTGGAGCGCGTATTTGGCGGCAAAGAGACCCGCGCGCAGCTCGATGAACGCACCTGGCGCGCGCTGGAACTGGTCGGGCTGGGCGCTGCGGGCGCCAAGCGCCCCAATGAAATCTCCGGCGGCATGAAGCAGCGCGTCGGTATCGCCCGCGCGCTGTCGATGGAGCCCAAGGTGCTGCTGATGGACGAGCCCTTTGGCGCGCTCGATGCGCTGACGCGTGCCCACCTGCAGGATGAGCTGATGCGTATCGTCGCCGCTACCGGCGCCACGGTGGTCATGGTCACGCACGACGTGGACGAGGCGGTACTGTTGTCGGATCGCATCGTCATGATGAGCAACGGTCCGGCTGCCACCATTGGCGATATCGTCAAGGTGCGGCTGGCGCGCCCGCGCGACCGTTTAGCTCTGGCGCAGGACCCGCTCTACATTGACTACCGCACAACTGTGTTGGAATTCCTCTACCAAAGGCAAGGCCGCCCGGCACAACGTTTTGCTGCATAGCAATGCGCAAAAGTGTGGCAGGGCTTCGGCTCTGCTGCTACATTGGTGGTCTATACAAATGGAGACATGTGATGAACACCGAAGTTTTGCAGCAAAAAATTGGCAAGGAAGCAAAGCAGGACGACAAGCCGAACCGTCACGAACGCGCGCGCCAGCAAGTGAGCCACAAGGGCTTGCGCACGACCGGTATCGCCGCAGGGCTGCTGGCCCTGGTGGGCCTGAGCGCCTGGCTGCTGGCTTGATCAGATGACCCGCAGTTCGTCCAGCGGCCAGCGCGGACGGACGTTGAAGGAATAATCCCGCTGCGCCGCCTGCGGGTTGATCTGCAGGCGCAGGGCGCCGGCGAAGGCAATCATTGCGCCGTTATCGGTGCAGAATTCCAGCTCCGGGTAGTAGACCTTGAAGTGCTTCTTCTTCGCTGCCGCGTTCAGCGAAGCGCGCAGCTGCGCGTTGGCGCCCACGCCGCCGGCGATCACCAGGCGTTTCAGGCCGGTCTGCTTGAGGGCGGACAGGCATTTGGCCGTCAGCACATCCACGATCGCATCGACGAAACCGCGCGCGATATTCGCCTTGTCCTGTTCGCAGACATTCGCCGCGCCGCCGTTATTGTTCACCACCGTCAGCACCGCTGTTTTCAGGCCGGAGAAGGAGAACATCAAGTCCTTCGAGTGCAGCATGGGGCGCGGCAGCTTGTAGGCTTCCGGGTCGCCGAATTCGGCCAGGCGCGAAATGGCCGGGCCGCCGGGGTAGCCCAGGCCGAGCAGCTTGGCCGATTTGTCGAAGGCTTCGCCGGCCGCATCGTCCAGTGTTTCACCCAGCAGCTCGTACTGTCCGACGCCGTCCACCCGCATCAGCTGCGTGTGGCCGCCGGACACCAGCAGCGCCACGAAGGGGAATTCCGGCGGCTCGCTGGCCAGCAATGGCGACAGCAGGTGGCCTTCCAGGTGGTGCACGCCCAGCACCGGCTTGTCCAGCGCCATGCCAAGACTGCAGGCGATGGCCGAGCCGACCAGCAGGGCACCGGCCAGGCCGGGACCTTGCGTGTAAGCGATGGCGTCGATGTCCTTGGCTTCCATGCCGGCCTTGCCCAGCGCCTGTTCCAGCAAAGGGATGGCGCGGCGGATATGGTCGCGCGAAGCCAGTTCCGGTACCACGCCGCCGTATTCCTCGTGCATCGCCACCTGCGAATGCAGGGCGTGCGACAGCAGGCCGCGCTGCGTGTCATACAGGGCCAGGCCGGTTTCGTCACAGGAGGATTCGACGCCGAGAACGATCATTGGAATGCTTGAAGTTGAAAGGGCAATCCGCCATTGTAATGGAAAGCGCGCGGGTGTATCTTGCTTGCATTCTTGTTAAGGAGGCTCCCGATGTCGACGCACACCGCCGAAGTGGCCTGGTTCCGCCACGATGCCAAATTTACCGATAACCGCTATAGCCGGCTGCATAAATGGACATTCGATGGCGGCACGGTGGTGCCGGGGTCGTCGTCGCCGCATGTGGTGAAGGTGCCGTTGTCGGAGCCTTCCGCGGTTGATCCGGAGGAGGCGTTTGTGGCTTCCTTGTCGAGCTGCCATATGCTGTGGTTCCTGAGCCTCGCGGCGCGCGATGGCTATGTGGTCGACAGCTATGTCGATGAGGTGGAAGGCTTGATGCAGGATGGCAGGATCAGTGTGGTGACGCTGAAGCCGCTGGTGGTGTTCTCGGGGGAGAAGGCGCCGACGGATGCGGAGCTGGATCGGCTGCACCATGAGGCGCATGGGCAGTGTTTTCTGGCGCGGTCGGTGAAGTCCGAAATTCGCGTTGCGGGGAGTTGGCGTTACTAAACCCGGCAAATCCGGGTCGGACCCAAGGGGCCGACCCTGGCCCGCAGCGGCCGCGTGTCTGGGTCCGACCCTTGGGTCGTACCCTGGTTTGCCGGGTTAAGGGCGTGCGCGCAGCTCGCGGTCCGCTTCCTTCAGCATGTGCACCGTGGTATCCCAATCGATGCAGGCATCGGTGACCGAGCAGCCATATTTGAGCTCAGACAGATCCAAAGGAATCTTCTGATTGCCCGCCACGATATTCGACTCGATCATCACACCGACGATGGACTGGTTGCCGTGCACGATCTGGTTGACCACGTCGGTCATTACCAGCGGCTGCAGTTCCGGCTTCTTGTACGAGTTGGCGTGCGAGCAGTCGATCACGATATTGGCCGGCAGCTTGGCCTTCTGCAGCGATTGTTCCGCGATCGCCACCGACACGGAATCATAGTTAGGCCGGCCGTCGCCCCCGCGCAGCACCACGTGGCCGTGCGGATTGCCCCGCGTGCGCACGACAGACACATTCCCCTGGCTGTTAATGCCCAGGAAGGCGTGCGGATTGGCCGCCGACAGGATGGCGTTGATCGCGATGCCGATATCGCCGTCCGTGCCGTTCTTGAAGCCCACGGGCGTCGACAGTCCGGACGACATTTCGCGGTGGGTCTGCGATTCGGTGGTGCGGGCGCCGATGGCGGTCCAGGCGATCAGGTCGCCCAGGTATTGCGGCGAAATCGGGTCCAGCGCCTCGGTGGCGGTCGGCAGGCCCAGTTCGCACACGTCCAGCAGGAACTGGCGCGCCTTTTCCATGCCGACGTCGACGCGGAACGAATCGTCCATATACGGATCGTTGATATACCCCTTCCAGCCAGTGGTGGTGCGCGGCTTTTCGAAATACACGCGCATGACCAGCAGCATGGTGTCCTTGACTTCTTCCTGCAGCGCTTTCAGGCGGCGCGCATAGTCCAGGCCCGCGACCGGGTCGTGGATGGAGCAAGGGCCGACGACGACGAACAGGCGCTTGTCCCTGCGTTCCAGGATGGCGCGCAGGTCGGCGCGGCCCTTGGTGACGGTGTCGGAAGCCTTGTCGGTCAGCGGCAGCTTCGCATGCAGCTCCTCAGGGGTAGGCATCGATGCGAACGAAGTAACGTTAATGTTTTCAAGGTTTTGGGCAATCATGATCAGTCTGCTATTCACTGTGTTTTTGCTTGGGGGATCTAACAGTGTAGCCGAAATGCCGTAAACTGGCTGGATGACGACCAAACAACCTTTCCAAGCCGCTCCGTACATCAAGGAGATCGGCCGGGGCGCAAAAGGCGCCCGCAGCATGAGCCGCGAGGAAGCGCTCGAATTATGGAGCGCCGTTCTCGACGGGCGCGTATCCGACCTTGAACTGGGCGGCATCCTGCTATCGATGCGCATCAAGGGCGAATCGGTGGACGAGCTGGAAGGCTTCCTGGAAGCGTCCGAAGCCTCGTTTGACAAGCTGCGCGCGCCGGAGGGCGAATTCGCGCCGGTCGTGATCCCGAGCTATAACGGCGCCCGCAAAATGGCGAACCTGACGGCCCTGCTGGCGCTGCTGCTGGCGCGCGAAGGCGTGCCGGTACTGGTGCACGGCGTGGCGCATGACGTGGGCCGCGTCGCCACGGCGGAAGTATTCGAGGCGCTGGGCGTGCACGCCGCGGCCGACCATGCGGCGGCGGAAGCGGCGCTGGAGAAGGAGCGCGTCGCCTTCATCACGATCGACGCGCTGGCGCCGCGCCTGGCGTGGATGCTGTCGCTGCGCCGCATCCTCGGCGTGCGCAATTCGACGCATACGCTGGTGAAGATCATGCAGCCGTTTGCAGGGCCGGCGCTGCGGCTGGTGTCCTACACGCACCCGGAGTATCTCGAATCGCTGGGTGAATTCTTCACGCTGAACAAAGGCCACGCCTTCCTGATGCGCGGCACGGAAGGCGAGACGGTCGCCAATGCCAACAAGGCACAGAAGATCGATTGGTTCCACGACGGGGAGCGCACCGTGCTGGTCGAGAAGCAGACTGTGGTCGAGCAGTTGCCGGAGCTGCCGGAGGATAGGAGCGCCGAGTCCACCGCCGCCTGGATCCAGGCCGTGCTGCGCGGTGACATCCCCGTGCCGGATTCGATTGCCCAGCAAGTCGCCCACTGCAAGGATGTCGCCCGTTCGCTCGCTGCCGGCGCCACCCTCCTGTAAAATGGTGGGTTTGGTTTCGGGGCAGGGCGGCAGGAAATGGCAAATCAGTACGATGTAGCGGTGATCGGCGCTGGCGCGGCGGGCATGATGTGCGCTGCCACGGCCGGCAAACGCGGCAAGCGCGTGGTGCTGGTCGACCATGCCGGCAAGCTGGCGGAGAAGATCCGTATCTCCGGAGGCGGCCGTTGCAACTTCACCAATATTAACGCCGGCCCGGCCAATTTCCTGTCCGAGAATCCCCACTTCGCCAAGAGCGCCCTGTCGCGCTTTACGCCTCAGGATTTCCTGGCGCTGGTGAAGAAGCACCGCATTGCCTTCCACGAAAAGCACAAAGGCCAGCTGTTCTGCGACGACTCCGCCGAGCAGATCATCGACATGCTGCGCAATGAATGCGCCGAAGGCGGCGTGCATTGGCGCATGCCGGCCAAAGTGCAGGCCGTGGCGCAGAATGGCGCCGGCTTCGTTTTGGACACCGACGGCGGCGAGCTCCACGCCGGCGCCGTGGTGGTTGCCACGGGCGGCCTGTCGATCCCCAAGATTGGCGCGACGGACTTCGGTTACCGCGTGGCCAAGCACTTTGGCCTGAAGCTGGTGGAGCCGCGTCCGGCGCTGGTGCCGCTGACCTTCGACGCCGCGGAATGGGCCCCCTTCGTCCCGCTGGCCGGCGTATCGCTGGAAGTGGACGTGGAGACCGGCTCGCTGAAAGGCCGCAACCCGAGCGGCGCCCGCTTCCGCGAAGACCTGCTGTTCACCCACCGCGGCCTGAGCGGCCCGGCCATCCTGCAGATTTCCTCGTTCTGGCAGCCCGGCACGCCGATCACCATCAACCTGCTGCCGGAGATGGACCTGGCGCAAACGTTGATTGACGGCAAGGGTACGCTGAAGAAGCAACTGGGCAACCTGCTCGCGCAATGGATGCCGACCCGCCTGGCCGAAGGACTGCTGCAAGTGCACGGCCTCGACCCCGAGGCGCGTATTGCCGACATGAAAGATGGCACCTTGCGCAAGCTGGGCCGCGCCGTCAACCAGTGGACCATCACGCCCAATGGTTCGGAAGGCTACCGCAAGGCCGAGGTGACGCGCGGCGGTGTGGATACCCGCGAGCTCTCCCAGCAATCGATGGAATGCAAGAACGTCCCCGGCTTGTACTTCATTGGTGAAACAGTGGACGTGACCGGATGGTTGGGCGGCTACAACTTCCAGTGGGCCTGGGCTTCCGGAGTGGCTGCTGGCCTCGCAATCTGATATCATTCGATTCCCGGCAACGCATTTTTCGCCGGATTCATGATGTTAGCTGGGCTGAAAGATTGCCCGCGAAAAGACGTCGATATCCCCTTCGGAACCGCCTGAGTGGCCGGTTTGGCGTCTATTGTCTCTTCCATTTTTGAGCAAAAGCTGCTAATATCGCTGTCTTTCCTGAACCCTAACGGTTTGAATTTTTACATGACTACTATCCGCCTTAAAGAAAACGAGCCGTTCGAAGTCGCAATGCGTCGCTTCAAGCGCACCATCGAAAAGACCG